>CAURGH010000004.1:0-98146 GCA_963524305.1 uncultured Leptotrichia sp. | reverse complement strand
CTTATTTATAAAATTCATAATTTTTTTCTTATCAATTATTTCTTTATTTTTCATTGAATTTAGATATTTATACATTTCTTCTTTTATTTCATCGTAAGTTTTTCCTTCAATTTTAAAACCTTCTATTTCTAATATTCTTTTTGTAAGAGTTTTAATATTATAAAATTTTATTTCTTTATCTACTTCTATTTTTTCTACTGTATCAGTAGAGACATTATAAATATAATAACCTTTTATTGTAAAGTTAAAATCAAAAAATTCTGATTCAGAAATATTTAGTTCTTTTTTTAATTCAAATTTTATCTCTTCAAAGGAAACTTCTTCTTCATCAAGTTTTTCATCAAAAAAAATTTTTATTTTATTTCTATGAATTCCTTTTATTAAATAATTTATAATGGTTGGAACATTATATTCTGAAATAATTTCAGGACTTTTAGATTTTAAAATTTTTTCTTCTTTATCTAAAAATAAATTTATTTTGAAAATATAAGGATAAATACTTTCCTCATCTATTTCCTGTTCAAAATTTTCATATTCTAACCCTTTTTTCATATCATTTAATATTGAATTCATTTCTTCTATTTTATTTGGATATTTTATAAAAAAATTATAAGTCTCATCAATTAATTTTTTTAATAATTCTTTTTTATTAATTATTGTAATTACATTATTTTCATATTCTAATTCAAGAGGTGAAAATAATTTTTTTACTTCATTAATAAAATATCTATAGAAATATATTGAGGAATATTTTATATTTTTTAAATCTGTCTTATCTATAATTGTATATCTTTTTACAGTATCTTTGAATTCATGCTCAATTAATTGAAATCTCGAATATCTATTTAGAAGTTTCTTTTTTTCTTGGTTATTTTCACAGTAAATTTCCATATTATAATTATACAAATTTTCTTTCATTATGTTATACCTTTCTAAAATCTAATACTTATCTTTTAATTCATTATACTTTTTTAATGCTTTTTGATTTCCTAATTCAGCAAATTTTTTATACCATTCTTTTGCTTCGTTATACATATCTCTATCTTCGTACATTAAGCCTATATTTAATACTGCATCTTCATCCCCATTTTCAGCTGCTTTTAAAAACATTTTTATTGCTAATTCATATCTTTTTTGAGAATCATATATAACACCTAAATCATTCATTGCTTCTATCGAACCTTTATCTGCAGATCTTTTATACCATTTTTCAGCTTCTTTCAAATTTCCCTTTTTAAAATAATGACTTGCTAAATTATTAAGAGTTCTTATATTTTCATCTTTTTCCAATGCTTTTTTATACCAAAATAACATTTCTTTTTCCTGATTATTTTCACTATAATATACTCCTAAATTATTCATTGCTTCCATAGAACCCTTTTCTGCTGCCTTTTTATACCATTCTAACATCTTGTCTTTTTGTCCCTCTAAGTCATAATAATTTCCCAAATTAGTCATTACTATAGCTGAATTTTTTCCATCTTTTTCTATTACTTTGGTATACCACTTTAGCATTTTTTCAGTATTTCCTCTTTTTTGATATAGTCCTCCTAAATTAAACATCGCCGTTTCATTTTCTTTTTCTGCCGCTTTTAATAAATATTTTTCATAATTTATTTCATCTTTATTATTATCATAATAATCTGCTAAATACAAAGTAGCTTCTGATGTATATTCCTCAAGATTCTCCCATACTTGTTTTGCTGTTTTTTCATCTCCATTCTGATACAGTTCTTTACTTTTTTCCAATAATATATTTATTTGTTCTTTTGTAGGATTTCTGTTTTTATTTATTTTTTTTACTTCATTTAGTAATACTCTTTTATCTTTTTCTTCTTTAGATACATTACATGAAAAAGTAAAAATTAATATTAAAATTAAAAATATCTTTTTCACTCTTACCTCCTCATTAATCTTGTGGATATTCCTGTTTTATAGAAATAAAAGGAACTTTTGAATATTCTTTTATATCTTCGTAATATCTTTCCTCTATAGATTGTAGATAAAATGAATCCGCTGCATAATTATGTGTTGAAATAATAGTATTAGAAACACCGAGTGTTCCTGAATGTATATAAGGTGTAACATTTTTTATATTTTTTTGAAGACTCCTATTAGTTTTTTCTAATACATTTATTTCTAATTTAGAAGTAAACTTCAATTCATCTTTTACTTTTATACTTTTTTTTGAATAAGTTCTTTTTTTTGATAAAGGATTATTTTTTATATTTTGTATAAATTCTTCATTTTTAGTAATTTCTGTTGCAATCTGATTTCCTTTACCTATATTATCGGCTAATTCTCCTACTTCTTCTGGAAGTTTATAAAGACTATGTGCTGTGTCTACAAAATCAATTGTATTTCCAACAACTTCTCCTGTATCTTCACCAATTGCTGACTTAATAGGATCTTTTAATATATCATAACCTGTAATTTCATTTACTATAGTTCTTGTTCCACCAAACATCCCCCATCCTTTATATTTAAGAAATTGAATTGTCCCTTCTAAAGTTAAGCCTGCAGCTGCTTCTTCATCTCCTGGTATTGGAGTAGCCAAAGTCCCTATAATAATCAAAGCTCCTCCTCCTATTTTAATAGTCTTTCTAATGGTTGGAGAAAAAAACTTTTCAATACCGGAATTTGCTATATGGATATCTTGACCATTACTTACAAACTTTAATTTTGCTCCTGGACAATGTGTACATATAAGTTGTGATTGTTTTAAAAGAAGTTCATATCCATTTACTTCAGTTTTTGCCACTTTTTCCCAATACTTATTTGCTTCTTTTATATTACATTTTTCATGATCATAAGAACAATATATTCCGGGAGCTGGATTAAAATTATCAGGTTCTATATCTCTTGTTGTTGCTACAGGATCTTTTTTCATCAAAAAAACATGATGTTCTTCAGGAACTATTAATTCTATCATAGGAAGATCTTCTGGGGGAGTTGTTATTGTTTCTACTACATCTTCTGGAGCAAATATTTTTATTTCAGCTTTTGGACAGTATAATTTTGCTCCATCACAAACTATTGATTTAGCAATATTTTTGTCTACAGGAATTCTTTGTTTTTCCCTTCTTCTAATTTCTTCTCTTGTACTTTCCATCATTCTTTGAAAATCTTCATATTCTCTCTTTTTAGCACTTTCAGGACTTTCTATTATCTCAAAATTAATAACACATTGTTTTCCATTATCATAATAAAATCTCATTTTCATTCGCTCCTTCTATTTATCCATTTATCATTACATTTGCTCCACCATTAACCACCGAATAACCCGAAGAATTTATTTCTGTATCTCCATTTGATTGTATCATCGTATCTTCTTGACTTATTTGTAATATGCTATTTGCAGCTGTCATTTTTTTATCTTTTATTATTTCATTATAATTATTAGACATATTCATAATATCTTCAGCACACTCAGTTATCTTTTTAGCTTCTTCCGAAATATTACTCGCATTTTGTGATATTGAATTTGCAGCATTCGTTGACAAACTATCTTTCGACAACTGCATATTAAAATCAGATTTCCCCACATGATAATTTCTTATCTCAGGATTAGTAAACCTACCATTCCCATCATTATTTACCGCTCCCATCACCAACGCATGTGTCTCATTCTCACTCGGAAAATACAACGCCACTCTATCATTTGCTTCCGGTGCAGGCGTAAATCCAGTATTTGTCTGGCTATATGGCGTTACATATGGAAAATAGCTTTTTCCTGCGTATTTATCTGCTTCACTTTGCACTGCTCCTCCCAGTTTTCTCAACCCTTCTGTCAAGTCAACTGTCATAACCGCAATATCGCTTGCCTTCACTTCCTGACTTCTGTTATTATTTTTTCCCTGCTCCTCAGCAACATATATATTTACAGGCTTTATTCCCATAGTTCTTCCTTCAAGATTATCCGAACTTCCATCAGTTCTTCCATGCTCACTCTTGCTTTCATCTGTTCTTGCAATGTGAATTGTTCTTGCCTCTATTACTGCTCCTCTTATCTTTTCGTGTGGTATCGGATCTACAAAATAGTCTGTCTGTTTTCCAAGTGTGTATTCACATTTTAACGTATTTCCTTCGTTATAAATTTTATTTTCAAGAACATAGTAATCGTTTTCAACTTCTTCTCCTGATACTCTGTTTCTAGTCTTTAATTTTATTGGTGTCGCTACTGGATATACTTCTGTCCCTGTTATTTTAAAATATGTTCTCTCTTCTTTTGTTCTTTTCCCAAATTGAGAATACTTTAAGTTCGGTGTCTGTGCTGGCATATTCTTGAAAAACCCTATAAATACCTTATCTGAGTATGCCATCAATGGCTGTCCTGTATACGATGCTATTCTTTTTAAATATTCCCAGTCTGTTTCATTATACTGGATTGTCATTCTTGGTACTGCCTGCATATCTTCACCAACATTTACAATTTTTCCATCATTTGTACCGTAATTTCCATTTATTTCCTCCGCTATCGCTAAATAAGTTAATGTTGGATCTTGAAATGAACGGTATCTTGGTATCCTATCCAAAAGGACACTTTTTGAAATTGCTGTAATTTCTACTGTCAAAGCTCCTGCTGTCGTTTCATTTATTTGAAGTTCTTTTATTACTCCATTTAGAAATATTTTTTCTGTTGAATTTCCAGTATTATCAACAATATTACTTCTTCCTAGTATTTTTATCTCCTTATCCCCTTTTCTGTCTATCAAGGCATCGTATAAACTTAACTGGTTTACTGAACCAATATACTTTATTTTCCCAATCGTATGTTCCCCTATCCTTGAATCAATTTCCAGTTTCATATCTCTCCAAAGTATCTGCTGTCCATCTATTTCTATTTTTATTCTTTCTGCCGAAAAAAACTCCACTGGTTTTTGATTATTTAAATTATTCTCCATTTTTAACCTACTTCCTTGAACAAATCATTATTTCAACAATATTTTTGTTGTTGCTAAATATATTATATCTCCACTTTCAACTTTTACAGGCACATTTCTTTTTAATTTTATTTTTCTTCTGTCATCTTTCTTTTCTATTCCGCTTCCATTTTGCGAACCTAAATCTTCATAGTACCAAACTCCATTTACTCTGTTCAACATTCCATGAGCCCTGCTTACCAAATTTGAATATACTCCTTCACTCACGTCTATATCCACCTTGTTTCTAGGTGTTCTTTTCCCTATCAGCAATGAAGATGCTCTTCCAATCTTCCATACTTTAATATCATAATCATCTGAATTTTTTAAAATTATATTTTCAATTTGATTCTTTTCGACTTCCTCTATTTCTTTTACTTTATCCAAAAATACATGATGCTCTCTTTCTCGTTCGTGCTTTATTTCCTTTATCTCATTGTGCACTTCCACTCTTTCCTTAAATCTTTCCACTATAAGAAGATACAATGTTAATGCTATAAATATAAAAATTGCGATATACAGACTTTTCACAGAATATCCAGCCATATGAATATACACAAAAGTAAAAAATAGTATAATCAAAATTATTATATTTTTTAAATTAAAAAAATTATACTGTCTTTCCCCTCTGGCAGCCATTTGTCTTTTTTCATATTTTCTAATCCCTTTGTCTACCGACATTGAAGTTGGTTTTTCGCTATCTCTCTTGGAAGATACAGATTTTTTTCTTAAACTTTCAACTCTGTACAGGCTTCCTCTTCCAGAAAATGCATTAAAAAATCTACTTCTTATTCTACTTAAAAAACTTCTTATTCTCCAAAGCATTTTATTATTTCCTTTCTTTCTAAAATCAAACCTAAATTCAAATTTTATTTTTTATTTTAAAGTTTTTATTTACGATTATCTTATTTATTCTTTTTAGGTTTAAAAAAGTTTTCAAAACTTTGTTCCATACTTTTTTTATGTTCCCTCATTTTATTCTTATCAGAACTGCTCATATTATTGACATCAAAAGCACTTTCAAACATATTCTTTATATCATTTGGATTTGCTGAAAAATTACGGAAAAATGCCTCAGCTCCCCTTTTAGCTGATTCACTGTTCTGCTCTGCCCTGCTTGATTTCTTTTCACCAAATCTTTGACTTCCAGCATTTCCCTTATTCTTCCTTTTTTCATTGTATTCTTTTCTTTTATTCTCATCTCCAAGTATTTCATACGCCTCGCTGATTGCCTTAAACATTTCTTCAGCCTTTTTATCATCAGGATTCCTATCTGGATGATATTTCATGGCTAATTTTCTATATTTTGCCTTTATCTCTTTTGCATCAGCATCTTCTGAAACACCTAGTATTTTATAATAATCTGTCATAATAAAAACTCCACTTCTTTCTTATTTTTATAGTATATTCATCTTTTTTTGTTAAGAAAATACAATTTATTTATTTTAAATTCTTCTTTACCTCCTACCATTTTATATATCGTTTCACATCCATAGTAGCAGTGATAATATGGATTTTCTGAATTTTCTCTATCAGTCAAAATTTCTTTTCCTTTTTTATAATACAATTTATTTAAAGACTTTTCCGAATCCCTGTTAAAAGAAGATATATCTACAATAATATTTGCTGGATCTGCAAGTATATCTACACCTATATCTGCTTTCTTAGTATGTCTTGAAATATTAGAAGCATTTTTTTTTATAAAATCAAGATACTTTTGTGCTACTTTTGGTAATTTTTCAAATGTTCTCAAATCAGCTTCTGCTGCTATATAAAAATCCATGTGGACTAATATTTCTATTGCTATAGAGTAAATTGCTCTAAAGAAATTTCTTCCGCCTAAGTTATTCCGTTTTTTCTCTATTTTATGTATAGCTGTTAATTGATAAGCCATATTTTCAAGAACCATAAATTCTTCTAAATAACAAAGCTCCAACATATCTAAACTATTAACTTTAATACCTAAACTATTTTTCCTAAAATTCACTAATAAAAAATAATGTCTTCCATTAATTGAATATCTAATTTTTCTATCTACTCCCATTATTCTTACCTCTTTTTAATTTATTAAAATTCATTACCTTTTAACATTCTTACATACATATTTAACAAAACAAAACCAAGACTTTCTGATACTTGTAAATTTTTACTTACATAAATTTGTTTTAATTCGTTATTTTTTAAATCATATATTTTTAATGCTTCATAATAACCATTTTTACTTGTAAAATATATTTTTACAAATTTTTTTTCTTTACTTTGTAATTTTACAAATTCTTTTATTCTATTTGCTAATAAATCCATACTTTCATTATCAATAGAATTTTTAATTTGAACATTAATAATTTCATCTAAATCTTTTAGACTCCCTTCATTTTCATAATAAGAACTATAAGGATTTATTGCATCTTTTTCAATTATTTCTACTTCATTAACCATTGGCATTTTTTCTATTATTTTTCTTAACTCCTTATTATTCTTTGTATAAATAATATCTGTGCTATATACAATTTTTCTTGGTTCCATATAAAAATTTGTTAAAAAATATAAAAAAAATTTTCCACAAAAAAAACTTAATATTAATAAAAATATTTTTCTAAAATCTTTTATTTTTATAAAAGGTTTTACGATAATTATAAATTCGAATAAAGTTAATATTATCAAAATAATTAAAATATATGTATTAAATTTTTTATTCCAATCCCTAAAACTTGAATAATTTATTAACAAACATGTAAATCCAAATATAAAAACTACAAAATATTCATTGAATTTTTCTTTTCTAGTAAAAATTTTAGTAAAAAATATAAAAGATAAAATTAAATTTATTAGTAACCAAAATCCTGTTAAAGTATTTGAATAACTATTAAAAAGCAATTGTATATTTCTAATTAACGTAATTATATACAATGTATTGTATATGTTTTTTTTCATATTCTCACCCTATTTTAAATTTATTCCATCCTCATTAAATCCTGTTTGTTTTAAATTTAAAACAAAATACCCTTCTCCACCTCTAACACTAAAACTTTGATTAAAACTATCCACATACATTTTAGGAAAATAAAGCTCAAATGTCTTTCCTCCCCCTAAATCTGTCTGTACCATTACATCCCTAGTTGATTTTTCATCTCCGTAAGTCATCGCCCACAATGATAGCTCTTTCACATTCTGCTTATTTTGATCATATAAATTGCTTTCTCCGAAATTTCCAAGTCCTCCAAACATTCCTTTCAGACTGTTTCCTATTCCATTTGTAAATGAATTTGTCATTGGAAGTGCTGAGCTTACTCCTAATACTTGAGAAACAAGTTTGCTTTTACTGCTGCATCAGCATCTTCTGAAACACCTAGTATTTTATAATAATCTGTCATATATTCTCCCTTTTCAGTTTTAATATTTCATTTTTACTTTTTAATTTAAAATCCAAAGTTAATTTTAGTTCTAATATTCTTAATAATTACCTTTTAACACTTCTACTAATACACATCTATTTTCTATATTCTTTTCAGGATATTTGTCTATATTTTTTAATATATTTTTCTTTTCTTCTTCTGGTACTAAAATATATTTTATTTTTGCTTCCTTATCAATTCCAAATGCTATCCCAAATAACTTTCTTTTTGTATAAAACCATTTTTTCCCAACTATTTCATAAGCATAATCTTTGGCTTCTCTTAATGAAGTAAAAAACTCATCTTGATTAGTAATTTCTCGCATCTTTCCATTTTCATCATCTATATAAAGTTTTATTTTCCTTTCTTTAAAAATTTTATAATTTTTTTCATAATACTCTTTTCTGTTTGCCATATAGCGATTATTTGGACAATCAGACACATTTATTTTTACTTTTTTTGAATGATTTTTATAAAATAGACTAGCAATTATAAAAATAGATAACAATATTAATTTAAAAAATTTATTCATAGCATAATCTCCTTTATACATTGATTCATTAATTGCCAAAAATTTGTAAATCTCTATTTCACAATTATTAAACAACTATACCCCGTATTGTCAATGAGTTTTTTATTATTTTTTCTTATCATCAGGATTGATATTTCATGGCTAATTTTCTGTATTTTGTCTTTATCTCTTTTGCATCAGCATCTTCTGAAACACCTAGTATTTTATAATAATCTATCATAATAAAAATTCTCCTTTAACTATTCTATTGTTAATTTATACTTGTATTCATATCCTTTTATAAGCCATCTTGATATTTTGCAACTTAATAAATCATAACATTTTTCAAATTTTCCATTCTTTTTCATAAATTCTTTAAAAGAAAGTAATTCAAAATTTACATTATTTTGTCTTAATTTTTTTTCCAGAGTCTTCTTATCTAAATTATTAATATAGCCACCTGTATTCATATTAATCATAAAATATCCTGAACAATATTTATTTCTTACAATTTCTTTTTCACTATCAGCTATATTTTTATTATACAACTCCAATCCACCAAACTTTTTATAATTTAATTTCCCATAAAAATATCCCTTATTCTCATCCACTCCAACCATTTCAAGCTTTCCACAAACTATTTTGTAAACTGGAATTTCATTTATAGATAATTTTTCTGTAGTTGGTTTATATACAAAAAACTCAAAAGAATTTTCATTTATATAAATACTATCTTCTACATAACCTTTTGCAACTATATTTAAATTGTAATTTGGAGAACGATAAATATACATTTCGGGATTTAAAATGTTATTAAAAATTTTATATAAATAAGTTATTATTAAAATTATTAAAATTAAAATCATAATTTTTTTCATTTTGATTGCCTCGATAATCTTTCTGGAATTTCATTTAAATTTTTAATTAATATAGTTAGTCTTTTTTTCTTGTAGTCTAATTTTATCTCACTAAGCAAATTTCAAATATTAAAATATACAATGGTTATTCAATTATTTTATATCTGGAAAGTTCGGTATATCTAAATTTTTCATACTTTTAACTAAAACGCTTATAAAAGGAGCTGCTTCACCTTCTTTTTCATATTTAAAAAAAGCATCCGTTTCAATGACAATATCATAATCAGGAAGTGGAGCTATTTTTATAAAATAAGTATAGTTTCTATCCCAATTATATTCTCCAAAAATCATAAATGTTATATTGAATTTTCTTTTTTTTTCATCTACATGATTAACAATACCACATAAATAATTGTTATCTCCTAATGCGAAATAAAAATCTTTACCAAAAATTCCATTCCCAACATGATTTTTATAAATATGTTCATATTGCTTAAAAGTTTTCATTTCTGATAATTCTACTTTTTTCAATCTTCTACCATTTAATATCTTATTATTATTTTTTAAAGACCAATCAAGATGTCTTTGTAAAAATCGTATTATTTTTTCTTTAGCTAATATTGTTTCACTCCCTCTATTTAAAAAATCATACCCATATAATATATACATATCGTTATTTTTTTTATTCGGATATTTTAATCCAATTTTTTCTCTAATTATTGTTTCATTTAAACCATACTTACTATTAACAATAAACACTTTGTCTTCTTCGTATTTTTTTCTCTTTTTTTTATTTAAATAATATAACATACATCTAATTGCTGCGCCTTGAAAAGCATAATTCAATCCTGATAATAAAATTAAAAAAATTTTAAATTTCAAAAGAGAAGTTTTGGTGTCTTCAGAAGCTAAAACTTTCAAAGCTGTATTTTTTACTTTTAATTGCGAATTATGTTTCATATCTCCTTTCATTTTTTTAAAGTCTATTTTTGTTGCTTTCTTTAACGAATTTAAAATATTTAACAAGTCTTTTTCAAACTTTTTGTTATTAATCGTTTTTTCTAATTCTTTAAGATAATCATTGTTAAAAAAGTTTTTCAAATTCTTATTATTAAATAATTTTTTTAGTTCTTTTTCAAAATCCATAATTTTATTCTCCTAAATTTATTTTTTAAAAATACAACAAATTACATCTTAACACTATTGAAAAAATGCAAAATAATACTAATGAATACTTACTAATCGTATATTTTTTTCCTATTAATAAAAAGAAAACACATAAAAATATTATATCAATCATAAAATAAACAAAAATATATGAAAAAACAAAGAATGCATTTAAAAATATATTAACTATATCAATTTTTATTGGAAAGATATAAATATATACAATTAATAAAATTACTACTAATTGTAAAAATACACTGATTAAAAAATATATTTTTAAGAATTTATTTTTATTTTTAATTATCATAAAAATAAAGCAAAATATTGTTATAAATATATTTATAACTAACCCAAATAAAATATTATTTAGCAAACTATTTCCAATTTTATCCATAGCATAAGCAAAATTTATTTTCTCTAATTGAAAATTTGAAATAATTTGAATAAAAAATAATTCTAAAGAAATAGTTATTTTTTGATTATTACTTATTAATGAATTCAAAATACAAAAAAATAATGTTATAAAATACACACTATTATAGTTATTTAATTTTAATAATACAATCATAAATATGAAAAATATACAATTAAATAACTTAAATAAATTTATTCCTATTCTCATCTGCTCTAATCTCCCTATATAGTTTAAAAAATCTGAAACCCTTAACAATATTGTTTCAATTGCTATATTTTTTGTAACAAAATCTAATATTTTAAATGAAAATATTATTTTTTAAGTTTTTATTGCTATTTTTGAAATTATCTGTAACATTTACTTAAAATAATATATAATTTTTATTATTTTATTACATTTTCTTTTTCATTAAATGCTGTTTGTTTCAATATTAATGTAAAATATCCTTCTCCAGTATTAGTATTGAAATTCTGTTGAAAACTTTCTACATACATTTTAGGAAAATACAATTCAAAGGTTGTTTCATTTCCTAAATCTGTTTGTACTAATATATCCCTCGTTGAGCTTTTCTCATCATATTTCATTGCCCATTCTGATAACTCTTTCACATTTCGCTTATTTTGATCATATAAATTGCTTTCTCCAAAATTTTCAAGCCCTCCAAACATTCCTTTCAGGCTGTTTCCTATTCCATTTGTAAATGAATTTGTCATTGGAAGTGCTGAACTTACTCCCAATACTTGAGAAACAAGTTTGTTTTTACTGCTTTCTTTTGCTTTTTTAGCGACTGGTTCGGTAATTCCGCTCGATGATAAGAGATTACTGCTTAATGAAGCTTCTGGAAGTTCTTCTCCTGCTTCATTATCTTTGTCAAATAAGTGTTTTACACTTTTATACTGGTTAAATAACGTTCCCATACCAAGTGTTCCCATTATTCCGCTAACTATACCTTCACCTTCATCTTCGGGAATATTTTCTTCTGAAAGTGGAGGAAGTAATCTTCCTACAATCATTAATACTACTTGACTTTGTGAAGCACTCATTGTTTCGCCACCATATATTGGGTTTGTACTGTAAGATACTTCCAGTATTTCATCACTTGAAAGAATTACTCCGCCTTGCTGTGTCAGTCCTCCCATTGCATTTGAAATTGGATTTTTATTTTCTCCATTTGATACAAAGTTCATTGCAACACTTGGAACTGAAACGTTACCTAAACCTCCGAACGGATTATTTGAAGTATTATTATTTCCTCCAGCTATACTCACTCTAAATTTCATAATTTTTCCTCCTGTTTATTTCTTTATTTAAATTTTATTATTTATTCTACTATTATTTTTCTAGGTATTATTCTTTTTTTCTCAACTTTTTTTCTTTCTGTTCCTAAATTATCCAATATTTTTAATAAATGTCTAAACATTTGTTCATTTGTATAATTTTCATCTGTCAAATTAAGTTTTGCATTTATATATGAAGTTATAACATCTCGTTCTATAACATCCTGCTGTAGACAAGTTACATAGAAATTTATATCAAATATATCAAGATTTTCTTTTTTAGAAACTTCCTTCCCCCATAATTTCAATATATATGGATGAAAAGTTCCCCATTTATGTGTCGAAGAATATTTTGTATTTATAATTTCCATCAAGTTAAAATCTCTTCTCAAATCTCTGAAATTTTGATAATCATTTCTCAATTCAGCACCTTCTCTTGTAATAAACCTTGTTATCTCAATTTCATCTTCATTAACATTTTCACCAAGCTCCAGCACAAAACGCCCTTCCCTTACATAATATTTTCTTTCTTCTATATCTGACACTAATTTAAGTTTTAATACATATCGTTCCTCTTGTTTTGGCATATCAAATATATAATCTTCCTTCATCCAAAAAAGTTCTCCATTACATTTTGCCATTCCTTTTGTAATTGTCACTATTCTCTTGCTATAATTGGGTATCAAGTCGAACCCTTTTATTATTCCATTACTTTTGTCAGAATACATCAAGCTCAACACTTCAAGCGGGTTATCCCTTAATAAATCTAAATCTTCCTTTTCCAGCACATTTCCTTTTTTAAAAACTGGATATTTATTTATAAACATTATTTTTGTAATTTCCTCCTATAAAAATAAAAGGAGATAGACGGGATTGTCTACCTCCTTGTGTTACATTATGCTTCCTGAGCAGCATATCCACCTTCAATTGCAACTTCCTTAACTTTCTCTTTTTTCTGTTTGATTTTCAATGAGAATGTTCCAGTCCCTGCCTGATTTCCATAGGCCTCTTCGTAATCAACAACAAACGCATTTGTCATATCAATTTTTCTTACCATTTGTCCTGCGGATATTACCTCTAATGATACAGTTCTGTATGCATCGCTTGATTCAGCAGGTACTAACGACCATTGAGCAACCTTTCTTGTGTCATCTTCAGCATCTCCATTTGTAGCTGCCAAAATTTTCCCTTTAATTTCAATGATAATTCCCAAATCAGTTGCTCTTGCGTTTGAATCATCAGGTGATTCTGAAAGAAATTTAACATCCAAGATGCTTTCCTTTTCTAATAAAATTTCTTCTCCTTGTCCTTTTACATTCAATCTAAATCCCATAGGAGTCCTCCTCTATCTATAATTTTTTGTTACTAAACATAATTAATTTTTATTAATCTCAACTTGTAAATTCTTCACATTTCCTGCAAATGTTATATTAAGCTGACATATTCCATTTTCTTCATCAATTGTATGTGTGATATCATCACCTTTTTGCATTATTCCATTTACAAATTTCAAATCTTTTGTCCATATTGATTTTTGACTTTCTGGATTTGTACTAAAGAACATATTTAATTTATCTTCTTTAAAGTCAGTTGTAACAAATCTTAAAGTTCTTTCAATAAATGTTGTTGTTAAAGTTTTATATAATGATTCATAAGTTCCTTCTGAATTTCTTGCCATTGTTCTTGCCTTATAAACAACAATATTTTTTATCTTTTCCTTTTGTAAATGTGCAGAATCAGATGAGAATATAAATCCGTAATTAAATTGGTTAATTCTATCTTTTATTGAATTTGTAAATCCTGAAATTTCTTTTGACATAGTAGTTCTTGCTTTATATGAATTATCTTCAGCTTCTATATCAAATCTCACTCCTGGATATACTGGTGATACATTTTTAAATCTATCTTTTAAGAAATTAGGACATTGGCTGGCTGCTGTTATTCCTGCTGCGACATAAGAAGAATCAACATATACTCCCTCTATCCAAAATTTCAACAAATCTTCCTTGTCTTTTGATAATTCAGCACCAACTTCTTCTTGATACTTCATTTTAAAGTCTAGCACTACACCAGATTTGTCTTTTGGTATTATTGTAAAATTGGGAATCGAAGGTATTAGATATTCTGAATAAGGTTGATCCTCAAGAGTTTTAGTTTTTTCTATGTATTTATCAACACCCATAGTTGCCAAATTATCAAATGATGTTTCATAAGTTCCTTCAAAATTAAAAAATACTTGTATTTTATATTTACCTAAAACTGTCATCAGGTTTGTTAAAGTTTCTATTGTATTCTTTTCAACTTTCTCTTCAGCCTTAGTTCCTTTAAATCTTTCTCTTACTTTCTTTTTACCTTTTTCCACATCTAAATCCACATTTGGATATATTCCAAACCAGATTGTATTATCAAAATCATTTTTCGCATTGACTGTATTTAAGAATGCCTGCAATCTTTCTTTGTTTCCAGCTTTAACAATCATTTCAGGCTTTATATTTGTTATTAATAATGTTGGTTTCATTAACGATACTTTAGTATCATACTGTTCAAAGAACATTTTTATACCTAACAATTTTTCTATCAATGGTTTTGCAATTTTTACAAAATCTTCTTGAGCTGATTTATAAAAAGCTAAATAATTATTATAATTTTCAACTTCCTGTATAGGATCAATTTCTACAATACTTTTTGCTAAAGGAACAAATGTTCTTACAACTAAATCACTTATATATTGGCTTGGTTCTTCTGAAATACTTTCATAATCATCCCTAAATGCTTCAACCAATTCTGTTGTATGTTTTTCCTCTATTAAAGTCAATGCTCTCGATTCTTCCTGTTTGTATTCTATAACTTCAAGTTCTCCCTTATCTCCAACTTGAAGCATTCCCAATTTAATCTTTTCAGATTTTGCATTATTTTCATCATGTCCAATAAGAAGTCTTGTTTTTATATCTTCAATAGCTAGCGGAAGCATTCCTAAAACATTACTATAATTTTTTGAAGCCTCTTCAAACTTTTCATTAAGTTTATCTCCTAATTCCAATTTTTTAGGATTTTCATCATCAAGTTCCTCGTATTTATTATATACATATGCAATTTCTTTTCTTGTCTGTTTTATATCTTCAATTACTTTTTTTGGAGATATTAACTCTAAAATATTTTCAAATTTAAAATCTACATTTCTATTTCCTTGTGATTTTCTAGCTTCGATAAGAGTATTTAACATTTTGAAAAATGTATTGCCATTATCAATTTTGATTTCAGTTATTAGTTCTTCTGGTATTCCTTCAGGCTTTTTCAAAATATACTTTATACTTTGAGTTTCCGCATTATAATAACTGTAAACTTTTGGCTCAAACTTTGCTAAAAATTCATCAAAACTGCTTACTAACAAATGCTTATTAATTTCAAGTATTCTTTCATCATCAAGTGAATCCATCTCTCGTGCATCATCAATCAAAGTTATTAAATCCATTTTTTCTGGATTAACTTCTTCAAATAGGATCGTTCTATTTGTCTGATTAATAAAATTTTTAGTTGTCATCTCTCCTAATTCCTTTCATCCATATTTTTTATAAATACAAACACATCTTTCGTTAATTATACTTATTTTTTATATTCTTGTCAAGAAAAATTAAATTCTATTATATATTCCAATAATCTAGGGATAAAATTTTAGATTGATATATAAAGCTAAAATAGAAATTATCAGTAAAATTATTAAAATTATAGTTGAGAAAAAACATATTCATGATATAATTAAGGTGTATTAATATATACTTATAAAGTTTAAAAATAGGTGTTAATTATGTTATTAAATACTCAAAATATAAATGAAATAACTGATTTTTTAAATGCTTTATCTTTTAATGATTTTAAAAATATTGTTGAACAATATTCTAATAAAAATAACGTTAATTTTGATACTCAAATGGAAACTATGGTTACTATGAGTTTACAATCAAGATTAAATAAATTAGGTGTTAATTGTACTTGTCCTAAATGTAATTCATCTTTGAAAGTTAAAAATGGCAAAAGAAAGAATGGTATTCAAGAATATAAATGTAAAGAATGTGGAACTAAATTTACTATCTTTACTAATACTGTTCTTGAAAAAACTAGATGGCATTGGGATATATGGATTAAAGTGTTAGAGATGACTATTAATAATTTTTCTATAAAGAAAATGGTTAATATCTTAGAAAATGATTATGGTTGTACTAATATTAATGAAAAAATAGTTTGGTTATGGAGAATGAAATTAATTCATTCTATTGCTACTTTACCTATGCCTAAATTAAATGGTGTTATACAAGTAGATGAAACTTTTATAAGAGAAAGTCAAAAAGGTAGTAGAGAATTAGTAAGTTATATAAATGGAGAAAAAAGAACTGCTAGATATGGAAAAGTATCATCAAAATATGGAATTATGGGAACAGAATTTGCAACTGTTACAACTGCTATTGACAGTAGTGGTTATTCTGTATGTAAAGTAACAGGTTTAGGAAAATTGACTAATGAAATGTTTATTGATTTATTTTCTGATTATTTTGATAATCCATCATATATATGTAGTGATAGCAATTTAGTATATGAGAAATATTGTGAGATATTTAATATTCCACATTATATAAAACCCTCTAACTATAGAGATATATTATTAAAGAACGGATATGATGACTGTAAGACTGTTGAAGATAGAGAAAAATTAATGTTAAAACTATATAATAATGATTTAATAGATAAAATAACATACAAAGGAAAATTACACTATAAATGATATTAAAACTAAGGAACTTGATTTACCAAAACCTAGTGGAAAATATATGAATATATTAATAGAAGAGACTAAAAAAGTGAGAGAAATAACTAAAAATAAATATTTTAAATTCAATGAAGAAGATGGAGTTGTAACATTTAATAAAAGAGAATATTTACTTGATATTCCTAGATACAAGTTATATAACTTATGCAAAGAATATAATATTAAAAGATTTAGAAAACTTGCTATATGGAGTATCGTTACTTTATTATTGAAACAATCTGATATAGATATTAAAATTTACCAATTATTAGAAAAACATAGATTTTTACGAAATAATGATGAGTAAAAAAGAAGATATTTTTAAGTATCTTCTTTTCGTTAGAAATCAAATATATTTATATCCCATATTTATCATATATTTTTCAAAATCTTCAATATCTAAAGCATTAGATAATTTTATTACTTTGTAAGTAGTTTTTTCTTGTGTTAAATCATCTTCAGCAACTAAATCACTTTTGAATGAAATGTTTTCATCTTCCATCATTTCACGAGTAGAGCCTCCAATTAAATAAAAAATAATATTTTCAGACTTTAACATCTCTAATTTTGGAGTTTCAAATAAAACACAAGCAAAAAAATCTTTATCTACTTCACTTGGTTTGTATAAATTATCATATTTACAAATATTTTTAAAATTATATCGCTCATTACATAATGCAAACTTTACACCGTTTCTTGGAAAAGATGAACGAACCTCGATTTTTTTACCATTATTTAACAATAAATCTATTTGATTAGAGGCAGATTGAAATGGAGTAAAAGAAACAATATCTCCAAATATTCCTTTAATATAAAAATACCACCCATATTCAGATAAAACACCTCCTAAAGTATCTAAAATTAATCTATCTTTATCTCTTTCATTGATGCTATCATTTGCTTTATGTGGATTGACTTTTTGTGCTAATTTCAATGCTTTATCATAATAAAAAGTAGCATTAGGATTTTTATTATCAAAAGTAAATTTTATTACTTTATAAGTTCTTTTAATATTAGAATTATTAACAGGATTTTGACAATCAATTATTTCATATTTATATGGCATTATTTACTCCTTCTTTTAATATATTTTTTATAAAAATTCTTGAATATAATCTTTTTCCATTAAGATATGCTCTATCTAATTTTCCTTTCCATTTTTTATTAGCAATATAAGCTAATTCCCCATCTTTTACTTGATAATCTGCACCAATAATTTTAAATTGCTCTGGATTATATTTTGATAAAAAAGTAATTGGAACTCCCATTATTCCTTCAAAATTATATGGAATATCTTTAGTTCTACTTACTTCAATAGCTTTATAATTATCATATTCAAAATATTCAGTTGTAGAATATGATTTAGATACATCTAATCTTTGATAATTTTGTTTTAAATCTAAATTAGTGTACCAAAAACTTCTTGCACCTTCACATAAATTTCCATTAGGTAAAAAAAACCAACGAACACAATTAATTCCTAATCGTATTTTATTTGTCATAATATTTTCTAAAATTTTTTTAAAACTAAGTGCATTAGAATTTCCAATTATAATAAAAAATTTTTTTTCTTTTAATAATAAACTAATGAAATCTTTAAATAATGAAAATGGAGGATTAGTAACAACTATATCTGATTTTTTTAATAAATTAATACACTCATCACTTCTAAAATCTCCATTTTCTTTTAATTTTTTTAATTTTAATTTCTTGTTAGATTTATTATAAATTAGATAAAAGCCTTGTTCTTTTTCCTTATAACTTACAATTAACTCTTTTAATTGCAAATTTTCGAAATTATCAAAAAAGTATTTAAAAAAATTACTAAATTTTGGGTTATCACAGTTACAATAAATCGTTTTATTCTTAAAATAGTTTTTATAGTTTTCTAATTCTTTTTCAATATCTTTTAATTGTGTATAAAATTCATCATTTTTATTTTTTATAGCATTATTCAACTTTTTATTTTTCGACATTTTTCTCCTTTATCAATCATTATTATATTTTTATTTTCTATCTGTTTTTCTGCATTAATTCAATTACTTTATATCCAATATCAGTTATAATATATTTCCTTCTTTTATTTTCATAATTAGCAATAAAACCTTTTTCTCTTAATTCTTGCATTATTCCATTAGTTTTAAGTTTTGAAAATTTTACCATATCAGCTATTTCTTGCTGTGATAGAACTATATAATATTCATCTTTAACTTGTATTTGATTATCATATAGGAATTTTAAAACCTTGTAATTATCATTAGCAAAATACTCTAAATTAAACATATCAAATCACTTCCTTTTTTGATATTATATCATATTTTATTTAAAAAAACAACACTCTAAAAGTGTAATACATATTCTGAATAATACAAAAGGAAGTGAGATTTTTCACTTCCATATTTTAACGATTTTTCTTATATTTAGTTATTACAACTACCTATAATTCATTAGTATCACTTATCCCTCTTTAAATAGAATATATAATAAATTCTATTCAATCTAAATAAATTACTGTTCTTAAATATAAATTAAATCTAAAAATACAAACTCAAATATTTTTAATCTCTATAAATATTTTTTTATATTATCTCTCAAAATCATCATTATCCAAATCCTGAATATTCTCTTTTCCTTTAATCTCTTCCTTCTCTTTCATTCCTTCCTCTATCAGTTTATTAACCTCACTTAATCTTTCAATTTTTTCTAATAATAAATCTGCTTTTTCAAAAGGCTTATTAACTTCTTCTTTCGCATTGGAAAATTCTTCCCTGTAATTTTCAAGCCTTGCCTTTTCTTTTTCCAGTTTTTCAGGAATTTTATCTAACAAATTATCCATTCTCGTTATATTCCCAATTGAATCTTTCCCAAAATCAGTATAATATTTTTCTTTGTTTTCCAGTACACATTTATATTTTTTTTCATAGAAGTCAAAATTTGAAAGCAGTTTAAATCCTCTATAATTCCCAATAATTTGAGGCTCATCAGATATTCCAGTACCTTTTATAGCCTTTAAAAGTCCTTCTCCAGCTTCTTTTTTATCATAAATTTTTGTTCCATTAATTTCAATAAAGGTAAATTTATCCTCATTATCTGATTTTGGCTCTATTTTAGAAATATCTTCTTTCATATTTTCAATATATTTTTCCATTTTACTAATTTTTGTAGGATATTCCTTTGTTATTTTATCCTCAAGACGATATAAGTTTGACTTGTAATTGGCTTCAAGCATTCTTAACTTGTTTACTTCCATATCCAAATCCATTTTTTCCTTAATTAAAGGATTTCCTGTTGCAAGTGCCTTTATTTCAGCATAGTTTAAGGAACTTTCATCAACGTCTTCTGCTACTCTGACCGGAGTCTTAGAAGTCATAATTTGGCTTATAAACTTTTGTTTATTCTCAATAGTTTGCCATAAGTAAGCATCAAATGTATTCTCGGTAACATATCTATAAATCTCCACTTTCTTATTTTCATTCCCTTGTCTAACTATCCTTCCTGCACGTTGCTCCAAATCCGAAGGACGCCACGGCACATCTAAGTCATGAAGTGCGATTAATTTTGTCTGTACATTTGTTCCTGCTCCCATTTTTTGTGTTGAACCTAGCAATATTCTTACATCTCCTGTTCTTACTTTTGCAAAAAGTTCATCCTTCTGTTTTTCAGAATTTGCATTATGAATAAATGCTATTTCTTCTTCAGGAATACCTTTATGAATTAACTTTTCCTTTAAATCTTCATAAATATTGAAACTCCCATCATTTTTGGGAGTAGACATATCAGAAAATACAAGCTGTGCAGATTTTTTTTCAACGCTTTCTTTCCATATATTGTAGATATTTTCTACGCAGGCATTTACTTTGCTGTTTTCATCATCAGGAAGCATTTCATTTACAAGCCTCTGATCTAGTGCAAGTTTTTTACCATCATTTGTAATTTTTAACATATTGTCTTCTGTTGGCTCTACATTTCTATTTCTTACTTCTTCTGCTCTTTCTGAAAGACTTTCTAATATTAATTTCTGTTCCTCTGTCGGTTTAGTCAATACTTTTTTATATTCTACTTCGGGTGTCGGTAAATTTAGCATATCGGCAGTTTGTATGTCTGCAAACTGTTTAACATTGTTCATAAGTTCAGGAAGATTATAGAATTTTGCAAATCTTGTTTTAGTTCTGTAGCCGTTTCCTTCAGGAGATAATTCGATAGCTGTAACTGTTTCCCCAAATGTGCTTGCCCAAGAATCAAAATTTTGATGTCCTTGTTTTTTGAGTTCATCATATTGTAAATATCTTTGCATTGTATAAAGTTCCGACATAGTGTTGGAAACTGGTGTACCTGTCGCAAATACAACTCCTTTTCCATTTGTTATCTCATCCATATATCTACATTTCATAAACATATCCGACGATTTTAATGCTTCAGTTTGTCCTATTCCAGCTACATTTCGCATTTTAGTGTATAAAAATAAGTTTTTAAATGAATGTGCCTCATCTACATACAGCTTATCAACTCCTAATTCTTCAAATGTAACGACATTATCCTTTTTAAAATCATCATTTAATTTTTTTAGCCTTACTTCCAGTTTCTTTTTTGTCCCTTCAAGTTGCTTTACAGTGAAATTCTGATTATTTTCCTGCTTTAATTTTTGGATATTTTCTATAATTTCATCAATTTCATTTTGTATATGTTTTTGCTGGTAATCCTTGCTCATTGGTATTTTCTCAAATTGTGAATGTCCTATTATTACAGCGTCGTATTCTCCAGTTGCAATTCTTCCAATAAATCTTTTTCTGTTTTTGGGTTCAAAGTCCTTTTTAGTCGCCACTAAAATATTTGCTCCTTGATAAAGTTCCAGAAATTCCCTTCCCAGCTGTTCCGTTAAATGATTAGGGACTACAAACATTGATTTTGTTGCAAGTCCAAGTCTTTTTGACTCCATAGCGGAGGCAACCATTTCAAAAGTTTTTCCTGCTCCCACAACGTGTGCAAGCAGTGTATTTCCACCATACAGTGTTCTTGCAACTGCATTTAATTGATGTGACCTTAATTTTATTTCAGGATTTATGCCATTAAAGGTAAGATGGCTTCCATCATATTCCCTTAGCCGAATTGAATTAAATTTTTCGTTATATATCTTCGTTAATTCATTCCTTCTTTCCAAATCCTTAAAAATCCAGTCTTTAAAAGCCTGTTTAATAATATCCTGTTTTTGTCCTGCAAGCATAGTTTCCTTCTTATTTAAAATTGCTATTTTTTTACCTTCCGAATCTGTTTCATAATCAAAAATTTTCGTATCCCTCAAGTTTAGAGAATCTTCTATAAGCTTGTATGCATTTACCCTTTCAGTTCCAAAAGTCATAACAGCAAGGGGGTTATCATTGTCCATATTCTTATTTTCTACTCTCCATTCAGAAGTATATTCAGAATAATGAACTTTAATGTATGAACTTTTATATGCTGGCGTCTTTAATGTTTCAACAATAAAATCCTTTATATATTTTTTAGGAACCCAAGTTGCTCCAATTCTGACATTTATTTCGCTTGCTTCAAGTGGCTTAGGCATTACTTCCTGCAATTTTTCTTTTTGAAAATTTAGTATTTCAGGGCTTATTCCATTTTTTTCTTCATCAGAAAGAGAATTAAATTTGTCAATATATTCTATTTTTTCTCTTATATTTCCACTTAAATATTCATCCTGTGTCACATATTGAAATTCCCGTGGAAAATCTTGATTTATATCAAGAAATATTTCCCCTTTTAAACTGTTAATTAACTCATCTTTTTTCATACCAGTAAGATTTGTCATATATTCAAAATCCACTTTTGCCTTTTGAGAAATTGAAAGGATTAATGCTTCTTGTGGAGTGTCTACTCTATCTATAACTTTTGATTGCTTTATAGTTCTTTTGGAAAAAATATCCCCTTTTTTCTTAAAGTTTCCACGTTCATCGAATATTTCTATTGAAGATAACAAGGAATAATTGGAATCTTCATTAAATAATCTTGAATTTGCTCTTGAATTTAAGTGTCCATACTTATTAATAAATCCATCATATATTCTATTTAGTTTTTCCTGTTCGATTTTTAGTCTATCATCTGTTTCCCCGTCTTTTTGAATTTGAATAACTTTTCTTAGTGAAGATGTCAGTTCTATGTATTTTGATATTTTATCCTTGTCTCTATCTGATAAGTCTTGTAATATCATTTCGCTATTTTCTTTAAAGTAAATCTCATTATCTTTTTTAAAAAATGAAAAATTTCTTACTTCATAATTTTCATTTTCAACTGCAATTACAGTTTCTTTTTCTTCAGTGAGAATTTTTTCATAACTTCCTTCTATATTCCCAACTGCTTGTTCTAATTCATCCTTTAAATTACTATTTTCTTTTGGCATACAAGTTAATGTCTTCCCAAAACGTCCACTAACTTCCTCCATTTTTCCTAAAACCATATCAGGATTATCCACAAAATACTGATTATATACAAATCCTTCAGAATCAGATTTAACCGTATACCAGTCCTGCTCATCTTTATTTATATTTTCCCTTTTCTTTAAAAATATAATATCCGATGTCACTTCAGTTCCAGCAACGCCTTTAAATGTATCATTTGGAAGCCTTATTGCTCCTAATAATTCCGCTCTTTCTCCAATGTATCTTCTCACACTGTCATCCTTTTTATCAAATGTCCCAGAAGAAGTTATGAAAGCCATAATTCCGCCTTTTTTTACCTTATCTAATGATTTTGCAATAAAGTAGTCGTGTATCATAAAGTTCTGCTTTTCATATTCTCTGTCCATTACCTTAAAATCTCCAAACGGAACATTTCCTATTACAACATCAAATGAATTGTTGGAAAATTCTGTTTTTTCAAATCCTTTTACTTGAATATTACTTTCAGGATAAAGTTTTTTAGCAATATTTCCGCTGATACTGTCTAGTTCCACACCATATATCTTGGAGTTTTCTAATTCATCAGGCAAATTACCTATAAAGTTTCCCACACCACAACTTGGCTCTAAAATATTTCCATCTTCAAATCCAAGTTGCTGTATTCCTTTATAAATGGAATCAATTACTATTTTAGGAGTATAAAAGGCTGTCAATGTACTTGCCTTAGCATTATCATATTCTTCCTGAGTTAAATTTTCTTTTAGAAAATTTCTTGCTTCTTCCCATTGCCCACCTTTGTTTTCATCAAATACATCAGCCAGTCCTCCCCATCCAACATATTTAGAAAGTGTTGTCTTTTCATCATTTGTAGCTTCTCTTTCACTTAAATTTTTTAAAACTTTTATAGCTTCAATATTATTGTTTAGACGCTCTGATGGCAATAGTTTTTCAGATTGGATTTCTTCAGTAATCTTAAAATTTTTAAAAATATTATCTTTACTGTTTTCTTCATTTATATAAGGATATTTTATTTCATCATTTTCTATAATATTTTCTTTTTCCTTTTCAGGAATAAAATATTGATTTTCATCTATAAGTTCCTGTATCCTTTTTTCTATCTTATCCCAAGACAGAACTATCTTAACTTCATTATTACTAAAATGATTTTTATATAACTTCATATTTTGAGAAGTATAGAATGCATCATCAATAAAATCTCCACGATCAGATATTGAAAATCCACCTATTCCGTATTCTTGTTTCAAATATTTTATTCTATCTTCCTTTGAACTGTTGTCTTGGAAAAAATTATAAATATTTTCCGCTCTACTATACGATTTTAATACATCATCAATATTCTTTTGAGTAATTATATTATCATTTTCTATTTGTAAATTATCTGATTGTAAGTTATTTCCCTGAGAGAAGAGAGTAGGTTGTTCATAAGCCTTACCCATTCCATTTGATCTTTTTCTTTTAATTCTTCGGTTAATCCCATAATTTTCATCATTTTGGGTTTTTCTATCTCCCAAAATTTCTCCACTTCTGTCTGAATTGAAAATAGATGCTTCATAACTTCGCCTTTCATTAGAAGATTTTTCAAAAATTCCGCTTTCTCTTGTTCCAGATATTTCATTCTCGCTCGTCCCCAAGAATTGAGTTTGCTCAAGTCTATTTTCTCTTCTTCTAAATTCGGAATTAGCACTTGAAACTTCTTGTCCATCAGTATCATTTTGTAATTCCCTCCCGCCTGTTCGTAAGACGTTTCCTTCACTACTGGAGTATATATTCCGTTCTTTATCAGATATTCTTTCCCGTTTATCATCTTTTTCAGCATGTTCCAATTCCTCCTCATTTTTTTCATTTTCTATCTCATATCCAATTTTGCTATTTTGCTCTAAAACTGTTTCATCATTTATTTTTTGAATCTCTTTACTTACTTTAATTAAAACTTTTTTGGCTACCTTGGATATTTCTGAAGATATTAATTCCATAGTTCTAAAATCTGAAAACAAGGAATAAATCTCTTTTTCCTTTTCATTAAATATATCCTTTTTATTAATTCCCATTCTCTGATCAAGTGCTATTAAAACAGATTTTTTGATAAAACTTTCAAGAACTTCTGCATCTTTGTAGTTAAAAGTGTCTAATTTGCTGTTTTCAAGCATTGTCTGGTTTATAAGCTCCATTTGTGCTTCTTCAAAATCTGATTTTCCTGTCATTCTTTCAAAGACATCTTTATGAGTTCTATTATTAAATTCCCATAATTTAGGTTTTTCATCGTTTCTCTTATCTAGAGATACTGTCTGTGTAACATCAAAAATATACCTGACATTCTTTTTTCCATTCCTTATACTATATACAGGTATTCCCTTCTGATTTCTTTCTACAACTCTGTTAAAGTTTTCTTTCCAAAAGTCATATTCTGCACAAGCCACAGCTTCAGGACGAATAAAAAATATATTCAACTGTTCCATTGCAGAATACTTATAATTATTTCCCATAACGTGAAGATAGTTAATATATTCACTAAAATTTTCATTTACTTTTTTATGTGCATTTTCCAATACATTTTGAATTTTATATCCCATTTTTTCCCCCTAATATAAAATTTTGCAATTTCAAATTTTAATTATCATTTTTCTATTTTTATAAAATCCTTTCTTTGCAAGTTCAAATAATCCCCATTTATCTCTATTCCAAAATGTGCATTATACTCCTTTCCACTTTTACTTTTTATCTTAAACACAACCTGTTCTCCAGTTAATAATTTTTTTGCATTATCCTTATTTATCTTTATTTTCTGTCCAAAATAACTTGCTTCTTTCCAAAGAGATGTTTTACATCCATTCTTATAATTACTGCAATAGTAACTTTTACTGTTCTCATAAATATTGCTGTTACACTTAGGACATTTTCCAATAACTTCCATTTCTTTTTCAAATTTTTCAACTTCTACATCTTGATTTATTATATTTTGCAACTCACTTTCAGTTTTCTCAATAATATCACTTATATTTTTTCTGTTATTGTAAATATCTTTCTGAAGTACAGAAAATTCAACAGTTTTTTCCGCATAAAGATTAATATGCAGTAAATCTAATAGTTCAATTAACTTTATCCCCTTTTCAGTTATACTAAAATTCTGCTTTTCAGAAGTAATATATCCATATTTCTTAGCATTTTCAATTATCCCTGTTCTAGTTGCCTCCGTACCAATCTCTACTCCTTTCATTATTTCTCTATATTCCTGTGTATCATCCTCATCTTCTTGTTTTTTCTCTTTTCTAAAAGGATTTTTTAAATAATTACTTAAATTTTCCTCAGTAACTTTTTTAGGAGAAACTGTTAATTTATCAACAACTTTAAAATCAATATCAATTTCCTGGCTAATTTCAAAATACGGCAACTTATTATCAATCTTCTGATTTTCATGTTTTAAAAATCCTTTCTGTTTTACTGATTTTCCTTTTAAATTAAATATTTCATTTCTCACAGCAATCTCTATTTCAGTTTGACTAACTATAGTTTGCTCCTTCAAAAAGTTAGAAATAAATCTATTTCTTATTGTTTCAAAAATTATTTTTTCTTCCAAATTCAAACTATTCATATCAGGAATTTTCAAAGTTGGCATTACTGCACTATGGCTCTCAATCTTACTGCTGTCAAATATTTTTTTGTTGTCCTTAAACTCCAGTTCATAATCACTATATAGTTTTATAAGTTCTTTCACCTTGTCTTTTTCCTCTTCAGCAAGATATTCTGTATTTGTTCTAGGATATGTAATAAATCCCTTTTCATAGAGCTTTTGTATAATTTCAAGAGATTTTGCAAAACTTATTTTATTTTCCTTCGACAATTTACTTTGTAATTTTGAAAGTGAAAAAAGTTTTGGAGGATTAAGAATAATTTCCTTTTCAGTTATATCCTTCACAATCCCTTTATTTCTATTTAACTCATACGAATAACTTTTAGCTTTTTCAAGTTCTAAAAGGCTATATTTTTTATCGCAGACAAGTTTTAATAAAGTTTCATTACATATAGTTTCGCTCTCAACAGTAAAATATTTTTCAGGAATAAAATTTTTAATTGTCAAATCTCTATCATAAATATATTTTATAACCGGAATAAGAACTCGTCCAACTGGAAAAAGAGTGTTTGCCTTTAACGAAATATATCTTGTAAGATTGATTCCCATAAGCCAGTCCATATATGTCCTTGCAAGCCCCTCATTATATAAATTTTTATATCTGAAATTATCTTTAAGATTATTTATAGCTTTTCTTATCGTTTCTTCAGTTTGTTCGGGAAGCCACAATCTTTTTATCTTCTTATCAGTTTTTATAGCATTGATAATAATATCCACTATAATTTGCCCTTCCCTGTCTGCATCTCCTGCATTTACTATCTCATCAACTTCCTTGCTGTTAATAAGGTTTTTTAATATCTTATACTGTTTCTTTATTCCCAAATCATTTTTCAAATCAAATTCAAACTTTTCAGGAAAAAATGGAAGTTTAACTTCACTCCATTTCCTCTTTTCTCCAACATATCCATCAACATCCCTTAATTTAAACAAATGCCCAAATGCCCAAGAAACAATATACTTTTCATTTTCCATATACCCCTCTTTACTAACCCTTACATTCAATGCACTTGCAATATTACGTGCAAGACTTGGCTTTTCTGCTATTATTAATTTTTTCATATTTTCTCCCTTTTATTTTTATCTCTCTAAATCTTTGATATCAGCATTCCAAAAACTTTTAGAAAGACTTTGCTTTTGGTTTTCACTTGCATTTTTATCTTTTTCAGTTTTTAAATACTCATTATTTTTTAGCCCTTCATTTAATATTTCAATTTTCCAATCATCTCCATAATACATAAATTCTACATTTTTAAATTCATCAGCTTCCTCTATACAATCACTAAAATCATATTCCAAAGTATCAAAACTAAACTCGTCATATTTTAAATTTAAAGTATTAATTGTATCTCTCAATTCTTTTACAAATTCTTTGTTATATACATTTCCAAATTTTTCTTCTACTTTTGATAAAATATGTTCTGATGAATAATATACATTTTCCTTATCAAATTTTACACCATCAATCTCTCCTAAAAATTGTTGAATTACCTTACTTTCCATACTATCTCCTCCTACATTTATATAACCGACACTGCCCATCTAAACTTATCCTGATAAAACCCAGCAAAATTAGATACAGTTACTCTTTTATTTTTTGAACTGGCATGTATAAACTGTCTATTTCCAATATACATCCCTACGTGTGAAATTCTGCCTTTTTCCAAAGTTTCAAAAAATAGCAAGTCTCCCTTCTTAATATTATTATGCAATTTTGGCTTAAATATCGACTGTTCTGCCGAAACACGTGGAATTGTAATTCCCAATGTTTTTTTGAACACATACTGTACAAAGCTGGAACAGTCAAAACTGCTACTTCCAGTTGCACCATACACATAAGGCTTTCCAATCTGAGTTTTTGCAAATTCCACAATCCTATATCTTATTTTTTCTTCTCTATCCTTATTACTCTTAGTTATGCTATTTTCAATTATTTCTATCTTTTTACTATCTTCATTTATTAATTGTTTTTGAAAATTAATTTCTCCCTTTGAAAAAGATAGCGAAGAAATAACTGATATTCCTATTAAAATCTTTGTAATATTATTAAACATTTTTTCACTCCTCTAAATCTTGTTTCATAATTCATATTCTTTTTTACTGCTCAGTGTTTTTTCTCAAAACTTTGGTAATGAAAAAAATCCACTGACCTAATTTTAATTTTCTCACGTGTGAGAAAATATAATTACAAGTTTATTATTTTATTGTATTTCTGAATTACTTTTGGAATATATTCCCTTGTTTCCTTTATCCCTTTCCAAGCGTTATTTGCTAATCTTCCACACCCTGCGTTATAGCAGACCAGCATTTTTGAAACACTTTTAGTTTTTTCATAATCCCTTTTTAAATGCAGTAAACCACCCTTTATATTTCCTGATATGCTGTTATCCACTCCAAATTCCCTAAAGTTAAAAGGCATCAACTGCATAAGCCCTCTTGCTCCAGCACTTGATACCGTTGAATGATTAAAATGGCTTTCAGTATTCATAACTGCTAAAACTAAATATGGATTAAAGTTATACTCTTTGCTGTACTTGAAAACATAGCCAAGTATATTTTGTATTTCATTTTCATTTAGTCTGCTATTCTGTGTTTTAATATATTCAACAAGTTTTCTGTTTCTAATATTTTTTTGAGCATGAGAAACATTATTAACTTTTTTTACAGATTTATCATCATAAAATAATCTGTTGTTTTGTGACTGAATATTGCTTGTATCTTCTTTAGGCAAATCCTTTAATTCTTTACTTTTATCAATACCACTATCTGTTTGAATTTTCAATTTTTCAATTCTTTCCTGTTCAACTTTTTCCTTCTGCTTCTGAAAACTTATTTCTCCGCCAGAAAAGGAAATTCTTGAAATTATCATAAGAAACAATATGCACTTTTTCATTTATTGATCATCTCCTTTACTATCTTTCAAATTCGATATCCTTACTTTTTATTTTCGGATTTGTATAATTTATCTTTATTTCTTCATAATCATCCTTTTTATCTAAATCAGTATCTTTTGAATAAGGCTTTGTCTCATACACAAATTTTTCTTCTCTATCTGTCAGCCCATCAAAATCACTGTCCTTGTATTTTTCCTTAATCTCCTCTATTTCTTGCTTAATATTTTCATCTCCATAACTTAAAGCATCTTCATTTCTCTTTAAAACTTCCGTTACGACATCTCCATCCTTTTGCATTTCAGAACTTGCATATTGATAGGAATTAGGGTAGTTTTTTACAGATTCTATCACAACTTCCTTATCATTTTTTAATTCCTCGCTTGCAAATTGTAAAGCCCGTCCATCCTGTTTTACTGCTTCTAAAACTAAATCCCTGTTATTTTTAAGCCTTTCACTTGCATATTCAAGATTTTTTGCATTTTCTTTGACTTTTTTCGTAACATATTTTTCATCATCTCTTATTTTTTCTGAAGAGTAATATTTAAATGTATTTTTACCTGCATATATTGAAGCTTCATACCATTTTTCCATTTTATCAGCCTTATTTCTAAGCTCATTCATTTTACTTTCCTCAATATATTTTTCCAATTTTTCATTAGTAATGGATATTATTTCCTTTTTATCCTTTAACATCAAATATTCTCGAAGATACTCATTATTTTTATCTTTTTCAAGCATATTTCTAATTTTTTCCATTGTTTTGCTGTCATATCCACTTTTTACATACAGTTCAACATCCTCTTCAGATAATCCTCTTTCAAATCCTTTCCTAATTTCCTTCATCTGATTTACGTCCAGCTTTTTCATCATAAGTTTTTCCCATTTACTATCATCCAAGTTATTTTCAGCTCTTTTTTGTAATACCTCCTCATTAAGTACAGGTGTTATACATAATTTAAACTGTTCAAGAGTCAAATTTGATTTTATCATTTTCTTTATTTCCTGTTTTTCATCTTTAGAAAATTTTACTCCTATCCTTTTTAAATAATCTTTTTTCTCATTTTTTTGAAACATATTTAGCAACATTATTCTAGCCCTTCCTTATTAATTAAAATTTTATTTCTTTTTTGTTTCCTGCCCTTTTACAAATTTTTTGTAATCTATTATCAAATTATTCATTTTTATCAGTTCATTCACTCCTCCAATAATATTTTTAAAAACAGTGTCATATTCTATTCTGCCCAGTATCTTTATTCTTTTATTTTTCAATTTTCTCAGTATCAATACAGCTTCCAACTTATTTCTGTATATAAAGTCGTTTTCACTTAGATATTCTTTAAATCCCAATTTTTTATCTATTTCTTCATTCAACTTTTTTAATTCATTTTCCCCTTCAGTTATCTTTTCATCCAATTTCTGCATTTCCGCTTCAATTTCATTTTCTCTGATTTTTAAAGAGTCTTCTGTTTCATATAGTTTTTCTCTCCTATCTCGATAATTTTTTTTCTGCTGTTGTTCTAACTGGTAAATTTTTTCATCATACTCACTCTCAATTCTTCTTTTTTCCTGATTATATTTTCTTTTCTCATCATGTATGAACTGTTCAAGTTCCTCAGCAAGTTCAGCTTTTATTTCTAATTTTTCTAATTTCACCCTTTCTTTTAATTCATCGCCTTGAAGTTCCATTACTTTGTTAGTTTCTTTTTGCTTTATTTCTTCAAAATCTTTATTTTCTATAGGAGAAAACCCTTCATTTTTCATCATTTCTTTCAAATTATCTAAACTCATCTTTTTTCTCCAATCTTCGTTTTAACATTTGCTTCTTTTCTTCTCTCATCTGAAACTCTTCACCGCCCATAATTTTACAATCCTTAATTTCATCCCTGCTTAAAAACTGAAACTTCATAAAATATCCCAGTAATGTTGCCTTATCTTCATTTAAAATATCTGCAATTTCAAGAAGAACTCCCATTTCAATCAGTTTTCTTGTCCTTTGCTTCCATTTCTCATTTTTTTCCGATGTATTTAGCCTTCTTGTATCATTTGCTATTTCTCTTCTGATTTCCCTTATTCTTTCATCTGTCTTAACTATTTTCTTATGTATTTCAATTTTCTTTTTTTCATTAGATTTTAGTTTAATCATCTTATCTTCATATTCTAAACTCATATATCAACCTTGCTTTTTTCTCTATTTTTGACTTCTTTATTGCACCATAATATCTTCCATCAAATGTCCCCCTGACTTTAGATAATGTTAAAACTTCATCTTCCTTCATTTTTCCATTGAAATTAGATGATACTTCGGAAAATATTTCTCCGTAATCTTCACCATTTACATATATTCGATTATCTTTTATTTCAATTTTATCCTCATAAAATGCAGCAACAGGCTTTACCGATTTAAACATTGTCCTTTTTATACTTGTCAAATTTTTATATTTATCATCTACCTCATAAACAACTAAATCTCCCTTTTTCAATACTCCATCAAATTTTTCCAGTTTATATATTCCCAAAGGAATTGATGGCGTTACATTTATTACATAAATTTTCGACAATATATGCAGTCCTGTAAATATTATAGCAAGAAATATTGATATAGAAAGCATTATCAAGTTAAATCTTCTAGTTCGTATATCCACAATTTCCTCCCACTTTTTAATTTCCTCTGGCAAGTATCGTTGTTATCTTGTCTGCCTCATTCATTACAAAAGCCATTACCATTCCTACTGTGATAAATAAAAATATAGTTTCATATTTCAATTCCTTAAAAGTAACTTCCCCAAATCCTGCCATATCCAAGTTTTTAAATACTATTCCTCCCAATGCCATTATTACAACTATTTTACTTCCTGTGAGAAATAGCGTTGTCAATGCTTTATTTCCTAAATCTCTTTTTGTAATCGAATTTACATCAAAAGGCAAAAATACCCAAGATAAGCCCAAAGCCATTCTAAACTGCAATACTGCCATCATCATTTCAAATATTATTCTTACCACAAAATAATACACAAGAATAATAACCCCTATTAACAGCAGCATTTTCCCAAGTTCTTCAAAAAATAGCTTTGAATCAGTAATAATATTAAAAAAATTAAAGTTTGATTCATTAATAATTTTTAAAATTTTTCCTGTTTCCCTTCCAGCTATTGCCCATATACTGTTTAAAGTTACAGTTCCTCCACTGTTTCCCATAAAATATGAGCCAATTCCAGAAAATATTCCATATCCCATATCAATTAAAGAAATTGCATTAGGTATAACGTACGCCAGTATTGAAAATCTTATCATTATTCTTAACAAGGACATCCATAAATTTTCCAACACATTTTTTACTACATAGCCATATAAAACCCACATTATTTCAAGAACTGCGAGTACACTTAACAGAACTAATAATCCAGGTATCATCTTTTCTATCCCACTATTTATCATTTGTACAAATTCATTTTGAATATTGTCCCAATCTACTAATAATGATGATTTTGTGGATGAAACATTGTTTCCAGCAGAAATTGTTATAAAACTAAAAACAAAAAAAAAGATAATTACAATTTTTTTCATATTTCTTTTAATTCTCCTTTCTAAAAAAGCACAAAAAAAGACTAGAATTTTAATCTAGTCTTTCACATCTTAAAGTTAAAGTAACTTATTTAATTTTTTATCTGATTTTTACATTTATTATTACTTTCTGTGATTATGTGCAGAAATCAAAATCAAATTCTATTATATCAAGAACATCAGTGTTAATTTCTGATTTTATACCTATCATTCTCCAGTTTTATGAATTTAATCTAAAAATATAAATTTTCTGATCTTTTGAAGTTTCATAATCATATAAGAAAAATTTATATTCTTAATTGACAATATCTTTTACACCATACATTTTTTTGGCATCATTTAAACTATTGTATTAATTTATTTTAATTCCATTATCATTACATTATAGCCACTTTCAGAAATAAAATTATCTATTTTAGAAAATCCAAAATTTTGGTAAAAATTCAAGATTTTTTCATTATTTTGACATTCAAGCCAAATAAATTTTACTCTAATTTTCTGTCTGATTTCTAATAATAACTCATACGCAATTTTTAAAATTTCATTTCCTGTTAAATTATTTTTCTCTAAATTAAAGTTTTTACCAACTTGACCTAAAAGAAAACTATTAATTACATAATCACCTGATTTATTTTCAGAAGCACTTTTAGTTAATCTTTTTTTTAAAGTTTTTGAAATTATATCTAAATCTTCCTTTTGAAGTGTTAAACTTCTATTTGCTATGGAAAAATAGCCTGCTAATTCTTTTTCAGAATTAAAAATTAAATATGTTGAAGAAATCGAAATTTTTTCAAAGAAAATAGCCTTATTTATCAAAAAATTTTCAATGTCTTTGTCCTTACTTCTAAATCCTTTTAATTTATTACGAACTTTATCTTCTCCAATTTGTGATAATAACTCTGTTAAAGAAAACGTAGTAAATTTCATTATTCTCCTTTCTTTTCAGAAGTTTCTTCAAAAAATTTTTTAATATCATTCCCCTTAATAAATTCATATTCTACATCTACATCTAGTGGTTTATTATTTTTTGCATTTTCAATAGCTTCTAAAAATGATGAAACTTTTTCCTCTGTATCAAATTTTAATTCTGTTGTAAAACTTGAAGTTGCCATTCTTATCACCTCTTTTAAATTTCTATTTTTACAATAATATTATATCACATCTAATAGTTTTTTCAATCTGAATTTTTTAAGACTAGATTAATATTCTATTGTCATTGTCCTTACATATTTTATTCCTTGTTGTCCTTTTCTCTCCTCATTTCAGATTCTGCAAAAGTCTCGTTATTACTATTCTTAGTTTCTTTTGTTTTTGTATTTTCTGAATGTTTTTGCGTGTCTTTATTTCCTTCGTTTGTCTGTTTTTGAGAATCCTTATTTGAGGCATTCTTGCTGTTATCACTTCTTATTTTTTCTTCAGCCTCTTTTGTATCAGCTGTTCTATCCGCATTTCCTGATTTATTTTCTTCATTTCCTTTATTTACATTTTGAGAATTTTGATTTTTACTGTTTGTATTTTCTGTTTCTTGTGATTTATTTTCTTTGGTATCTTTCGTATCATCTTTTTTATTGCCCATAAACTTTTTAATTCCATCGCTGGCTATATTTTTTGCTTTTCTGCCTGAAGCAATCGGATCAAAGTCCATTGTCATTACTTTTATTGCTTTTCCTGCATTTTCAGCAGCCGAAGCAGTCAGATTTCCAGGATATTTCCCTATTTTAGAGCCTATTTTCGCTCCTGTCTTCATACCTGCTATTGCTCCTGCTCCTCCAGTAGACATCCCTCCAGCAACTGCACCAACTACAGCACCTAGTCCGCCAACTGCCGCACTTCCCAATAAAGATGCAACTCCTCCTACAGCCGAGCCTCCTGCACTAACAACATTTCCAGTAAAATTCCCAAGCTGCGAGCCATTTAATCCGCCTTGTCCATACAAAATTAACGAGGCTATGCTCTGATAATTTTTTATTAAAAATGAAATCACTATAAACACCGCAAGCCACACAATTATTGTATGAGGCTCGTTATTTTCTGCCCCTATATTTTCAGGAATAGGATAAGATTTTAAAATTTTTACTCCCATAGATGAAAGTGCAACTGCAACCATTAGTTGAGTACCTGAACCAACTATTGCTCCTAAAGTTTTTCTACCTATATCGCTCAAAGCGTCAAGCGGTAGACAAGCAAGATATATTATTGCCAATTTTCCAACTACATGGAATTGTATTATAGCTATTGTTATTGTGGATATTATAAACACTAAAAATACGAATCCAATAATAAAGAGAATAAAGTACAGGATAGCCCAAAAATCTTGAAACTTTAAGCCTATATTTAAAAACTTGCTTAATTCCTCCCATAATTTATCCCAAATGCTCTGCACTTTTAACGGACTTCCCAGCCCTTCTCCAAATAAGTTTCCTATATCGGAAAATAGTTTATATGCCATATCCAGCAGTCCCTTGTACATTTTTATAAGCCCAAAAGTAAGCGCATATCTTACAAGTTTTTTTATAGTTTCAACAAGAGTATTGCCTATATTTTCCGACCAGTTAAAGAAGGCTGTAAATGATAAGTCCAGCACAGCAAATGATGAGGCGAGTGTCAATATTACAACCATTAGGGTTATCATTCCTGTATCAAGCATACTGATTATCGGTTCAATCAGTGCCGTATCAAATTGAAAATTTGCCGCTGCCAATTATTTTCCTCCTTATTTCTTATGTTTTTTCACTTCATTTTCCATTGCCTTTATATGATTGTTTAAACTGTTTTTTGTATATTCACTTCTTTTTTGAGCTTCCCTTCTTGCCTGCACTTCTTCAGCCGCCTTTAATGCGTCAAGTCTATTTGTAGTTGAAATCATATCGGCTATTGCATTCATCTGTACTGACAGGTTGGCACTCCATTGTGATAGCACTTCCAATACTTGTTGTGGATTTTTGGCTTCGTGAGTTTTTCTTATAAGCATCTTTGCATTATCCGATGTTTTTTTCATGGCCACTTCATTCATAGAGCCTGACTTCATTGCGTCTCTTGAAAGACTGTCAAGCGTGTTTGTAAATCTGTCAAGAAGAGCCATATACTGTCTGTTATTAGCATCAGCATAGACATCTTTAAACCATAGTTCAGCTCTTTTTGCGTCCCTTAATGTTGATTTTGTGGTATTTGTTATTCTAACTAATGTCTTTATCGTGTCATCATATTGGCTTATATATTTTTTTAGATAGGCTTCAGGCAGTTTCTTTGAAAGTTCAATCTGTCTTTCGATCTCCTTTAACTGTGCATTCAGACTTTTTAGTGTCTGTGCATTGATTGCCACACTTTCAAAATATGTCTTCATTTGCCAGTAATCAGAAACCCCACCGCCGCCTCCAAGTATTCCTGAAAACGAATTTACTGATATAACTGTTGTTACCATTAAAAAGAATATTATTTTTTTCATTTTAGTTACCTCCCTGTATAATTTCCTTACATCTTCTAAATTCCTGACTATTTTTACCTAATTTGTATTCTAGCCATTTTAAGTTAATTTCCTTTAGATCATTTGTTTCTGCACATATTTCCTGTATTTTTATCTGATCAGTTGAACTTGCAGAACCTACATAAGCCAGTTCAATTTTCCCTAAATCCATTTCAAATTCCCTTGATCCGAGATCACTTTTATAAAAATATTGTTTCTGCATTTCCCCTCGTGCAACTTTTTCAATTTCTATTGTATTTAAGCCAAATTTTGAATAAAGTTCTTTCCAGTAATTCTTTGCCTGTGGAGAGGGAAGAAGTATTTTTGTCTTACATCCATCAACTATTGCAGGTGTTATTTCAGATTTTGCAATTTCATCAAGCGACTGTGTTGCAAATATTATAAAGGCATTCAGTTTTGCAAGGGTTCTAAGCCAGTCATTGAATTTAAGCCTGAAACTTTCGTTTTCCATTGCAAACCAAGCCTCATCAACTACGATTGCAGTCAGATAATCTTTGGTTAATTTTTCCACTTCTATTCTATGAAACAGATAACTTAATATGGGAGCTGTCGCTTTTGGATCTTCTATTATTCTTCCCATTTCAAATACCTGCCAGTTTGAGTCTGAAAAATTATCCTCATTATTATCGAAATATTTTCCATATGAACCTATATTTGTGTATGGCTCAAGTGCTTGCTGAATTTCCTTGTTCATAACTGTAAATGCAAAATTTGTCATTGTTCTCCTGTTAGGCGGATCATTTGAAAGAGTAGTAAGCGTTTCCCAGATTGTGCTTTTCATATCAGGCGTTACAATTACATTTTCCTGCTGAAGAAGAGAAATTATCCAGTTGCTTGCAAATGCTCTTTCTGTTTCGATATGAATATTCGCAAGCGGTTGAAATGCCAAATCATTATCTCCACCTTTTCCCAAGTCATAAAATTTTCCACCCATACAGGCAGTTAAAACACGTATTGAGCCACCTTTATCGAAAAAGAATACCTGTGCATTAGGATATTTTTTTAGTTCAGCTACCAGCATTCCTAATAATACTGATTTTCCTGACCTTGTTGGACCTGCTATAAGCGTATGCGCCGCATCCTTTATATGAAGGTTAAAGTAAAATATATCATTCAAGTCTGTTTTAGTCATCATAAGCGGAACACCTGTAATATTTTTCTTATCCCTAAAAAATTCATTTACTTCCTCACCACGATACAGTGATGAAGTAGGGAAAAGACAGCTTAAAAGCATTGAGTTTATTGGATATTTTCTTATATTCGCCTTCACATTTCCTGGAATAGCCCCTAAATACGAAGAAAAAATATTGTACTTGTCAATCGAACAAGTAAAGTCCTGTTCATCAAATATTGTTACTATTTTAAGTGCATTGTCCTCAAGCCTTTTTATATCTTCATCAGCAAGTACTATGGTAAATGTGTAATAGCCATAACTCATCCCGCCTTCTTTAAATTCATTTAAAGCCATTTTTGCCTCTTCTGTTTTTGCCAGTTCCAGCTCATCAATGTTAAATGAAGGCTTTTTAGTTATAGCCTCCGTTATATACTGCCCAAAGTTCTTCTGCTTTCCCTGATGAAAAATAAAGAAGTTTTTTAACATCTTTTTTGATTCATTTTGCGAAAGTATAATGTATCTTGCCGACATTCTAAATTCAAAGTCCAGGCTTTCAAGTTTTTTCAGAACTCTTGACTCTATCTCATCAGGAAACAGATTAACTGAGATTGTCCTTAAATGCTTTGCCTTTGTCAGTCTTTGTATTTTCGTGTCTTTTCCATTTTCAAAACTTGAGTTTGACAAATATTGATCAATTGGATATAGAGGAGACGTAGGCATTTTCTTCTTTTCAGGAAATTCAGCATTCACTGTGGAATACATATATGCCATAAGTTCATCTCCCTGCAAAACTTCAATGCTCGTTGTGGCATATTTTAATAATGCAATAAATGAAACTACTTTTTGCCTAAATATTTTTAATTCCCTTTCCGCTTCCTCCGCCATCTTTTCTTCTGAGTCATCTTCCTTTTTACTTGCCAGCAATGAATTTATCTTATTTTCAGCATCTTCTGTTATTAAATATGTCAATGTTATATAGTAATCACATTTAAAATATTCCCCTTTTGAAAATAAGTCTTTTCTTTCTCTTTCCATAAGCACTGTCGGTATAAAGTCATCGTTAATTTCTGTTTCAATATATCCTCTTGACTTCTTTCTCTGAACTTCATAATGAACAATAAAATTATCAGGCAATTTCTTTATCGCATTGTTATACTGCAATATTTTCAAGTTCATTTCTTCCTCAGTAAAAAAATCCAAGTCGTGATTTCTAACTTTCAAAGTTACCTGAAACCCCATATTTTTATTAACAAGAATAAAGTCATTGAGAAGGAAATCCCAAGGGATATGATACATAAATGAATTCTTATAGTTATCAAGTGTTTTTCCCATTTTTTCCCCTTTCCATTTTCTACGGATTTAAATATCTTTCAGTTTTGTAATGCTCTATTATCAGTTCCAGCGTCATCGGATCCTTTACTGACATAACTGCACATAGAATATATATTGCTCCTGCTGGTATAAAAATTACCCAGTGCCTGAATATTAAAAATATAATTCCTGTAAATAATACCAATGATATAAAAACCTTATATGGCAGCCCCATTATCATCTTCATGTCCAATAAAGATTTATACACTTTTAATTTCATTATCCTACCTCCTCAATTTCATATTCCTTTGTCTTTTTGTTAAAGCCGTTTACTTTAATTATCTTGTTCACTTTTCTTACAGTTTTACCATTTTCAGTCGTTCTTATGATATTTACAATTACATCTACAGAACGCCCTATAAGCGGCTGCCTTGGATTCCTATCAACTTCCATTAGCAGCTCTTCCAGTCTTTCCAAAGTTTCTTCTGCACCATCTGAATGGACTGTTGTAAATCCTCCACTATGCCCAGTATTCCAGTTTTTAAGTATCTCCTCAGCTTCTTCTCCATATCTAAGCTCTCCCTGAATAATTCTATCTGGCCTATGTCTAAGTGCGTCCTTTGATAATTCCAGTGCAGAAACATCTTCAGTCACAAACACTCTTAACACATTTTCCTTATCGCAGATAATTTCCTCAACTTCCTCAATAATATATATCCTTTCAACCGTATTTCTAATTATGTCAACTTGCTTTAAATAATCAACAAGAGCATTAGTAAATGTTGTCTTTCCTGTACCAGTTCCACCTGATACAACTATATTCTTTTTATTCAAAATAGCTTCTGCAAGAAAATTTTTCTGAAATTCTGTAATTGAACCCATTGCTAAATAGTCATCAAGTGTAAATATTTTCTTAGGCCTTTTTCTTATTGTAAATACTGGAATACCTTTAGTAATTCCTTTTGCGGCTCCCTGAAATCTGTCAGAATTTGGCAAATTTCCAGAAAGTCTTGGATTTTTTTCAGAAATTATCTTTGAGTTATATGAAGCAAGCACCTGAATAATTTTGTATCCTTCCATCTCATTCAGATATGTACTTGTCTTGTACATTCCCTTTTCATATGATTCCACCCATACATATCCATCAGGATTTAACATTATTTCAGTAATATCATCATCTTCCATATATTCCTTCAGTGCTGACAGCCTTTCATTTACAAAGTCTATTTGTGACTGCTTCTGAAGTTCATATTTTTCACTTTCCGTCATAATACTTCTGCCAGTTCCTTCATTTTTTTAGTAATTTCATCATTGCTTGGACTTTCAATTATGATTTTTAAAAGTTTATTTTCTACACCAGATTTTTCTAAAATCTCTCTTAAAATATCTGCATTTTCCTGTTCAACCTTTTCAATTTCCTTTTGAGAATCATCCCTTATTTTCTCCAGTTTGGCAACTTTTTCTTTATTTCTTTTTATTCTTTCAGTATAATTTTTTTCTCTAGTTTTTCTCTTTTTCTTTATTATTTCATCTGAACCATTAATTATTTCTTCAATATTTTCCATATATCCCCCTATCCTATTTTTTCTGATTTATACTTTTTTCTTGCCTTTTCAATAATTTTTTCATATTTTATATCATCATAAAAATCTTCCTCTTTCATTTTAAATGTATGTTTGTATTCATACATTCCCTTCATTCCTTCAAATATTACATATCCATCCTTAAAGAATACTGGCTGGTGCTGTGTTCTTTTTAACAGATCAGGATATTCGTAGTAATAGAGTTTATCTAATAATAAAGGTTTTTTGTATCCCGTAATTACAACTGCCTTTCTGTCAGGCAGCAGTCTTGTTTCTGAAGGACTTAATAAATCCTTTCCCTGCTCTGAAACGTTCCCTCCCCCTTTTAGCCCAATATTTCTACTTTTTACCCTAATTGTTTCCTTGCCAAGCGTCTTTGAAATATAGTCAGGTGCAGCCTCATCGTTCGGTCTACCAAATATCTGAATCTGGCATCCATTTAGCACCTCTTTCCCCTGTTTATCATATGTCGAATTTAACTGATCAAGTCCCTGAAATATCCCAATCATCTTTATTCCAAATCCTGCATAGTACCCAAGCCCTTTTACAAGAGCCTTCATCTTGCCATAAGCATTTAGTTCATCCATTACAAACGTTATGTTAAAATTTTTCTTGCTTAAACTTTCCATTAATAAATTTGTCAGCTGAATATACATTATCCGTACTAACGGAGCTAGCAAGTCTATATCTTTCGGTTTTATCACAAAATATAAATCCACAGGATTATCGCCATTAACCAAGTCTAATGCCCTAAAATCGGATTTTCCTATATTTTTTACAACCGAAGGAATCTCAAATACCTGTAATTTAGTCTTTGCTGTTGAAGTTATAGACTTAAATGTATTTTCTCCTGTATTTTGCAATAAATATCCAAACTGTTTTGCAATAAAGGGGTGCAATCCTTTGTTTAATGCTTTAATTGATTCCTCATCAGTATATATTTTTCTAAGCCTTTCAATTGTTTTTTTCTTCAAAATAAAATCCTTTGGAGTATCATCTTCCCCTTCTTCCATAGGCTTTCCAAGATATTTTGCAAACATTCTATATAAAGAATTTTCAGTGTTAGTAATCATTGATATTACATCATTTAATGAAACCCTAACATCTGTTATATCGGGATCTTTTTCAGAACGGCTGCTTACTTCCCTGTAATGAACATAGCCAGTTAAAGTGGAAATTGTATCTTTTGCACTATCTCCCCAAAACGGATCCTTGCTCTCATCTTCCCCAACAATCATTGTTCCAATTATTCTGCAATCTTCAATTTCATAATTTGTTCCATATCTTACTTCTGATAAAAAGTTATAGCTGTTTGAAAGTTCACTCATTGGCTCAAATTTTAATATTTTATGCTTCAATATTTTTGCTCTGTACCAGCTTGTAAGTTCGTAATTTTCCTTCTTTATATCAGAAATAAAGGTTGATATTCTTTTTAGTCCTGCTATAAGGCTTGGAATAATATATCCCACACCTTTTCCTCCTCTTGTTGGCAAGAACAGGGCAATATGTATCATTGATGTATCATAAAGCAGTTTTAACTTCCCAGCCAGTGTCCTTACATACCCTATAACAAAACCGTTTTCATCTCCGCTTAGAAAGTTCACATCCGAAGGCTTTTTCTTATTTTTCTTCAAATCATCATACGTTCCAAATTCAGCATCTCCGTGCGATTTCAGTTTCCTTTTTTTCCAGTACGGCATTGTTAAAATAATTAACGAGCCAGCAAATATAAAGCACATACCTAATTGAAACTGCGAAGTTAATCTAGGAGTTTTTTCCATTACTATTTCCCAGTTTTCAGACGGAAAGTATATATACTGATTCTTTTTCCCAATAATTACAGGTTTTATTAATCTTCGTATTTTGGCAAAAGTAGTATAATTATTAACTTTTTCCAGTTCTTCCATATAGTTTGTTGATACTATCATTAAACCTGTTATATTTACTGAAATAAACATTATTATTGCAAAAATCCATTTTACAGGCTTCGTATTTCTAAGCGGCTTATATTTCTTGTCCATAATTATTTCCTATATGGAGATAAAATTATATCCTTGCTTACAAAGATATTAAATTTTTTACCTCTTTTTATCTCAATTGTAGGCTGTCTATTCAAATCCTTTTCAACCATTCTTTCCCCAATGCTTCTAATATTCTGTGCCGCATCTGAAGCACCTGTACCAATATTCACTCTTGACCTGCTTCTAGCTTCAATATTTACATTAAAACTTTCAAGCGAGCCTGAAGCCATATTTATGGCAGAAGACAACAACACACTTCTCATAAGTTTCCAAAAATGGTTGTTGGTTTTTCCTTTTAAGCCAGCATTCCCCAGCAAATCCACTCCCTGTATATTATCAAGCACAAGTGTTGAGCCATTTGGAAAAACCAGTCTTTGCCATATCAATAAAACTCTGTTCTGTCCATACGTTATACTGCTATCATATTTTCCAACTATTTTTGTACCCATAGGGATTAAAATATACTTTCCAGTACGGTAGTCATAGACATTTTCTCTAACCTGAGCAATCACATCTCCCGGCAAATCAGAGTTGATTGCCGTTACAAGAACAGCTGGAATAAAACTCCCTGTCTTTAACTCATATTTCCCTATTGCAGGATTTTTTAAATTAGTCGAATAGAAGCTGTCCTGTTTTTGTTTCAGGAATAAAGACTTTGACTTTTGTTTATTCTGATCTGTATCATTTTCATTTTGTTGTTGCACATTCTGAGGAACTTGCTGCTGTTCCTGATACTGTTCTGGCGTTTGCGGAGTTTGTGTTGAAACTCCTTTATCAAATCCTATTGCAGACTTTCTCCATTCCTTGCTTTTTTCTTCTGAAACTGTCGAATCATTAGAATTTTTATCTTCTGAAATATCTGAAAACAATGATGAACTTGAACCATAATTTGAATCAAGATTGTCATTATTGTATTCTGAACCTAACTGAGAATCATACTGTGATAGGTTAGGCGTTCCAGTTCCATCAGTCGTCGTATTTATATTTGCCACTCCATCCTGCGTTACACCTTCAGGAGTTTGAGTATTTTTATTCTGAGCATTCACCGCATCCTTTATATCCAGTCCCGTTCCAGTTGACATTGACTCCTTTTTCCCCTGTTCCTTTGGCTTTTCATTTTTTTTAGCCTGATTTGCAAAATATATGCTTGCAAAAATTAAAGCCGAAATTATGCAGACTAGGATAGCAACTTTTTTCTTATCAAAAAATTCTTCTATTTTTATCTTTGAATTTTTTATCGTTCCTATCCCCTCATCCTCAAGAGATATTTCTTCTTCCTTCTGTTCTGCAAAATCATCTTCAGAAGTTTCAAAATAGTCATTCTTATTTACCAATCAAGACACCCCCTTTTCTATTTTTTCTGGTTATATATCTTCAATGTATTTTTTCCAAGTGTCATATATATTTCTTTTACAACGTTGTCAATCATAACATTACGTCCTTCAATTTTTGTATTAACTAAAGATAGTTGATTATCCACCCCTTTTACATAAAAAGCTGGCATTTCCTGCAAATTTGACTTTAATACTATGAATGTCTTTTCTCCGTTGTCAAATACTTGAACTGGAGAAAGTTTTGAGTTCTTGTTCCACGAATATCTGTAATTCAGTTTCATTAAGTCTGTTGTGCCAATACTTTCCGTATGAGCCTCATATTCGTCCATTAATATTTTTCTCTCATTTGGATATTGCCATTCAACTAAAGGATTGTATTCTCCATTTGTGGATTCAATATTAATAAAGTAACTGTGCTTGTCTGTAACTATATTTATGTTAGTCTTTATATCTTCTTCAAGCGGCTTTATGTATATATATGTTCTGTTCTCTTTCCCACCTGTCGCCTCTTCAATCATCCAACGTTCTGTATCTCCGCCAGCCTTAAATACCACTTTTTCATTTGGAGCAAGCCTTAAAGTCGTTAAATAGTCTGGCTTGGAATAAACTTCATATATGCTGTTTTCCGCATAATTAAATATAACGGCTGTCTTTTTTATTGCATCCTTTTTTCCACTTAATATTCCATCATCATCAAATATTTTCTGACTATTTTTTACCACATCTACCGTAATATTCTCTTTTACATTTCCATCATTTGCAAAAATATTAACCGACATTATTATCAAAAACAGCACTGATAATATTTTTCTATTAAATTTTTTTAACTTGTTCTTTATCATACATCTCCCTCATTTTTCTAATTATTTTCCCTCGAAATTGTAAAATCCTTTATTATTATTCCCAATGGATTTTTAGCCACCAGTTCCTCATTTTTTTCATTCACATATTCCACAGTAAATACTCCAAGATAGCTCGCATCCTGTATTTCCATCCCTGTTTCAGAAAACTGTTTTTCCTTCCATCTGACTTGATAAGTATTTGAAGTATTTGTAAGTTTATTAGCTGAAACTATATTTACATTCGTTGTAATTTTATCTGCAAGCATTTGTATTGTTCCTGTTTCCTGAATCATCGCATCCAATTTTTTTTGCGAATTTTGTGTTAAGAAAAAAGCATTTTCCTTTAACTTATTATCATAATATGCTGTGTCTTTCGGAAGAGTTCTTACATCCAAAATGAATTTTGATATAAAATATTTTGTTTCCTTCTCCCCAACTTTCACATTGGATTTTGTCAATACATTCACTTCCATTGGAGCTCCTGTTGTTTTGTCAACCTGAACAAGAAATACCTTTATATTTGTTCTTATAGCGAAATATGCCAGTACTAAACATAAGACAAGAATAACAACTATGCTTGTTCCTAATCCCTTTTTTAACTTTGCATTTGTTTCCGCAAGTTCAAACAAAGTTTCAGCCCTTTTTTCAAAACTTGTCTTTTCTCTTTTGACATCAGTCCTTAATTTAAAAATATCCCTTTTCCTGCTTATTCTTTTCAAATCCAAGTCTATACTCCTTCCAAAAGAGCTGTATCAATCATAGTTCCACCAAGTCCTTTTACTATATCTTCTGAACCAAAAATAAGTGCAAGTGCCAAAGCCACCCCTATTAACAGAGTTATTATTGCTGTCATGTTTGGATCAGTCAACATTTTGAATACTCCAAATCCTATGCACCCAATAGCCCCAAGTGAAAAGACTATTTTCAGTCCATTATTCATATTTGTCAGAAAAGTTACAAGCGTTGCAAATATCCCCGCATTTCCACTTGTAGTTGCCTGACTTATCACAGTTGTTACCAAAAACAAAATTATTAGACACAGTAATTGAAATTTTTTATTTAACAATACATTCTTAACTTTTATTTTTTTCATTATTTATCATCCCCTTTTATACAAAAAAAGAGCCTGTACAAAATTTCAGAAATATTTTTTCCGATAATTCTGCACTCAGGCTCCTATATTTAATTTTATATATTTGTTTTTTATCACAATATTCTGGTTAAGGACTCCTAATATTTAAATCTAATTTCATATTTTCACCTCGCTTTTGAACAAAAAAAGAGCCTGTACAAAATCTCAGAAATGTTTTTTCCAATAATTCTGCATTTAGGCTCTCTATATTTAATTTTACGCTACTTTGTTTTATTCTTCTTTTAAAATGAGTTTAAGGAAAAGTTCTGTATCCTGCCTATACACCTCCTAAAACTGGGCTCTCATTTTTTACGCTGTTTTATTCTTGCATTAATGTTACCTCAATTTTTTCAAAAAGTCAAGCCCTTTTAAAAATTTTTTTCCACATAAACTTTCCCAAATTTTCCTAAATTTTGGAAAGCACGCTTACAAGTTTCTCAAATTTAAAAATTTTTAGAAACTTATCGTGATTTTTTTACCACAAAAAATTGTGAAAAAATGACTTTCGTTTACACTCAAAAACTCACTTCGTTCGTGTTTAATTTCTAAGAAATTAGGAATGTGTAAAAATTTTTGTGTAAATAAAACAGCAAAGTATTGAATTTACTGAATTCATCTATTAACTTACACAAAATTATGGACACTCTCGAAATTTAGTAATATCTATACCTTCAAAAAATTATTTTTACAGAAAAGGACAGCTTTTTACTGTCCCTAAACCTATCTGTATTTACTCTCATTAGAAATTTTTATCTTTCCAGCTCATCCAAAACTTCTATATCTTCTATTCTAAAATCACCACTTATACCTCCCAAATTTTTATCATAATTTGTACCATTTAAACTTTTACTTTTCTTTTTCCTGTTCCGTTTTTCTATACTTATTTGTCGTTCCTTAGACAATCTTTTTTTCTTATCCAACACTTTTATGGCTCCTATATTCTTAATAATTTTTTTTATTTTTTCCCTTTCCTGAACTTTGGAATTATCGTTTTTTAAAAGTTCATCCTGCAATTTTTGTTGGATTTTTACTTCAATATTTTCTTTTCTTGCTTCACAATCTTCCTTTATTTTTATTTCTCTTTTTAACCAGCCCAAGTAATATTTTTGCTCACTTACATCCAAATTTTTGTTAAGTTCTTTTTGCAATCCTTCTATTTTAATTTTACTCTCCGCAATATTTTTCTCCAATTTTGAAAATTCATAACTTGAATATTTATCTTTTATCAAAGTTTCCTGACTGACTATTTCTTCATTATTATCTAACTCTTTCACTAATTTTTTTAGTTCTTTTTCAATTTTATTTATCTCTTTCAGTCCATCTTTTTCATAAATAAATTGCAAATGATTTATATTATACAATCCATTTTTTTCATCATTGCATTTAATGTTTTTCTCTTTTAAATTTTCATATATCATGTCCTTTTCATTTTCAAAATTTGCAATTTTTCTTAAATATTTTTCCCTAATATTTTCAACTCGTTTATCAAAAATATACTTCTTTTTCCAGTCATTTTGAATTTCATTTCTTAAACTTTCTAAATTTTTTAAATTCTTTTCTTTTATAATTTTTAAATATTTTATCCTGTTTTTCTCTTTTGTGTTTTTTAGTTCCTTGTCAATTTTTTTGTTCTCATTCAGAAATTTATAGTACTTTTTATCTGTCATCAAGTTATATACAGTATTTTCAATTTTATCTTTTGACATCTTCTTTTTTATATCCCTGACACTTTTTTCTAACCTTCTCAATTTTTCCAAATTTTCTAAATCTTCTATTTTATCTCTTTTTAAACTTTCATATTCCCTTTCCAATTTTTTCAATTTTTCAAGTAATTTTTTCATTAAATCTGTTCCAGCTTTTAAAATTCTGCTTTTATTAAATATTCTCTTCTTAACTTTTTCCTTATCACTTAACTCACTTTCTTTTCTATACAAAATCTTGCCATCAATATTTACTGGTTCACGGTTTAACTCATAAACTTTCTTATAGTCATTATTATTTTCTGCATCCCTTTTCTGATCCTTTAACGATTTTGCACTTACTTTCTCTATTCCTTTTTTTTCAAGTTCAAAATTTAAAAACGTTTCCCATTCTTTCCTTATATTTTTTAACGTACTTCTCTCATTCCATTTTTCATCTTTTCTCCAACCGCCTTTTTCTACATTTTTAGGATTATATCTCTTAAAATACTTATTCTTATCTCTTTTAATATCATCAATTTTCCTTTCAAAAAACATTATATGCACATGTGGTTGCATATCCCCATCAAAACTTTTTGGATTGTGCATTGCATAGTTATACACATATTCTTTTCCAAAAAGATTTTCACAAAAATTATCTACTATCTTTTTATTTTCTTTGGGAGTAAACTCTCTCGGCAATGAAATTTCAAGTTCCCTGTACAGATTAGAATTTTTTCTCTCATAAGTTTCTGCACATTTCCAAAAGTCTTTGATGTCATTAAACTCTTCAGGAAGATTCCTTACTTCTTTAAAAAGTAAATCCTTTTTTTTATCATATTTTTTCTCTCTGTTTATGTAATCCGAATGTACAGTAGGCGGAATATATTTACTTCCTCTTTTGCTTTTCTTCATTCTAAGATGAAATATCGCCACAATTATACCCCCGTATTATTTTTTATAATCACATATTTTATATATTTATTATTTATGAAAAAACTTCTGTCTAATAAAATATCACAATCTTTAAAGTTTATATCAACATCTGAAATATTTTCAATTTTATACATCCATATTTTATCATTTCTATACAACTTCATATTGTATTTTCCCATTTTATTATCACTTACTTTTATCATTTTCATAATTTTTACAAATGTTTCCTCGCTTATATATTCCTTTATTTTTATATCATTTATTTGATTGTTTACTATTAATCCTACATTTCTCTTAAAAATATCTATTGTTTCATTTATCCTTTTTTTAGGTAAAGTCTTGTAAAAAAAACATATATGCTCCTTTCCCGTCGTTGTTCTTAATAATCTTATATCATATATTTTCATATATCCCTCCCAAATTATTTTTTAAATATTTAAACTTTCTTTTTAGTATTTTAATCTTCTCATAATTACAAAAACTAACCATAATATATATTACGATTAGTTTAGTTCTTATTTTATTCTGCTATACATTTTTTTGATTCAACAATTTTTTTTAATTGCTCAAAATCATATTCACCGTACTTTTCATTTTCCGCTTCTAAAGTAATAACATTCCCACCTTTCAAAAATAGTTCTATTTTAGTATCATACATTCCTTTTGCTCCTCGATACATCATTGATTTTAATCCTTTCCTTAACTCTTCAATTCGCCTTATCCCTATTAACTCGCTAGAAGTAATTATCAAATTTCTTAAATATATATTTCCGTTTGTATATTTTACTCTTTCTTCTCTTAATTTCCCAGAAAAGTCAAATCCAGCTTCTATTATCAATTTCTCATAACTTTTGTGCATTTCACTAAGTGATTTATATTTTTCCTGAATGACTTCCCCTGTAATTAATTTTATATTTAACTTAAATATTTTAAACGAAAACGGATTTCTTTCAATTTTTTCAATATCATTTACATCTATTATTCTATCATCAACTTCAATTTGAGTTTTATTATTTAATGTATTATTTATTATGTTCATATATCATCATCCTTATATGTAATTTTAAATTTTCTCACACGTGAGAAAAATTATTAATTTATTTACAATATTCTCCAATTGTATAATTTCCCAGCATATCTTCATCAACTTTATAAATATTTTTATTCTCAAGAACAACATAAAAACTTTCGCCGTCATTTTGACTATATATCTTCATAACTTTATTTATTCTACAAATATCTAAAATTTCCTGTTGTTGTTTCTCCTGAATATCTTTATTCTCTTTTGCTTTATTTTTTAAATTATTTTCCTGAAATTTTATTATACTCATAACAATTATGAATATCCCTAAAATCATTAATACTTTAACAAAATATTTCAATTTCCTATCTCGTTTCCTTTCTTAAAATAATTTTGATTTTCTCACACATGAGAAAAACCATTTCAAATTAATTTATATTCATCAAAATAACATCCCCAGTAATTAACAACCATACTTTTATCCTTAATTTTTATTGAATTTATCTTATTTTTATCAATCTTCTTCAAAATCATCATTCCTGCTTTTCAATTTTTTTATTTCCATCTCCCATTTTTCAATATTTTTATATGCTTTCTCAATTTTTTTACTTAATTTCTGTATTTTTTCATCAAAATTAATTTCTATTTCTTCCTTGCCTTTTTTTTCTATTTCCTTAATCTTTTTAGCTGCTTCAAGTGGATCTTCAAGAATTTCCACAATCTCTGCTTCTTCGAGTTTATCATTGTTTTTCTTTATATATTCCAATGTCCTAACACTTGCTTCTGCAATTGCAGGATTTCTGTATTTTTCAAACTGTTCCCATCTGTTAATTTCACGATAAACCATATTCTTATCAAGCCCTAACGAATTAAACCAGGCTACAAATGTTCCTGTTCCATGACTTGATAAAATTTGCTGAATTCTTTTCAGTTTTCTTCCCATCTCAAGAGCTTTTTTTGCCATAAACTTTCCAATCTGCTGTATATCTTCCTCAGTCTGAGTTACTTCCTTTATAACACTTTCATCAGTTATCTCATATTTATCAAAATCAAAACTACTATGATAACTTTCAACTTCTATTTTTCGATTTTTATTAATATTTAACAGTTCCTGTCTATCCATAATATCTCCTGCCAAAAAAAATTATAAACAATTCAAATAACTGTGATTCAATTTTTACACAGTTATTAAATTATTATTGTTCTATTGGTTTCCCCAAATGCGAGAAAATCCTTCCTATTTTTTATTTATACAAACTTCATTATACAAAAATTCATTTACTAAATTTTTATAATCTATTGCTGCATTGCTACTCTTTTTAAAACTAAATATATCCTTATGTTCTTCCATCGAATTTGAGATATTTGCATCTTCTCTCACATAAATATCCGAATACTTTTCTTTTAAAATCTTTTTCATTGCCATATGTGCTTTTTTAAACACTTTTGTATTTTCCTTCACTTGCACAAAAAATATTTTATAAAGTTTAATTTTGGGATTATCCATTTTTGCAATTTCCATTATTTCAAGTAAATCCCTAAGTCCATTCGTATCTATAAATGAAGCTTTTGAAGGTGCAAAAACATAGTCTGTTACATTTAAAATACCTCTTATTGTGTTATTCACAGTACCTTCTGTATCAATTACTATAAAATCATATTCACTAAAGTTTTCAAAAAAATCCTTAAATATTTTCAGTTGCTCCTGCCCACTTTCATCTCCTTCTCTTTTGAAAAATTCATCAATCTGATTGAAATAAATATTACTAATTATTATATCCGCTCCATTTTTTTCATTTATATACTTTTCCTTGTTTACCATTCCTAAACTATCATAGCACTCCTTTAATGCTTCAAAAATTGTATTATCATTTCTTACATCAAGATACGAAGCTATCGCCCCTCTTGGATCTGTATCAATTAATAAAACTGTTTTCCCTTTATTTTTTAAAGCATAAGCAATATTTATCCCTGTTACTGTTTTCCCAGCTCCACCTTTTGGATTAATCACACTAATTATTTTCATTTTATTTCCTCCTGAATTTTTTTTATTATTATAAATTCATTTTATTTCCATTTCTTCTAATTCTACAAGTGATTTTCTTAATTCTTTTATATATTTAACAAATCTAATTGGATCAACTATATAAAAGAAATTTTTCTGAGTTTCCTTTTTTTTAACCGCATAACCTATTGGCTCACCATCAATTAAAAGTGTTCCTTCTTGTAAATTTACCCTTACAAAATCTATTGATTCCCCTATTAAAGCCGCAACTTTTTCTAAATCAACATTTGCACTCATTTTACTTTCCTCACTTTCCAAAATTCTTCAAATAATTTCTTTCCTATTTCCTTCCTTCTGCTTTCCCATACAAACTCCAAAGTATCCAGTCTCTCACGAAATCTGTCCAGTAGTGCATCATTTCCTTGTGTATCCATAAAGTCAGCAATTTCTTCTTTTCCTAAATTTGTTGATACAATAATACATTTTTCTTTTTCATAGAAAAAATTAAATATTGTATATAACTTTGACTTTCCCCAAGTTTCTGATATATTTTCCTTTCCCAAGTCATCTAGTATTATCAAATCTGCTTGAAGTAAATCCTTAAAAACCTGTTCTTCAGTTAAATTATTAAAATTACTAAAAGTTGACTGGATTCTCTGATAAATTCCATTTAAAGTAGTTCTATAGACTTTATAATCATTTTTTAGCATTTCATTAAACACACACAGGCTGTAAAAACTTTTTCCTGTACCTATCTCTCCACATAAATACAATCCTAACCCATTCTTTTGAGCTTCTTTAAAATGCTCACAATAATATTCAAGTTTCTGTTTAATTATTTTTTCTTTTTCAGATAATATTTCAGAATTTTCAAAAACATATTCTTTCCATCGAACTGGCAAACTTGAAATATTAAGAAAATATTCAATTTTTTTCCGTAATTCCTGTTGCCTAAGTTGTCTACCTGCTTGTATCGCTTCCTTTAACCTATCATCAGAATCCGTACTCCTTTTTTGCTCCTGCTGATTTTGGTTTTGCAATTTTTTTATCTTGTTTTCTGTCAGTTGACTTAACTTCATCATAATAAGCTCCTTCCAATATTTTTATAAACTTTTCCTCATTCAGAAAATCATCAAATGATATTTTCCAGTTTGATTTATCAGTTCTTCCAAGTAAAAAATTTATATTTTTTATTTTAAACATAGTTTCTAAGATTTCCTCCTGAGTAAATTTCTCAAGTAGTTCAGATAATTTTTTCTTTCTATTATTCGTAAAAGATTTAATTATGCTTAATCCATATTCTTTTGCTAATTCATTCCATTTTTCCATAAAAATAGAATAAGTATTTAATAACTTAGTATTTAATTCTTTAGTACTTAATGTATTAGTATTTAATTGTCCTTGATTTTGTACGGCTTCACTTTGTAGTTTTACATTTTGTAGACCTACATTTTGTACCTCTACATTTTTTAATTGGCGTTCTTCTTTTTTCAAAGGTTTTTCATAAATATTATAAATATACTCAAATTGATTTTTTCCTTTTCGAGGTGGTAATTTTTCTATTCTTAAATATCCAAATTCTTTTAATTCATTTAAAGTGCTATTTATAGCTCGCTCTCCTTCAACACAAATAGAAATTAAACCTTCTATAGAATAATCCCAATCAGGAGGTAAACTTAACATTAGTGTCAATAATCCTTTTGCTTTTAATGTCATCTTTCTTTCTTTCAAGTGAGTGTTTGAAATTACCGTATAATTATTATTTTTATTTACCTTAAATACAGCCACTTATCCACCTTCCTTTTTTAGATTCCTTTAATTCTTTAAATAATTTTCAATTTTATTTCTCAATAAATTGAAACATATCAAAATTTATTATACTCTTCCTTTAGTTACTTCTTTGTATTCATTAAGATATTTAGCTGTTTTTAATGGATCAAAATAATATTTCCAAATACCATTTATTTTTTCCGCTTTAACAAAATCTAAATCTCCTCTTCTTGCTAATGCTACAAATTTCCAGTAACTTAAATTTATTTGTTTAGAAATCCCTGTTACAGTATATAAAGATTTCCCCTTTTTTTTCATTTTTATCATCCTTTCTTGATTAATTTAAATTTATTACAATTTATTTTTACTTAATTCAATTATATCACATTTTCGTAAGTTTTCAACATATTTATTTAATAAAATAAGTTTTAAATTTTTTTTGAAATAAAATACTATTTCTTTTTTGTTATTACTGATAAATATGTTATAATTTATTTGTATTTATTAGCTTCTATATAAAAATATACTAATCTAATATAATTTTTAGTCGGGAGGACAAATGAAACTACATGAAAAATTAAAATTCGAAAGAGAGAAACAGGGATATACCTTGAATGAACTATCTGAATTAACTGGTTTACATAGAATTACTTTACACGACTATGAAACAGGAAAGATAAAGAATATTCCTTCAGACAAAATACTACTATTATCTAAAATTTATAAAAAAGATCCCAATTATTTTCTTTTAGATAATGATAAAAATATAAAATCTCATAATGAAAATATACATAACATTGAAGATATTAATGCAATAATGCTTGTAAATAAACAATTATTAGAGTCCCTGTCAATAGATAGTGAGGAAATAAAAAAATTTTTAAAAAAATACTATAAATTTATCATAAAAAATATTGAATAATTTTAAGAAATTCTACTCTGTATAAATATATTATACAAGGAGGATTTCTTATGGAAAGAAATTTTAAAAAAGTAACTGAAAACACTGGCAGAAAAGAGGTGTTTAAAGTTATGCATGATAAAGTTGAAATTATAAATGATTTCAATACAAATGAAAAAAGAGAAGCTAGAATTATTTTTCACGATCAAAAAATTTATGTTATTCTGTATCAAAATTTAAATTTTGAAGAATTGAAATGGCTCAATTTTTATATTCTAATTTATGGTAATCAAAGTTACGGAAAAAATACTTTCTTTGAATTTAAATTAAACAAAAATAATTTAATTTATCATCTTCAAGTGTGGAACATCATTGAAAATAAAAAATTTAAATCTGAAAGTATTTCTTTATTAGTAAAAGCACTTTCAAGCAAGGCAGGTGTTTAACAATGAGAAATCCTAACGGAACAGGAAGTATTTTTAAGAAGAAAGGGAAATCAAGAAAGCCATATATTGTACGAGCAGCTGCTTATTTAACAGAAAAAGGGAAATATAAAAGACCTATTATAGGAAGTGCTGAAACCTTAAAAGAAGCCAAAAAAATACTTTTTGAATTTAATTCAAGAAATTTAAATGTTGATTATGCCGATTTAAAATTAATTGATTTATTTAATCGCTGGACTGAATCAAATCACGTTAAAAATATAAAAACAGAAGAAACATTTTACAGATATTCTACTGATTTCAAAAGTATATTTGAAGATATACTAGAATGTAAATTTATATTTCTTGATTATAAAGATTATCAGACAAGACTTGATAAGTATGCTAAAAATAAAGGAAAAGCAGCTCTTACAGTTTTAAAATCAATATATGTAGATGCAATAAAGAATAAAATTGTATCAGAAAATATCCCACTATATTTAGAATCTTCATCACAAATTACCAAAACTGTTGAAAGAGTAGTGTTTGAAGATAATTTTGTAAGACTTTTATGGAAAAGATATGAAAATACTAAAGATAGGTATAGTGCTATGATTTTGATGTTATTCTATTCTGGAATGAGAAGTGCAGATCTACTTAGAATAGAAAATAAAAATATTAACTTAAAAGAGCGATACTTTGTAACAGGATCAAAAACCGAAGCCGGAATGAATAGGCAAATTCCTATTCATCATTTAATTTTTCCTATTATAAAAAAATTTATGAATGACGACAAGTATTTGTTTAAAGAACAATATGATTCTTTAAAGTATCAATTTGATAAAATTCTTTCAGAATACAATACTTTGGGTAATTTACATTCAATTAGGCATACATTCATAACTAAAATGCGACGTTTAAAAAATGAATCAGCTTCAAAAATAAAAAAAATTGTTGGACATAAGGAAAAAGACATTACAGATGGTGTATACACTCATTGGACTATCAAAGAATTAAGAGATGTTATAAATAAATTAGTCTATTAAAATAGTTGCCAATAAGTTGCCAGTAAGTTGCCAATAAATTTTTAATGTATTGAAATAAATAGAAACAGATTAAGACAGGATAAAACTGCAAAGTACTATAAATAAAAGAAAAAAGTGCAATTCAGCATAAACACTGATTTGCACTATATATCACATTTTTAACTATTCTAATGGTGCCCAGACGCGGAATCGAACCACGGACACAGGGATTTTCAGTCCCTTGCTCTACCGACTGAGCTATCTGGGCATAATGGCGGAAGTGACGAGACTCGAACTCGCGACATCTTGCGTGACAGGCAAGCACTCTAACCAACTGAGCTACACCTCCAAAAAAATGGTGGTCACAACTGGGCTCGAACCAGTGACCCCCTGCTTGTAAGGCAGGTGCTCTCCCAACTGAGCTATGCGACCATCTAATTTCTTACTACTTAAATAGTATATCATATTTAAAAAAAATTTGCAACACTTTTTTTGAAATTTTTCTTTGTTTATTGTATACTCGACTGCCCGTTGACGAACAGGGTATATTTCTGATATACCATTTACATGAAAGGTTTCTCATTAATGTGGTTTGGTTGGCTTACATTATATCAGAAACCTTTCTTTTTTATATACTCTTGTCACATATGTATTATCTCACAACACCTTATAAAATAACTCTATTTTACAATATTTAATTCAATCTTGGGAACATAAAAATTCCATAAACTGGACCTGCATGAGATCCAATTACAGCACCAACTTGTCTATTCAAGATTAATGGATTTATTTTGGAATTATTTTCCAATTCTGAATAAATTTTTACAATACAATCCAATTCTCTTGGGTTTCCTCCCCAACCAGTTGCTACTATTAAACTTTGTTTTTTAGCTTCTTTTTCAACATATTTTTCAATGTATTTTTGTGCATTTCTTTCACCTAAAACTTTTTTCTCAATTGCAATTTCTCCTTGATTAATTGTTAATACAGGTTTTAAGTGTATTGCTCCAGCAATTGCTGAACCAGCTTTTCCAATTCTTCCACCTTTTTCCAAGTATTTTAAATCAGGCACTATCATTAATAATTTACCTTTTGTTCTAAAATTATTGATCCAGTTTAAAATTTGTCCAAATCCTTCTTTTTTAACAGCTTTTTGTGCAGCTCCTAATACTAAAACTCCTTGAAGTAGCGAAATACCCATGCTATCAACTAATTCAATATCATCTTCTCTATTTGTCAATGATTTTCCTACCTTTGCAGCTTGAATAGTTCCACTTAATTTAGCAGACGGATGTATCGAAATTATTTTTTTGTAACCTTTTTCAAATAATTTATTATACACATTTAAGAAATCTTGTGGTGATGGTTGCGATGTTTTTATCACTAAATCATCTTTTAACATTGTTTGCCAAAACTCATTTTTAGTAATTTCTACACCATCTTTGTATAATTCACCTTTCAAATCGATTCTCAATGGAACAATTTTTATAGGTAATCCTTCTAAATCTTCTTTTTCCAAATCAGATGTAGAATCAGTAACAATCGCAATTTCAGGCATATTTTCATCTTTATTTTCAAGGTAAATATAGTAATAATAATTATCTTGATTTCCATTGATGAATGTTGTTTTTGCTTGTGATAATGCATTTTTTATTGTTTCTTTAGCTTTTTCATCTTTATCTAAACCTTCAACAATAGTGGCTACAACTGTATTTTCATTCACTAATTCTGTCAGCATATTTTCAACTAAATTATTTAACGATGAATTTGAATATTTTATTTTTCCATTTACTAAACCAATGAAATCATCTTTTTTAATGCTCAACTCATCTATTTTTGTATCTCTTACAGCTTTTGTAATTTCGATAGAATAATTTCTTTTTGAAGAACTTAAAATTTCTTCTATACCTTCTTCTTTATTTTTTAATACAAAATATCCGTCTAGCATTGTTCTTGTTTCTTGAACAATTACATTTTTACCAGTTATTTTTTCAGCCGCTAATTTTGCTGTTGTAATAACATTTTTATTATTTGGTAATACAAAAATATTTTTTTTAGTTGCTTTATCAATAGCGTTCATTATTTCTTGAACACTTGGATTTTTACTTTGTCCACCTAAAATTACTACATCTGCACCTTTTTTCAAAAATTCATCTTTCAAATTTTCTGTATCAGCTAAAATAACGTAAGCATTTTTAGTTTTATTAACTTTATCATTCACAAAAATTTTAGCTTCATCTTTTTCACTGAAAATTTGTAAATTATCATGTTGTAATTTCATATTTTCAACTTTCATTTTTTCAAGTGGTCCATATTCAAGTGCTATTTCAAAAGCCTTTCCAGGATGGTTTGTATGAATATGTGTTTTGAATTTTTTTGAAGTTTGTGCAAAAACTGCTGAATCTCCTAATTCCAATACTCTTCTTTTGTACTCATCGGTATCAAAATCTCCATTTAAAATTATAAATTCTGTACAATATTGGAAAGTTATTTTATCTGGATCATGATCAATATTTGCTATTGTTTTGTCAAATTCATTTTCTTTTACTTGTGATTTTTGCAATTCAACCAATAGATTCAACTCTGTTGTCACTTTATAAAATCCTTCAAATAGGAAAAATATTCCTTTACCTCCAGCATCTACAACTCCAGCTTCTTTCAATTTTGGTAATAATTCTGGTGTTTCTTCTACCGCTTTTTCTCCTGCATTAACAAGTTCTTTTAAGAAAGCTACTAAATCGTCCATCTTTTCAGCACATTCTAAAGCTTTTTCAGAAATTTTTCTAATTACTGTAAGAATTGTTCCTTCGATTGGTTCACTAACTGCATTATAAGCTGTTTCTTTTGCACTTACTAATGCTTTGGCAACATCAGCAGGTAATAATTTTGTTTTTTCTCCAATTCCTCTTAAAAATCCTGTTACTATTTGCGACAAAATTGTTCCAGAATTTCCTCTAGCTCCCATTAACACAGCTTCTTCTACTACATCAATTAATTTTTCCATTGATATTTTCTCATCTGCATGTTTTTCCAATTCTGTTATCATTGAATTCATTGTCATTGACATATTGCTTCCTGTATCCCCATCTGGAACTGGATATACATTCAAATCATTCAATAATTCCTCATGTTTTATAACCCATTTTCCTCCACCAATAAGCATTATTTTTAATCTCTTGGCGTCTAAATATTTTATTGCCATTTTTCCTCCTAAATAACGAATATATTATATTATTTTATATTATTAAAAAAAGTTTCTAATTTTCCATCTTTTTTCATTATAAATTCTACAAAATCTCTTACTGCACCTTCTCCACCATTTTTGGCTGAAATAAATTCTGCTATTTTTAACACTTCCTCTGCTGCATCTTTGGGAGCACCTGATAATCCGACATTTTTCATTATTCTCAAATCATTATAATCATCACCAATGTACGCAATTTCTTCTGCACTCAATTTTTCTTTCTCCATTATTTCATTCAAAATAACCACCTTGTCAGCCACATTTTGATACAAATGCTTAATTTTCAATTCCTTAGCTCGATTTTTTACCAATTGTGAAACTTTTCCAGTAATTATCCCAAATTCAATACCAACCTTCTGCGCATTAACAATTGTGTAACCATCTTTAACATTGAATTTCTTTATATCTTCACCATTATTTCCACGATAAATCCCACCATCAGTTAATGTCCCATCAACATCTAGCAAAACTAATTTTATCATATTCTCTCCTTAAAACCAAAACTTTATTTGGATATTTTAGATTTTTGTATTATTTTAATATAATTATATCATAATATATAATGATTATCCAAATTTATTTTTGTAAATTTCTTTATATCTCAACAAAATTTTACTCATTTTTTTTATTCATTATTTAGCAAAAATATTGTATAATAAAAAATAAAATAAAATTATTTTTATTTTGTCACAAAAAAGACATTTTTTTGTTTTATTATATTATATAATAAAATAAAATAAATTGAAAAATAATTATAATATATCTTAAATTTGGAGGGAAAATATGAAAATAGATAAAAAAATTCTTGCTATTAGTGCTTTATTTACTTTAGCTATAAGTTGTTCTAATCCAGCTAATGATAGTGCTAATGCATCAAAAAATAATGATAATCAAAAAATTCAAGTTGAAGCTTCACCAAAAGAATTGAAAAAATATACACAAAATGCGACTGATATTCAAGGTGCATTTGTTCAAGTTCACAACAATACAAAAGATTCGATTGTAAATATTAGAACAAAAAAAACTGTGAAAGTAAATACTTATAATCCACTAGAAGAATTGTTATTTGGAACTTCAGGAAATCGTCAAGAAACTAGAGAATCTGGTGCTTTAGGATCTGGATTTGTTGTATCTGAAAATGGATATGTTGTTACAAATAACCACGTTATTGATGGCGCTGATGAAATTTTTGTAAAATTTTCTGATGGAAGAGAATATAAAACGAAACTTGTAGGGACATCGCCTGAAGTTGATATTGCCGTATTAAAAATTCAATCAAATGAAAAATTCAAACCACTTGAATTTGCTGATTCTGATAATGTACAAATTGGTCAGTGGTCAATTGCATTTGGAAATCCAATGGGATTGAATGATTCGATGACTGTTGGGGTAGTTAGTGCTGCAGGAAGAAGTTCTTTAGGAATTGAGCAAATCGAAAACTTTATTCAAACAGATGCTGCGATAAATCAAGGAAATAGTGGTGGACCATTAATTGATATTAACGGTAAAGTTATTGGTGTTAATACTGCGATTTTATCTCAAAGTGGTGGAAGTGTAGGACTTGGATTCGCAATTCCTTCTAATTTAGTTGTAGCTGTAAAAGATTCTTTGATTTCTACTGGTAAATTTGAAAAGCCTTACCTTGGAGCTTATTTAGGAAACTTGGACTCTGAAATTGTAAAAGCATTGAAATTGAAATCTTCAAATGGAGTTCTTATTGCCAAAGTTACGCCAAATGGCCCTGCTGCTCAAGCTGGATTACAAGCAAATGATGTTGTTACAGCTGTTAATGGAAAATCAATAATTTCTGGTGGTGCTTTCATAGGAGAACTTGCTGCTAAAAAAGCTGGAGATAAGGTTCAGTTAACTATTTTAAGAAACGGAAAAGAAGCAAATGTGATTGTTACTTTAGGAAAAACACCACAACAACAAATAATTCAACAACAACAATTACAACAGCAAGAACAACAAGAGCAACAACAAATTTATCCTAATTTTGGAAGATAAAATATGTGATGTTATGAAAAAATATATAGCAAAACTATTTTAAAACTAAACTCAAAAACTATGACTATTTTACTTAACTTTTAAATTTTCATAATTTTTAATAGTTTTGAGTATAATAAACTTATAGAATATTTGAAAATAATTGTGTAAATAAAAAATGTGAATCTAAGCCAAAAATGGTTTTAAATTCACATTTTTTTATACATTTATCATTTGAATTTTATTTTAAACTAATTTTTTAACAACTTCTAAAGCTGCATCATAATTAGGTTCTTGTCCTACTTCCGGAACATACTCTACATATCTGATAATTCCTTCTTTATCCACAATAATTGTTCCTCTAGTCAACAATCTTAACTCTTTAATTACAAATCCATATTTTAATCCAAAATCTAAATCTTTGTGATCTGATGCTGTTAATGCATTTTTTATTCCTTTATCTGCACAATATCTTCTTAATGCAAATGGCAAATCAACAGAAATTGTCAACAATTGAACATCGTCACTAAAATTCGTTGCCTCTTGATTAAATTTCGCAAGTTGTAATGCACAAACACTTGTATCAACCGACGGGAATACTGTAATTACAACTACTTTACCTGCATAATCACTTAATTTTACTTCTCTCAAATCACTTGCCAACACTGTAAAATCTCTTGCCTTTTCTCCAACTTTTACTTCCTCTCCAACAATTGTTACTGGATTCCCTTTAAAAGTCACTTTATCTTTTATTTCTCTCATTATTAATTCCTCCTATATTTTCATATACAAACATCCTTCACTATTATTTTATTACATTTTTGTAACAATGTCAATCTTTATATTGAAATTTAAAAAAAGGAATTTAAAAAATTTATTTCAATCTCCAAGTAGCTGGTGCAAATAATATTAACATAGGGAATATTTCCAATCTTCCTGCCAACATTCCAAAACTCAATACAACTTTGGATACATTATTTAGATCGGCAAAACTATATGCAGGACCAACCTTCCCTAAACCAGGCCCAATATTATTAAATGTCGCTGCAACTGCACTGAAAGCCGTCATAAAATCTCCTAATGAAAACGATACAATTAACAACATCGTTGTAAATAAAATCATGTACACTACGAAATATACAGCTACATTTTTTTGCATTTTTGCACTAAGTGGCTTGTCTTCATATTTTACTGTTATCACTCTATTTGGACTTATCATTTGTCTAATTTCTGCAACATACATTTTTGCCATCATAATAACTCTCGAAATTTTCAATCCCCCAGCTGTCGAACCAGCACACGCTCCAAAGAACATTACTAATAGCAAAATTGCCTGCGAAAATAACGGCCATTTCCCAAAATCTGCTGTTGAATATCCAGTTGTTGTTATTATTGATGAAACCGTGAATAACACATCTCTTATACATTGCCAAATTGATTGATATTTTGAAGCAATATTCATTACAATTAACGCAATACTTACAAATACAATTATCAAATAGTATTTTAATTCCTCATTTTTTACAACTTCTTTAACTTTTCCAATCAAAATGAAATAGTAAATATTAAAGTTTACTCCAAACACTAACATTCCAATTGCTAAAACCATTTCAATATAAGCACTATGATACGGCAAAATACTTCCATTTCTTACACCAAAACCACCTGTTCCAGCAGTCCCAAATGCCAATAATGAAGACTCAAACAAATCAAGACCTCCAAACATTAACAAAACAATTACCACTATCGTCATTACGATATAAATATAATATAATACTCTTGCTGTAGATGATAATTTTGATACTAACTTACCAAATGTAGGTCCTGGAACTTCGGCTTTCATAATGTGAACCGAACTAGAAGAATATTTTGGAAAAACTGCTAATGCTAAAACTAGCACTCCCATTCCTCCTACAAAGTGAGTAAAGCTACGCCAAAACAAATTAGAATGGCTCAATACATTCAAATCAGGAATTATACTCGAACCTGTCGTCGTGAATCCACTTACAACCTCAAAGAAAGCATCAATAAATGACGGTATTTCCTTTGTAATAACAAACGGTAATGCTCCAAAAACGGACATCAAAATCCACGATAACGATACTATTACAAAACCTTCTCTACCTCGAATAAAATTATCTTTCGGAAGCTTTATTGAAAAAACATTCCCTAGTATCAATAATAACGCTATTACCCCAAAATATGCTCCTTTATGAAGAAGGTCTTCTTTGTAAATAAAAGAGATTATTAGTGGTAAAATCATTAAATATGCCTCTAAAATCATTATTTTACCTGTTATAAAGGCTATCATTTTTTTATTCATTTTTTTCTCCTATATTTTTCTAATTTTATATAATATCATCAAATACTTCTGTTGCTTTTTTAGTTGTTACTACCATAACTCTATCATTTTCTAAAATAACATCATTTCCACCTGGATAAATAATCTCATTTCCTCTAGAAATACAAGCTATTAAGTAATTTGACTTTATATTTAAGTCTCTTAAAGGAATATTCAGCGCTTTACTGTTACCATTTATTTCAAAGATAATAACTTCTACTTTATTGTCACACATTCTATAAAGTGTATTCATTTTTGATCCTCTTGTATTAGACTTAGAACGAACTACTCTGACAATTATATCTGTAATAATTTTTTTAGGAACAACTGCTGCGTTTAGATTTTGGTTTTCCAAAATTGGCAATAATAAAGTGCTATTCATTTTTGTTATTACTTTTGCATCAGTAACCGCTTTAGCAAACATTGAAATTATCATATTTTCTTCATCTTTATCTGTCAAGGTCACAACTGAATCATAATTTTTTATTCCTTCACTTATAAGAAATTCTTGATCTGTTTCTTTCCCACGAATAATTTCTGCTTTTGGATACTTTTCACTTAACTTATCTGTTCTTTTCTCACTTTTTTCTACTACTTTTACTTGAACATCGTTTTTCATTAATTTTTCCACCAAATAGTGAGAAATCATTCCTCCACCAATAATCATCGACGAAGTAACATAACGAGTTTTATATCCTAATCTGTTATAAAATTTAGAAACCGCTTCTAAAGTACCAATTACCGAAATTGAATCTCCTAATTCCAATTTTATTTCTCCATTTGGAATAAAAATTCTCTCTTTTCTTTCAATAATACAGATCAAAACTCTATCTTGTATCTTAAATTCTATATCTTTAATTTTTACACCTAACAATTTACTTCCTTCATTAATTCTCAAAGATATAATATTTGCTTTTCCCATGAAAAACTCTTCAACTCCTGAAGCATCAGGGAATTTTAATTTATTAACAATACTTCTTGCTGTTTCTTGCTCCGGATTCAACATTCTTGAAATTCCCAATTCATCTCTAACGAATTTCATGTCCGTACTGTATTCTGGATTTCTAACCCTTGCCATCGTATATTTTGCACCCAATTTTCTAGCAATTATACACGAAATAATATTCAATTCATCAGCTTCAGTTACTGCGATAAAAATATCTGCATGATTCACTCCAGCTTCTAATAAATTCTCATATGAAGCACCATTTCCTACCAATCCTGTAATATCATGATTTTCCACCAATCTATTCAGAACTTCCTCTTTTTGCTCAATTAGTACAATGTCGTGTCCTTCTTCAGACAATTCCTTACAAATTGCTTCTCCCACGACACCAGCACCTACTACAACTATTTGCATTTTTACCTCTTTTCTATTCTATATTATTAATCTTTCATTAATTATTTTTATAAAATTTAAAATCTTTTATGTCAAAAGGAAATTTATCCATTCTAACATAAAAGATTTTTGATTTTTTATTTATTTTCTTCTTTTTTTACCTGTTGGTTTTGTTTCCCCTGTTGTTGGTATAGGAAGTTGTAATTTTCTTAAATTACTTTCATAAACTTGTTTATTTATTTTAAATTCTTCATTAACTTTTTTTAACATTTCCAGTATTTGACTATCATTTCCTGGATTAATTTGTTTCATAAATTCTCTCTTGGCAACAAACGTATCTATTGCTTTTTGAGTTTGTTTAGCATTTACAAGTGTAACAATTAACAATGCATATGTATTATTCAAGTATACATTTCTATTTTGAGCATATTCTGTAATTCCATTCAAATTTCCAGTTTCATAAATTGATGCCAATTTTTCCAAATAAGGTACTGCTTGTGCATATTGTCCTCTTTCAATCAAAATATTAGCACCTAAACTGTATCCATCTGGGTATTCAGGTAAATTGTTTACCATCTTGGCAACAGTATTTGCATACCCTTGAGCATTATTAGAACCTCTATATGCTAACAATAAATTTTGATAAATTGATGTATTTCTATTAAAATATTTCAATGATTCTTCCAAAATGTTAGCTGCTTCTTGAAATTTTTTTTGATTAATATACAAAACTCCTAAATCATTGTATGCGTATATATTTTTTTCATCTTCTTTTATTGCTTTTTTATAAAGTTTCTCTTTTTCTAACTCTTGTTTAGAATTTGTAGCTTTCTCATAACTTGAAATTGAAGATTTTTTAATTCCAGCATTTTGCATTTGTTGTTTCAAAACATCCATATATTGTTGATTTTGATTGCTTTGTGCATTTACTGTTGTACTTGTTTTGCTTGCTTTGGCTGGTTTTTTCGGTTGTGCTGCATTAACCGCTAAAGTTGTAGCCAAAAATAAAAAAACTGATAATATCTTTTTTTTCATAAATTCTTTTGCATAAAACTTTAATCTTTTATGCTCTCCTTTCAAATTTTTTCTAATTTTCTTCGCTACATTTTACCATATTTTCCAAAAATTATGTATCTTTTTTTGAATTTTTTAGTCTAATTCATTTAAATATTTTGCCACATCTTTTGCATAATAAGTAATAATAGCATTTGCTCCAGCTCTTTTGAAAGCATACATTTGTTCCATAACAATTGCTTTTTCATCAATCCATCCTTTCAAGGCGGCAGCTTTCGTCATCGAATATTCTCCAGAAACACTGTAAGCTATCACCGGTACATTAAAATTATTGCTCACTTTTTGCATAACATCCAAATAAGACAAAGCTGGTTTCACAATTACAAAATCTGCTCCTTGTTTCAAATCCTCTCTAACTTCATCAATCGCATCTTTTGAATATCTAAAATCCATTTGATAAGTTTTTCTATTCCCAAATTTTGGTGCAGAATCTGCTGCATCTCTAAAAGGACCATAAAATGCTGATGAATACTTAACCGCATAAGACATCAATGCCACGTTGTGAAAACCATTTTTTTCAAGAACTTGAGAAATTTTTTGAATTCTTCCATCCATCATATCAGATGGTGCAATTACATCTACTCCTGCTCTTGCATATGACAACGCTATCTTTCCTAGAACTTCCAATGTTTCATCATTTTTCACATAACCATTTTCATCTAAAATTCCACAATGCCCATGACTCGTATATTCACAACAACAAACATCTCCAATAATCAAAAAATTAGGATAATTTTTTTTAATATATCGAATTGCATTTTGAATGACTCCATCTTCTTTGTAACTTTCAGTTGCACATTCATCCTTATGCTTAGGTATCCCAAATAACAAAATTGAATTTATCCCTAATTCCACCAAGGCATCCAATTCTTCGTCAATTCTATCCAATGAATATCTAAAAATTCCAGGCATTGATTCAATTTCATTCTTAATATTTTCTCCCTCTTCCACAAAAATTGGATAAATCAAATCTTCCTTTGACACATAAACATCTTTCACTAAATTTCGCATAACCTCACTAGTTCTCAATTTTCTATGTCTTTTATACATTTCAATCACCTTTTCTAAAAAAATTATTTCCCTAAATTTTCTACTTCATCCAAAACTTTCTGAACTCTACTTTTCATAGCTCTGGATCTTTTACAATTAACACCATTCGTAGAAACTGCTATTTGAAACTCATCATTTTTTACAATTCCACCAAACATTGCATTCATCTTTGTTTTAGACGAAACATTATTTACCAAAATATTTTTTCTAATACAAACTTCTGCTATCAATTCATTTAAATCAACATTATCAGTCGCTGCAACTACAAGCGCATAATTTTCAACTAATTTTTCGATTTTTTCACTATCAGCTTTCACATCTTCCAAAATAATTTTCACATTTTCAAATTTTGAAATTTCTTCATTCTTAACTTCCTTAGAATAGACTGTTATTTTTGGACCATATTCCACCAATTTTTTTATTTTTTTGTGAGCTACTTTCCCAGCTCCTATAACTAACACTTCTCTTCCTTCTAAATCAATAAACACTGGAAAAAACATTTCTACCTCCTAATTTTTTTATTTTTAATTTACTAAATTTATAATTTTTAAAAAATCCAAAACTACATCAAAACACAATTTACATACTCAAAATATGAAAATCCATCAGAATTAATATTCAATTTTGATATTGACCCATTATCAATTTTAAATTTCCAATACCCATCTAGCGAGTTGAACAAATAATAGCTTATCAAACACTGAATCACACCCGCATGAGCTACAATTAAAATTTTCTTTCCTTTATTTTCCTCAGCAATTTTAGATAATTTATCTGACACCCGAAAATATAAATCTTCAACACTCTCCGATCCATCGAATCTCAATTTCTTCCAATTATTCTTCAAATTTTCAACAAATCCTGGAAATTCTTCTTTAGCTTCTTCAAAAGTCTTTCCTTCCAAAACACCAAAATTCATTTCCCGTAAATCTTCAGTCAAAATTTTCTCTACTTTATCATCAATTTCTAGCAATTTCATACTTTCAACACATCTTTTTAAATCACTCGAATACACTTTCGATATATTTTTCTCCAATTTATGCAAAAGTTTTCTTGTATTTTTTAATTGACTAATCCCTGTTTCATTTAATTCCGGATCCAAATGACCAAAATATAACCTTTGTTTATTAAAATCTGTCTGTCCATGTCTTACAAAAATAATTTCTGTGCTTTTTTCGTATATTTCACTCATTTTCTTTCCTTTCTTCAAATTTTGAAATTTCTTAATTCAAATTTCCACTCTAATTTATTTTCAAAAATACCTTTTACTTTCAATATGTTATCACTATTCACTTTCAAAGTCAAAGAAAAAATTTCCTCAGTCTTATTTCAAAATAACACCTGTCATTAACACGATTAAATTCACCAATTCAAGCGAAGCGCCCATTGTATCACCAGTTATCCCATTAATTTTCTTTTTAACATTTCTCATAAAAAACAGAATGAATAAAATTGCAATTACTGTAATAATTATACCTTTTACACCTTTTATAATAACTACTAAAATTGTCGATAAAATTATTGAAAAAATCGCTTCTTTTAATCCATTTTCATCAATTATTCCGTTGCTCATTCCTGTTTTTCGAGCATATTCACCCAACCCAGCATTCATCGAAGTTGATAATCTCGCCAAAATCGGATAAATTATCAAATACCTTCCATCAACCGACAAAATTTCCGAAATCAACAATATTTTCGCAATAAAATACAAAATCAGCACAACAGCACCATTCGTTCCAACTCGTGAATCTTTCATTATTTCAAGCATTTTCTCCTTTGTTGCATAACTAAATAGTGCATCAAAAGTATCTGCCAATCCATCTAAATGAATAATTCCAACAACAAAAATTTCCACAAGAATTATTAGAAAAGCCACTATCTGTCGCTGTAATGGTTCCATGCCAATAACTTTACAAAAAACAATACTTGCACCAAATAATATCAAACCTACAATCATTCCTATCAATGGGAAAAATTTCATTGACTTTCCTAATTTCTCATTGCTATAATCTATCTTGACAAACACTGGTATTCGTGTCATGAACTGTATTAAAATTAAAAATTGTTCTATTATTTTCCACATAATCTTTCTAACAATCCAAAATTATTAGTTCTCCTCTCTAATTTTTTCCAAAATACTATTTCTAACATTCTCTAACTTCTCTGAAAATTTCACTATTTCATGCTTTTCTGCACATTTTTTCTCAGAAAAATATTCTCCTTTATTTTCCAACATATCCAAATATTTCAAATTGCTTTCATAATATTTTTTTGCCTCTTCCAACTCTAACAACTTGTAATTTCCTTCATTTTTAATTCCTTTTTCTATAAAATCTACTGTTATCCTATTTTTCTTAATTCCCTCAATCGCTGTATCTTCAAATAATTCTCTTTCTTCCTCTAAAATCACCAAGTCCTCAAATTCTTTTTCACAATTCCCTTCTTCACCTTTTTCCAATCGATAGATTTCCTTATCACCAGGATACGACATTTTCTCCCTATCTCCTGAAATTTTCATAACATTTTCATCATTAATCTTCGCCATTTTATACACTGTTGTTAACATTTTAGGAGGCATTGCAAAAATATCTCCCACTCCAAAACTATCAACTTCTGCTCCATTTTCAAACAATTTTTCGATTTTCTTATCATCCAATCCACTTGTCAAAATAATATGTGCCTTCTCAAAACCATTTTCCTTCAAAATTTTTCTACATGCTTTTGAAGTTTCTGCTAAATCACCAGAATCAATTCTTATTCCATAAATTCCACCATAATTATCATCAATTCCATTATTCTTAAACGCTTTCACAGCATTTTTTATTCCAATTTTCAACGTATCATACGTATCAATTAACATAATCAACGATCGTTTTTTTTCTTTATGAACTTTTATAAACGCTTCAAACGCCTCGTATTCAGAATTTCTAGTCGCTCCAAAACTCTGAATATACGAATGTGTCATCGTTCCAATGCTTTTTAAATTGTAATAATATTCTCCCATTAAATTTGAATGAGAAACATTTCCAGTAACATACGTCGCTTTCACAGCTGACATTGATGACTCAAACCCTTGTATTCTCCGTGTCCCAAAAAACACAACTCCTCGACCTTTCGCTGCCCGAACAACCCGTGAAGAAATACTTGCAATCTGCATCTGATAGTTTAATATATTCAAAATTGGTGTTTCCAAAATTTTTGTTTGAATAATTGGAGCAGTTATCGTCAAAATTGGTTCATTTGAAAAAACAATCTCTCCATCTCTCAAACCTTTTATACTCCCCGTAAATTTCATATTCGCCAAGTATTCTATCAGTTCTTCATTCTCTAACAACTTTTTTAAATACCCTTTTTTTGTCTTATAATCTGTTCCATTCAAAATATCAATCAATTCCAAAACTTCTCTTATCCCATAAACTACAACATAATCATTTTTTTTCTCAGTCCTTACAAAAACATCAAATGTTGCGACCTGATTTTCCAATCCATTTTCAAAATAAATTTCAGCTTCCGTATATTGATATCTATCTGAATTTAAAAATTTATAAAATTTATCTTTTCCCATAATCTTTTCCTTCCTGTATTTTCCTATTTTTACTATCTTCTTTTAATTAATTTACTTTATTTAAAATTATCAATCTTAAAAATCTTACTTTAATTAATCTTTTCTACTCTATAATTATAACTCATAATTTCTTAAAAAAAAAATTTTATTTATTCCTTGACATTTTTTTAGAAAAGGAGTATAATATACTTGTAATGATTACAAATATATAACAATTATAATAATTTTGTAACAATTACAATTTAAAATAAATATAAAATTGAAAGAGGATGATAATTATGAGTAAAAATAGAACAAAAAGTATTGAAGCATTAAATCTTTATTTAGCAAATTTAAATGTACTTTATAGAAAGGTTCAAAACTACCACTGGAATTTAATTGGAAAAGATTTCTTTGAAATCCACGTTAAATTAGAACAATATTACACAGAAATCAACACACAAATTGATGATGTTGCTGAAAACATTTTAGCAATCGGTGGAAGACCTTTAGGAACAATGAAAGATTACTTAAATGTTGCTTCAATTAAAGAAGCTAAAAATGAAGACATTACTTCTACAGAAGCATTAACTGAAGTAAGAAATGGATTTGAAACTATGTTAGACTTAGCTGTTGCATTCAAAGAAGCTGCAGATTCTGAAGATAACTACGGTACTTCTGCATTAGCTGACGAATACATTTCAAGTTTTGAAAAACATTTATGGATGTTAAATTCTTTCTTAGCAACTGAATCAGTTTCAGCAAAAGCTAAAAAAGAAGCTAAATAATTGTATGAAATTTAATATAAAAAAGCTACAATAGGGTTTGCAAAAGGCTATCTTACGAAAAATAAGATAGCCTTTTTCTTACTCAATTTCACTTCTAATATTTTCTAAAAATTCCTTCGTTTTACCATACAAAACATACTTAACATTCTTTAATTCACTAATTTTTTTAGCATTTAAAGCACACATTATCATTTTACATTCTATTTTCCAACTATTCACAATATCAATCGCTTCTTCAATCGAATAATTTTCAACAATTTCTAACATCGTTCCAGAAATTCCTACTCCTTTTGCTCCCAAAATTAGGGATTTAATGATATCTAAAGGATTTCTAACACCACCACTTGCGATAATTTCTACTTTTTCAGTAAACTCTTGAATATCCAGAAGACTCGCCAATGTCGTTTGTCCCCAATCATTTAGGTATGTAAAGCGATTCCCATTTCGACGATTTTCAATGTATGCAAAACTCGTACCACCTCGACCACTAATATCAAAAGTCTTTATCCCTAATTCTATACCTTTTTTTATCGTATCAGAAGTCATTCCAAATCCAACTTCCTTCAAAACAAGTGGCGTATTCTTTATATTTTTTACAAATTCTTTCAAATTATTTTCCCACTCATTAAAATTTCGACTTCCTTCTGGCATCAACAATTCCTGCATCAAATTCACATGTATTTGCAAAAATAATGGTTTCAAATCTTCAATTGCCTTCTGACCAGCCGTGTAATTTTTATCAATTCCAATATTTGTAGCCAATTTAATATGCTCATTTTCTTCTTTTATTATTTTATAAGAATTATCATCTGGATTTTTCAAAGCTGCACTATACGAACCTGTAACAAATAAAAGTCCACATTTATCAGCTATTTTTGCCAATTTTTGATTAATTGCTTTTGCCCTCTCACTCCCACCTGTCATTGCATTAATAAAAAATGGAACTTCAAAATAATTATTCGCAAAACTTGTAGAAATATCAATTTCATCTAAATTGTACTTCGGTATCGACTGATGAATTAGCTCCATATCATCAAAACTATTTTCACTTTTTTCTTGCTCTAATGCAAAATTTATATGGTCATCTTTCCTATTCCGTATCATAAATTTCCACCTTTTACCTTTTCATATTTACCTTCTCACAACTCATTTTTATACAACAATTCTATTCCAACTGCTTTCCATCTTTCTACCAAAATCTCACTATCTTTCTTTGAAAAAGAAATCGCAATCCCACAATCTCCTCCACCAGAACCACTACTTTTTGCACAAACATCAAGATTTTCTGTTGCTTCAACCAATTCAACTAATTCCTCACTATAAATTTCTTCCTTTAATTTTTTTAATTCACTTCCATTTTCCAAAATATTTTTCTTTATTTCCATTTTATTGCCATTTTTCAAAGCAATTCTTAAATTTTGAACGATTTTTTCTACTTTTCTTAAAAAATCTTGATTTATCGAACTTTTCACTAAATTTATCATATCTTTTGAAATAGAAGGTTTTTTAGTCCAACCAACTAAAAATTCATAATTACCAAAACATTTTAACTCTTCAATCTCATATCCCCAATCTAACTCCAAAACCTCCTTCAAAGTTTTCTCTCGAATTTCCTTCTGGATTTTCTCCCTATCAAACGATTTATACGCAATCAAATTCTTATAAGCAATGCAAGCAATATCCCCCATAGAACCATTATCCCCTCGTTTTAGCAAAACATAAGACGATAACTTAAACATCATATCCTTTGATATCAAATCTTCAAGTAACTCACTTTTTTGCTCTTTAAATTCTCTTTCTGCAACTAATTTTTTCAAATACAACTCAAACATCGCTTTTACAACTAAAACAGTCACGCTTCCACTCGAACCAATCCCATACTTTTTCCCATCTTTTTCCATTTTCCCAGTAATTCTTAATTTAAACGGCTTTGTATCAATTCCTTTATTCTCCAAATATTCATTCACAGCAATTATCGTTTCTTGAATCAGCGAATAATTTTTATCATACTTCAACGAAACCGAATAATCAAACATATCAGAAAAAATCTTATATTTTTTAAAATCATTTTTCTCTTTACTTTTATCTGCCTTTTCTATTTTTTCATCATTTCTATCTTCAATCTCTTCAAAAAAATTTATCTCTGCATTCATAAAAATATCAATATTTTTAATTATAGCACTTTGTCCAGGCGTCAAAACTGAATATTCTCCAGCAATATATAGCTTTCCACCAGTTTTTACATTTATTTTTTCTCGCATTTTCCCTCACTATTTCTATTCTCTAAATCCCATCTCAAAAACATCAATTTCCAAAATAAACAAAATCTTTTGTAATCGAACATTTTCCTAATTTCTTTTTCAAAAAATTCCAATTATCCAAGTTCCACAACTCTAGAAGCTATCACTCTATATTTTTTTTCAAAAATCTCCTTCAATCTATCCAAATCCTTCTCCAAACACAAAACTTTCACATTAGGCCCTGCATCCATTGTAAAATAACATTTTTCACCATTTTCTCGCAATTTTCTCACAAAATTCATCGCTTCATGCGATTTGTCAGACAAATATGAAAATGAAGGTGTCGCTGTAAGTGGTGTTTCATGCATTCTCAAAGCATTCTCTTCTGTCAATTTACCAACTTTCTCAAAATCATTTTCTGCCAAATATTTTTTCATCTCAACAAAATCAATTTCCGACTGTTTTACCCAATTTTCAAAAGTCTTTGACGTTTTTGTACAAATTTCCATCCCTTTTCTACTTGAAATTACCTTTTTTGCATCATTTAAAACTAGCATTATCATTCCAAATTTCAAGTCTGTTTTAACTTTATAAACTTCTCCAGTATCTTTATCCCACGCAGTTACTGGTCCAAAAAAACTTCTACAAGAAGATCCCGAAGCAAATTTAGAAATTTGTGCCAATTCATTTCGACTTAAATTTTTTTCAAACAGTTCATTACATGCCATTATTGCTGCAGAAAGTCCACTCGAGCTGGAAGATAGCCCTGCTTCAGTCGGCATACTATTCGTAGTATTAACCTTCACCCTCTCATTCCTATCTTCTCTAAACAAATCAATAACTTTCCCAATTTTCTGTCTTTGCTCTCTATCCTGCAACTCTCCATTAATATAAATCAAATCTGTCACTTCACCAGTTTTTTCAATCGCCTCTTCATCTGAAATAAAACTAATTTCAGTTTCAGTATACATATCTTTCAAAGTCAATGAAATACTACTTGTCGCAGGAATCATCTTCTCAGCATCTTTTTTACCCCAATATTTTATAATCGCAATATTCGCATACGATTTTACTTTTTTTATATTTTTTTCTAAATTTTTTCTATCCATATATTTATAGCTCCTTTTGAACTTAATTTTTCTCCAATCATTATTGCCTTTTCTTTATTTTCCACCAAAGCGATTATGCAACCACCTAATCCACCACCTGATATTTTAGCTCCCAAAGCACCATTTTTTAAGGCCTCCTCCACCAAGATATCTGATTTTTCTATCGTCAAATTTAATTTTTTTAACTCCAAATTAGCCTTATTCATAATTTCTCCAATATTCCCCAATGATTTTTCTTGAATAGCAATTTCTATTTTTTCTGTCAATTCTCCCAATTTTTTTAACATTGGTTGAGCTTTATCCCCCATTTTTCTTACATTTTCTACAGCTTCCCGTGTATTTCCATGAACCCCAGTATCCGCCACAACCAAATATGCTCCCAAATTCAAATTAATATAGCTAAATCCTTTATTTTTTATAAATTTCAAAGCTTTATCACTCAAACAAGTTTTAGCATCTAATCCACTCGGATTCATATGAGCCACTGTTTCTGCCTCTTTCACCATTTTTTCCAGCATTATGTTATCCAAATTTCTACCAAAATAATCAAAAACTGCCCTTATCGCTGCAATACTTACAGCTGCCGAAGATCCCATTCCTCTTTTTGTCGGAATTTCAGACTCTATCAAATATTTTATTTTAGCATTCTCTTTTTTTAAATATTTCAAAGCTGTATAAATCGCAGTTGAAAGCGTATCTTCAGGATTATAGAAATATTTACTCTTTGCTTCCATTATCCGACATTTTACCAAAATATCTTTCAAAGGTATCGCAATAGCTGGATAGCCATAAACAACTGAATGCTCTCCTATCAAAATAATTTTACTGTGAGCCTCTCCAATCCCTACTTTTCTTTTTTTCAGTAATTTTTCGTTCATTTATTCACACCTTATATTTTTTAAAAAAAGCTATCCTATAAGCAAACAATTTCTCTAACTATAAATAAAATATATAATATGTAATAAAACACCTTTCTTTTAAAGGTTTATATAAATCAATAAATATATATAATTTATAAAAGATATTAAAATCTTAACTTATAAGACAGCTCCTTTATCTTAAATTTATTTTACTTTAACAATTTTTTTCTTTCCAGCTCTAACAATCATTCCACTTTCAAGAACAACTGTAGCTTTTACATCTTTTATTGGCTCATCATTTATTTTGAACCCTCCTTGCTGAATTAATCTTCTAGCTTCACTTGTAGTTTTCATCAACCCTGTTTCTTTTACCAACAAATCAATGATTCCAACTTCTTTGTATTCCAACTCAACTTCAGGCAAGTCAACATTTAAGTTTCTCTTACTGAATACATTTTCAAACCAATCTCTAGCTTCTTTAGCCGCTTCTTCACCGTAGTAAATTTTTACAACTTCAGCTCCCAATTGTTTTTTAGCTTCCATCGGATGTAAACTTCCATCTGCGATTTGTGCTTTAATTTCTTCAATTTTTTCAAATGGAACATCGGTTATCATTGTATAATAATTTTCCATCAATTCATCTGAAATTGACATAACTTTACCAAACATATCGTTTGGCGTATCTTTTACACCGATGTAATTTCCTAATGATTTAGACATTTTTTCTACTCCATCAAGTCCAACCAAAATCGGCATTATCATACAAATTTGTTGCTCTTGACCAAAGTTTTTTTGCAAATCTCTTCCTCTTAACAAATTGAATTTTTGTTCAGTTGCACCTAATTCCACATCAGCGTGTAATTCTACTGAATCATACCCCTGTAAAATCGGATACATAAACTCGATCAATGAAACTGGTTTATTTTCAGATAATCTTTTTGAAAAGTCTTCTCTCGAAATCATTTGTGAAACTGTAAATTGCGACAACAAATTCAATGCATCTGACAACGACAATTTTTCTAACCAATCAGCATTATAAACAACATTTATTTTATCTAAATCCAAAATTAATTTTACTTGATCCAAATATGTTTTAATATTTTCCATAACTTGTTCTTCTGACAACATTTTTCTAGTTTCAGATTTTCCAGTCGGATCCCCAATTCTTCCAGTGAAAGTCCCAATCAAGAAAAAAACATCATGTCCTAAATCTTGAAACTGTTTCAATTTTCTCAAAGGTACCGCATGTCCCAAGTGCAAATCAGACCCAGTCGGATCAATCCCCAATTTTACTCTTAATGGAGTATTTGTTGAAATTGATTTTTCCAACTTTTTCTTAAATTCATTTTCATTAATTATTTCATCGCATCCACGACTTAAAATATTAAATTGTCTTTCTACTTCTTGTTTAATTTCTAATTCTGTCATTTTTTTATTTTTTCTCCTTCTTAATTTTTTATTTTATTAATGAGCTACATATTTCATAAAGAAATAAACTATCGGTAACACGAACAACGCACTATCAAATCTATCCAAAAATCCTCCATGACCAAGCAATAAATTTCCAGAATCCTTTATTCCAAACTCTCTTTTTATCTTAGATTCAACTAAATCTCCCAATTCAGCAAAAATACCTATCGCCAAAGCCAATAAAAATGCTTCCCACGCCTTTAATCCAATTGATTGATACGTTTCAGGACTACAAGTTTTTGAAATTATCGAAAATTTACATATAACATTTGCTATTGCTAAATATAATTTATCAAAAATCAAAATCACTCCAAAAACTCCTAAAACACCAAAAATCGCACCTTCTATAGATTTATTAGGACTTATTTTTGGAGCCAATCTTCTTTTAAAAATTTTACCTCCAAGTGTTTTTCCACCAATAAACGCCGCACTATCACAAGTCCAAATTAATATAAATGTCATCGTTACAAGCACTCTTCCATTAGGAAATTCATACTTCAACAATAATATGTATGAAAATAAATATGCAACATATATTATTCCAAACATTGTATATGAAATTTCTGCCATTGCATTTTCTATTTTTACCTTAAATATTTGACGAAGTGAAAGCAAAATTATCGCAAAAACAATAAATCCACCCATATCAAAATTTATTTGCTTAAAAAATTCAAATTTAAAATACGAAAATATATTTTTTGAATTTTGTTGAAAATATATCGCCAAAGGCAAAAATAATCCTAATCCAAGTCCTATTCGACTGGCAACCTCAAATCCCTTATCTTTTAACATTTTATAAAACTCATGCAATGAAACACCAACTATTGCAAGAGTAAATATTAAAAACATCACATCCCCTTTTAAAAATATCCACAATAAAAAAGGGACAAATAGAACAATAATAAATAGTCTACTTAGCATTCAGTCCTCCATATCTTCTATCTCTTTTATTAAAAGATAATATTGCTTTTTCTAATTCTTTTTCATCAAAATCAGGCCAATACGTATCTGTTATGTAAAATTCTGAATACGCAATTTCCCACAATAAAAAATTACTAATTCTAAATTCACCACTTGTTCGTATAACAAGTTCTGGATCTGGAATTTCCGGATGATACATATATTTTGAAAATTCTTTTTCTGTAATTTTAAAATTTTCTGTCTTTCCTTCTACAAAGTCATTATTTTCATCAGCTTGTTTTTGCTCTAAAAATTTTTTCTCCAAAACTTTATTCACAGCATCTACTATCTCTCTTCTACCCCCATAATTAAACGCTATATTAAACACTATATTCTCACAATCAGACAAATAATTCTCAGTTTCTTCTATTTTTTTCAATAATTTTTCAGAAACATTTTCTTTAGCACCACTTACCAGCAACTTCACGCCTTGTTTTTTCAACTCTTTTTTCTTATTATCCAAATATCGTGAAAATAAGTTCATCAATCCTTCTACTTCCATTTTTGGTCGTTTCCAATTTTCAGTAGAAAACGCATAAACAGTTAAATATTTAACACCTATTTTTCCACAACATTCCAATATTTTTTCCAAAGCATTTGCACCAGCTCTATGCCCTTCCAATCGAATCTTGCCTTTTTCCTTAGCCCAACGGCCATTACCATCCATTATTATTGCAATATGTTTTGGTATCACAATATTTTTCATATTTTTCCCCTTTACAAAAAGTCTTAGTTCATTATACCAGTCTAACTGCTATTTTTCAAGTATTTTTGATACCATTTTATCCATAAGATTAATTATTTTAATATTTATTCTATTTCAAATTTCATCAATAATATATAGAAAATGTGTACATCCTAAAATAATCGCCTCTACATTCAATATTTCCAAATATTTTACTAATCCATCAAAATTAAATTTCTATGATATTTTCTTTGGAAAAATTCTTATTTCAATCTCCTTCATAACCTCTAAAAATCAGTTCCGTAGTATTAATTTAAAATTATTAGTTCAATCAGCGTCCCATTCATCACTGTTATTTTCAAAATTCCATTCTCCCTATAAAACAAAAAAACAAGTCTTATTTTCATAATGACTTGAATTTTTGCTTTTTATTATTCAATTGTTTTTTATTTCAATTTTAATCTTAAAATTTCATCCAACAATTCCTTGTTCCTACTGAATCTCTCATAACTGAAGGTCACGAGTATTTTGAAATATTTATAAAAACAATATTTATAATTATTTGTCTTCATTTTTCGGAACATGACAAGCAGTCTTTGAACCACAACTACAACAATCTGTTCCACAGAAATTTTTATTTTTTTTGTAATCTTTATAAATTTTTCTGAAAACTGAATACACAATCAATGCTGCAATTAACCCTACAATTATTGTTTTCATCTAAATCACCTTCTAATTCATTTTTTATTTTACAATCATTTTATCTACATAAAAAGCCTTGCTATATTAAAGAATATTACAGAAGCTACGTATGGCAAGATTGATAACATAGCCACTTGCATTCCTAACATTTTCCATCCAAATTCTTGTTTCAAAGCTCCCATTGCAACCGCACATGGAATTACTAAAAGAACATATAACATAAATGAATACGCCCTAATTGGTCCATATTTGTCACTCCATAAAGCTCTTATCGACGGAATAATATTTCCACCTGCATCACTATCCAATTTCTCCTCATCTGACATTGTCAATGTATCTATCCTAAATTTTGCAATATTTCCAACTGATTTAAATGATTTTACCATAGCATCTTTTAATCCTACTGCTTGATCTTTTAAGTCACTACCAATATTATACTCAACTTTCTCACCTTCATCTGCTTTTGTCAACAATATTTGTCCTAAAAATCCAACTACTGTTTCTTTTGCAACTATACTTGGAACTATTGAAGCTACAGGTTCCCATCTGTCTCCAAATCCAGTTGGTTTAAATATAGGCTGAACAACTTTTGCAGCTTGTCCCAAATATGATGTTTCAGGGTTATTATTATTTGGAAAATATGTAAAGAACCAAATAATTAACAATATTCCCAATACAATTGTTGCTGCTCTTTTAATATAAGCCATTGTTTTATTTTTCATACTATTCCATACAACTTTAAGGCTCGGCATTCTATAAGGTGGCAATTCAATCAACAATTCTGTGTTATTCCCTTTGAAATAATCAAATCTTTTTAGAATAAACGCCATTAATAGTGCCATACATACACCAATCACATAAATAGAAACAACTACAAGTGCCGCATTTTTACTAAAGAACGCTACTGCTAATAACGAATACACTGGCAATCTAGCTCCACAAGACATAAATGTTGCAATAATTCCCGTCAATCTTCTAGTTTTTTCATCTTCTAATGTTCTTGTTGCATAAATCGCAGGAACTGTACATCCAAATCCAACTAACATAGGAATAAATGCTTTTCCAGAAAGACCAACTTTTGTCATCATTTTATTCAAAATAAATGCAACTCTCGCCATATACCCACTTTCTTCCAGAACTGCCATAAAAAAGTAGATAAAAAACATTAATGGAACGAATGTCAATACTGAACCTACTCCAGCTAAAACACCATCAAGCACAAAACTACGTAACCAATCAGGTACTCCTTCAATCGCATGTCCCACATATTTTATTACAAAATCACTAAAGAATCCGTCAATCCAATCTATATAAGGAGAACTTCCATCAAATATTATAACAAACATCATATAAACTATACATAAAAATACAATTCCACCACCGAATTTATTCAATAAAACTTTATCAATCTTGTCTGTTAAAGCAAATTTATTTTTTGAACTTCTTTTTAAATTCATTGATGTTATACCTTTTACAGTCGCATATCTAGCTTGAGAAATAACATCTGCCGAATCTATTCCGTATCTTTTTTTAAGAATTTCTCGCTCTTCTTTTGCTAAATCACTAATATCTACACCATATTTTGTCTTTAATTTAGCAAATAAATTTGTATCATTTTCTAAACTTTTTATCGCTAACCAATCCAAAGAATATTTTTTCAAACTCTCAATATTTTCAAGTTTCGATAACTTTTCTTTCACACTATTTATTTCTTTCTCAATATCATTATCAAAACTCAATTTATAAGAAATTTGTTTTTGATTTCTTTTAAATGCTTCAACAGCTTCTTTCATCAATTCGTCAATTCCAGCACCATTTCTACCACTTGTAAAAATCGCTTTCATTCCTAATTGCTTTTCAAGAGTTTCTAAATTCAATTTATAATCTAATTTTTTAAATTCATCCTCGAAATTTAATGCCATTACCATTGGTTTCCCTATTTCTTTCAACAAAGCCGTTAAATATAAATTTCTTTCTAAAGAAGTTGAATCCACAACATTTATAATAACATCTACATCTTCTTCTAATATGAAATTCCTCGAAATTCTTTCTTCTGGTGTCCCAATAGACAAGTTATATATTCCCGGCAAATCGATTAATTTAACATCTTCATTGCCGACCTTAAAAAAAACTTCTTTTTTCTCAATCGTAACCCCAGGCCAGTTCCCCATTTTCAAACTAGCATTAGAAATCTTGTTTATTAAAGCCGTCTTCCCAACATTTGGATTTCCAACAAATGCGATATTTATCATTATCCAATCACCTCAATATCAAGTTTTTGTGCTAAATTATGACTAAGAACTATTTTAGTTTCCAATGTTTTCAACAAAAAGTTTCCATTTGCAACATTTTCAAGTATAAATTCATCACCATTGCATAATCCCAAACTCAATAATCTAATTGCCAAAGTTTTTCCATCTATACCCTTCAATAAAAATTTTTTCCCTTTTCTTCCTTCTGTCAATCTCATAAATTCCACCTTCTTTTCTTATCATTTTTTATTTCATCCTCAAAATATTTAATCCCAATGATAATAATGTTTTAATGTCAAAGTAATTTTACTCCTATTTTCAAAATAAATCAAGCCTTTTTTTTAATTTTTTTAAATTATTTCTAAAATCTCAATTTGTAATTTTTACATTTTTAACATAATTACTTTTAAGAAATCAATAGAATTAATATTCTTTTACGATAAAATTTTATAAGTTTTTATCTTTATAAAAATAAAATTATTAAACATATATTTTTGTTATATATTTTTTTACTAATCCAAAAACTTTAATTTATGTCACAAAAAAGAATTTTTTTCTAAAAATAGTTGAAAAGGTTCATTTTTTATGATACATTTTACTTAGAATTTTACAATTTATATTGAGTAAAAATGTCTCATTTTTTAAACTATTAATAATATTTATTTTTTTGTAGTTTTATATTAATTTTATTGAATTTTATAGAAAATAATATATAATTCATACATGAGACTAGTACTTATATTGAAAGGAGTTTTTATGAAAATCGGAATTGTAGTTGGACGTTTTTTGCCTTTGCATTTGGGGCACGTTAATTTAATTCAAAGAGCAAGTGGAATTGTTGATAAACTTTATGTTGTAGTTTCTTATTCAGATGATAAAGATTTGGAAACTTTTTCAAATTCTCGTTTTATAAAAGAAATCACACCAAAAGACAGGCTTAGATTTATAAAGCAAACTTTTAAAAATCAAAAAAATATTTATTCATTTTTATTTGATGAAAGTAGCTGTCCTCCATTCCCAGCAGGCTGGGAGCAATGGTCTTCTCTTTTAAAAAAAGAAATTGAAGCAAGAGAACCTGGCATAAATTGGGAGAATGAAATACTTTTTATTAGTAACAGACACGAAGATAAAATCTATAACTTAAAATATTTTGGCTCACAGACAAAATCAATTGATCCAGAATACCTTGAATACAATGTTAACTCAACTGAAATCCGTAAGAATCCTAGTAAATACTGGAATTTTTTACCACGTGAAGTTAGAGAACATTTAATTCCACTAATCACAATCTGTGGTGGAGAAAGTAGCGGAAAAAGTGTTATGGTCGATAAACTTGCTAATGTATTTAATACATCATCTGCTTGGGAATACGGTCGTGAATATGTTTTTGAAAAATTAGGAGGCGATGAGGATTCTCTACAATATTCTGATTATGAAAAAATTGTTTTTGGACATCAAACAAACGTACTTTATGCCGCTAGAAACGCGAATAAATTTGCATTAATTGACACAGACTATATTACCACACTGGCATTTTGTTTAACATACGAAAAACGTGACAACCCAATTGTTAGAGAATTTGTAAACAATTATCGTTTTGACTTAACAATTCTTCTAGAAAATAACGTGAAATGGGTAAGTGATGGATTAAGATCTATCGGCCAAGAAGAAAAACGTGTGAATTTCCAGAATTTATTAAAAAAATTATATGCTGAATACAATATTCCGTACATAACTGTTACATCAAACAACTACGAAAAACGATATTTAGCATGTAAAGCTATTATTAAAGCATATTTAGATGGTGCTGACAACTCTGAATTACAAAAAATTGCAGATAGTTTTAATTAAACTATTTCATTTATAAAAATAAAAAGTCTTCTTTAATTACAGAAGGCTTTTTTATAAAATACATATATTTTTATTGTGTTACATCATATTCAAATTGATGTTCAGAAAATATTCTTTCCATTTCATTTTTAAACGATGGTGAACCTACCATATCATACTCTTTATCAGTAAATCTTTTACAAACAGCTGCATAATATAATTCATGAACTTTTGTATTCCCTTGATTCACATCTTTTAGACCTTGACCTGCAAGAGCTAAACTTATGTCTCTTTGTCTCTTTTTATTTTCAGCCAATGTTTCTCCCATTTTTTTACCATCTTTTATATAACCTTCTTCCATCTTTAGCGAACCAATTATGGCACATAACGGAATTTCATTTCCAGGCTGATTGTAAAACTTCATCCACTCCTCTTCACTCATCAATAAAACTCCTCTAGAATCTCTAGAAACCATAGCCATGCTTAACGTAGATAACACTAACATAACTAATAAAACAATTTTTTTCATACTTACTCCCTTCTCTTAACTCAAGTGAATTATAACTTTATTCTTATAAATAGTCAATATCATAAAATAAAAAAATTGAAAAATATTTTCTTATAAAAAAATGGCGCACCTAGCAGGAGTCGAACCCACAACCTTCTGATCCGTAGTCAGACGCTCTATCCAGTTGAGCTATAGATGCACAAATTATTTACTTATTTATTAAATTCTAAAAAATTTACTTGTAAAAAAAAATGGCGGAGAAGGAGGGATTTGAACCCTCGATCCAAGTTTTAGCTCGGATACTCCCTTAGCAGGGGAGCGCATTCGGCCTCTCTGCCACTTCTCCAAAATATATCAATTTTCAATGGCGGGTGAACTGGGATTCGAACCCAGACATCTTGCGATTTCGCCGGTTTTCAAGACCGGTCCCTTAGCCGTTCGGACATCCACCCATCACTTACTTATTATACTATTTTTTTTTACATCTGTCAAGATTTTTTTTGATTTTTTCAAAATAATTTTACTATATTTAAATATTTTTTAAGAAAACCCACTCTAATATTGACAAAGAGTGGGTTTGTTAGTCTTCCATTATATTTTTTATTCAAAATTTGAACTTATTTTGATTAATTATAATTTAAATAATAAATCTTTATATGTTGGTAATGGCCAAATTGATGAATCCACTACTTTTTCTAACTTATCGCAAGGAACTCTTAATTTTTCAAGTCCTGTATTTAATTCTTCTCTAGCTAAATCAGTTTGTTTTGGAATATCTTCTTCAGCTTTTACAATTTCAACTTTATGAGCTAATGATTTTGTTTCTTTTCTAATTTCAGAAATATTGAATAAAACTTCTTTTAATAATTCCTCTTGTTCTTTTACAAATTCTTCACCGTATTTAGCATTTTTTTCAATATGAGTAGCTAATAAGTCTGCATATTTAATTCCTGCTGGTAAAATTAATTTGTTTACCATATCAATTAAAGTTTTAGCTTCAATTGATAATTGAGTTATATATCTTTCTGCATAAGCATTGTAACGAGCTGCCAATTCTATTTTAGAGTACATTCCAATTTCTTCAGCTAATCCTAATACTTCTGGATCTAACATTTTTCTCAATGCAATATTTGATGAAGTATCATTTGATAATCCTCTTCTTTTAGCCTCTTCAATCCATTCTTCACTGTATCCATTACCATTGAAGATAATTCTTGAGTGATTTTTGTAAGCATTTGTGATGATTTCTTGTACAGTTTCTTCTGTATTTGATGAATTTTCTAATTTATCTGCATATTCTGATAATACTTTTCCAACCATTGCGTTAATTGCTGCTGCTGAACTTGCTGGTGTTGAACTTGATCCAGGCATTCTAAATTCAAATTTATTTCCAGTAAATGCAAATGGTGATGTTCTGTTTCTATCCCCTGCATCCATACTTAATGTTGGTAAAACATCAACTGATAAATTCAATTGTGATGCTTCAGCAACTGGAGAATTTTTACCTAACGCAATATTTTCTAAGATTGTAGTCAATTCATCTCCTAAGAAGATTGAAATTATTGCTGGAGGTGCTTCATGTCCACCTAATCTGTGATCGTTTGTAGCTGTAGCTGTAGCTGTTCTTAACATTGGATAATATCTGTCTACTGCTTCAATTACTGCTGAAACAAAAACTAAAAATTGTGTATTTGTTTTAGGATCTTTTCCTGGGCTAAACAAGTTTATTCCGTCATCTGTCCCTAATGACCAGTTATTATGTTTCCCTGAACCGTTTACTCCTGCAAATGGTTTTTCATGTAATAATGCTACTAAACCATGTTTTAAAGCTATTTTTTCGATTGTTTCCATTATAATTTGGTTTTGATCTGATGCCAAATTTGCAATTGAGAATAATGGAGCTACTTCAAATTGGTTAGGTGCTACTTCATTATGTCTTGTTTTTGAAGGAATTCCTAATTTCCATAATTCAACATCTACGTCACTCATAAAGTTAATTACTTTATCTTTAATTTTACCAAAATAGTGATCGCTTAATTCTTGACCTTTTGGTGCAGGTGCTCCTACTAACGTTCTTCCTGTTAATAATAAGTCATCTCTTTTTTCAAACATTTCTTTACTTACTAGGAAGTATTCTTGTTCTACTCCTAAAGTATTGAAAACGTGTTTAGAAGTTGTATTTCCTAAACCTTTTAATACTCTTAATGCTTGTTGATGCACATATTTCATCGTTCTTAACAAAGGTACTTTTTTATCTAAAGCTAATCCTGTGAATGAAATAAATGCTGTTGGAATATATAATGTTACTCCATTTTTATTTTCTCTTATAAAAGGATACGAACTTGTATCCCAAATTGTATAACCTCTTGCTTCAAATGTACTTCTAACTCCACCATTTGGGAATGATGATGCATCTGGTTCACCTTTAATTAAGCTGCTTCCAGAAAATTTGTAAATAATATCTTTATCTCCTGTTGGTTCCAAGAATGAATCATGTTTTTCAGCTGTTAAGTCTGTTAACGGTTGAAACCAGTGACAATAGTGAGTTGCTCCTCTTTTAGTTGCCCAGTCTTTTATTGCATTTGCAATAACTTCAGCTGATGCTTTCGATAATTCAGTTTGTCCTAATTGAGATGCTTTAAATTCTTTAAAAACCTCTTTTGGAACTCTTTTTTTCAAGTTACTTTCCGTGAATACGTTTTCTCCAAAAACTTTCATCGCGTTTTCCATAAAAATACCTCTTTCTTATTTTTAAATTCTAATTTTAGATTTGTTCTTTATTTTCAAATCAAAATTTCTACCAATGACTTATTATATAATGAAGTAAATTCAATGTCAAATTTATTTTTATTATGACTTATCTTATGTAAAATTCTTTAAAATATAGATTTTTAAAGGATTAGTTTTATATATCCAGAAAAATACTTTGATAAACAAAATTAATTTTTATTTGCAAATTTTTATACATATATGTATAATGTTAAATGTATAAGTATCGAAATAAGAAATTGGAGGTATAAACGTGGAAAAACTTCATAATGTTAAAGATGAAAAACGTGAATTAAACAAAAATTCACTGTATGAGCCCTACTTTGAAAAAGACAATTGTGGTATGGGATTCATCGCAAACATTGAAAATAAAAAATCAAACAAAATTATAAAAGATGGAATTAAAATTCTAGCCGGATTAGAACACAGAGGAGCCGAAGGTTATGACTCAGAAACAGGTGATGGTGCTGGATTATTATTTGAAATTCCTCATGCATTCTTTAAAGACATCATTTCTGACTTACCTGAAGCTGGAGATTATGGTGTTGCAAATGTTTTCTTGCCAACTATTGAAAGCGAATTAAACGAAATAAAATCTATTATTGAAAATGCTGTTAAAAATTCTAAAGATGAGTTTTTAACTTGGAGAGAAGTTCCTATTAAAGCTGATTCTGTAGGAGTTCAAGCACAATCTACTCTTCCAAATATTTTACAATTTTTTGTAAAAAGAGTAAATTCTAGTAAAGAAGACTTTGAAAAAAATCTTTATATTTTAAGAAGAAAAATTGAAAAAGCTGTTACTGCAGCAAATACTGATAGCCAAGATAAATTTTATATTACAAAATTATCTTCTAAATCAATTGTTTACAAAGGACTTGTAAAACCTGATCAAATAGAAAAATTCTATATTGATTTACAATCTAGTGAATTAGTGAGTTCATACTGTTTAGTACACCAAAGATTTAGTACTAATACTTTTCCTGCTTGGAAATTGGCACATCCTTTCAGATTTTTAGCACATAATGGTGAAATTAATACTGTTAAAGGGAATGTAAACTGGATGAAAGCTAGAGAAATTGCATTAGCATCTCCAAATTACGAAGATATTAAAGAATTATTCCCAATAAACGATGAAGAATGGTCAGATTCAGCTAACCTAGATGCTGTTTTAGAATTACTGCTATTCTCTGGAAAAACTTTAATTGAAGCTATTTCTATTTTAGTTCCAGCTGCTTGGGAAAAAGATAATACAATAAGTGAAGACTTAAAGGCATTTTATGATTACTATTCTGGATTAATGGAACCTTGGGACGGACCTGCTGGAATGATTATGACTGATGCTAGATATTTGGTTGCAAAATTGGATAGAAATGGTTTGCGACCATTAAGATATATTTTGACTGATGATGGCCATATGTTAGTCGGTTCTGAAGTTGGTACACTTCCTATAAAACCTGAAAATATTGTAAAAAGTAGCAGAGTTAGTCCAGGACAAGTTTTATTGATTGACTTGGAAAAGAAAAAATTATACGCTGAAGATGAAATTGAAAAAGAAATTTTAAATGGTGTTGATTATAAAGAATTAATAAAAGAAAAAGAAAATGTTACTGATTTATTAAATAATTTTGAATACAAAGAAGAAGAAAAATCTGTTCAAGAATTAGCTGACAAATTGAAACTATTCAGCTATTCAAGAGAAGATTTACATATTTTAATTTCAAGAATGGCTATAACTGGTCAAGAACCATTAGGTTCAATGGGAAATGATGTTGCATTAGCAATTTTCGCTGAAAAACCAAAATTATTATATAACTATTTCAAACAATTATTCGCACAAGTTACAAATCCTCCAATTGACCCAATTAGAGAAGAATTTGTAATGTCATTAAGAACTCAATTGTATACGAAGGCTAATATTTTAGAAGATTCTGCTGAAAATGGAAACACACTTGTTTTAGACTCACCTATAATTGATAATAAAACAATGGCTTTCTTAAAAAGTTACGAAAGAAATGGTAAAAAACCAGTAGTTTTAGATATTACATTCAAGCCTAATGAATCATTAGAAAAAAGATTGGATGCTATTTTTGAAGAAGCTGAAAGAAATATTGACAATGGTACAAAAGTTATTATTTTATCTGATAAGGCTACTGATACTGAAAATGTTGCTATTCCATCGCTTTTAGCTGTGGCCGGATTACATCATTACTTAATTAGAAAACAAAAAAGAAGTGAAGTTGATATAGTTCTAGAAACTGGAGAAGCTAGAGAAATTATGCATTTCGCATTGTTATTAGGTTATGGTGCTGCCGCTATTAACCCTTATTTAGCTTTAGATTCAATAACTTACATGGTTAATAATGATCTTTACTTGAAAGCTGACAAGAGTGAAATTGAAGGTTTACAATATAATTATTTGAAAGCTCAAAAGAAATCATTGTTGAAAACTATGTCTAAGATGGGAATTTCTACTATTGGAAGTTATAGAGGAGCTCAAATTTTTGAAGCAGTTGGACTTTCGACTGAATTAGTTGAAAAATATTTCAAAGGAACAGTTTCTAGAATTGAAGGATTAACTATTGATACTTTACAAGAAGAAGTATTGAATAGTTTCTATGATGCAGTTGACTCTATTGAACTTGGTTATGAAACATTGTATGTTGATGGAGAATATTCTTGGAGAAAAGAAGGAACAAACAGAATTTTAACTCCTGATGCAATTGCTAAAGTTCAAGAAGCTGCTGATAAAGACGATTATTCGATTTATAAAGATTTTGCAAAAATAATTAATGATCAAAGTAAACATTTATTGACAATTAGAGGATTGTTGAAATTTACTTCAAATAGAAAACCTATTTCTATTGATGAAGTTGAACCTGTTGAAGCAATTATGAGAAGATTTGTTACTGGAGCTATGTCATTTGGTTCAATTTCAAAAGAAGCTCACGAAGCGATTGCTAGAGCCTTGAATGAAATTGGTGGAAAATCGAATTCTGGAGAAGGTGGAGAAAATCCTGAAAGATTCCTTGATAACAGAAGAAGTGCCACAAAACAAATTGCATCTGGAAGATTTGGAGTTACAACTGATTACTTAGTAAACGCCGATGAATTACAAATTAAGATGGCTCAAGGGGCAAAACCTGGAGAAGGTGGACAATTACCTGGATTTAAAGTAAATAAAGAAATTGGTGCTACTCGTCATACAACGCCTGGAATTAGCTTGATTTCACCACCACCACACCACGATATTTACTCAATTGAAGATTTAGCACAATTGATTTTTGACTTGAAAAACGTAAATGAAAAAGCTAGAATTAGTGTTAAATTAGTGTCTGAAGCTGGAGTTGGAGTCGTTGCTTCTGGAGTTGCAAAAGCAAAATCTGAAATGATTTTAATTTCTGGACATGACGGAGGAACTGGAGCATCCCCTCTATCTTCAATTAAACATGCTGGATTACCTTGGGAATTAGGACTTTCTGAAGCTCACCAAATTTTAAAAGAACACAAATTGAGAAGCAGAGTTACTCTTCAAGTTGATGGAAAATTAAAAACTGGTAGAGATTTAGTAATCGGAGCGATTTTAGGAGCTGAAGAATTTGGATTTGCAACAATGCCACTTGTAATTTTAGGATGTATTATGATGAGAAAATGTCATACAAATATGTGTCCTGTTGGAGTTGCAACTCAATCTGAAGAATTGAGAAAAAAATTCAAAGGACAATATGTTAATATCATCAGATACTTTAGATTCTTATCGCAAGAAGCTAGAGAAATTATGGCTGAATTAGGAGTTTCTAAACTTGATGACTTAATTGGTAAAACAAATGAATTTTTAACTGTTAACACTGATAACATTCATTTAGAAAAAGTTAAAAACGTTAATTTAGGAAAAATCTTATACAGAGATGAAAATAGCGATAGTCCTGACATTAGAACAGAAAGTCAAGACTTCAAAATGGAAAATATTATTGATAGAAAATTAATTAAACTTGCTAAAGCTACTTTTGAAAGCGATAAAAATAATATTCAAAAAACTGTAATTAATGAAAGAATCGAAAACTCTGACAGAAGTTTTGGAGCTATGTTAAGTGGAGAAGTTGCTAGAACATTTGGTGGATATACACTTGAAGATGATACTATTACATTGAACTTAGAAGGTATCGGAGGACAAAGTTTTGGTGTATTCGGTGCAAAAGGTATTACTTATAATTTGACTGGACAATCAAACGATTATATTGGAAAAGGATTATTCGGTGCAAAAATTATTATTAAAAAACCTGAAGTTTCAAAATATGAAGCAGATAAAAATATAATTGGTGGAAATGCCATTTTATATGGTGCAATTAGAGGAGAAATGTACTTAAACGGCGTTGTTGGAGAGAGATTCTGTGTTAGAAACTCTGGAGCAATTGCTGTTGTAGAAGGTGTTGGAGATCACGGTTGTGAATACATGACTGGTGGACGTGCTGTTGTTTTAGGAGAAACTGGTAAAAACTTTGCTGCTGGTATGAGTGGTGGAATTGCTTATGTTTACGATAAAAACAACACTTTTGAAAATAAATTAAATAAAGAAATGGTTAATTTAGAGCCATTAAATGATGTATATGAAAATGAAATGAAAACTTATATAACTAATCATTTCAAAAATACTAATAGTAAAATAGCTGAAGAAATTTTAAATAATTGGGAAGCTGAAAAATTAAACTTCAAAATTATTATTGCTCCTGAATTTAAAGTTTTATTCGAAAGAGGTGAAGCATAAAAATGGGAAAACTTGGAGGATTTTTAGAAACTCACAGAGTAGAAAAACAAATTAGAGAAATTGAAGATAGAGTAAAAGATTTCAACGAAATTGATATCCCTTTAAATGATGACTATGTTCAAGAGCAAGCATCAAGATGTATGGATTGTGGAGTGCCTTTTTGTCACTCTGCTTGTCCAGTAGATAATCTTTGTCCTGAATGGGAAGATTTAGTTTACAATGGTGAATGGAGAAGAGCTTTAGAGGTACTTTTATCGACAAATCCGTTTCCTGAATTTACTGGTAGAATTTGTCCTGCACCTTGTGAAGGAAGCTGTACTTTAGGATTAAATGACAAGCCTGTAACTATTAAAAATATTGAATTGGCTATCATTGAAAAAGGATGGGAAAATGGTTGGGTTGTACCTAAACCACCTAAGAAAAGAATTGATAAAAATATAGCTGTAATTGGAAGTGGACCTTCTGGACTTGCTGCTGCTCAAACTTTAAATAGATACGGTTACAATGTAACAGTTTATGAAAGAGATGAAAAACCAGGTGGACTTCTTGCTTTAGGAATTCCTGATTTCAAATTGGATAAAAAAATCATCGATAGAAGAGTTAAATTAATGGAAGATGAAGGTGTTAAATTTATTTACAATGTTGAAGCTGGAAAAGATATTTCTACTGAAGAATTAGAAAGCAAATATGACATTATTGTTATGGCTTGTGGTTCTAAACAAGGTAGAGATTTAAAAATAAAAGGAAGAGAAGCTAAAGGTGTTCATTTGGCTATGGAATTTTTAACTCAACAAAATAGAAAGGTTAGCAATGTTCCTTTATATGACGAAGAAATTAATGTAAAAGGTAAACATGTGCTTGTAATTGGTGGAGGAGATACTGGTTCTGACTGCGTTGGTACTTCAGTAAGACAAGGTGCTGCCAGTATTAAACAAATTGAAATTATGGACAGACCATCTGAAACAAGAACAAAAAATAACCCTTGGCCACAATATCCATTTATTTTGAAAACTTCTACTTCTCACAAAGAGGCAACTAGTATTTATGGCGAAGACCCAAGAGAATGGAATATTACTACAAAAGAATTTATTAAAGATGAAAATGGTAAATTAACAGGTGTAAAAATCGCTAAAGTTGAAAGTTTTAAAGATGAAAATGGTAGATTAGGATTTAAAGAAATTGAAGGTTCTGAAGAAATTATAAAAGTTGACTTTGTATTTTTAGCAATCGGATTCTTGCATCCTTATTTTGAAGGATTACTTGAAAATTCAAAAGTTCAAATTGATGGCAGAGGAAATGTTAGTGCAAATGTAATTGACCACCATACCTCTCAAGAAAAATATTTTGCTGCAGGAGATGTAAGACGTGGGCAATCATTAGTAGTTTGGGCTATTAGTGAAGGTAGAAATGCTGCTAAGGCTATTCATGAATATTTAAGAAAAAAAACTGTTTAAAAGAAAAGCTATCTCAGAAACTCTTTTTGAGATAGCTTTTTTATTTATTTATCTTATTTTAATTGAAATATGGACATTCTCATTTATTAACAGTCCTTCTACTCTACTACATCTCCATACAATGTCCAAGTCTTACACTCTTTAATCTTAACATTCACAAAATTCCCACGCAATAATCTTTCATCGCCTTCAAACAACACTACTTTATTGCTCGAAGTTCTTCCCATTAAAACATCTTTATTTTTTTTGCTCGGCCCTTCTACTAAAACTCTTTCAATTCGACCTAAATATTTTTCACTTTCGTGAAGTGCACATTTATCTTGTAATCTATTCAATCTTAATAATCTTTCTTTTTTCACATCTTCAGGCACTTGATTCGCCATTTTTTCTGCAATAGTTCCTGTTCTTATAGAATACATAAACATGTATGCATTCTCAAATCCAACTTTTTCAACAACGTCCATTGTATCTTGGAAATCTTCCTCTGTTTCTCCTGGAAAACCTACAATAATGTCTGTTGTCAATACAGCATTCGGTATTCTCGTTTTAATTTTTTCAGCCAATTCTAAAAATTTTTCTTTTGTATACCCTCTCAACATTTTTTTCAAAATTTCTGTCGATCCTGATTGAAGCGGCATATGAATACATCTTGCAATTTTATCATTTTTCGCAATAACATCAATTACATCATCAGTAAAATCTCTCGGATGAGGCGAAGTAAATCTTAGAATAAAATCTCCATCAATCTTACAAATTTCATCTAAAAGTTTTGCAAAAGTGTCGCCATTTCTAAATTTCTTACCGTATGCATTTACATTTTGTCCCAATAATACAATTTCTTTTGCACCTTTTTTCAAATAAAATCTAACATCATTCAAAATATCTTCCATTGGAACCGATCTCTCTTTTCCACGAACGTATGGAACAATACAGAAACTGCATTGTTTATCACAACCATAACTTATTGAAATAGATGCCGTTTTATCACTACCAAAATCAGCGTCTAATCTAGGCGGCAATTCGTCTTCATTATCTATATAAACTTCATGTTTACTTTCATTATTTAAAATTTTATCCACTGCATCAGGAATTCTCCCAATATTTTGATTCCCCATAACAATATCAACTACTGGAAATTTCTTAATAAGAGCTGCTCCCTGCTCCTGAGCAAAACATCCAACAATTCCAATTAATGTACCTCTTTCTTTCTTTAATTCCATCAACTCACCCAATTTTCCAAAAATTTGGGTAGCTGCACCTTCCCTAACTGTACAAGTATTCAAAAATACAATGTCACATCCAGCAATTTCATCTTGAACTTCATATCCCATATTTTGAAATATTTTTTTTATTTTTGCACTTTCATTAACATTCATTTGACAACCATATGTTATTATAGCTGCTTTTTTCATAAAATTTTTCCCTCCTAATTTTTCTTATCTTTTTTATAAAAAATTGATTTTCACTAAAATTCCAATCCTGCTTGTTTTCTAGCCTCTTCCAATATTTTCATCACAATCAAACTTTTTTCATTTGCCTCATAAAACTTATCAAAATCTTCATTTTTATAATATTCAGCAAATTTTACTAATTCATGATAAAGTCTATCTTTTCCACCATTTAATTCAAATACTTTTTCTGTCCCATCATTTTTAACAAACATAAATTTATTGTATGTATTAGCTGCATCAGTACTATTAATATAACCTTTATCTCCTTGAATATTCATCGACAACGGCGCTTTACAATCTTTCGCTCCAACTGCCACGCATTTAAATGAACCATAATCTAACACTAAAACTCCTGAAGTATCAATATTTCTTTCAATATTCGCTGTATAAAGTATTTTTTGTGGACTTCCAAACAATCCTACTATATAGTAAATATTATACACATTCAAATCCATCAAAGCTCCACCCGATTTTTTTGGATCAAAAGCCGGTGCAATATCACCATTTTTAAATCTGTCATATCTGCTCGAATATTGAGAATAATTCAGCTGCACAATTTTGATATCTCCCAGTTCATAAATTAACTCTTTCGTTTTTTCATAATTCGGCAAATACTGATTAGATATAGCTTCAAACAACATTATTCCATATTCCTGAGCCAATTCAACCAATTCTTCAGCTTCCTTATAAGTCGTCGTAAATGGTTTCTCCAAAATAATATGCTTATTTCTCTCAATCGCCTTTTTCGCAAATTCGTAATGCAAATTATTTGGAATCGCAATATAAACAACATCAATATCATCATCCAATAAATCTTCATAATTTGTATATATATTTTTTATTCCATATTTTTCAGAAAGTTTTTTCATTCTTTCTCTACCATTTTCCGTAGCTGAAATACTCACAATCTCAAAATCTTCTATATTTTTACTTGCTTCCAAAAAGTCTGGCACTATATTTCCAGCTCCAACTATTCCTATTTTCATATTTTTCCCTACCTTATTTTTGAAGACTGATAAAATTATATCATAATTTTCTAATTTATCCTAACTCATTTTTCCTAAAAAATTATTTAAAATTATAGAACTTTATTTTCAAACTAAAATTTTCTCCACAAAAAAACAGCTCTAAAATTTATAGAACTGCTTTTCTTTTATTCAATTTATTTAACTTCTCAAAATTTTTTACAATTAAAATCTCAAAATCTATTTTAAATTTTCAATTATTAATTAGCTTCAATTCTAATTTCTACTCTTCTGTTTTGAGCTCTTCCTCCTGCAGTACTGTTTGAAGCGATTGGTTGAGTACTTCCATATCCTGCTGAAGTCATTCTTGAGCTTGAAATTCCTTTATCTGCTAAGTAGCTTTCTACTGCTGCTGCTCTATTTTCAGATAATGGATTATTAATTGTATCGTTTCCTGTATTATCTGTGTGACCAGAAATAACAATGTGTGTATCTGAATATTCTTTTAATACAGCTGCTACTGAATCTAAAGTTTTTCTAAATTGAGGTTTTACTACATAGCTATTAGTGTCAAATGTAATATTTTCAGGTGCTGTCAATTTAATTTCACCTTCACCTGTTCTCTTAACTTCTACTCCAGTTCCAGCTAATTTTTCTTTCAATGCTTTTTCTTGTCTATCAAAAATATTTCCAATTGCGGCTCCAACTGCTGTACCTGCTGCTGTACCAATAACTGTACCTTTTGTATCTTTTCCAATTATTTGTCCGATTGCGGCACCGGCTGCGGCTCCAATTCCTGCTCCAATTCCAGTTTTACTTGCTTTTCTTGTTCCATCTGCTGCTGTTGTACATGAAACAGCTGCTAACATTAATAACATCACTGACGCGAATACTTTTTTTCCCATATTAAATTCCTCCTAAATTCATCCTTTTAGTAATTATATCTTACGTTATTGTTTTTTCTGTGTCTTTTTACTTTGTTTATCATGTGTTTACTTGACTTATATTTTCTGATATTGTTTTTTATGATATAATAAAATGGTTCAATTTTGAGTAAATAGAAATAAATTAAAAATTTTCTTCAAATTAATGTGAATAAAATTGAATCCAAAAAAATACATAAAAATGGAGTGATTATGAAAATATATATAGCACCAATGGCTGGAATAACTGATTATTCCTTTAGAAAAATTACTGAAAAATTTTATCCCGATTTTATGTTTACCGAAATGGTTAATGCCCACTTACTAGAAAGTGACGATGAAACCACTAGAACTGAACTTTTGAAAGTCGATAATACTGACATCACTGGAACTCAAATTTTTGGAAGCGATAAACAGGAATTGATAAACGGATTTTTAAAATTAGAAAGTTTAGGCTTTAAAAAAATAAATTTAAATATGGGATGCCCTCAACCAAAAATTATAAAAAATGGCGCAGGTTCTGCTCTTTTGGAAAATCACAAATTTATCGAAAATTTATTTGAAGAATTGATGAGCAAAATAAAAAAAACTACTCAATTATCAATAAAAATTCGTACTGGCTACAAAGATTTTAATAATCCTGAACTTTATCTTCAATTAGCAAACAAATTTAATCTTGATTTTATTTGCGTTCATGGCCGTACTCAACAACAGATTTACGGTGGAAAGGCTGACTGGGAAATTGTCAAAAAATTGAGTAATCTTGATAGAAACATTAACTTCTTTGGAAATGGAGATTTATTTGAACCTTATGATATTGTAAAGAAAATCAAAAACTGTAATCTTGATGGAATAATGCTCTCTCGTGGTATAATTGGAAATCCTTGGCTTATTCCTCAAGTACGAGAAGTCCTACAAACTGGAAAAATTTCAACAATACCTTCTTTTAAAGAAATCAAAAATATTCTTTTAGAGCACCTTGAATTAATTCACGAAAATAAAGGTGAAATCAAGGCTTCATTGGAAATAAATAAATTTATTAGGCCTTATTTTAAAGATTATCAAACAGATTCTCAAAAAGAAAAATACACCAAAATCATTACTGAAAAAAATCTTTCTTCAAAAATTCAAAAAATTAAAGAATTGTAATCTAATACTTTAAAAAAATCTATTTCATAAAATCGAATTCTTCCTAAAATCCAAAATCAAGGTTATAATATTTCAATTATGAGTTTTTATTACAAAAAAAAAACAGTCTCTACTAAATAGAGACTGCTCTTTTATTTATACCATATTCATTCTAGAATTAGTAAATCGCTCTAAATCCAATTCCACCTCTGATGTTTTCACCTTTAGTGTCATATCCTGCATTTACTGTTACTCCAAATCTTGTGTTGTCAAATCCGATATTTAAGTCAAATTTAC
>CAURGH010000003.1:0-180674 GCA_963524305.1 uncultured Leptotrichia sp. | reverse complement strand
TTCTAGCACAAATTGAATCAAATGTCAAGAGTTTTTCTCGATAATATTCGTATTGTTTTCTTCTTTGCTCTATTTCCAAGGGAAGTAGTCCTTTTGTATCAGAAAGAAGTTCCTGAAACCTATCTAAAATTTTTACAATTTTATTTTGAATTTCTATTGGAGGTAATAAAACTTCTATTTTTTCAATATCATCTCTTGATAATCTTGGAACACTTGCTTTTCTGACTTTAGATTTTATTAAGTTTTGCTTATTTAGCAAAAAATAATATAAATATTTATTTAAAATATCATCTGTTGTTATTACAAGTACATCATCCGCGGCCCAGAAATCCCTATCTTGGTAAAAAATCTCTCCTGCTGCTCCTGCTGTGACAATACAAGTCTTTCCTCCATCAAAATTTTTATTGTCATAATATCCTAAAGGAGTTAAACTATTTTGAAATACAGGATATTGACCATTTTCATGCAACTCACTTTTTACTAGTCTTTTTCCTCTACTTAATTTAGCTATTTCAATTAATTTTGTTTTATAAATTACATTGTTTGATTGTATAAAAATCTTATTTGAAATTTTATTTAAATAATCTTCACTTAATAACATATCTCTATAATAATTATACTGCTTATTTCTTGCCCGAAATTCTGCCTGTAATTCTGTAACATATTTTGTGAAATTGTCAAGTATTTTTACAATTTTTTCTTGTGTTTTTAGTGAAGGAATCGGAATTTTTATTTTCAATATGTTTTCTTTTGAAATACTATAAGGTATTGCACTTTTATTTGAAATTTTATATAAGTAATCCTGTTTGTTTAACAAAAAATGATAAAGATACCTATTAAGAATCATACCCTTGGGATATACACAAAAGCAAACATCATTTGCCCAAAATTTTTTTTCTTGCCACTTAACATAACCAGCTGTTCCATATTGAGCTATAGTTATTGTTTTTTCATCTCTATTATATCCATTTAAATACCCCATATACCCTGCTCCACCAGACACTACTGGATATTTACCCTCAGGAATCAAATCATTTTTCTTTACCCTAATTCCTCTTACAATCTCACAAACTTCCCCCAATGTCTTACACTCAACCCCCTCAGAACAAAATTCTTTCACTAATTTTTCTATTTTATTCATAACATTTTTCCTCATTTTATTTATTGCAAATTTAGTTTTTCTCGAGATTAACACTTTTTTCTCGAGATTAGTTATATTAATTTTTTATAACAAACCTTAATTTTATTACTTTTTTGGTACTTACTATATTTTTCTAGTTTTTTTTATCTCGAGATTAACACTTTTTTCTCGAGATTAACTTATTTTGTACCTAAATTTTTTATCTCATCATTTAGTTTAACAAGCATTTTCTTTATTTGCTGAATAAAAGCTTCTTCTGTACGTTTAAATATATATTTTGTACTTCTTCCTTTCCCATCTTTTATGAGAATGTTATCCTCTATCAATTTTTTTAAATTAATCTTTAAATTATGCTCTGAAATATTATTATTTCCAGCTGATTTTCTTGTTATATAGCCGTCCTTTAAAATAATTTCCAGTATTTTTTTCTCTATATCATTCCTATTTTGATAGTAATCCATAGGTTCTAATTTCCATATTTTTATACTTGTATCCATATCCGATAATTCTATTTCTGGTGTTCTAAGTCTATATTTATTTACTGTATCAAAAATTCTAGGACCTCCTGAACCTGCTTTTTCAACAAAACCTATTTTTCTAAACAAAGTAGAAATTACACTATTTCTAACCTTTGAAACACCACCATGTATAAATTCTGTCTTAGTTATTCGCATATTTCCAGGATTATAAAATTCCCAATAATCATTGTAATGTATTATTTTTATTATTCTATCTCCTCCATAATAAGCATGTACTAAAGTATTAGTTAGAACTTCTCTTAGCATTTTATTAATATCATTATAATATGAATCTCTTGTCATATTTTCATTTAAATTAAAACGATTTTCTATAGATTGTGATAATTTTTCCATTACTTTTAAATAAAATGAAAATACATTCATATCAGGATAATCTTTATCTCCTGTTGAAACTCTATCTGTCCAATCTATGTCAAATATATTTTTTTTCTTAAAATAATCTATTTGAAATTTAGGATATTTATCAGTTATAGAATTATATTTTCCAAAAAACAACAATCCGCCTACTGTTAATAAATATTCATTTTTTACTAAGTTTTTTCTATTTCTTCTCAATACTCCTACTTCTTTCAAAAAATCTTCTAAAGGCATTTCAGTATATTTTTCATCACCTGTATTTTCTACTAATAAAGCTTTGTACATTTGTATATCAACCTTATTCAAATCTTCTAAATCAAAATTTTCTAATAACTCGTTATCAATATCTTCTTGTGAGTTTATAATCATATATTTAAATTCTTCATCTGTTGCTTTTTTATCTGTTTCTCCTAATCTTTTATATGCTAATTCTTTATGACCATTAATGTAAATTGGCTTTTTTGTATATTCTGCTTCAGGAACATTTATTTCTATTATACTTTTGCCATTTAATATTTTTATTTTTACATCACTTTCTTCAAGTATATTTAAACTTACTTTATTAGGATTAGTTATAGTATTCCAAAATTCTTCTATTCTTAATTCTGGATTTTCTACTCCTGTAACTTCATATTTTTGATGCTTTGGTTCTGATACTCCTATTATTATTTTTCCCCCGCTTGTATTAGCAAAAGCACTGTATGTCTCCCATAATGAAGTAGGCAGTTTTCCTTTTCCAGTTTTATATTCCAAGAATTTGCTTTCTTTTTCTAATTTCATAATTACTCCAATTTTATTATTTTTAATGCTTTTCAATTTCTTGAGATTAGTTATATTAATTTTTTATAACAAACCTTGATTTTATTACTTTTTTCATTTGAATTTCCCCTTTAATTGCACCACGTTGAGTGGTAGTCAACTGATAGTTTACAACCACTTTTTCCAGTAATTCTCCATCTTCAAATATAGCTTTTACATGTTTACTCACATTTTGTTTCGTTGTTTCAAAAAGCTCTGCAATTTCCAGCTGGCTTAGCCATACTGTTCCATTTTCCAGCTTTAGGCTTATCTTTGACCTTTTCCATCCTCTGTATTATAAATAATCATATCATTACTCATTTTCAAGCTCCTTCACTATTTCATTTATAGAAGCTCTTAATTCATCTATTCTTTTTACCGTTTCTTCAATTTCCTTATTCAACACATCGATGTCTATTTTTTCACGAGTATCTTCTTTTTCCACATAAGTTGAAACTGACAAATTATAGTCATTTTCAGCTATTTCATTATTATCAACTAATCTTGCAAAATATTCTACATCAGTTTTTTCTCTAAATTCACTTACTATTTTTTCAATATTTTCAGGTTTCAAAATATTATTATTCATTTCTTTTTTAAATTCCTTACTTGCATCAATAAATAACGTTTTATTTTCTTTCTTATTCTTTGCCATTACTAAAATACAAGTCGCTATTGATGTTCCAAAAAACAGATTTTCCGGTAACTGTATCACACAGTCTACAAAATTATTATCTACTAAATATTTACGAATGGTTCTCTCTGCTCCTTTACGATAAAAAATACCAGGAAAACATACTATTGCTGCTCTTCCTTTGCTTGACAGATAACTCAGAGAGTGCATTATAAACGCATAATCTGCATAAGATTTTGGTGCAAGTTTTCCTGCTGGTGCAAATCGTTCATCATTAATAAGTGTCGGATCTCCGTCTCCTATCCATTTAATCGAATACGGCGGATTTGAAACAATCGCATCAAAAGGCTTTTCATCATTATGCAATGGATTAAGTAAAGTATCTCCACGTTTTATTGAAAAATTATTATAATTTACATTATGTAAAAACATATTCATACGAGCCAAGTTAAAGTTAGTCATGTTTATTTCCTGCCCAAAAAATCCCTCATCAATAATATGTTCCTCAAACTGCTTTTTCATTTGAAGTAATAAAGAACCACTTCCACATGTCGGATCGTATACTTTATTGATATTTTCTTTTCCTTCCATTACAAGTCTTGCCAGAAGTTTAGAAACTGTTTGCGGTGTAAAAAATTCTCCTCCTGACTTACCAGCATTGCTGGCATAATTTGAAATCAGATATTCATACGCATCTCCAAAAGCATCTATATCATTATGCTGAAAACTCCCAAAATTAATTTCAGAAATTCCTGTTAAAATATCTGCTAATCTTGTATTTTTTTCAGCAACTGTTCCACCTAAACGATTACTCGTAGTGTCGACATCTTCAAATAATCCTTTAATATCATCTTCCGACTCAAATCCAACAGCACTTGCTTCAATAGCTTTAAAAATATTTGCTAAATCTGTATTCAAATTTTCATTGGTTCTCGCTGTTTTTACAACATTTTCAAAAAGTTGACTTGGTAAAATAAAAAATCCTTTATCTTCCACAGTACCAGCTCTAAAATCTTCTTTGGCTTCTTCATCAGAAATATCCGCATAATTAAATTTCAAATCTCCAGCTTCATGTTCTGCTTTATTGAAAAATTCTGTCATATTTTCCGAAATAAATCTATAAAATAATATTCCCAAAATATACTGTTTAAAATCCCAACCATCTACCGCTCCACGCACATTATCTGCAATTGCCCATATTTTACGATGCAATTCTGCTCTTTGTGCCGTTTCATTTGATTCTTTTGTATTTGCCACTTCTTTCTCCTTATATCTATTCATAATTTATTTTTTGTTAACATTATATCATAATTTCAAATAAAATTTATTTTTAGTACAAAACTTTTTTTAAATATTGATTTTTTTCCCCATTTTACTACACAATCCTTTAAAATATTTAAAACTAATTTTATTTTCTATATTTTCAAAACTTAAAAAGCAGTATAAAATTAAAAATCTATTTTTTCTCTAAAACTATTGCATTTTCACTATTTCAAGGTAAAATCATATTAGAATTATATGATAATTTAAAAAAAATAATAAACTCTATTAGGAGGAATACTTATGAATTTATGGATACTTATTGGTATTGTTATTATTGTAGTGGGATTTTCTTTGAAGCTAGATGTGCTGGCTGTGGTGCTTACTGCTGGTATAGCTACTGGAATTGCTGCAAAAATGAATTTTTTTGAAATTCTTGGAATTATTGGAAAGGCTTTTGTGGATAATAGGCTTATGTCAATTTTTTTGATTAGCTTGCCAGTTATTGCAGTCCTTGAAAGATATGGACTTAGAGAAAGAAGTGCAGCTTTAATTGAAAAATTAAAAAATGCGACTGCCGGTAGAATCTTAGGACTTTATATGGTAATCCGTTCTATTGCGAGTGCATTGTCAATTAGAATTGGTGGGCATATTCAGTTTATACGTCCTCTTATTTACCCAATGTCTGAAGCTGCTGCAAAAGCTCATAAAAATCAGGATTTAACAGAAAAGCAAACTGAAGAGTTAAAAAGTTTAAGTGCTGCAATTGAAAATTATGGAAACTTCTTTTCACAAAACATATTTGTCGGTGCATCAGGACTTCTTTTGATTCAAACTACACTCAAGGAAAACGGATATGCCGTATCTTTGAAGCAATTGGCACTATCTTCAATACCAATTGGGATAATTGCAATAATCTTTACTTTTATTCAAGTATATATTTATGATAAAAAAATAATTTTGAGCAAAGGAGGTAAAAAATAATGGAAATAAAAGCTCTTTTAAAACTTTTGACACAAATTATTTATATTCTTTGCGGACTTGTTAGTATAAGTACTGGAATTAGAGGGTTGAAAAATGAAAAGGCAAAAATAGGAACATTTTTGTTTTGGACCATTCTTGGGATAATATTTATTTTTGGAGAAGCTATTCCATATAAGGTTACTGGCGGACTTCTTGTAATTCTTGCCATAATTACTGTAACAAAACAATTACATATTGGAAAATTTCAAAATATTTCTTCACAATTCAAAATTGCACAAAGTGAAAAATTAAAAAATAAAATTTTCATCCCAGCTGTATTAATTGGAATTGCTGCTTTTCTGATACTTCAATTTAAAATTGGAAAAACTGCTATACCACCTGCATTAGGTATCGGTGGAGGTTCGCTTGTCGCCCTTCTGGCAGCTGCAATTATCATAAAACCAAAATTCAGCGAAACAAACGAAGATACTTCAAAACTCCTTATGCAAATTGGTGCAACTGCCATTTTGCCACAACTTCTTGCTGCATTAGGTGCTGTATTTACTAAAGCTGGAGTTGGAAAAGTAATAGCTGCCAGCATTTCATCGGTTGTCCCAACTGGAAATATCTTTATAGGAATCGTTATTTATGCTATTGGAATGGTTATATTCACTATGATTATGGGGAATGCCTTTGCTGCATTTTCAGTAATAACTGCAGGAATTGGAATCCCATTTATTATCAAAAACGGTGGAAATCCAGCTGTTATTGGTGCTTTAGGAATGACCGCTGGCTATTGTGGAACTCTTATGACTCCAATGGCAGCAAACTTTAATATTGTCCCTGCTTCAATTCTTGAAATAAAAGATAAATATGGAATTATAAAAGTCCAAGCTCCAATGGCTTTATTACTGCTTGTAACACATATTATACTTATGCTGCTGTTATTTGGAGTAAAATAAAACTGAAAATACTATATTTCTAAATTTTTACAAACAAGTAAATTAAAAAAAATCTAGAAAGGAGAGTATGAAATTATAAATTAAATCTATTTTTATAAAATCATACAAAAAATACTATGAAAATATTAGTTACTGGCTTTGACCCTTTTGGAGGTGAGCCCATAAATCCTGCCATCGAATCAGTTAAAAAATTGCCTGATAATATTGCAGGAGCACAAATTATCAAATTGGAAATTCCGACAGTAAAAGGAAAATCTATTAAAAAAATTGAAAAAGCTATTGAAGAGCACAATCCAGATGTCATCTTGTCAATTGGACAAGCAGGCGGAAGATTTGATATTTCCGTTGAACGAGTTGGAATAAATCTTGATGATTTCCGAATACCTGACAACGAAGGAAACCAAACTATTGATGAGCCAATTTTTCCAGATGGAGAAAATGCATATTTTGTAGATCTTCCTGTAAAAGCTATGGTAAAAAACATACAAAAAAATAAAATTCCAGCTTCAGTTTCATACACTGCAGGAACTTTCATCTGTAATCACGTTCTTTACGGTACACTTTATTTAATAAATAAAAAATACAAAAACAAAAAATCTGGATTTATTCATATTCCATTTTTACCAGAACAAGTTATTAATAAAAAAAATACACCATCAATGGAATTAAATACTATTATAAAAGGTTTAATTGCCGCAATTGAAACTATTGTAAAAAATGATAAAGATATTAAAGAAACTGGCGGAACTATTTGTTAGCAACATTCTTCTAAACATTTAGATATATCAAAAATAAAAAACCTGCTTTTATTTAAAAAAATTCTAAAGCAGGTTTTATTATTTATTTTTTACTTGTAAAAGGTAAACTTTCTTTTAAAAAACAGAAACTAAATTTTATTCATTTGCTGTTAAGAAGTCAAAATTTTATTGTCAATTTTCTTTTTAGCCATAACAAAAACCTCCAAATATTATATAGTTATTTTATCATATATTATTTAGAGATTTACACAAAAATTTTTACACACCCTTTTAACAAAAGATTTAAAGCATATTGAAGGATTTTTATTTTATCTTTACAATCATCAATATTTTCAAATTCTAAATATCCTACTGTCATATACTGACCTGCTCTAAAATATTTTTTCTGAAACTTTTCATTTTTTAGTATATTTTCGAATTTTTTTATATTTTCTGGTTTATTTTCGCATTTTAGTATATCTTTCGACTCATTTTCTAATTTATTTTTTAATTTAGAAAAAAGTTCCTTACGTTTTTCGGAAGCAATTGTTACTTTCTTTTCGAAATCTTCTTTTGAAAGTTCTTTATTATTTTTATTTTTTTTAGGAACTGAATATTTTATTGCAATTATATTTTTCTGATTATATTGTTCTATTTGTAAATAAATATCTTCATCAGAAGTTTCTGTTAATTTATTAATTTTTTCTTCACTTAAAGGAAACCACCACATTCCCATAAATCCACCTGATGAGTTATTCACATAACCCCAACTACAATCTTTTTGTCTTCCAATAGCATGTTCTAATAAATTTTTTTCGTTTTTTAATTTTTTAAAAAATCCAATATAACAGTTTGAATTCCAGTCTTCTAATTTTTTATCTATATATGAATTTACATCTTTTTCTATATTGTTTAAATAATTATAATAATCTTCAACTAGAATATTATTAAAACTATTTTTATATTTTTCTAATAATGCTAGCATATCTTTTCTTTCAAATATTATATCTATACCATCCTCTTTTAATCTTTCCATATTATCTTCATCGTATATTTTATAATAAACTACTTTTATTTCAGCCTTATTTCCATTATCTTCTTTATTTTTTTTAGATATTAGATTTCTATATTTTTTCTGTTGATTACTATGTAAACCTGTTCCGACTTTATCTTCTATTATTACATACATGTCTACTACAGGAATTTTTTCTATAAATTCTGTTTTATTTTGAATTTCCAATAATACATCTATTTTCTGATATTGTCTTTTTATCTTTACTTTTCTATCTCCAAGTTTTTCACCTGACATTTTTTCAATAAAGTCAGTTGCAAGCTCTTTTAATTTTTCTCATCTTCTGATAAATCATTATCATCAAAATTTACCCAGTTGCATAACCAACATATAAAAGCATCCTGTGACAGCTCTGACGTTGCAAAATTAAAAATATTGTTTCTTTCCATTTTAAATCCCTTCTTTCTATAATATTAATTAATTTATTTAACTGAATCTTCCACAATGTAAGCAATAATATTTATGAAATTTTCATTTTCTGGATATATTTGCAGTCCCCAAAGAAATGCCCGCTCATTAAGAATATTCGTCATTATTTTAGCAATATCTTTTATCTGAGTCAATTCGATATTTTTTCCTGCTGTTATATTCAAAAATATTTTATAAGTTTTATTTTTATCAAAAGTTTCCAGCTTTAGTTTTAGGTTTTGCAAGAAATCATCAAAAGTTTCTAAATTTCCTTTTTCAAAAATTACGAAAGATTTTGAGGTTTTTTGAAATACAGTTTTTAAGTCCGCTAAATCAAGAGTAACCATTCCTTTTGCTGTTAAAGTTTTTGTTATTCCGTTGATTCCATTTTTTAAATCTTCTGAAGATTTGCATTTTATGATAAAGTCTGTTTTTGAATCAAATAGGTCAGTATAGCCATTTTCAATATCGTAAATGCCAGTAAAAATGTCGTTTTTTTCAGTATTTCTGATTATTTCTAAGGCAAAATTTTTATCATTTTCAAAATATGTATTTAAAATTATCAAAATTACATCTGTATCTTGAAAATTTATTTTTAAATCTTTGTAGTCATTTTTAATTGTAATAATGCTTATATTTTCATGTGTAATTATTTCTTTCTCAATAGTGCTTAGAGCTGTTTCTCCTAAACTTATAATTTTTATTTTTGGTATTTTTTCCATAAATTTTCTCCTTTTTATAGAAATTTATTTTAAAATTTTGTATTCAATAACGTAATCTCCCTGACTTCGTAGCCACATTTCCGCTCCAAAACTTCCATAAACTTCGATTTTTACAGTATAAACTGTAGTTTCCCGATTATTTTCTTTAACTATTTTTTCATCCAATATTTCTGCAGTTGGAAATTTATCAAGCACATACTCGATATAGCCTCTGTATTTAAATTCTATTCTTGTAAGAGGTCCTGAGTGCATAAAATGTATATATTTTCTAAATTCTCCATCTTTAAATTTGTCAGAATAATTTAGGATTTTAAACTTCTTGCCTGTATTTTCTATCTTTTTCATTCTATCAATTCTAAAAATTGCAGGATATTCTTCTTTATTTTCAATATATCCAATTAGATAAAAATAATATTCAGAAAACATTATTGACAGCGGCTTTATTCTGTATTCTTTATATTGTTTATCTTTTTTTGTATAATTTAAATGCACCCATTCTTGATTTTTTATACATTGCGCTAATTTCCAAATGCTTTCGAGTAGTTTCTGTCCATGTTGTAAAGGAATATAATTCACCTTTTCACTATTTATCAAATTTTTTATTATCTCTCTATCGTTTATTGAGGAATTATTAACTAGTTTCGTTATTAATTTTTCAGTTTCTTCTTTATTAAAAGCCCGACTTTCAAGGATAATTTTACTTACAGCCAAAAGTTCTTCGTTTGTAAAAGCTATCTTGTCATTCTTTTCAAGATAATAACCTTTTTTTGAACTAGAATACTTTATATCCGATTCACCTTCTTCAAAAAAATAATTCCTCAAAGTAGCTATATCTCGTTGTATCGTTTTTTTATCGACTTTAAATTCATTAGCTAAATCACTTCTATTCACTATCTCTTTTTGATTCAACCTTTTCATTATTTTTAATATTCTAATCGATTTTTCCTCAGAATTTTCATTTTTCATGATTAAGATTAAGCCTTTCTAAAAAATTCTTCTCAACGTTTTAATTATACCTTGATTTATCACTTTTTCAAAATTTAAAACTTTTTCCTAATTTTTCTTTTACTTCGAAATCTTTTCTTTAATCTCTCTTCTTCAAAATATTCTACATATTCCTCTCTTATGTCTCTACAATTTTTCATTTTATTAAATTTCTCAATTTTTTCCGTTATTTTATCAACCATTTTTTTTATATCTTTTAATGAACTATCTAGATTTACTGTAAAACACATTAATGGAATTTCATTATTTTCACAATCAATATCTTCATAATTAACTTCCTTAAAATTAGGAAATATATTTTTTAATTCTTTCTGAATTAATTTTATTGTCTTTTCTTCGATTTTATTATCATTAAACCATTTTAACAAAAAATAATTATTTGTTTTTTTATCTTCTGCAATTAAATTTACACAAAAACATTCTATAAAAAATTCATGTTTCAACCATTTTATATAATCAAAACAACGATATACATCATAATCTTCAAATTTTTTATTTATATAACTTTCTAAGACTAAATATAAAGATAAATTTTCGTTAATACTTACACCAAAATTTTTCTTATTTTCCTGATTAATTTGATTGTAATAACTGTCAAAAATACTGTCATCTATATATTTTTTTGAATTTTCAAATAAAGTTAAAAATTTTTCTTTATCGTATAAAATACTTATTTCTTCTACTTCTTCCTTTTCATACCTAGAAATTAAATCAGATGAAAAATGAACAATTTTTACATTATTCTCTTCGTTTTCTTTTAAATTCTCATATTTTTTTAATAATTTAATTAATTTCCCATTGTATTCATTAAAATCTTTTGAATATTCGTAATAACTAAAATCTCTGAAATATATATATTTTCTGTTTCCATTTTGATTCCTATTTAAAATTAACAAAATCGAACAATTACCTAAAATTCTATCAATAAAAGTTCTATTTTCAGAATAATAATTTTTATTTGAAAAATGTATCTCAATATCTTCTGTAGTTAACTTTTCTCCTAAAATTTCCTCAATAAATTTTTTTGCCATATTTTTTAAAGCCACCTTACTGCTATTATTTGTAGTCTCAATATTTAACCATTTTATCATCCAGTACAAAAAAATATCGATATCAAACTCAGCGTTATAAAAAGCATCATTTTTAACTAATTTTACATTACTCATTTTCCCCATCTCCTCAACTTTATTTTTGTTATTTAATTATACTTTTTATATGAGACACATTTTGTCCCTTTAGAATAAGAATTTATTTTTTTCAAAAAAATTATGTAATTTCCTAAATTTTCAGAATTTTAAATAATTTTAAATTTTCATTCTATTCAGATTTTTCTTAAATTCTATAACTAAAATCATAAATTTCAATACTAAATACAATGTTTTTTTATTTCCTCAAATTTAATTTCATTACTCCTATACTCAATTTTTTGTTATTTTCAGTATATTAAATTAATTTTTTTCATTCAATTAAAAAAGATGATATTCCTTTTTTTCTCAATCTTAACTGAATTAAAACAAGTTACTAAAATAACTTTATTAATAAATTGTCATTTTTTTTCATTTATGTTATAATAACAACTGTTATATAAACAAATTATTTTGAAATCAAAATATTTTGATTTAAATTACTTACTTGGGAGGAGAAAAATGAATAAATTTATAAATGGAAATTTGCTAAAAATGAATACAGAAGAATTTTTGTCTAATATAAAGAAGGCTTTTAACGAAGTTTTTTCAAATGGAAATATTGAAAAGATAAATTTGATGAGCTATTTGTCAGAGAAGAAATGGTTAGGTATAAAAAAATGTGGACTTTTACTGCCTTTTCTACCAGAAAAATTTGGAGGAAGAAAAAACAGCCAGTTTGAAATTCAGGAAGTACTTAGAATTGCTGGGAACTATGGCGTACCAGTTACACTTAGAATAGGGATTGAAGGGGCATTAGTATTACAACCGCTTGTTGAATATGGGAATGAGGAGCAAATTGAAAAGGTCTTGAAAATGATATTTAACGGAGAAGGTGGAGGACTGGCTATAACAGAGCCTGAAACTTCTGGATCTGCCATAGCAAAAGAAATGCAGTCTTACTATGAATATGTTGATGAAAATACAATTCATGTTAAAGCTGATAAATATTGGCAAGGAAATTCTCAAAGTGATTTTTTATTAATTGCCGCAAAGGAAAAGAAAGAAGGAAAATTATCAAAAGTAATTAGCTTAATTTTAGTTCCAAGAGAATATATAACTTATGATGTACTAAATTCGGAAGGTTTAAAAGCAGTAAGATATGCTGTAAATCATGTTGATGCAAAGATTCCTGCAAAATATATAATAAAACTTTCAGAAAACAGGGCAAATTGTCTTAGAGAATTTCAAAATATCTTTATAAGAAGCCGATTGCAACTAGTTGGAATGACACATGGAATTATGGAATATATTGTAAAAAATATAAATAAATTTGCCAGAAAAGAAATACCATTTGTTCAAAATGAATTAAATGAAATCAAAAATACTTACGATATATCAAAAATTATGTATAGCTATACTTGCAATAATGTCTCTCCAGATAAGTCTGTTTCAGATAAATTAATGGAAGCAAATATTATAAAGAGCCTTGCTACTGAATATACTTACAAGGCAGCAAAAATCGCACAAAAACTTCTAGGGGCAAAAGGATTTGAAGCTGGGCATCCAATGAGCAATGTGGCAATTGACTTTAGACCATTTACTATCTTTGAAGGTCCAAATGATATGCTCTATTCAGAAATTTATGATCAGTTTTCAAAAGCTACGGCTGTGGAAAAGAAGGAGGGAATCCGAATTAATAAAAATTCTACGATTTATGAAAGATTTATTTTGGATAAACGATTTGAAAATATATCTGTAAATAATATTGTTAATAAAGTAGACGATTTAATCAGTTTTCTAAAACATCATACATTAAATGAGATGGATCAGATAAAAAAAGTTTTTGTTGGGAAAATACTGGCAAGATTGTTTCTTTTAATTCAAACAGAATCAGATAATTTAATAAAATTTTTGATAAGGGATATTAGAAAAGATATTTTGGATTTTGAATATAACAGTTAAATTAATAACAAAAGAAGGATAACTCATAAAAGCTATTCTTCTTTTGTTTTTTTCTTTAATAAATTAAACATCAAATTTTCTTAAAATTCAAGTCTATTTAATAAATTCCAAAAATTCTTTTACTTGTTTTTTCAATTCTTTTGCGATACAGTCTGAAAATGTTTGGATACTTTTAAGTAGTCTTTATTTTAAGATTTTTTAGCCCTAAATTATTATATTCAATATTGTAACTTATAATATTGTAAACAAAAATTCATTAAAACCTTGAATTTTTCCCCATTTTACTATACAATATTCTGAAGTATTCAAAACTAATTTTTTAAATTTATTTCAAAATAAACAGAAAGGAAAAATATGAAGCAATATATTGTAGATGCATTTACAGATACAGTTTTTAAAGGAAATCCTGCTGCTGTGTGTATTATGAATTCTTGGATAGATGACGACTTGATGCTTTCGATTACTAGAATTTATCAGAAACGGCTTTTGCTGTGAAGGAAAATAAAAAATATAGATTGCGTTGGTTCACTCCTGGCGGAGAAATCGACCTTTGTGGACATGCTACTTTGGCGACAGCTTTTGTGATAACTAATTTTTATGAAAAAAATATTGATAAAATCGTGTTTGACACATTGAGTGGCGATTTAACTGTTCATAAAAAAGGAGAATTATTTGAGTTAAATTTTCCTTCTTACGACTTAAAATCTGTTGAAATTACGGAAGAAATAATTAATGCGATTGGAGTTAAACCACTAGAAGTCTTTATTGATAGGGATTTAGTTTGTGTTTTAGAAAATTCGGAACTTGTGGAAAAGTTTGAGCCAAATTTGGAAAAAATTAAATTGCTTGATGGACTTCTTTTGCACATTACGGCTAAAGCTGATGAAAACTCAGAATTTGATTGTGTTTCTCGTTCTTTTGCACCAAAGTTGAATGTTTCTGAAGATCCTGTTTGTGGCTCTGGACATTGTCATCTTGTACCACTTTGGTCAGATAAATTGGGAAAAAATGAAATTGTCGCATTTCAAGCTTCCAAACGGACAGGAATTCTTTATTGCAAATTAGATAGAGAAAAAAATCGAGTTTCATTGAGTGGAAAAGCTGTTTTATTTGCAGTTTCAGAAATTTTTATTTAAAAAATTAACGACGTCTTTTTACTTTTTTTGTGATAGACAAAAAAGAAAAATTATTTTAGGAGGAAAAAATTTATGACATCAACAAAAAAAGTTAATTCTCATTCTTTTTTTCAAAATAATATAAATAGAATGATATTTTTAATGTTTTTTTGTATATTTCTATACAACTTAGGACATCCAGCCACGCCAGCATTAATCGAACTTAGAAACTGGAAAAAGAGTATTTCTGGAGTTTTATTAGCTCTTATGAGTTGCTCGATGTTCATTTCATCGCCATATTTGGGATCTTTAGCTGATCACGTTGGAATGAAAAAAATCTTTAAATTTATGCCATTAATTTATGGTTCAGCACAGTTAATCTTTGGATTCTCACCGTATTTATCATTTATTTATTTAGCACGAATTATATCAGGATTCGCTTCTGGAGGAACTTATGCAGTCGCATTTGGATACGTTAGTCAAATTTCTTCAAAAGAAGAAAAAGCTAAAAACATCGCAAAAGTAAGTTCTGCTGCTATTATCGGTGGTGCAATCGGTCAAAAAGTTGGAGGATTAGTCGCATTAATTGATCCGCGATATTCATTTGGATTACAGTTCATTTGTGGAATTATCGCATTTTTACTAATTTTTATTATAATGAAAGAAATTAAAAGCGATAAATTTGAAGAAAATTCAGCTGGAAAAACAAATGAGAAAAAAAATCTAAATCCTTTTTCAACATTTACTTATATCAAGGAATTAGACCCCTTCTCTAAATTTTTCTGCTTCATCATTTTTCTAACAGGAATTGGAATTTACACTTTTGGAAGCTCTATAAACTACTTTTTAAAATTTTACGTAAAAGTTTCTTCAAACACAATTGGAACATTTGTAATGTTTTCATCGCTTACTGCCTTTTTTGGAACAAGTATTTTACTAAGTTTTTTATTAAAAAAATACAAAGAACTTCTACTTTACAAAGCATTACTTTTTATCGGAATCATACTAATGGGAATTATTTTATTTAGATTAAATTCGCACGGATTAAATTTAACGCTTCCATCATATATTTTAATGGCTTTGTACACAATGACTTACGAAATCGTAAAATCACTTGGAAATACGATTATTGCAAAAAATTACAAATACGAGCAAGGTAAAATTTTAGGTGTTGCTTCAGCTGTGAGCTTTTTAGGAAATGCTGTTGGATCACTTTTATCAGGCTACATTTTATCAATTAACAGCTTTTTACCATTCATTGTAAACATCATTGTAATTTCAATTGTTTTAATTTTACTAATTATTTTCCATCCAAAAATGAGATTAGCCTAAATTGGTTAATCTCATTTTCCCTGTTTTTCCTATTTTTTCTTTTTTCCAATAAAGTAATAAGCAAATCCAATAAACGATCCACCTACGATATTTCCTAATGTTACAAACAACAAGTTATACGCAAATCCTGATAAAGTAACTTTTGTCCCATCAATCAAAGCTCCAATTGTTAAAAGTATCATATTAGCCACACTATGCTCAAATCCTGCTGTAATAAACACAAACAAACACCAGAAAACCATAATTAATTTTGCCGTTTCTTCTTTTAATTTTATTCCAGCAAGTACTGCTAAACATACAAGAAAATTACACAAAATCCCTCTAAAAAACAACTGTCCAGCCGGTGCTGTAATTTTACCAACACTTCCTTTTACAATTGCTGCTGCTATTGATTGAGAGGCAACTCCCGAATAAAAGAACAAAGCTCCACCAATAATTGAACCAATTAAATTCCCAATATACGAACTTATCCACATTTCAATTAAATCTTTCCCAGTTATCGCTTTATTCAAGAATCCTACCATTCCAACCATATTATTCCCTGTAAATAGCTCTGTCCCTAAAGCCACTACCAAACTCAATGCTACAGGAAATGCTACTCCCATTACTATTTTACTAGCTGGATTCCCTGCCAGACCTGCGATTACAAAAATAAGCATAATTCCAAATCCTATAAACAGTCCAGCCAATCCTGCTGACATTAAATATTTTAATTTACTTTCACGTAGCAACTCAATTTTCTTCTTCGCTGCTCCTGAAATACTTGCTAATGTGTCCTCGTGCATAATCTCTCTCCTTTAATAAAATTATTTTTTTCACTAAGTTGAGTAAAAACTCATTTATAATTATTACATACTTTTAAAAATTTGTAAATTTTTTTTTTTCATTTGCTCACAGAATAATTTGGTTATCTAAATATAGTTTCTTACTTTATTTTATTTAAAAATTCTACAACTAATTACTTCCAATTCTTTTATTTTGGTAATTTGCAAATCCCTGGTTTTACTTCTGCTTTAGGAGCTGGAACTCCACAAGTTGATGATGCAGGGGTTGCCACTTTTGCTAGTTTTGCTACTGGTTTTTGAACTACTTTTTTTGGTGTAGCCTTTTTAGGTGTTACTTTTTTAGCAACTGTTTTTTTTGTAACTCTGTTTCTTCTAGTAGTTTTCGCATTCGCAATAGAAAATGTCATCATCATTGCCAATACTGATAAAGTCAATACTTTTTTCATATCTTCCTCCAAATTTTTTTAATTTTCTTTTTAATTATTCTAACATTTTTCTCTTTATTTTTTATTTGGATTTTTTTTATTTTCACATACTAGAAATTTATGAAATTACATATTATTTTTTTGGAATAAATAACAAAAAATATTCAATAAAAATCAACTTTCCTACTCTTTTTCATAACAAATAAAAAGAATTCTAAAAAAAATTGTAATCTTTTCTCAAATAGGATATAATCAAACTATCAAAAAGAAAGGAGCGATTCTTTTTAAGAATCAAATAATATGAAATTTAATGACTATAAATACGAAAAAATTAACATTGATGAAACAAAAGAAAAATTTTCAAATTTAATTAAGAGTTTTTCTGAGGCAAAAAACCTTGAAGAACAAACAAAGTATATGGATGAAATTATTAAGTTAAGAAATCACATTGAAACAATGGAAACATTAGTATCTATCAGACATAGTATTGACACGACTGATGAATTTTATGATAAAGAAAATGAATATGTAGATGAAATTTCACCTATTTTATTTGGATTTATTTCTGAATTTTACAAAGCATTAGTAAATTCAAAATTTAGAACTGATCTTGAGAAAAAATATGGAAAATTTTTATTTGATTTAGCTGAAAATACATTGAAAACTTTTAATGAAGAAATTATTCCTGATTTACAGGAAGAAAATAGACTTTCTAGTAAATATAGCAAATTAATTGCAAGTGCAAAAATTCAATTTGATGGAGAGGAAAAAAATCTTTCTGAAATGGTTCCTTACACGCAATCAAAAGATAGAAATGTTAGAATTGAAGCTAGTAAAAAAGTAGCTCATTTCTTTAAAGAGAATAAAGATGAGTTTGATAAAATTTATGATGGTCTTGTAAAAGTTAGAACTACAATTGCACAAAAATTAGGATACAAAAATTATGTTGAATTAGGATATGCACGACTTTCTAGACTTGAATATGATTCTGAAATGGTAGCTTCATACAGAAAACAAGTTTTAGAAAATATTGTTCCTCTTCATACAGAACTTAGACAAAGACAGGCAAAAAGACTTGGTCTAGATAAATTGAAATTTTATGATGAACCAATTAAATTTAATTCTGGAAATGCTGATCCGCATGGAGATCCTGAATGGATTTTGAATCATGGAAAAACTATGTATAACGAACTTTCAAAAGAAACTGCTGAATTTTTCTCGTTTATGACAGAAAAAAATCTTTTGGACTTATTGTCTAAAAAAGGTAAAATGAGTGGTGGTTATTGTACTTACATTCCTGAATATAAATCGCCTTACATTTTTGCTAATTTTAATGGGACTTCTCACGATGTGGATGTTTTAACACACGAAGCTGGACACGCGTTCCAAGTTTACCAAAGTCGTGGATATGAAATTCCTGAATATTTGTGGCCTACTTATGAAGCATGTGAAATTCATTCAATGAGTATGGAATTTTTAACTTGGCCATGGATGGATCTTTTCTTTGAAAATGATGCTGAAAAATATAAATTTATCCATTTGTCAGAAGCTTTATTATTCATTCCATACGGAGTTACTGTGGATGAATTCCAACATTGGGTTTACGAAAATCCAAATGCAACACCTGACGACCGTAGAGCAAAATGGCTTGAAATTGAGAAAAAATATTTGCCAACTAGAGATTATGGAGAAGTTGACGACTTGAAAGAAGGGACTTTCTGGTTTAGACAAGGACATATTTTTAACTCACCTTTTTACTACATTGATTACACATTAGCTCAAGTTTGTGCATTCCAATTTTGGATAAAATCTCAAGAAAATCGTGAAAAAGCATGGGACGAATATTTGGCACTTTGTAAATTAGGAGGTAGCAAACCTTTCTTTGAATTAATGAAAGCTGCCAACTTGAAAAATCCTTTTGAGCAAGGAACTATTGCTTCTGTAATTCCTAAAATTAGAGAGTTTTTAGAAAGTATTGATGATATGAAATTATAATTATTAAATCAATAATAATATATCTTATTTATATCACTATTAGATATTTATATAGCTAAAACTATTGATTTTTTTTAAATTTGTGCTATAATTTTCATGTACAAATAAATTAAAACTAAATATAGGGGGTAACTTATGATTTACGAAAATATTTTAGAACTTATCGGAAATACACCGGTTGTAAAATTAAATTTAAAAGGTCAAGATGAAAATATCGCTGACGTTTATGTAAAATTGGAAAAATTTAATTTAGGGGGAAGTGTTAAGGATCGTGCTGCTTTAGGAATGATTGAAGCTGCTGAAAAAGAAGGAATTTTAAAACCAGGAGGAACAATCGTTGAACCAACTTCTGGAAATACTGGTATCGCTTTATCACTAATTGGAAAAGCAAAAGGATACAAAGTTATTATTGTAATGCCTGAATCGATGAGTGTTGAAAGAAGAAAATATTTACAAGCATATGGTGCTGAATTAGTGTTAACTGATGCTGCAACTGGAATGAAAGGTGCCATTGCCAAAGCTGAAGAAATAGTTGCCGCTAACCCAGGTTATTTCTTGCCTCAACAATTTGAAAATCCTGCTAACCCAGAAAAACACTATGAAACAACAGGAAAAGAAATTATCGATGATTTTGGTACTTCTTTAGATGCTTTCATATCTGGAATTGGAACTGCTGGAACATTAACAGGAGTTGGAAAAAGATTAAGAGAAGAAAGTCCAAATACAAAATTAATCGCTGTTGAACCAACTAATTCAAACGTATTATCTGGTGGAAAACCTGGAAAACATGTTATTCAAGGAATTGGAGCTGGATTTATTCCAAAAAACTACGATCCTAAATATGTAGATGAAATTATTCAAATTTCTAATGAAGATGCTATTAAATATGGAGTTGAAGCTGGTAAAGAAGCTGGACTTTTTGTTGGTATCTCTTCAGGGGCTGCAATTGCTGCTGCTTTCCAAGTAGCTAAAAAACTTGGAAAAGGTAAAAAAGTTCTTGCAATAGCACCAGACGGTGGAGAAAAATATCTTTCTGTTGAAGCTTACAAATAATTTAAAAATTTTTAAATACTGGCTGTCTTCGTTTATAGGCAGCCATTTTTAACACTAATATTTTTTATTAAAATTCTGGAACAAAAATAAATTTTGGAATAATAATTTATATTTTCCAAAAAATATAAAGGAGGAATTAATATTTTTAAAATAATTAAACTTGAAATTGATAATATTTTGGCAAAAGATCCTGCCGTAAGAAATAAATTTGAAGCATTGCTTTATCCTTCTTTACATGCTGTCATAAATCATAGGATTGCACATTATTTATACAAAAAAAGATTTTTCTTTTTAGCACGGTTAATTTCTCAAATTTCTAGATTTTTCACTGGTATCGAGATTCATCCTGGTGCAACAATTGGAAAGCGAAATCTTTTTGATCACGGAATGGGAATTGTAATTGGAGAAACCGCTGTTATTGGAAATGACTGCACTATTTATCATGGTGTAACATTAGGAGGAATTTCTGGAATTACAGGAAAAAACAAAAAACGACACCCAACTCTTGGAAATAATGTTTCAGTTGGAACTGGAGCAAAAATTCTAGGAAATATTACTATTGGAAATAATGCAAAAATTGGTGCTAATTCTGTTGTTTTAAAAGACGTTCCAAATAATGCTGTTGCAGTGGGAATTCCCGCTCGTATCATTACAAAAGGTACAGAAGATTATTACATGTGGCATATTTAAAAAAAATTCGGTAAATCTGAAATCACTTTCTAATTTATCGAATTTTCTATTTTTATAGTTATCTATTCTTAATTTTTTCGTAAAATTTATTTTCCAAAAGAATAATCAATACCTTTAACAGTAAAAACTCCTTCATCAGCTTTTATGTGCAACGATACACCATTTTCATTTTCAAAATATTCTCCACTTGCTGCTTTTGATCTTTTTAGTGTATAAGTTTTTCCAGAAAAATCAGTCACTTTCGCAGTATTTTGACCTATAAATTCTACTTTTATTTTACCTTTAAGATTGTATTCTACTACTTTTGTTACGGGCTTTGCTGGTGTTGTGGAAGGTTTTGTAACAGTTCCAGCTTTTACAATATCACACGATATATCTTTTCCTCCAACTGTGTAAATAGCATCCTTTCCACTCGAATGAATCGATAATCCTTTTGAATTTGTATAAAGTGCTCCACTCGCAGATTTTACCACTTTTAAAGTATGGACTCCATCTTTATTCGTCAATTTTGCTATTTCTCCATCATATTCAACGTTAATTATTTGACCATTACAATTAAAATTAGTCACAACTTTTGAGTTTGTTTTCGGTTTTGTAGTAGTTGTTTTTGGAGTATTTGTTGTTGCCTTTTTTGGTGTTGCTGTTGTTTTTGATGTTGTAGTCTTTGTTGGCGTTGTTTTTGACGCATCATTTGTTTGTGCTGCAAATCCTAATGCAGAAATTCCCAAAATCATTGCTGACATCACTAATAAAATTTTATTTTTTCTCATCTTAAACTCCTTCTTTCTATTCTAAAATCTCGTAATTTAATTTACATTTTCTATTTTAATTTAAGGATATTTTACTCTAAAATCCATATTTTTAAATTTGTAATTTATTAGATAGAATACAAATTACAAAAAAATCGCTCACTTATATAAATGAACGATTTTTAATATTTTAAATTGTACTTTTTATTTTTTTACAATTTTACATTACTAATTTATTTGTTTAATATTATAACAGTATAATTTCTATTTTTAATTATTGAATTTTTCCATATCCGTAATTTCATTTTCACTTCTTGCAACAACAATTGTACAAACAGCATCTCCTGTAATATTTACAACTGTTCTAAACATATCGATTATTCTATCAACACCAATTACCACTCCAATTCCTTCTAATGGCAATCCTGCTTGTTTCAATACTAACGATAACATCAACATTCCTGCTCCTGGTACCCCTGCTGTTCCTACTGAAGCCAATACTGCTGTCAAAATGATTCCTAGATACTGTGTTGGTCCTAAATGAATGTTATAAAGGTTAGCTATAAATACTGCTGCAACTCCTTGCATTATCGCAGTTCCATCCATATTTACTGTCGCTCCTAATGGTATTGTGAAAGAACTTATTTCTTCTGAAACACCAAAATTTTCTGATAATGTTTCGATATTTACTGGTATTGTCGCATTACTGCTCGATGTAGAAAATGCTACTGAAATAACTTTTAAGAATTTTTTGAAAAATTTTATAGGATTCATTTTTGCCATACTTACAAGCATTATTTGATAAACTCCTGTATGAATTACAAATGCTATCAATGTTACTACAACAAATCCTACTAATTTTAACAATACATCTACTCCTGTCGATGCAACAACTTTTGAAATTAATGAAAATACACCGATTGGTGCAACCTCCATTATCAATTCAACCATTTTCAATACTAATTCATTTGCTTCTTCTAAAATAACTTTTATATTTTTTACTTTATCTCCTAAAGCTGTAATTGCTACTCCTAACAATAAGAAGAAAATTATAATTGCCAACATTTTTTCTTCAGACATTGCATTTACAATATTTTTGGGAACCATATCAAGCAATACATTTATTAGTTTATCTTGTTCTGCCACTTTAAATTCACCAACGGGTAATTCACCCATCTTCATTCCTTTACCAACACCTGTTATCTTAGCTACAAATAATCCTATTGCAACTGCAATTGCTGTCGTAGCAAAATAAAATCCTAAAACTTTTGTTCCAATTCTTCTAAGTTTTTTGATATCTCCTATTGATGCTGCTCCCATTGCTAATGAAACTGAAACTAATGGCACTATCATAACTTTCATTAAATTAATAAATGCTCCTCCAAAAAATGCAAGAACTGAATCAATTACTACATCTTTTACAAATGGAGTTTTTGAAAAAGGACTCAAAATCAGTCCAAACAAGACACCTAATGCTAATCCAACCATTATTCTTGTTGTTAATCCTAACTTTTTCATAACGTAAATTCTTGGGCTATCTAATAATAAAAATTTTACTATAAATTTAAACTTTTTTTAATTTATTTTAATTATAAATACCCTTCTCCTTTCTTCGTTTTTTATATTTTCATCTTTTAATTTTACATTTTCATAAAAAATAAAATTATTTTACTTCACTTTCTTTAATAGATTTTACATTCAATGTTCTTCCATCTTTTGAAGTAGGTATTTTTATACTTCCATCTTTTAATTTTTCAGCTAATTTTTTTAATAATGGATTTTTGAAATTATAATTTATGATTTCCCAGTTGTGTTCCAATTCAGGTGTTACTTTTCCACCTTTTTCTTCTGAAATATATTTTATAATCAAATCTCTCATTCTTCCACCATCTTGCAATTCATCATAAGAATCATAATATTTATCAGCATCTGTAACTAATTTTAATGTTGACAATGTACCAAATCTATAATTATTTATTGCTAATTTGTAAGTTGCCTTAGGATTGATTGGTTTTCCATTGATTGTCGGATTTACAATTCTATGTCCTGCAGGTTTTGTTACATCAACTTTATATTTTACTCCAGAAAACATATCAAAATTATATCCTCTTATATTTTCATTAAAGCTGATAGTCAAATCACCTGGCTGTAATTGATTATAAAAACTATAAGACCATTCCATATACTTTAATAGATTTTCCCCAGTTATATTTACACCGATTAAAGTATTTGTGTATTTATAAATGTACGCAACATCTTTTCTTTTGAAAGGCCCTTTTTTCAAGTTAGAACCAAAATTAAACAATGCTGCTGCTGAAACATCTGCTTTTGCATAATGTTTCTGTACTCTGTTAATTAGCTCGATAATAGGTGTTTCTTCTAAAGTTGCTGTTGGCATTGAAGTAATCTTATCTTCTCCTGTTATAAAATCAGGTCTATCAATAAATGTTTTCGTAACTTCTCCAACCACTTCTTCTGCATATTCTTTTGATTTTTTATCGACATATTCGTATTTTTTCATAAGATCTTTATCTTCAGCAACATCTTTTGTAGATAAATTTTCAGTTGTTACCGTTTTTTTCTTAGTGTTTGTGTCAAATGTAACAACTCCTTTTGCAAGATATGTACCATAAGCGCCAGGTTCGATTGTATGTACTTTTCCTATTTCTGTGTTATAAACAGCATGTTCATGACCCGCAAAAATTATATCAAACTGAGGAAATTTTTTAGCTAAATCTGGTATTCCATCTCCACCTTTTTCATCTTCTCTCCCAAGATGAAAAGCTCCTATTAATACATCGTATTTCCCTTCCAACTCTTTCAATGTTTCTTTCAATGTTTCTTCAGCTCCCAAAAATTTCAATCCTTCAAAATGATCAGGCGTAGATGCTTCCCAAGTCGGAATATGAGGAACTAAATATCCCACAATCGCAACTCTTACTCCATCAATTTTTTTGATAACATAAGGTTTTACAAAAGGTTTATTATCCGAAGTTTTTATAACATTTGCTGTTACCGTATCCCCATTAAATCCCTTTATATTTCTTTCTAAAAAATCTTTACTAAAATTAAACTCATGATTTCCAATTACATGAATATCATATTTCATATCATTTTGTGCTCTTACTAACGGATGAACTGACTCATCATTAAATAATTCTGCACTATTATCTTGCAGCAAATCTCCGTTATCAATTAAAATAACATTTTTATTTTCAGCTCTTTGCTGTTTTACTAAAGTTGCTATCCTTGTAAGACCATTATTCGCTTGCTGTTCACCAACTGCATAGTCATATGAAAATAATCTTCCGTGAATATCCGATGTTTCTAAAAACACTAATTTTACTTCTTTACCAAATACCGCAAATGCTAATGTTAAAAATATTGCTAAAATTAATTTTTTCATCAAAACTTTTCCTTTCTAAGTTATAATCCGATAATTTCCCATCTGTCATGTGATTTTCCATCAATTTTTCCACCTTTTACATTCTTAATATAGTCAATCATCATGCTTTGGATTCTTCCTTTATCTTTTCCCATTTCATCTTTTGATGACCAGATAAGAGGTATATTTTGACCTTCAAAAATTCCACCTTTTTTAATTAATTGATCAAATCTATAAGAATTCATCCCTACTTTTAATTTCATATCAGGTGTTATTTTTCTTCCATCAGCCAATTTCAAATCAACAATTTTATTACCTTTTTGATTTCTTAAATCAATTTTATAAGAAACTCCTCCAAAAATATCAAATGTTACATATTTTGATTTCCCTCTAACATCGTTATATCTATAATTTGTATCACCTTTTTGAATTGTATCAAAATAATCTGCTGCCCATTCCATATAGTCTTTTAATTGTTTTCCAGTCATTTCGTAAACTGAAACATCTCCACCTGCATATCTATAATTGTAGGCAATGTCTTTTCTCTTAATGTCCCCTTTATCTAATTTTACATTTTCGTAATCGTATGCAAATGAAACTACATCAGCTTTACTGTAATATTTTTCCACATCTGTAATGAACGATGACATTCCTGTATCTTTCGCAAATGATATTGAAACTCCATGAATTTTCCCTTGAGGAACCATATCGTTTTCAGTTTCTCCTATTTTTTCATTCGCAATTTCACGCAATCTTTCATGATAAGGTTTATAAATTTCTTCTACTTTTTTATCCGCTTCCAAATCTTTAACAGGTGTTGTCGTTGCTGTTTTTCCTAATAATTTTACTTTTTTAGTTTTATCATTTACATCAAATTTTAAGTCAACTTCAGATAAAACAGTACCATATCTGTGAGGTTCTGTTATTAGCACACCATTTATTGTTTCACTCTTAATATTTTGGTGCATATGTCCAGCTATAATCGCATCAATTTCAGGAACTGCATTAGCTAAATCTCTCAATCCTGTTTCAGGAATATTATTTTCATTTTCAATTCCCATATGCGCTACAACTACTATAGCATCTACCTTTTTAGCTTTAAGATCCTTTACTTGTTTTTTTGTTTCTTCAATCATTGGAACATATTTATAATCTTTTAAATTTCCAGTATCTTCTTCAAATTTAGCTGACATTGGCGTTGTAAGTCCAATAATTCCAATTTTTACACCATCTTTTTGAATAATCGTAGTCGGTTGTAAATATCTTTTCCCATCTTTATGATATAAATTCGCTGCTAATTTTTTAGCTTTTATATCATTCAAAATTTCATTTAATACAGGCATTCCAAAATTAAATTCATGATTTCCTGGAACAAAAACATCGTATTTCATATAATTCAACACTTTTGGAATTGGATGATTTTTCGCTTCTTCTAAATTCGAGGCAAACAAATCTATCGAATTATCTTGTATTGAATCTCCAACTTCCACCAAAATTACATTTTTATTCTCTTTTCTTCTCTGATTAATCAATGTTGATAATTGTGCATAAGATCCCGATTTATCCTCAGTATCAGATGCATAACTCCAAGGAACTACTCTCCCATGAACATCTGATGTTCCTAATATTTTTACATTTACTTCCTTCGCAAATCCCATTGTCGATAAAGCTAGTAATAATGCTGCTATTTTATTTTTCATATAAACTAAAATTTCTCCTCTCAAAATTTATTTCACTTTTTTATACATTTCCCTTGCTTCTTCCAAAGAAAATCCCCTCTTATATTTTTCCTGATTTAACTTATCTTTCATCAAAAATACTTTTTCCAAATCAATATCATATTCATTTGCAATCGCAATTATATAGTAAAAAATATCGAACGCCTCTTCTTCAATTGTTCCCTTGATACTTTCACCTGTATATCTTGCATTTTTACGAATATTTTCTGCTAACTCACCAAATTCTTCTATCAATTTCAAAACAAGTCTTTGAATATTATCTTTTTTTTCGATTGCCGTTCTTGTATCTTCTTTTTCTTCAAGAGTTCCCAATTCAATATGTTTTATTAAATACTGTGCTTCTTTTAAAGTCATTTTTTCCTCCTGTTAACTAATTCCGATATAAAAAGTCTATAAAAATTAAAATAAACTTTTATTATGTTGATTATCACTAATTCAACTTTCTGTTTCATAAAGTTCTCGTCGAATAAAATTGACAAGTTTGTATAACTCTCCACAGACTTAAATTCCCGCATATCGAACGGTATTTTATACATTGTTATTATAATTTGCTTAAATTAATACTTGCATTGTAATCTCTATCTATTTCAAGACCACAGCAATCACATTTATATATTCTATCTTTCAATGTTAAATCTTTTTTTATGTTTCCGCAGTTAGAACATTTTTTACTACTTGGAAAAAATGTATCTGCTAACATAAATTCAATATTTCTTAATTTACATTTATATTCAAGTTGTCTTCTAAATTCATAAAATCCACTTTCAGATATTGCTTTTGATAATCTTTTATTTTTAAGTATATTAGAAACCCTCAAATACTCAACAACTATTTTACTTGGCTTGGTTTTCACCAAATACGAAGTTGCTTGATGTATATGATTATTTCTGATATTTTTTTGTCTTCTAAACAATCGCCTAAGCTGTTTTAAAACTTTAATTCTATTAAAACTATTTTTTAAACACTTTGTGAGTTTTCTTTGGTATCTTTTTATTTTCTTGTAAAGTTTTTTCATTGTCAAAGTCTTATTTATATTTGGTATGATTTCATTTTGTGATGTTACTGAAAAATGCTTTATTCCTAAATCAATTCCAAGTGTAAAATCATTTAATTGCTCTTTTATACACTCTGTTTCAATAGAAAATGTTAGATACCAGTATTTATTGTCATATACAATATACGGATTATAATATTGTTTGGCTTCAGGTAATGGTTCGCTAGTTTTTATTTCTCCTAATTTTTCAGCTTTAAATCCTAAATTTGTTTTTTTCAAGCTCTCATAATTCACATAGAAACGGTCATTTTTGAATTTCTTTTTAAATTTAGGTTTTCCTCTTAACTTTTTGAAATAATCGGAGTATGCTTTCCCACAGTTTTTTATTGCCTGTTTAGGGATATTAGCACTAACTTCTTTTAACCAGCTGTAATTTTCTTGCTTTTTTAACCACGTAACATATTTTCGCACATCACTCTCTTTAATAAACTTTTGGGAACTATTATTTAAACTAATCATTAGATTATAAGAAAATCTTGCAACACCTGCACATTTTCTAAATAATGTTTCTAGTTCAGGAGTTGTTTTTATTCTGATTTTTTTACCTATCAGCATTTTCTTTTACGCTCTTTATCAAATTAATTGTTTTCTTGCTTCTTGCTCCATACAGTTTGTTTGCAAAAACAGTTATAATTTGTATTAAATCTTCTGTTAGTTCCTGTTCCTTAGAAATAGTAGAATTATCTACTATTTCTATTTTAGTATCATTAAGTTTGCAAATGTATTCAATTAAATCATAGCCAAATCTTATTAGTCTGTCTTTATATAAGACAATTATTCTGTCAACTTCTCCACATTCAACTAAATTTATCATTTTTAAAAGACCTTCTTTTTTATAATTTATTCCACTTCCAATATCAGTTTATCTTTTTTTAAAAGGGTGGCTCAACCACCTAGTCGTTGAACCTTCATCATAACTTAACTATCCTTAGATGATTGGTAACTAAACACCCATTGTAATAGTTAAATACTATGTTATTGATTTTTTATATTTAACGTAACCTTAGGACTATATAAATAATCACAACCGAATCTCAAAAATTTCTAAAATTCAGTCGGGAATCTAATTAAATCATCAAAAATTAATATTTAAATTTAACATTTGAACTTGCTGGTCTTCCAACTTCTTTATGTTTTTGAATATAATCAATAAAGATTTTAGCATCTCCTAAATATGTATTTGTTCCACCTCTTTCAGAAAAAATTTTTCCAAGAGTAGTATATCCATCTTTTCCACCTGCGATATATGAGTTTGTTGCTAACATATATTTTTTGTTTGCATCAATTGGAACCCATTTGTTTGCTTTAAAGTCAAACACTTCTACTTTTGTAACTCTTGTTCCTAATTTACCATCTTTAGTTGCTTCATATCTAATTCCTGCTCCATAAGGGAATGAACCTGTTGATCCACCTGTTAATGCATAATCAATTGCATCTTCTAATATTTGTTTCATTTCTGCACCAGTTACTTCCAATGTGTAAACTGTGTTTGTTGTAAATGGCAATAATGTGTAAGCTTCATCATAAGTAAAGTCACCTGGTTCAATTGTAATTCTTACATTTCCAGCATTTCCAAGAACAAAATCAACATTTCCAGTTCCTGTATTTCTCAATGTATCTAATTCAGCTTCCATAACCAATGTTGTAGCTAATGAACCTTCAGGATTTTTTGCACTTGGGATTCTGTTTTCTGAACCACCAGGAATCATTTCTTTTATTTTACCAACTGATTTTTTCCCTAATTCTGTTTTTTCTTTTTGGTATCTATCTAATAATTTTTGTAAAGTTTCATCATTTTTAACAATTTTCAAGTTTTTATCTTTTTTTATTGCTGCTAAAATTGCTGCTTTTTCTTCTTTACTTGCTTGAACTTTTTTACCTTCAGCATTTTTCACTTCAAACAAATCATCTCCAAGTAACAATTTTGGTGATGCAACTAATTCTGTAATTACACCTTTTTTATCAAATTTAGCTTTCAATTCTCCAATTAAATATGAATAGTTCCAAGCTTCAGCCACATAAACAGGTTCTCCTGAAGGCGAAGTTATTTTTTTAGGATATTGATCTCCACCTATTTTCAATCCATATTTTTCAAACTCTTTTCCTAATAAGTAGTGAGTATCTCCTGACACAATCAAGTCAATTCCTGAAACTTTTTGTGCAATTTCAACATTTTTTTCATACCCTGCATGTGATAACAAGATAATTTTGTTAATTCCTTGATCTTGCAATTCTTTTACATATTTTTTAGCAGCTTCTATTTCATCAATAAATTTAATATCTTTTCCTGGACTAGAAGATCCAACTGTTTTCTTCACAACTTCCATTCCAATAATACCAATCTTTTCTCCACCAACATTTTTAATAATGTAAGGTTTCCATTTTCCTTCTAAAATACTTCCTTTATCTGGAACAACATTAGATGAAACTACTGGTATTTTCAATGCTGATAAGAATTTTGCCAATCCTTCGTTTCCATCGTCAAATTCATGATTTCCTAATGTGAACGCATCAAAATTAATAACATTCATCAATTCTGCATCTGCAATCCCTTTAAACAAAGTATAGTACAATGTTCCTGTTACTGCATCTCCTGCATGGAGAATCAAAGTATTTTTATTATTTTTTCTAAAATCTTTGATTTCTTGTCCAACTCTTGGCAATCCTCCAATATCCAAAGTTACATCTTTCCCATCAATTTTCAATGTCATTCTCTCTTGCTCTAAATGAGAGTGATGGTCATTAATATGAGCAACATTCAATTCAAATGGTTGATTACTTGCAACCTTTCTCACATTTTTTCTGGCATTTTTCCCTGCAGCCTGTAAACTTGTCGCAATCGCAACTGTAAGTCCTAATAAAAATAATTTTTTCATGATTCCTCCTAAAAATTTCAAATTTTATAATTACAGCTCCTTCATTTCCTCCAAACTCATTAATTTTGCCATAATTATTCTCATACTAATAGTATAACCTAATTTCAAAAAAAAATCACTAAAAAATTATTTTTTAATGTATGAAAATTTTAACACTATTTCATCAATTTTGACAGAGGAAAAAATATAGGGGTAAATAAATTTAATCAAATTTCTAATTAACAAAAAATAGGAAACCAGTTACAATATAATCCCTCAATCCTAATATATTAATTAAAAAATATTTATTGTCATCTTTATAAAAATCATCTATTATCAAAAATTTATGATTGTAATTCTATATCAAAAATGATATAATAACTTTATGAAAAAACCAGTTAAAAGGTAAATAAAAATAGCGAAAAAGAGGCTTCATTCGATTGAATGGAGTCTTTTTTTATGTTATAATTATCCGTTGGTTCGCTACCAACAAACCTTTTAACTGGAGGTGGTAAAAATGAATTGGGATTTAACTGTTTTATTCTTAAGTTGAATGGCAGATTTTCCAAAAAAAAATTACTCACAAACCAACAATTGCGAGTAATTTCTCTAAATAAATAGTATAACTTCCAACATCGAATCATTCTCCATCGACAAATATATTTTATCATTTATTTGTGTCATTTTTGTGTTTTTTCATTTTTATTTTAATATTTTTTCAAATTTTTCCCAATCATAATAACTTTGATTCAAGCTATAAGCCTTAAATCCCCTCTCATTCAAATATTTTGAAGCCAAATTTGCACTTCCACAATTACGACCTCGACAATAAAGAATTATCTCCTTATTTTTAGGAATCTCATTTATTCTATCCTCAAGAGTCTTCATTGGAATATTTATCGACTTTTCAATATGATTTGAATTAAATTCATCTTCTGGACGCAAATCTATTATTAAAATTTCATCTTTTTTCACCATCTCATAAGCCTTTTCCAACGACAAAGTTTTTGTATTATTGCAACATTCCTCAAATTCCATATGAATTTTTTTAATATCCTCCAATTGCCTCTCTCCAACATCCCTAAGCAAATAAACCAAATCAATTATCTGTGTATTAGAAATTTTATACTCCACAAAATTTCCCTTTTTCTCACAAGAAACCAATCTTCCATCCTTCAATGTCTGCAAATGTTTTGAAGTATTCGCTATCGTCATACCCGTTTCATTTGAAATATTTTCCACCGTTTTTGGACCCTGTACAAGCAAATCCAAAATTTCAATCCGTTTCTCGCTCGAAAGACACTTCCCAATTTTAGAAAGTCCATTATACAAATTATTTTTATATTCTTCCAAAATTTTTTTCATTTTTCCCCCTTTCTTTTGCCAAGGAATTTCTATTTTACCTAAATTTATAACTTTAGACAAAAATCTATACATCATCACGAAATTTTTTAAATTTTCTTTTTTTTCATCAACTGTATTTCAAAAAATACTTCTAATATTTTTTAGTATATCACATCTTTTCTAAAAATTGTATAAAAAATATTCTCATTTTTTCCTAGGAAAAATAGCTATATTAAAAATTTTAAAAAGAAAATAAAATATTGACTTATTTTCAAAAATGTGATACTATTCAACTAATCAATTGAATAGATTAAAAACAATTGATATAAAATGAAAAAATTTAGAAAGCGAGTGATAAAAATGGCAAAAATTTTAGGAAAAGATAATTTTAATGATACAATAGCAAATGGTGTAACTTTGGTAGATTTCTGGGCTGAATGGTGTGGTCCTTGTAGAATGCAATTACCTATTTTGGAAGAAGTTTCTGAAGAAATCGGTGAAAAAGCAACTGTTGGAAAAATAAATGTTGACCACGAATTAGAATTAGCTCAAAGATTTGGAGTTCAAAGTATTCCTACATTGATTTTATTCAAAGATGGAGAAATTGTTGATAAAATGGTAGGAGTTCAAGCTAAAGAAACTTTAGTTGATAAAATTAATAACGCTCTTTAGTCTACTTTTTGAGTGGATAAGAAAGGAGAAATTATGTACGATTCAGTTATTATCGGTTCTGGTCCAGCAGGATTGACAGCTGCAATTTATTTGAGTAGAGCTGGTTTAAAAAATATTGTTATTAATGGTTCTGAACCTGGAGGACAATTAACAACAACTACAGATGTAGAGAATTTTCCTGGATTTCCAAAAGGAATTTTAGGGCCTCAATTGGTTGACGACATGAAAACACAGGCAATTAATTTTGGAACAGAATTTTTACAATCGAATGTTTCTAAAATTGATTCTGACTCAAAACCTATTAAAATTCATTTAGAAAATAAAAAAATTATTGAAACAAAAACAGTAATTTTGGCAACTGGAGCGAGTGCACGATATTTGGGAATTGAAAATGAAAAGGAATATATTGGAAGAGGAGTTAGTGCATGTGCGACTTGTGACGGATTCTTTTTTAGAGGAAAAAATATCGTTGTGATTGGTGGAGGAGATACTGCTATGGAAGAGGCTGTCTTTTTGACAAAATTTGCTTCAAATGTAACAATTATTCATAGAAGAAATGAGCTTCGAGCTTCTGCTATAATGCAAGAACGTGCTAAAAACAACGAAAAAATTTCTTGGAAATTGAATTATATTCCAAAAAAAGTTGTTGTTGATGGTAACAAAGTTATTGGGATTGAGTTAATTAATAATGAAACTCAGGAAACTGAAACTCTTGAAATTGACGGTATATTCGTAGCAATTGGTAGAACACCTAACACAGCATTTTTAGGGGACAACATCGAATTAGATAAAAATGGTTACATCTTAACAAAAGGAAAATCTTCTGCGACAAATATTCCAGGAATTTTCGCTGCTGGAGATGTTCAAGATAGCAAATACCAACAAGCTATCATTTCTGCTGGAAGTGGTGCAATTGCAGCACTTGACGTAGAACATTACTTAAATGAAAATAATTAATTTATTTCAAACAAAATATCAAAAAATCTATTAAATTTAGAGGTTTTTAACAAGATTTTTTGAACTAATCTTTCTCAAAAAAAGAGACTTTCTCAAGAAATTATAAATTTCTTAAAAGTTAGTCTCTATTTTTTATTATATTTCATAAAAGTGATGAATCACATCATCTAATGCATCATCATTATTTTCATGTACTACAAATTTTGATAATTCTTTAATTTCTGGTGTCGCATTTTCAACTGCAACAGGCATTCCAACAGCTTCTAACAATGCTGCATCATTTCCACTATCTCCAACTGCTATCATTTCTTCAGTCGAAATTCCCAACAATTCTCCTAATTTTTTTAAAGTCTTACCTTTATTTACCAAAACATTAGCTATTTCCAAAAATATTGGTTTAGAAATTGCTATAAAATACTCATTCCCATATTTTTCTTTCATTCTAGCTTCTGCTTTTTTAACTTCTTCTGGCGATCCTAAAATCATGCATTTCGTAGTTCGCTCAATCCCAAATTTATCCAAATCAGCCAATGAATCTATTTTCTCAAATTTCATTCCTGTCAATTCATATTCAACACCAGTATACTCATTCAATTCATTTCCATAAATTGTATCACCACTATACAAGATAAAACTCATTTCCATTTCCATTGCTTCGTTATACAACAATTCGATATCCTTTCGGTCAAATCCTTGATGAAAAATTGTTTCATTCGTTGCTAAATCCACAATTTGTCCACCATTAAACGAAATTAAATATCCTTCGTTTTTTTTCATGTTTAACATTTCTGCTGATTTATACATAGAAAAAGTAGGTCTTCCGCTCGCTAAAACAAACTTCACTCCTTTTTCTTGAACCTTTCTTATTGCTTCAATATTTTTTTCTGTAAGCTGATGACTATCATTTAACAATGTCCCATCCATATCTGTAGCAATCAATTTATATTTCATCATTCCTCCTTGATTTTTTTATCTTTATTTCACATTTTTTGATAACCAATTATTTTTTTATTATTTCCAAAGGAATACTCGCATCATCCTTCAAAACTCGTTCTTGCTCATACAAAGGCTTAATTTCATCCAATAAAAGCAATCTTCCTAATTTTTTAGAATACTTTCCATTATATTTTTCCAAATACAAGTAATTATCAGTTCTCTCACCATTTTTTTTCACAAAAATATTGTAAACATCGATATCAGGTCTTTGCCCATAATTTCCATACGAAATCAACAAATCCATATTTTTACCAATCTTTTTAAAATAATTTCCTTTTACTTCGGTAATTTCTCCATCTTTCAAAAAACACTGTCTTACGCTTCCATCCTTTAATTTCCATTCACCAGCAGGTTTTCCGTTCTCATCGTAATGCCCAATATAAGTTTTTCCTTCAACTTTTTTCAAATTTTCTGACACTTTACAAGAAAAATTTTTGGATTCCTCCATTCTTTTTATCAATTTTTTATCCTCTCTCGTAATCGTACCATTCTCAAATATTTTTGCTGTTCCACCAAAAACAGATAAACTCATAAGTCCTACACATCCTAAAATTAATTTTTTCATAATCTCCCTCTTTTTCTTTTCCTAAACACTAAAAATAATCATAAAAAACAAATTATATTTTTCAGTTCAATTATATCATAAAAAATGAAAAAAGGTTATCTAAAATTAATTAGACAACCTATTTTTCTTAACTTTATTTGAATTAAATCGCATCTAGTAAAATTTCATAAAATTATAAAATAATATCTTCAACAGGCATAATAACTGCTCCCATCGAAATTCCTCGCCCCAAATCTATCTTCATAATTTTAATAATTCGTATAATTTCCTGTGCATGTTTATCTTCCAAATAAGTAACTAAAATGCTATCTGTCCCTGGCCAAACATGTGTATTAAAATGTTTAAAAGTCTTACTCCAAGAACTATGTATAGTCGGAACTATAAAATATTGTTCTATTCCATATTCTCTTAATTCTTCTTTCATTTTTTCCGTGTAAAATGAATCAAAATATATCTCTAATCTTTTCACAAAATTCTCCCCTCTAATTTTTCTGAACCTCCCACGACTAAAGTCGCGAGTGTTCTTGTACTATTTAATAAAAAGTAAATTTTACAAGTTACCAAACATTTCAACAAATCAAAGAACTGAATTATTTAGTATATCCTATTCTTTCCTGTTCTTTTTCCTGTCTTCTTTTTTCCTCTTTTTCTTTTTGCTTTCTCTCTTTTCTTTCTTCAACTAACGAATACAATACTGGTGTAAAGAATAATGTCAAGACCGTACAGAATGAAAGTCCAAACATTACTGCTATCGCCATTCCTTGATAATATCCTGAACTTCCTTTATTTGAGAATACCATTGGAAGCCATCCTAATACTGTTGTAAGTGTTGTCATTAAAATTGGTCGGAGTCTTGAACCACAGGCTTCTACTAAGGCATCGTGTATCGACCAGCCTTTTTTCCGCAATCCCGCAACGAAATCAAGCATTACAATCGCATTATTAACCGCCATACCAAATAACATCAAGATACCAATCATAACGAACATACTAAGTTGTACTCTAGTTATTGCTAATCCTAAAATTACTCCAATCATGGATAGTGGCAATGTTGTCATAATCATAAGTGGCAAGATAAATGATTCCAATTGAACTGCAAGTACTGTATAAATCAACACAATCGCAAGTAACAAGTCTTTCATAATTTGTCCACCCATTTCAGCTTGGTTTTTAGCTTGTCCTGCTACCCCAATTTTATATCCTTCAGCTGGATTTGCCTTTTTAAATGACTGTTGAATAAATGCCGCTGCATCGTTAAATCCTTTTGATTTATCCAAGTTTGCACCAACTGTTACAATTCTTGTACCATTTTCTGTTGAAATAGTCGAAGCACTTTCTTCATATTGCATTGTAGCAATATCTCCTAATCGAACATAAGTTCCTTTATTAGTTTTTATCTCTAAATCCATAATTTTATTCAATGAATTTTTTTGATTTTTTTCCAATTCCAACACTACATCCAATGTTTCTGTACTTTGAGTTACATCAATCGGATTTGCTGATCCAGACGCTGTCATAAATAGCATTTGAGTAATATCTGTTACAGTTATTCCATAACTTTCTGCTTTTACTCTGTCAACTTCCAATTTAGCTTGTGGATATCCACCTTCAGTCGATGACTTAACATCCTTAAACCAAGACTGGCTCTTCATATCATTCATTATCGAATTTGCAATTCTATTTAATTCTTGTGGGTCTTCACCTTCTATTTGGAATGAATAATCTTTTTGTGACATCATACCTCCTGCTTTTTGTGGCGAAACCGCAAGTGTTACATTTGGTAAATCTTTTAATTTTTCTCTGACACGGTTCATTGCCTTCATCGTATCTTTCTTTACATCGACATTTATTGTCGCTGCACTTTTTGAGGCAATAACATTTATATCTTTAGTCGCTGGATCTGCTTTTACAACAGCTTCCATTTTATTTGCGATATCCTTTGATACATCTAAATCCAATCCTGTCGCAAGTGTCGCAACTACCGAATATTGATTATCATCAATCGTTGGGAAGAATGTAGTTTTTACTGTTTTTCCTACTCCAAATACAACTATCACAAATGCTATTATAACTCCAATTACCATTTTCCATCTATTTTCCAATACTTTTGACACTAATTCTTTATATTTATCCCTAAATGCATTAAATTTAGCAGCTTTTTCAGCATTATCTGATATTTTTTTAACATCTAAAAATAAACTCGAAGCCATTGGAACCCATAACATCGCAACAATAATCGAAGCTGACAACGCAAACATCATTGAAAACGCAATACTCTTAAATACTTCCTTAGCAATTCCTTCAAATAATATAATTGGCAAGAATACACAAACTGAAGTTGCAGTTGACGCCATCATTGGAAGAATTACTTCATTCGTACCCCGTACCGCTGCTACATCTGCCGGTTCCTTATTAATCTGAATATGATCAAAAATATTATCCAGCGTAACAACTCCGTTATCTACTAATGATCCAACCGCAAGTGATAATCCCATTAACGAAATCATATTCAATGTTATCCCTTGTGTCGTAAGTAAAAAGAATGTAAACATTGCTGAAATCGGAATCAATGTTCCTACAACTAATGAGGCCCTCAAGTTTTTTAAGAATACAAAAAGTACTATAATTGTAATAATAACCGCTTGTATTCCTGAACTTGCAACATTTTTTATTGATTCACTAACTTTTTCACTGTTATCAACTATTATATTATAACTAGAACCTGCTGGAAATAATGGTTTTGCTTCTTTCAAAGTTTCCTTAGCCTTTTTCGCAACCTCTACCAAGTTACCATCTTTACTCTTTTGAATCATAACAGCAACCATTTCTTTTCCATTATACGTTACATACGATGTAGGATCCTCTGTTCCATACTCAACTTTTGCCACATCAGCCAATCTAACTGTTTGATTATTTTGATTTGAAATAACGATATCCTGAATTTGATCAAGCTCTTTTAATTCTCCATCAACTTTTAGGATAAATTCTTTCGTTCCATCAGTTATTGTACCTGCTGGCGTTACTGTATTAGCCGCTTTTATTTTACTATAAATTTCTGCCGCTGACAAATTATATTCCTTTAATCTAGCTGGATCCAGCCAAACTTTAATTTGTCTTGTCGCATTACCCATTACAGAAATATTACCGATACCTCTATTTCTCTTCAATCTAGGTTGTAATGTTTCTTCAACAAATGATGTTATTAATTCTTTATTTTTCCCAGTAATTCCAATCATTAACGCCATGTTGGAACTCCCTGCCATATCTAATTTTGATACTGTAGGATCTTTAAAGTTATCATCATCTGGCAATTGTCCTTTTATTTTATCTATTTGTGTTTGAACTTGTACTTGTTTAATATCTGTATCTACACCATAGTTAAACTCTATCGTAACTACTGATGAACCATAAGATGAAGATGTTGTAATATTTTTAATTCCATCTACATTCAATGCCGCATCTTCAATTTTTTTAGATACTTGTGTTTTTACATCTTCCGCTGTCGCTCCTGTCCAAGTAGTATTAACAACAACTATCGGTGTATCAAAATCTGGTATTCTTTCCTGTTTCATACCTGTCATCGCTACCCAACCAGCAAAAATCATAAATACAAGTATCATCGTTGTCGACACTACTCTCTTCGTTGCAAATTCTGCTACTGTCATTTTATCTCATACGATTGCAATAACCGTACACTCCTTTCTCTATTTTTCTATTACTGCACAATATTTACTTTTTCATTCGCTTGTACAACATTTTGTCCATCAACAACTAACTGATCTCCAGCTGTCAGACCATCACCAGTCACTGCCGCATAAGTTTCATTTTGATTAGAAATATTTATCGGTATCATAACCGCTTTTCCATCTCTAATAACATAAATAACTTGCTGAACTCCTCTTACTACAATCGCCTTTTTAGGAATAATCAACCCATCTTCAGCTCCTGTTGCAATATTTGCTTTTCCATACATTCCACTTTTTAACTCTCTATCTGGATTAGGGAATTTAACTTTTACAATAAATTGTCTACTAGCTGAATCAGCTGAAGCTGCTATTTCATAAACTGTTCCAACAATTTCTTTACCATTCAATTCATCAACCTTTATAGTTGCTTGTGCTCCCATTTGAATTTTTTTAACAATTTCTGCTGGAACTCCAATTTCCAATTTCATTTCACTTTCATTAACCAATGTAAATAATTTTGCTCCTGCTGATACTTGTTGATGTCTTTCTAAATCCATATTTGCAATATATCCGCTAACTTTAGTTTTAATAACAGTTTTACTGTTAGTATCATTTGCTGTAGCCAAATTAGCTTGTGCCGAACTCAAACTGTTTCTTCTCGAAGATAATGCATTTACCGCTGTGTTATAGTTACTTCTAGCTGAATTTAAGTTAGCTTGTGCCGAACTTAATTTTGTTTGTGCTGTCAAGAAATCAGTTTCTGTAATTAATCTTTTATCATATAACATTTTATATTTTTGATAATTAATTCTCGCTTCTTCCACTGCTGCTGCTGCTGAGGCAATATTTCCTTTAGCTGCACTAATATCTCCATGTGCCGAACTAATATTAGATTCTGCTGTTCTTACATTTGAAACAGCCTCTCTAACACCAGATCTTGCAGCTTGATTATCAATTGCTACAATTACTTGCCCAGCATTTACATAATCTCCATTTTTCCCGTTAATTACTACAACTTCCCCGCTTGAAGTCGCTGTATACGGTATTTCTTCTATCCCTTTTATCGACCCACTCGCCGTGTATCCCAACGACATTTGATTTTGACCAATTACTTGCACTTTTACTGGTCTTGCTGTAGATGTATTTTCTTTTGGTTTTTTCTTTCCGCATGAAACAGTAAGCAACGCTAACACCGTCATTGCTACAATTATTTTTTTATTTATTTTCATTTTTCCTCCCTATTTTTTATTTTTTTCAGTAGTATTTCTAAAAATCTATAATTTCAATTATTTTTTTAATAACATATTCTTAAAACTTTTTATAACTCATTATTTATAACATATTTAATCTAAATATGCTCCATATTTAGAAACTAAGAAATAATAATTCAATTTAGCTTGTGCATAATTTACTCTAGCTTGTCTTAGATTAGTTTCCGATTGTAATAAATTTTCCATTGTAATTAATCTATATGAATATCTTTCTCTTTCCATTTCATAAGATTCTTCTGCCTTTTGAACCGCCAATTGCAATGCAGCTATACTTTTTTCCAATGCTCTTAATTGATAATAAGTTTTTTTCATATTTGTTTGAACAGCCTCCAAAGTTTGATCCGCTTGAAGTTCTGTTATTTCTTGAGTTTTTTTCGCATATTTTACATTATTTTTTCTTGTTCCCCAGTCAAATATGTCCCAGCTCCAATTCACACCAGCCGAAGTCGTAAAGTTTCTAGGTTTTAAAATATTTCCAAATCTATCTTGACTTTGCAATGTCCCGTAATTTATTACACCACTAACAGTTGGTTTATAACTTGCTTCTTCCAATTTAACATTTTTCTTGCTCAAATCATTTTGTTTCATAGAAATTTTATACTCTGTATTTTCTGTTTTCAATTTTGCTAAATCGTCTTCTAATTTAACTGTTTTCGTAAAATTATCTTCAACTCCAAATGGAACAATTTCAATTTGCGAACTATCTTTCATTCCAATCAAAATTCCTAACGATTCTTTTGAAACTTCAATATTTCCTTCTTGTTCCACGATTTGTGCTTCAATAGCTGACAAACTTCTTTCTGCTTCCGTAAGCTCTGGCTTAGTCGTCATTCTTAAATCATACAGTTCTTTTTGTGTTTTCAAATTTTCATCTAGTGTTTCCTTTGATTTTTGCAATACTCCTAAAGTACTCATCGCATTATAAACGTCAATATACGCTTGAACTGTACTTAAAATAGTATCTTTTCTAACTTTATCCAAATTCAACTGTGCCAATGTCAAACTTTCTTTACTTATTTCATGATTCAATTTCAATTTACCACCTGTATAAATCGGTTGTGATAATGTCAAATAATGCTGAAAAGCTTCTCCTCTTTTAGAAAAATCCTTATCTAAAAATTCTTGAGCTTTCCCTGAATAACCTACTGTAAAAAATTTACTTGCCCAAGCTTTATCCACATTAATTTTTCCTTGCTCTGCTTTCAACATTCCAATTTTAATATCTTTATTATTTTTAATTGCCATCTCTGCTGCTTCTTGTATAGTTATTTTTTGCGCAAAACTTGGAATTGTAATTAACAATAATAATGATACTATTATTCTCAATTTATTTTTTTTCATCTTTCCTCCTATTTAATCTATTTTAATGCATTATCGATGAATTTTACAATTTCATTAATTAATTTCTGATTATCCTCTACTATCCCATCAAACTCTTCTTTTGAAGAAAAAGTATATTCTTTTTTACACACAATTTTTTCAACCAAATAATTATTAATTGCCAAAATTATAAAGTCTGAAATAATTTCTATATCGTATTCCCTGTTACTTTCATATCTTAAAAGTACATTTTCTTTAATAAAACTCTTAAAAAATTTTGTCATTTCTTCATGAAATTTCCCTACATTTGTATTCTGGGTAAAAGAATTCACTATTCCGATATCCACATTACTCAGAAGTTCTAAAAAACTTTTAAATCTCTCTTTAATAAAATTTTCCAATGTTTTTCTCGGATTTTCATCAATTTCTACTTTTGAATATTTTTCCATTTCAGATTTTTTTATACTTTCTAATAATTCACATAAAAGTTCTTCTTTCGTCTTAAAATACGTATAAAAACTTCCTTTTGAAATTCCCAATGCCTTAGTTATATCCTCAACTTTCGTATCCGTATAGCCATTTTTTCTAAGTAATTCAAAAGCCTTTTTCAATATCATTATTTTTTTATCTGATTTCATGCTGTTGTTATTAACTCCTATTTATTTATTTTTTATACTACTCACCCTAAATAAAACCTCCTATTTTCCTAATTTTTTTGCCCCCTTTTTTAACTTTTTCAAAAAATGACTTTCAAGTCAATTTAGTAAATATAATAATAGTACTTTTTTATGTTTTTGTCAATCTTTATTTTTCTTTATTTTAGACAATATTTGTCTTCAATTTCCCCAATTATTATAATCAAAAAATTAGCAAAAAAAAATGAGAACAACCTAATTTGAATTGTTCTCAAAATTTTACTTTACTAAAAATATTTTGTAATATCACTAAACATCATCAATGCCATTAATATCATTAACAATATCATTCCAACCATGTGGATTCTTTCTTCTATTTTTTTATTTACTTTTATTCCCACAAATTCTGGTAAAACGAATAAAATCCGTCCACCATCTAAAGCTGGAATTGGTAGCAGGTTCATTAATCCAATATTTATCGACAAAATTATAAAAATATTTAATAATGATAACATACCACCTGAATTATACGCTGCTCCTATTAATTTGGGAAGACCTACAGGCCCAGTCATTTCTTTAAACGGTACTTTTCCTGTTATCAGCATTTTAACGCCTTTCAACATCATTACAAAATAATCACCAAATACCACAAAACTATATTTTACTCTTTCCAAAAATGTAGACTTTTTCATTTTTACTTGGATTCCCAAAGCATAAGCCTTCAAATCCTTGTAATACGTCAATTTAACTTTATTATCTACCATTTTTCCATTTCTAAGCACCTTTACATCAATATCTTGATTCGCATACTTTTCACCATTTATTTTTTGAATTTCCTCTGAAATCTCTACCCATTTAGAAATTTTTCTACCATTCAATTCTACAATCTCATCATTTGGCTGCAACACATTTTTCACTTGTGAATTATTTTGAATCACATTTATAACTGGCTTTGTATGTTTTGACGGAACTGTTCCAGTAATTGAAAATATCAAGAAAATTACTAAAATTGCAGAAATAAAATTCATCGCAATCCCAGCAATCAAAACAACAAATCTACTAAACGCCGGTTTCTTATAAAATCCATTTTCTGAAATAGCTACTTGTCTTTCAAGCTCTTCTTCCATCTCGATATTCAATCGTCTTTCAGCTCTCTCAACAAACTCATCATCCGATATTTCAATTTCAGCTATCTCCAAATCCTCTTTCAAATCTCTCGTTATTTCGTCAATTTTCTCTTTCCTAAACTCTTCCATATCAAATTCTTCTGGCTGCATTCCACCAATATTCACAAATCCCCCAAGCGGAAGCATTCTCACAGAATAAATAGTCCCATTAATTTTTTTTGAAAATAATTTTGGTCCCATTCCAATCGCAAATTCAAAAACTGGCATTTTATAAAATTTCGCTGTCAAAAAATGCCCCAATTCGTGTATAAATACAATTATTCCCAAAATCACAATTGATAAAATTATACTAAAAATAAATAACTCCTCCTTTTTTTAGCAATCCTTTTTCCATGAAAATATGGCTAAAATTCAATAATTTTTCCAAAATTTTTACCATATTTTACCGTTACAATTGCCTAATTTCTAATAAAAAAGAGTTGTTAATAGAAAAACTTCTATATTATAACAACATCTTTTTCAACATTATAATAACTTGTTATCTTTATCTTCTTCTTCTAAAGCAGTATCAATATCTTCATATTCAATTCCATTAGGTATTGATGTTAATACTTTATCAGTCACTTTTGAAAGATGAGCATTCATTGCATAAGCAGCTCCGCTAACAAAATCTATCACTCTTTGACCTATCTCAAATTCTAAAAATTCCAAACTAAATGTAACCACTTTGTTTTCTTTTATTGAATCAGCAATCAATCTTGAATCCTCGAAAACTTTTGGTCTAATTATCGAGACATAAGTTACTTTTGATGCTGTTGTTGTTGTTGACATCTTTGCACTTTCCTCCTTTTTACTTCCTACTCCAAAAATACTCATTACTTTCTTTTCCTTCTCTTTTTCTTCTTGTTGTGGTTTTTCAAAAACTTTATTTTGAGGTTTTACTGATGGTTGTGTTGTATTCTCTTTTGTCTCTTCAAAATCGTTTTCTACTTCGTCATCATCTTCTTCAACATCATCACCGAAGAATTCCATTATTTTCTTTGTAAATCCACTCAAGACTATACCTCCTTATTTACTAATTAATTTACTTCCTATTCTTATTATAGTCGCACCATTTTTCAATGCTTCTATATAATCGCCAGACATTCCCATAGAAAGCTCAGTTAAATATTCATATTTTTCTGCATACTTCCTTTTTAAATCTAACATTTTTGAAAAATATTTACTTATTTCTTCTTCACTAGCACCTAAAGGAGCCATTGTCATAAACCCAATAATTTTTACATTATCCATTGAAAAATATTTTTCACTATCTTTTTCAAAATCTTCTACATAAATACCTGTTTTTGATTCCTCTTTTGACACATTAATTTGAATTAAACCGTTAACAGTTCTCCCATTTTCAATGGCTTTTTTATTGATATCTTCTAAAAGTTCATAAGAATCTATTGAATGAATAAGGTTTACATTATTTATTATATACTTTATTTTGTTTTTTTGCAACCTTCCGATGAAATCCCAAACTATATTTTTATATTTTTCTCCTGAAAATTCTTTTAATTTATCTCTATAAACTTGTGCCCTATTTTCCCCAAAATAGTTGTATCCCATTTCTATTATTTTTCTATGTTCCTCGATGTCATAATATTTACTTACAAATAGAATTTTTACTTTTTCTGGGTAAGGAGAATATCTCTTTATATCTTCTAAAATTTGATTGTAATTTTTATCAATCACTTCTTTGCTAATATCTTTTTGCATTTCCAATTTTATACTCCTCGTCTAAATAATTCTTTCAAATATTTTTTATTTCACTTAATTATAACCTATTTTTTATACAAATTCAATAAATACATTATTTGCAAGTAACATTCCTTTTTTCGTTAGCCTAATTCGAGTATCTATTCCATTCTCAAACTCGACTTTCTCAATCAATCCATCTCTTAAAAGTTTCTCCACTCTCTCATCCTCAAAATACTCAATTCCTTCTTGAGTCAATCTCAATCCAAGCATTCTCTCAAGTTTAATTTTTTCTTCTTTATCCACAATCTCAATCGAATTTTCATCTACTGGAAACTCATTTTTATCAATACTCGCATAATATTTCCTAAATGTCCGTACATTACTGTGTCTTTTCCCATCAAAATACGCAGCTGCACTCATTCCAACACCAATAAATTCCTTATTCCGCCAATATTTTAAATTATGCTTTCCAGCATTTTTTTGCAATTTTTTTAAATTTTCAAAATTTTTCACTTTATAAACTTCAACGTCTTTATCGTCTATTCTCGCAAAATTAGAAATCTCATACTGACAATATCCACTTTTCTCAAAAAAATTAATAATTTCTTCATACATTTCCGCTTCCAGATCTTGATCAATCTCAGACAAAATACCCTTTTGCAACTTACTCCAAAATATCGTCCCTTCTTCCCAAATCAACGAATATATTGAAACATTATTTGGCGATATCTCCAATATTTTTTTTAAATCCTTTTTTAAATCATCCAAACTTTGATTTGGAATCCCAAACATCAAATCTATCGTAATATTTTCAAATCCTGCTTTTCTCGCATTTTTAAAAACTTGAATTGCTTCCTCTCCATTATGCTGCCTTCCAATAAACTTCAAGACATGATCCTGAAAACTCTGAATACCAATACTTAGTCTATTTATCCCCAATTCTCTAATCTGCTTCAATTTCTCAAACGACATATCATACGGATTCAACTCCAAAGTTATCTCTGAATTTTCTTTATACTTCAACTCTCCCATTATCGACGACAACATCTCTATCGACAATAACGACGGCGTTCCACCACCAAAATAAATTGTATCATATTCGTATTTTGGATGCATCCGTATTTCCTTTATCAAATAATCCGTATATTTCTGATATTCTCTCTCCATTTTTACAAACGTACAAAAGTCGCAATATTCACACTTTTTATCACAAAAAGGAATATGCAGATATATCGCATCTATGTTTCTCGTTTCAGTCATTTTATTTTTACCTTTTTTTCTTTAAATTGCTTGATATATTTTACCATATGTGACGTGTAATTTCAAACTTTTTGTAATGATATCAAAATAAAAATTGAGAAAATATTAAATAATTTAAAAGGGAGAATTACAACTCCCTCTCTGATCCTTTTTTTAGTTATTTAAGTTCAAATTCAAATGATTTTGATATTGTACATTTCAAAGTTTCAGGATTTTTTATTTTTACTCTTATTTTACTAGCAGCCTTTCTTGCTTCTTGTTGAAAAATTGCACTTCCTCCTGATACTGAAATCACACTAACAGAACCACTACTATTAAAATGAAATTTTACTGAAACAGTAACAACTCCTTTATCTCCAAGCCTTCGTGCTGCAATAGGATAACTTAAATTTGGATTATACGAAACTGTAAAATCTTTTCCCTCATTACAAACATTTACGTTTTTTTCTTTACCTTTTTCAGTATTTCTTTTCGTTTCAATATCATCATTCTTGCTAGATTTTTTTATAATTTTTTCTAAATTTCTTACTTTTGAACTACCACCATCTTCAGCTTTTCCATCAATATTTCCTCTGTTACTACCATCTTTTCCACTATTTCCGTCATTACCTAATTTCTTAACAAAAGAATCACTTTTAACATTTTTATTAGTACTCTCTTCATGATTCCCAATTTCTCCACTAAAAGTATTAGTTCTTGTTTTATTAATATGAGAAACATTTTGATTATTCCCAACAGTATTTTCTGAAACATTTTTTGAAATATTTGTAGGTGATGATGTTGTATCTATCGCCTTTTCTTTTGAAACTACTTTTACATCCTCATTTTTTTGTAAAACTTTTTCAGTGTTCTGACTTTCCTTCTGATCATTCAAGTTACTAGTTTTCTTTGATTTAGATTCAAAGCGTGAGTTTGAAATTTCATCATTTTGTGAAACTTCTATTTTCTCAGAATTTCTAATATTTTTAGTATTATGAACAACATCCTTCACTCTCTCATTATTTACAAATTTGTCATTTACAGATTTATCATTTTCCTCTCCATTATTTTTATTTCCAGCCACTCCTTCTGGAACATCTGAAACATTTGTAAACACACTTTCACTCAAATTTATCGTTATAGGTTCATTTTTCTTATTTTCTTTTTCATTATTATTTGAAACATAATAGGCTACAGGAATAAATAAAGCCATAACATTTAAAACAATTGAAATTATATAAAATTTCATTTTTTCCCTTTCTTTAACGCTTTAAACAAATTTATGAAACAAGCTCACTTTTCTAAAACTCATAACTTGCTCCGATGTAATAAGTTCGTTCATCAGCTGGTGAATACACTGTACTTCCTGTAAGAGGATCTTTCCCTTGAGCAACATTGTATTTTTTATTAAATACGTTTTTTACTCCTGCATTAAGTCCAAATCCATTTTTGTGTTTATATTTCAATCCTAAATCTGTTGTAGAATATGAAGGTATTTTTTCATTGTAGGTATCCACTGAACTTGAATAATAATTTAAGTTAGCAGTAGTTCTCAAACCATCTGCTATTTCATAATCAAGTCCTAATGTAACTTTTGTAGATGGAACTCCTGGTATTTTTTGCCCATCTTTGAAATTGTAAGTTGTTGAAGCTAATACGTCATCTCCAACTTTCTTAATTTTGGCATTTACATATGTAAATGATTCATTTACTCTCAATTTACCTAAGTATTGCTCAGCAAATAGCTCTACACCTGTTCTTTCGGTAGCTTTTAAATTATGGAATGTCCATCTTGCTGTACTTGGTCCTCCCAACACTCCGTGATCCATATTCAAATATATTTCGTTATTTGTTCGTGTATGAAATGCTGTAGCACTTACAAATGAATTCCATAACATATCTTTAAATCCTACTTCATATGTATTAAATTTTTCTGTTTTTAAATTATTTAAAGTATAATTTCTAGCTCCTGGTGCATAATCAACAAATTCTGTTGCAGCTGGTGATCTAAATCCTCTTTCATATTTCGCATAAACATTTCCTGTATCAGAATATTTGTAATTAAGCCCCACTTCATAAGCACTATTACTATCTTTTCTCGAACCATGTATTTCTCTTGCTGGAATAGTTACAAATCCTCTTCCACCGGGTATCGGCATTCTTGTAGACGGAACTTCTCTATTTGTTTTATATTCTGCTCTTTCAAATCTATACCCTGCTGTCCCTTCTAAATTACCAACAATTTTATGACGCCCTAACAAATAAAATGAATTCGTTTCTTTTGCTAAATCAACATTCATAATTGGTGTTCCAAATATAGTTTGCTCTCTATTTCCCTTATGATTAATGTAATTATATCCAAAAATTATATTTCCATTTTCAAGTCCATAATTTCCCTTAAAATTGATTCCTTTTTTATTATCTTCAAACTTTGTTTTAGGCATTCCATACATAGTTTTATTTGTATCCTGTTTATATCCTGTCAATGATAATTTCAAATTATCAGTAACTTTTCCTTCGTATCCCAAGCTATACTCTTTTCTATTAACATCAATATCACTCAAAATTCCAGGCTGTCTTCTATCACTCAAAAGTTGTGATTTTGTTAAATCTGACGCCAATGTTTCTTCTGAATCATATCTCGACGCTTTAAATTTCAAACTGTGATTATCTGTTATATTATATTTCAAACTCCCATTCAAATATTCATTTGCTTCTTTTGAACCTCTTCTATAACCTTTTCCATTAACATTTTCATATCCTAAATCAATAATAACTTTATTCCCGTAATTGATTCCTGCATCAAATCCTAATTTATTTGTCCCATAAGAACTATTTTGATAATATACTTTACCTGAAGCTCCTTCTTTTGTTCTATTTTTTGTAATGATATTTACAACTCCACCTCGAGTTCCACTTCCATACAGAACTGTTCCTCCACCATTTATTATTTCCACTCTTTCTACATCATTAACAGATATTGTATTTAAAGGAATATACGCATGAGAAGTGTCAATCGTATCCATCGCAACATCTCCATCAATAAGTATTTTTACCGAAGAAACTGCTTTAGAAATATTCGCACTTGTCCCCAATCCAAATCTACCTTGCCCTCTAATATCTACTGCTGAACCAAATCCAGTTTGTGTTATATTGACTCCTGGTGCCTGTTTCAATATATCTTCTACCGTATTATATCCTTTTTCTTTAATATCCTCTGATGTAATAATAGTTACATTTTTTATCTGATTATCAATATTATCAGTAAATCCTGTCGCCGTCACAACTGTTTTTTCAAGTTTCCCTTCATATTTTCCTTCTGCATATAAAGATAAGCTAGCTAAAATTAAACTTAAAATCGTAATTTTTTTTAACATAAATCCTATTCTCGCATGACATCAGTATTTTTTTGCCACGCTCTCCTTTCTCCATTTTATTATTTATTACTTTTTTGTATATTAAGACTAACATTTTTTACATTTTCATTACGTAATTTCGACATTACTTCTACAATATATCCATATTCAAGATGCTCATCCGCCGTCAATGTCACATTTTCAAGCATTTCTTTAGGTAATTTCAAAATTTCACTATGAATATTCTCTTCTGAAATTTCTTTAATATCATTACCCATCTTTAAAAAATATTTCTTATTTCTATTTACTATTATTTCTGCCTTCGTTTCTTCCTTCTTATCAAATTTAGCATCTGATTTTGGAACAGAAAGTTGAAATTGTGAATATTTATTAAATGTTGTGGCAATCATAAAAAATATTAATAACATAAATATGACATCAATAAGATTAAGCATTGATATTTCTACATTCTGCCTACTTCTTCTATTAGAAAATTTCATTTTTAATTCCTTTCAATACTCTATAATTCTATTTTTTCACTCTTCCCATAATATGCAAAGCCGCTCTCTCCATTCCCAAAACTGTTGCATCTATTCTTCTATTAAAATAATTATAAAATACTAAAGACGGTATTGCCACAATTAAACCAAATGCCGTAGTATACAGAGCCTCCGATATTCCAGCTGCAACTATCTTTGAACTTTCAGTACTCGCAGACAATGCTGAAAATGATGTTATCATTCCCGTTACTGTCCCAAGAAGCCCTAACTGAGGCGCCGTATTTACAACTGCCCCTAAAATCCACATTCCTTTTTCCAATTTCCCTGTTTGTGCCAAGACTGCTTCTCTTATTATTTCCTCAAGATATTCCCTATCTGATTCCTCAATCTTATCCAAATCCAAATCTATATTTTCCATCGTTTTTGTAACAATTCTAGAAACTGAATCTCTTTTTGGTTTTACAATTTCAACAATCTTTTCCCTACTTCCTGTTTTCAACGCTTCAAATAGCTGTTTCCTATACTCTTTTGTAAATTCCCTCTCTTTCGTAAAAAAAATCCAAAATTTTTCTAAAATTACTGCAACTCCACAAATAGAAGCGAGCAGTATCCCCCACATAAATATTCCACCTGCAATAAAATAATGTACCAACATCCATTTTCCTTTCTATAAATTATTTTGATAACAATAATATTTTATATTATAAATTTATGTTAGTCAAATGTTTTTTTACTAATTTTAAAAAAAAATGGAACTGCCAAATTTAAATTGTATAAATAATAAAATTCCTGTTATCCTTACAACTTTTTTTAGCAAGTTCCACAACTTTTTTAAAATTTATTCTAAAAATTTATCTAAATATTCTTATTTCTATTCTAAAAATAAAAATCTTTTACTATTACTTAGGCAATTTATCTATAATAACTATTTTTCAACTTCATTTCTTCTAATTTCATCAGAAATTTTCTCTATCAATTCATCTAAAGGAAGTCCACCACGCATTGAAATCATATCAAGTGTCGCAACTTTAGACATTATCATATATTGAATTGGATCAAGCAGTTTCTTGTATGTAGGCGATAATGTTGGCATAAATTCTCTTATGTAAGGATATTTATCTATTATTTCTCCTATTACTGTATTTTCTGTTAGTCCATAAGGATTTTTATTTTCTTCAAAATCTTTTTCATTCTCTTGATTAATTTCAGATTTTTTAGATTTTTCCCAAGTTACAAGCGTTCTCTTCCCTTCAAGACTTCTTATTCTCGTAACATCTTGCATCATCTCAAGAACCCCTTTAAATATACCATTTTCATCTCTCACAGCAACATAATAAATATAAATAAATTTCCCATTCATTTCAAGCCAAAAGTCAACTTCATCCTGCTCATTATTTCTAAATGCATCAACTATTTCCAAAACCGAAGCGACACTCTCTCTCGGATGACAGTTTTTAACATCTCTTCCTATAACTCCTGCACTTCTAGGAAAAATTCTATGTTTTGTATCAGTGTAAAACTTAACAATCTCATTCTCATCCACAAAAGACAAATCTACTGGCATATGTTGGAAAATTAAATTTATTTGCTCCAAAGTAAGTTTTCCTTGCTTAACATCTAACACATCAGACTTTCCTCCACCTGCATTCATATTATATTTTGAAAGAAGTCCAGCTAAATCACTCATAAAATTACCTGTTTGAGACGTATTTCCATTCAAATTTTCATTTTTCTCAATTTTTTCTTCTTTTTTCTCAGGCAAAAATCCTTTAGGCTTATCAATCAAGAAATATCCTATCTCATCATCTCCACTTCTCATATTTCTAAATTCTTCCTCAGTAATCATTTTAAGTGAAGTCGGAAATAAGATTTCTTCTTCCTTGTGCATTATATCCAGCGTCAATTCCCAAGCAATCTCCTGTTTCGCATAAAATTCTTCCATTTTATCTTCCATTAACAGTTTTCTAGCCTCACTTATATTATCCCTAACTGCATTATCAAAAGTCCACATTATTCTAGACGGTCTGTCAAATCCTTTTCTTTCTAATATTGAAAATAATTGATGCTGTTTTCTAGCCAAATGTGTCAAATTAAACGTATAAAGTTTATCATAAAACTCCAGCCATCTATTTTTTATAAATTTCTTATTCAATTCTTCCTTCATTTCAGCAATCAACTTTCTAGCCACTTCATTTTCCTTCAAATAAGTTTTTATCGGATGCCCCTCAGGCAATGAAGAGTCCTCTCTTTCAATAATTTCATCAAACAAATCAAGCACATCATTCATCTTATCATGAACAGTCGCATCATCAAATCCTAAATCTTTTATTTTCTGCTCAGAATAGGCAAACTCAGCAGGAGTTATCTTTTTATCTTTAAAAGTCTCCCTTATCAATTTTCTTGTAGTCTCTACATCAACATTCCCTTCTATATAATTTTTCTTAATTTCCGTCATTTTCTCAATCAAATCAAAATTTATATTCAAATGATTCTTCATATCTACTTTTTCCATAAAACATATCACCTCATATTTCATTTCTTCTAAATCCAATTTAAAACTTTCACAAATTAATTTTACTAAACAAATATTTGATTATAAAACTTTCTTTTATTCTATCATATTTTTATCTCTAAAACGTGTAACTTATGGTACATTTTTCAAAAATATTTTCCATTTTCAAATAATAAAAAAAACAGGAAAATCATTCTTATCACAAGAAATTTCCCTGTTTTCATCTATTTATTTACTTCAATTTTATAAACTTTGTATAAAATTTGTATTTTCTCTCAATCTATCAAATTTTTCAAAACATTTATTTCAAAAAATTATAATCCAATAAATTTAGAAAATTCTTCCATTGTTTTATCAAGTTTAGCTTTAACATTTTCATTAGAATCTGAATTTACACTGAAATAGAATTTAATTTTTGGTTCAGTTCCAGATGGTCTTGCTGTAATAAATGTATTGTCTTCAAGCACGAATTGTAATACATTTTCTTTTGGTAAATTAATTTCTTTTTCTTCACCAGTTTCCAAGTTATGTTCTTTATGTGAGAAGAAATCTCTTTTAATTTTAATTTTCTTACCTAGCAATTCATCTTTAACATTTTCTCTCAAGTTAGACATCAATGCTGCCATTTGTTCAATTCCATCTTTACCTTTCAATGTTACTGATTTAATTCCTTCTAAGTAATATCCGAATTTTTCATACAATTTTTGTAATTCTTTGTAAATAGAAGTTCCTTTTGAATGATAATAAGTTGCCATTTCAGAAATAACCATTGAAGTTACTAACGCATCTTTATCTCTTGCATGAGTTCCTATCAAATATCCGTAGCTTTCTTCAAATCCAAATAAATATGATCCTTCCAATTCTTTGTGTTCAAATTGTCTAATTTTTTGTCCAATGTATTTGAATCCAGTCAATGTTTTCATAACTCCAACATTTTTAGCAGGTGCAACAACATCAATCATTGGTGTAGAAACAACTGTTGTAATAACTTGTGCATTAGCTGGAATATCTTTTTTATAATTCAATAAATATTGTAATAACAACAATCCTACTTGGTTTCCGTTTGGATAATACCATTCATTTTTGTCATCTCTTATTGCAATACCAATTCTATCAGCATCTGGGTCATTTGCCAAAATTAATTGTGCTCCAATTTCATTTCCTAATTTTGTTCCTAATTTGAATGCTGCAACTTCTTCAGGGTTTGCATAAACTACAGTTGGGAAGTTTCCATCAGGTTCAATTTGTTCTTTTACAACTTCAAACGAATATCCAAAATCAGATAAAATTCTCTTCATTGGTCTTCCACCAGTTCCATGAAGCGGAGTGTAAACAATCTTGAAATCTTCTTTCCCTGGAATATCTGTATGTATAGTTTGTTTTTTAATTGCTGCTATATAATCGTCATCAATTTGATGATCTAGTTGAATAATTAATCCTTTTTCTCTTCCTTCTTCTTCAGAAATAACTTTTATTTCTTCCAAAGTAGAAATTTTGTTTACTTCTCCAACAATTGCTGGTGCATGTGGATCAACAACTTGTGCTCCATCATCCCAATAAACTTTATATCCATTGTATTCTGCAGGATTATGAGAAGCTGTAACAACTATTCCAGCCATACATCCTTTATATCTTACACCAAATGACAACTCAGGAGTCGAACGCAAACTTTCATAAATATATGCTTTAATTCCATTTGCGGCCATTACTCTTGCAGTATTTAATGCATATTCTCTTGAACCTATTCTACAATCATGAGCAATTATAATTCCTTTTGCTTTAGCAGCTTTTTCATCAAAACTTAACATATAATTTGCAAGTCCTTGAGTTACTTTTCTAATTACATATTTATTCATTCTATTAGTTCCAATTCCACGAACTCCTCTAATTCCCCCAGTCCCAAAACTCAAATCTTTGAAAAATCTATCTTCTATTTCTTTTTCATTACCTGCAATGCTTTTTAATTCTTCTCTGTCTTTTTCATCAATAGCAGTCGAATTTAACCAATATTCATATTTTTCTTTGTATCCCATAGTAATATTTTCCTCCCATATTTTTTATTCTAACTAAAAATCTCTTTCCAATATAATTTTACCACATTTATTAAATTATACAACCTCTTTTTATAATAAAATTTTTTATTTTTGTTCAAGATTAATAGAGTAAATTTTTTACAAAAAAAAACTGTTTCATAATTTCTCATACGAAACAGTTTCTTAAAATTAATTAATTTAATATTCTACAAAACTTACCAACTGGTTTTGTTATTGCTTTTACTATTTGAAAATCAAATCAATATATACATTTTTTACAATATGATTTCTTATTAGAATAATCCTGGAATACTTACTCCACCAGTAACTACTTCCATTTCTTTTTCAGCCATTTCTTCAGCTTTGTCTAAAATTTCATTAATAGCATTTACTATTAAATCTGATACGATTGTTGAATCATTTTCTTCAATTGCATCTTTTAATACATCTAAAGAAATAGATAAATCAACTATTTTCTTTTGTCCATTTGCTTTTACAGTAATTCCTCCACCTGCTACTGAAGATTCTACAAATTTATCTTTTAATCCTTCTTGGATTTTTAACATTTCTTGTTGCATTACTTGAGCTTGTTTGATTATATCTTGTTGACTTCCTCCAGCTGATTTATTAGCTCCTTTTATTTTTCTAACCATATTTATAATTCCTCCTACGAAATTCATACATTTTATTTTATAGTTTCTTAATTTTCATCATTTAATTTTTTAAATTTACCAAACCAAATATTTTTCCCCTATATAATAAAAAAATGGTGGAGAGAGAAGGATTCGAACCTTCGAAGGCTGAGCCGGCAGATTTACAGTCTGATCCCTTTGGCCACTCGGGAACCTCTCCACAACATTATTAAGATGGTGCCGCTTGTCGGACTCGAACCAACCACCTACTGATTACAAGTCAGTTGCTCTACCAGATGAGCTAAAGCGGCTAAATTGTTAAGCACTTTTGTACTTTTAAAAAATTAATGGCGGAAGTGACGAGACTCGAACTCGCGACATCTTGCGTGACAGGCAAGCACTCTAACCAACTGAGCTACACCTCCAAAAAAATGGTGGTCACAACTGGGCTCGAACCAGTGACCCCCTGCTTGTAAGGCAGGTGCTCTCCCAACTGAGCTATGCGACCATTTCTTGTTGGTACGGCCTAGGGGGATCGAACCCCTGTTGCCAGGATGAAAACCTGGAGTCCTAACCACTAGACGAAGGCCGCACACTTAAATTTTTATTCGTTTATTTTGTTTTATTTTCCCGTCTTCTCTCACGGACAAGAGATATAATATCATACTTCAAAATAAATGTCAACACTTTTTTTAAATTTTTTTATTTTTTTCAAAAAAACTCCAAAAAATATATAAGAAACATATTTTGAAATCAAAAATAACACCTAATATATACAATATAAAAAAAAATATCATTAATAAATAAAAAATAAGAGTAGAAAAAATTCTACTCTAAAAAATTCACTTTTATTATTTTTTGTTGTATTTAATTTGATAACACATCATTAATTATTGTTATGAAATAACCAATCTAAATATGTTTTCGTATTTTTTTCTGTTTCAGAATTAAGTCTTTTTGCATTTTTAGATTTTAATAAAGTATTCAATTCACTTTCTGAAACTATTTGAAAATCAGTTCTTTCATATTTTTTACCTTTTTTTATTTCTGTCCCTGCACTAATTACATAATCAACTGTAATATCATAAGAATCTGTAACTGGTGTATTTTGATTTTTTCTACTATTCACATAATATTTTTTCCCAATTTTGTAATTCAATATAGGGTATTTTTCTCTGTCATAAGATTTCACGTTGTCAATTGGTGTGTATGAAACTCTATATTTGCTTCCAACAGGTACTACATTGACAAGATAATTGAATTTTCTACACTCTGTTTCGTCTGTTCCTGGTACTTCAGTACAAAACCAATCTTTTTGATTTGAAACATAGATTTGTGCCTTTGACGAGAAAAAACTTTGAACTTCACTAGTTGTAATTTCAGAAAAAGTAAATGTCCCCAAAACAAACATTAACATTAAAATAAATTTTTTCATAATTTTAAGCCTTCTTTCTTTTTGATAATTTTTATCATCTCTTATAATCTTATAAATCCTGATTTACTCGACATTTTATTTTTTTATTATAACATATTTTGATAAATTCGTATACCAAAATTTTTTATATTTAATTACTTTGAATTTTTCAAAATATTGCTATTTTAAAATTAAAGTGCTATAATTTTTATCATTTAAAGGAGGTAATGTATGAAATTTTCTGATTTTTTAAAAAGATTTTTTCTATTTACTTTAAAAGAAACTTATTCTTTTTTCTTAAAATTAATGTTATTCTTTTTGATAATTTTTATTTTTGGGTTATCAATAACTTCTATGATAAATTCAAAAATTAAATCTGAAAGTAAACAAAAAAAATCTGATTATGTATTATTTAACGTTTCACAAATTAGTGAGGATAAAGTGCTTGGAGCATCATTTTTTAATGATAAATATAGTATTTCTTACTCTGATTTGCTAAATAGTTTGGATAGAATAAAAAATGATAGAAAAGTAAAAGGGATTATAATTGATCTAGATCAAACTAACTTGTCATCGAGTAAAGTTGAAGAAATTTCCAAAAAAATGGAAGAATTGAAAAAAAGTGGTAAAAAAATATATGCTTACGGTGCATATATAGAAAATGGTAACTATAACTTGGCTTCTGTTGCGAATGAAATTATTATGACACCGTCTGCTTCAGCTAGTCTTTCATTGACTGGTTATCAGTACTCTGATTTATATTTTAAAAATTTATTAGATAAAATTGGAGTAAATATGGAAATTGTTAGAATTGGTTCTCATAAATCTTATGGAGAAAATTATACTAGTAATCAAATGTCACCTGAACTTAAAGCTGATTTAACGAGAATTTTTGAAAATCGGTATAATAATTTTATATCTAATATTGTAAAAACTCGTAAAATTAATAGAGATTCTATTAATTCTGATATTGTAAATGGAAATACAGTTAATATGTCACCATTTACTGCTAGAGATAAAAATTTAGTGGATAAATTAGAAAGTTATCAAGATTTTATGGCTAGATTGGGTATTACTGATAAAAATATTTCTGATATTTATGATTATTATGATAATAATGTTAAAGATACTGAAATTAAAGGACGAAATGGTACTATCGCAGTTATTTATGCAGAAGGTTCGATTGTTTATGATGATAATGGGACTCAAAAAAATATTATTTCCCCAAATAATATTTCTGAAAAAATTAGTAAAGCTCTTGAAATCAAGAATTTACGTGGTATCGTTTTGAGAGTTAACTCTGGTGGTGGATCAGCACTTGCTTCAGAAATTATTTATCAACAGTTTTCTAAAGTAAATGTTCCAATTTATGTTTCGATGGGTGATACTGCTGCTTCTGGTGGTTATTATATCTCGATGGTTGGTTCAAAAGTTTTTGCTGATAAGGCTACAATTACTGGTTCTATTGGTGTTGTTTCAATGATTCCTAAATTGTACAATGCACAAAATAAATTTGGTGTAACTTCAAATTCTATTTCAAAAGGTAAATATGCTGATATTAACGATAGTTTTACTCCTTTGTCTGAAGAATCAAAAGCAAAAATTTCAGCATCTATGAATGAAACTTACAACGAATTTAAATCGAGAGTTATTAAAAATAGAAAAATTAATGATGATAAATTGGAAGAATATGCTCAAGGAAGAATTTGGCTTGGAGATGAAGCAAAAAATATCCGTTTAGTTGATGATATTGCTTCTCTTGATGAAGTTATAAAAAGAATGGCTAATGACTTAAATTTAGGAGATAGTTATGGTGTTAGTGATATTTTCGTAGAAGAAGATTTTTCTCAAAAATTAAAAGCATTGTCAGCCTTTGTCTTAGAAAAATTCAATCTAAAATCACAAATTAAAGATACAATTCCTGAAAGTGAAAAAGTATTTGAGGATTATGATCTTGCTGCAAAAAATGTTAATAAACCTTTATATTACTTACCATACAGCTTTAAAATGTATTAATTTTTTACATAAAATTATGAACGTTATTATTAATAAAAAATTCGATAATCTAAAAAAATTTAGTTTTATCGAATTTTTTTATTCTTATTAACTTTCAATTATACAAATAGTTTTGATAATTCTCCCATAAATTCAATATCTGTAAATGGTTTCGATAAAAAGGCTTTTGCACCAGCTTCTTTCCCCATTTTCTGATAATTTGGAAACATCATCATTGTACTACAAAGCATAACTTTTGCATTTTTATCGTATTCTGTTATTATTTGAGTCGCTTTTAATCCATGAACTTTTGGCATATTAACATCCATAGTTACAATGTCTGGGTTATACATTTTATACATTGTTACCGCTTCTAATCCGTCACCAGCTTCATATACTTTATATCCTTGTTCTTCTAGTATCTCTTTTATTTCTGCTCTAATAAAAGGTGCATCATCTACAACTAATGCTACTTTTCCCATAATAATTCCTCCATATTTATTAATTTTAATATTTATTGACTTAATTCTAGTTGAAAAAATAAATTTTTATAAAATAAAAATTGGACTTAATCAAAAATCCAATATTTATTGTCATATTACAGAACAGATAAATAATCCACTAATTCTTTCTCAATTTCAGCATTGTATTTTCCTGTTCTAAAGTTATATTTTATATCATCAAATTTTTCTGGTTCTTCTTCCATCATTTTTTTTACTACTTTTGGAAATTCTGATAAGAAAATTTCATCTGTATCATCTGTGTATCTTATTAATGTAGGAATTCTTTCTATATTTCCATATTTTAAATCTTTTGCATCCTCTTTTGTTTTATATTTAATTTTAATATTCGGATTCAATTCAGCAAATTTTTGCATAAACGCAATTATTGCACGACAATCCGGACAGTAAACTTGCGCTACTGCTATAATTCTAATTTCATTATGTATAGTTTTAATTTTCTTTAAAGTTTCGTCTGAAAAAGTAATTTTTTCCATTATTCTCAATTGTTTTCTTTCATACTCCTCATTTTGGTCATACTTTAAATAATCATTAAATGTTGACATATTTCTATCACCTCTTTTTAATTTTTGTCTTTTTGATAATTCGATATAGATATATTATAAACTAAAATATCAAAAAAATAAAGTCCTTTATCGCATTTTTAGGTACTTCTAGAGCTTTTCTAAGTCTATAATAATTTTTGAGTTCTTTTTCTCACCTTTTTTTCCATAAAGAATTACCAAATCCTTTTTTTTATATTGATTAATCTTCATCTCTAAAATATTCAATTTATTTTGATAAATATATGAAAAAATATCATTCAATCTATCATTTGGCACTATAATAAAAAATTCTCCTCCATTTTTCAATAATCTTTTTATCTCTAAAGTTAATTCTTCCAAATTCAATGTAATTTCATACTTGCTAATTCTCTCTTCTTTATCATTAGGCATTTTTCCAGAATTTATTTTCATGTAAGGTGGATTAGAAAAAACATAATCATATTCACCCTCAATTTCTTTCACATCTGAAAAAATTGGAACAATTTTATCCGTCAACTCATTATTTTTAATATTTTTCTCAAGATATCCAAAAATTTTTTCTTGAATTTCTACAGCATCAATCTGAGAAATATTTTCTAAATCAGACAGCAATATTGAAATTATTCCTTGTCCAGCACCAATTTCCAATGCTTTTTTCCCTTTTTCTCTTTTTTTCAAAAATACCTTTTTAATGAATTTTGCTAATAATAAAGCATCATTTGTAATTTTCAAACCTTCATTTTCAATTACAATTTCTTTATTCACACTCTCTAATTTTTCAATATAAGCCATTTTTCTCCTATTTACCAGTAAATCTCTCTCCCATATTTCCCAAATGCACACAAAATTCTACCCTCATCATTTGATTTTATCTGATAAAATTCCACTCTCTTCTTAAATGTTTTATTCACTTCTTTTACCAATTCTCTAAAGTCTAAACGATTTTCAGCAGTAAAATAAAAAATCAATTTGCTTTCATCAAATGTATACTCACCTATCACTAAATTCATTTCAGGCAAAATTCTTTTCACGATTTTTTTACACTTAAAATAAGCCTCATCTGCTTTTTTATCTAAATCTTTCAATTTTTCAACTTCTGAATCACTTAACTTTCTTTTAACCTCTCTTATTTTAATTTCATCTCTATCTTCATTATCTTCTTCAAGTTTCTTATCTGTCGTCCCCAAAACAATACCAATTTGCTCTCCCCTTATCGTATCTACTATTACATGATCTCCCTTTTTGTAATTTTTTTCATCATTTATCAAAAAAGGATAAACTTTTTTTGTTTTTCTAAATTTAATATTTATTATTTTCATAATTCTTAGAAATTTTTAAATTTCATAACCTCCTTTTATTTACCAAAAACATTTTTTATTAAAATTTCACTTTAATTTCTTCTTTTGCTATTTTATTTGCTCTAAACAACTCAATATTTCTACAAATAAAATAATTTATATACTACAAAATTCACAATAATCCCCCTTCTAAAAAACTAAAATATCCTTTCTCACTTATAATTAAATGATCTAATAATCGAATTTCTATTCTCTCAAAAGTATCTTTTAATTTCTGTGTTAAAGTAATATCTGATTGGGATGGTCTTAACGATCCCGACGGATGATTGTGAACAATTATCACTGATTTTGCATTGTAATCTAATATTTTTTTTACTAATTCCCGAATATAAACTGTGCTTCTATCTAGAGTCCCTTTAAATAGCTCCTCTTCCTTCAAAAGCTCATTTTGTGTATTTAAAAACAAAACTTTAAATACTTCTATATCCCTTTTTAGTAACGAATACTCTAAATAATTCAATAGTTGTACATTACTTGATATCGTTATTTTTTCATTATGAATCTTTTTGTACAATTCCTTTTCCAAAATTTGAAATATTACTTTAAAGAATACTACTGTTCTGTCTGTCACAAAACTATTTTTCTTCAATTCGTCCTCAGGTTGCTTCAATAAAGTATACAAATCTCCATATTTCCCTAATAAATTTTTCGCAATACCTTTGCAATCCTTACGTACAACTACATATGTTAAAAGTAATTCCAAAATCTCATAATCATGAAATCCTGTAATTCCTGACATCAAAAACCTTTTCCTCAAACGCTCTCTATGTCCAAAATTTTCATTTTTCCCCCTCATTTTTCCCCCAAGTTATTATAAAATAATTTTTTCTTTTAAAAAAATGGCGCACCTGTGAGGAATCGAACCCCAAGCCTTCTGATCCGAAGTCAGACGCTCTATCCAGTTGAGCTACAGATGCAAATTAATTATTTTATATTAAACTTTTAAAGAAAAAACGGAGCTATCCATAAGCAAATTTCAACTTATGGAAAAACTCCAAAATATAAATTTAGTAATTTTAAATTATTATACTAATTCAATAATAGCTAATTCAGCTGAATCTCCTCTTCTTACTGCTGTTTTAATGATTCTTGTGTATCCACCATTTCTTTCAGCATATTTAGGTGCTATATCATTAAAGATTTTAACAACTGCTTCTTCATTTCTCAAGAAAGCAAATGCTTGTCTTCTTAAATGTACTCTTTTTGCAGCATCAGTTGAAGCATTATATTTTTTCCCTAAAGTTATTGCTTTTTCAGCGAATTTTCTTAATTCTTTAGCTCTAGTAAGCGTAGTCTCGATTCTTTCAGCTTTTACTAAAGAAATTGTCATATTTTTAAGCATAGCTAATCTATGATCAGTTCTTCTACCTAACTTTCTATATGATTTATTATGGTTCATCTATTCCTTCCCTCCTTGATACAAAATTATATTATTCTCCGGCTTCTTCGCTTAAATCGTAGCCTAATTCTTTCATTTTATCAATGATTTCATTTAGAGATTTTCTCCCTAAATTTTTAATTTTTAATAATTCAACATATGACATTGAAGTTAAATCAGAAATTGTATTAATATTTGCTTTTTTCAAACAATTATATGATCTTACTGTAAAATCTAATTCTTCAATCTTCATATCTTCAATATTATTTTCTACTTCAGTATTAGTTTCTGTAGTTTCGTCTTCACTACCTCTAAATTTATTCATACTATTTCCAATATTAGTAAATGGTTTAATATGAGCTGTTAATAAATCTACTGCATATGATAATGCATCGTGAATTTCAATACTACCATCTGTAGTTACTTCTAATTCTAATTTATCATAATTTGTAACTCTTCCTACCATTGTATCTTCAACAGTATAATTAACTCTTCTAATAGGTGTATATATAGCATCTACTGCTAAATACCCTATTGGCCATCCTTCTGTGTCAATTTCATCAGAAACTACAAATCCTTCACCAGAATCTACTAAAAATTCCATATCAATTTCTCTATCGGTAGTAACCGTAGCAATAACTTGGTCTGGATTTATAATTTTCACTCCAGGCTCTGTTTTAATATCAGCTGCCGTTATAACTTTAGGTCCTTTAACAGAAAGTGTCATTTTTTTCTCACCTGGCTCATCTGCTTCTACTACTATTTCTTTTACATTCAAAATAATATCAGTTACAGCTTCTTTTACGCCTTCCATTGTAGAAAATTCATTTAAAACACCTTCTATTTTGATTCCTTTTATGGCAGAACCTGGTATTGATGATAATAATATTCTTCTTAAAGCATTTCCAATAGTGTTCCCATAACCTCTGTATAAAGGTTCTAGTATATATTTAGCTGAATAATCGCTTTCTTTTTCTTCTGTTAATTTAACATCTTTAGCTATTTTTTCAATTTTTAACAAGCTAATTCATCTCCTTGGATTAAAATATTATTATCTAGAATAGAACTCGATAATCATTGCTTCGTCGATTTCAAAATCAACAGCATCTCTTCCTGGGTTTTCTAAAACTTTACCAGTTAAAGTTCCTTCTTCTAAAGATAACCATCCTGGAACTGTTTTTTGTCCAACAGATTCTTTAATTACAGATAATTCTTTTGAATTTTCTTTAACAGTAATTACATCACCTTGTTTTACTCTATATGAAGCGATGTCTACTCTTTTTCCATTAATTAAAATATGTCCATGACTAACTATTTGTCTAGCTTGTCTTCTAGTTGAACCGAATCCTAATCTATAGATTACGTTATCTAATCTTCTTTCTAAGTATTGAAGTAATAATACCCCTGTTACTCCTTCTTTTCTTGTTGCTTCTTCATATAATTTATGGAATTGTTTTTCTTGAACTCCATAAACAAATCTTGCTCTTTGTTTTTCTCTTAACTGTGTTCCATATTCAGTTAATTTTCTATTTGCATTTGGTCTAATATTTCTATTTGATTTTTTGTTTACTCCTAAAACACTAGGATCTAAACCAAGATTTCTACATCTTTTTAAAACCGGCTGTCTATCTCTTGCCATTTATCTATTTCCTCCTTAGTTTATAAAATTACGGTCTTCTCTTTTTAGGCGGTCTAGCACCATTGTGAGGTACTGGAGTAATGTCAACTATTCTAGTTACTTCTAATCCAGTCGCTTGGATTGATCTTATAGAAGCTTCTCTTCCTGATCCTGGTCCTTTAATTTTAACTTCGATTTGTTTCATTCCGTTTTCGATTGCAACTTGTGCTGCTTGTTCAGCTGCTATTTGAGCTGCAAATGGAGTTCCTTTTTTAGTTCCTTTGAACCCTGAAGTTCCTCCTGATTTCCAAATTACTACTTTTCCTTCTGCATCTGTAATAGTTACAACAGTATTATTGAAAGTAGAATGTATATATGCTATTCCATTAGGAATGTTTTTTAATTTTTTCTTTTTTGAAACTGCTGGTTTTTTAGCCACTTATGGTTTCCTCCTTAACTTAATTATTTTTTCTTAGCAATTGCCATTTTAACTGGCCCTTTTCTTGTTCTTGCATTTGTTTTAGTTTTTTGTCCTCTTACAGGTAATCCATTTCTATGTCTTAATCCTCTGTAACTCTTAATGTCAAGTAATCTTTTTATATTAAGTCTAATTTCTTTTCTTAATTCTCCTTCAACTTTATATTCTTCTACAAAGTTTCTGATTTGTGCTACTTGTTCTTCAGTTAAATCTTTAACTCTAGTGTTTTTATCAACACCTGCTTTTTCTAAAATTTTGTTTGAAGTACTTTTTCCGATTCCAAAGATGTAAGTTAATGAAATTTCAACTCTTTTATTTCTTGGAATATCAACTCCTGCTATCCTAGCCAAATTCGTTCCTCCTCATTTTTTTGATATTTTTAAATCTTCTTCAATATGCCCTTACATAAGTTTTATAAGGAATAAGCTCTACAGCCAAACATACTTTTACAATTTTTACCTTCAATATCTTTTATAATATAAGTATATCTAATAAAAATCTTTATAGTTTGTTTATTTGTCAATCTTAATTATCCTTGTATTTGCTTATGTTTAGGGTTTTCGCATATTACTCTTACTTTTCCGTGACGTTTTACGATTTTACATTTGTCACAAATAGGTTTTACTGAAGCTTTTACTTTCACTAAAAACCCTCCTTTCAAATACTAGTTTATTTTTTTCTGTAAACTATTCTACCTCTTGATAAATCATACGGTGAAACTTCTACCGTTACTTTATCACCAGGTAAAATTTTGATGTAATTCATTCTCATTTTTCCTGAGATATGTCCTAACACTTCGTGACCATTTTCCAATCTTACTTGGAACATAGCGTTTGGTAAGGCTTCTAAAATCTCACCTTCCAACTCTAAAACATCTTGTTTTGCCATAAAAATCACCTCAGATCCTTTCAATTATAACAAAATTTTTAAAAAATGTCTAGTTTTTTTGAACATTTTACCTTTTCAAATTGCTAAAAAAATTTTTTTACTTTATTTGAAAAGTTTTTATTTTAAAAATTATAGTAAAATTAAATTTATAAAATCCAATTTTATCCATGTTTTTTTATTATACGATATTTTTTGGGATTTGTCTACTTAAAAATATTAGAAAACTTATATTTTTTCAAATATATTGAACTTTTTTTATTGATAAAAATACAATATTTCTCTTTACAAAACAAAAAAAAATTTGCTATAATGTTTAGATGTGAATAATACAGCCGTATTTTTACAATAATAGCGTGCAGTATTATTTTTATTTTTTTGAAAATAAATAATTTATAGAAAGGAAAATTTTTGATGACTTTAACGAAAAGAAAAAGACCAGAAAATAAAATGGGGACTATGCCCATTAATAAACTTATAATTAATATGTCACTGCCTCTTATAACTTCAATGTTTGTACAGGCTTTTTATAATATTGTAGATAGTCTTTTTGTGGCTAGAATTAATGAAGATGCTCTTACTGCTGTTTCGATGTCATTTCCTGCTCAAAATCTCATGATTTCAGCAGGAGTTGGTGTTGGAGTTGGGATAACTGCTTTGATTGCTAGATATTTAGGAGCTCATGATGATAAAGGGATAACTCGAGTTGTGCATAATGGAATTTTTTTAGGAATTTTAAATTCTATTTTGTTTGCATTTTTTGGAATATTTTTGGCAAAATTTTATTTTGAATTTCAGAAAGCTTCAGGGATTATTGAAACTTATGGAATCCAGTATTTGAGTATTTGTTCTATTTTTGCATTTTCAATTATTATGGAAATTACTTTTGAGAGAATGCTTATTGCATCAGGGAAAACTATTTATACGATGATTACTCAAAGTACGGGAGCTATTATAAATATTATTTTTGATCCGATTCTTATCTTTGGACTTTTAGGATTTCCAAAAATGGGAATTGTTGGAGCAGCTGTGGCTACAATTTTTGGACAAACTGTGGCAATGTTTATGGCTTTATATTTTAATGTTACGAAAAATCATGAAGTTCGTATTTCTATTAAGAAATTTGCAGTGGATTTTAAAACAATTGTTAATATTTATGAAATTGGATTTCCATCAATAGTTATGCAGTCTGCAGCATCGTTTATGATATTCCAGCTAAATAATCTTTTGGCTTCGTTTTCTACCACAGCAACAGCCGTTTTAGGAGTATATTTTAAATTACAAAGTTTTGTTATCTTGCCAGTTTTTGGATTGAATAATTCAGTTATTTCCATTGTTTCGTACAATTATGGTGCTGGAAAAATAAAAAGACTTTTGAAAACCGTGAAAGTTGCGAACATTTATGCATTCAGTATTATGCTTGCTGGATTTGTGCTTTGTCAGATTTTGCCAGTTCAAATTTTGAAAATATTTGATGCGTCAGACAATATGCTTGCGATTGGAGTTCCTGCACTTAGAATAATAAGTTTTTCATTCCTTATTGCCCCTTTTTCAATTGTTTCGAGCGGAACTTTCCAGGCTTTGGGTAAAGGTATGTTTAGCCTTATTATTTCACTAATCCGTCAATTAATTATAATTTTACCGCTTTCATATTTACTTTCTAGAATAATGGGAATGAAAGGTGTTTGGATTGCTTTTCCAATAGCAGAAATTTTTGCTGGAATTTTGACAATTATTTATCTAAGAAAACTTTATAAAAATGAAATAATGAAGAGAAATATTAAACGTCATAGATAAAATTAGAAAAATAAATTTATATAATAAAAAACGGTCTTTTGAGATACAATATCTTCTATAAAGACCGTTTTATTTTGATTAACATATCTGATTTTTAAAAAATTATATACATCCCTGTAGACATTAGTGCTAGAAGTGCTGGAATTCCTTGAATGTAAAAAATTTTTTTACTAGAAGTTATAGAACCATAAATTGCAGCACAAAGAACACAAGTCAAAAAGAAAAATGATAACTGATATCTAAAAACTCCTGTTTCTGTCAAACTCCACAACAGCCCTACTGCAAGAAAAGCATTATATAAACCTTGATTTGAAAATAAATTTTTAACACGTTCATCTTTTAGAAATTCTGAATCTAGCCCAAAAGATTTTTGAGCGGTTTCACTTTCATTGAAAAACATTTCCAGTATGAATATATATATATGTTCTAATGCTACAAATAGCGTTAAAAGTGCTGATAGTATTAACAATAACATTTGCCCTCCTTTCTTTTTAAAAGCAAGATATTTACTTTAAAATCTTATTTTTAAAATCTCTAATTTTTTCTAGCGATATGAAAAAACTGTCTAAAAATAGCTCTATTTTTAAACAGTTTTCATTATTTTTAGTTTTAGTTTTAATTTAATAAATTTATCAAAAAATTTTTGAATTTTAAATTCTAAAATAATTTAGTCATTTACACTTAAAATAACTGGTTTCCCATCAATAATGGCAATACTGTGTTCATATTGTGCTGATCTTTTTCCATCTTTTGTCACGGCTGTCCACATATCTGGCAAAATTTTTACTCTGTAAGTTCCTACATTTACCATTGGTTCGATTGTGATTACCATTCCGTCTTCAATTTTTGCACCAGTTCCAGCTCTTCCGTAGTTTGGTACCATTGGGTCTTCGTGCATTTCTTTTCCACAACCGTGTCCAGCGAAATCTCTTACTAAAGAAAATCCATATTTTTCAACATATTCTTGAATTGCAGCTCCGATATCTCCTATTCTGTTTCCTGCTCTTGAGGCTTCAATTCCAATTTCTCTTGCTTTTTCAGTTACTTCCATCAATTTTTTAGAAGTTTCGTCAATTTCACCTACAGCGTAAGTTATTGCGGCATCCCCAAAATATCCGTCTAAAACAGTAACTGTATCAATTGTCAAGATATCCCCTTCTTTTAAAATTTGTTTCTTGCTAGGAATTCCGTGTACGACAACTTCGTTTACAGAAATACAAGTTGCTGCTGGATATGGCGGGTAAGGTCTTCCAATGTCATATCCTTTTGTTCCTGGAATTGCACCTTTACTTCTTATAAAATCTTCTGATATTTGATCCAATTCGTAAGTGCTAATTCCTGCTTTTATGTATTTAGGCAATACTTCTTCAAATAATTGTGCAATAATGTGATTTGCAGCTTTTATTTTTTTTATTTCATCTAATGTTTTGTAAATTATCATTTTAATACTTCTTTCTTATTTTTCTAAAATTTCAATAATGTCTTTTGTAATATTTTCTAATCTTTGTGCACCATCTACTTCATAAACTTTATTTTGTTTTTTGTAGAAATCTAAAACAGGTGCTGTTTGTTCATTGTAAACTGCCAATCTTTTTTTAACAGTTTCTTCATTGTCATCTGCTCTTTGTTCTAAATCTTCTAATTTTTCATCTACTGGTGGATTATATTTAATGTGATAAATTTTTCCAGTAACTTTCGATACTCTTCTTCCAGTAATTCTTTCAATAATTTCATCATCGCTTACTTCTAAAGCAATTACTTTATCAATTTCTTTTCCAATTTTTTTCATAATTTTGTCTAATTCCTCTGCTTGTGCAACAGTTCTTGGAAATCCATCTAATATGAATCCTTTTTCACAATCAGCTTCTTGCAATCTAGCTTCTACTAATCCATTTACAATTTCATCAGAAACTAATTGACCTTGATCCATCAATTTTTTAGCTTCCAATCCAAGTGGAGTTTTATTTGCAATCGCACCTCTTAAAATATCTCCTGTTGAAATTTGAGGAATTTCATATTTTTTGATTAATTCTTTCGCTTGAGTTCCTTTTCCTGCTCCTGGAGCACCAAATAATATTATATTCATTATCTTTCATAGTATGTTTAATTGAAAACATACTCTCCTTTCTTTAATTTCTATTTTTAATAATTTTACCATATTTTTTGGTAAATTTGAATTATGTTTTTTATACAAAATTTTAACACTTCATCTCTAAAATTATGGATATTAATTATTTTGTAGCATCCTTTTTTATAAAATTATGATAAATTGTATCTATAACCACTGCAATTGCATTGTCCCCCGAAACATTAGCCGCAGTTCCAAAACTATCTTGAGTTATATATAAAGCAATAAGCAGTGTTCCTAATGGTCCTGCTGAGTTAATTCCAACCATTCCTAAAAATGGTAATGCTGACATTATTGCTCCTCCTGGAGCTCCTGGAGCTGCTACCATTGCGACTCCTAGAGTCATTATGAATGGAACAATGATTGCTAAACTATGTGACATATTATTCATCATTAAAACGGCGGTAACACAGCTCGTTATCGTGATAATACTTCCTGCCATATGAATTGTCGCACAAAGAGGTACAACAAAATCTCTTATTTGCTCTGAAACGCCATTATTTCTTGCACATTCAACATTTACAGGAATTGTTGCGGCTGATGATTGTGTCCCTAAAGCTGTGATATAGCCAGGAATTTGATTTTTTAATAATTTTATTGGATTTTTCTTTCCAATTGCACCTGCTCCTACAAAGAGTGCTATTAAATATGCAATATGCAACAATAATACGCAAATGAAAACTTTAATAAATATTGACATTATTGTGAAAACACTTCCACTATGAGCCATATTTGCAAAAGTTCCAAAAATGTAAAGTGGTAAAACTGGAATAATTGACGTTGATAAAACTTTTACTATTATTTCTGAAAAATCAGAGAATAATTGATAAATTGTTTCACCTTTTTGATATCCTGTTGTTCGTAACCAGCTTATTGCTAATCCCATTATAAATGAAAATACAACAGCTGAAGTTACATCTAATAACGGTGGCAAACTTATTTCAAAAAAAGGTTTTAGCATGTTTTCTTCTGGATTTCCAATTTTTATTAAAACACTTCCGTCAATGATGTGTGGAAAGACTGTCGATGCCATTATGTAAGCAAGTGATCCAGCGACAACTGTTGAAGTGTATGCAATAAGTGTTGTGATTCCTAACAATTTCCCTGCACCTTGTGTTAAATCTGCAATTCCAATTACTACAAATCCGATAATCATTAACGGTATAATAAATGTTAAATATTTACTAAACAATCCTGAAAAAGTTACTGCTATTCTAATAATCGATTCCGGTAACACTAATCCTGCTCCAATACCAAGAGCTATCGCAATCAAAAGCCTCGATACTAATCCTATTTTAAATTTTTTCATTTTTTCTCCTTTCAAGTTATTTTCATTAATCTTAAAATTTTTTCTTAAATAAATTATATCATAAAATTCTAATATCTCTAACCTAAAACTTATACAAAGTATATATTTCTTTATTTTTTCTAAATATTAATTCTTTCGCCACTTGTCTTTTTCCAACTAAAATGATATTATTTACTTAACAATTTTAGAAAAAGTTAAGGAGAATAATTATGTTGTATCCAATGCGTTTTAAAAAAGTTTTCATTGAAAAAGTCTGGGGAGGACGTGCATTTGAAGAAAAATTAAATATGCAGTTGCCTAAAAATAAAAATATTGGAGAGTCTTGGGAAGTTTCAGCACATCCAAATGGTATGGGAATTGTTGAAAATGGGCCTCTTGCGGGAAAAACTTTACAAGAAATTTATTCTGAGTACAAAGAAAAATTAGTGGGGGAAAAGCCTTATCAAAATTATAAGGACCGATTTCCATTATTGATAAAATATTTAGATGTTAACGATAGACTTTCTATTCAGGTTCATCCTAGCGACGAAGTTGCATTGAAAAAACATAACGAATTAGGAAAAAGTGAATCTTGGTTTATTATGGAAGCTAGTGATAATGCTACTTTGATTATGGGTATGAAAAAAGGCGTTACAAAAGAGGAATTTTTGAAAAAAACAAAAGAAAATAATTTTGAGGGATTGTTTAATGAAATTACTGTGAAAAAAGGCGATTTGATTGACATTGTTCCTGGAATGGTTCATGCTTCTTTGAAAGGGAGTGTAATTTTTGCTGAAATTCAGGAAAATTCTGATATAACTTATAGAATTTATGATTTCGATAGAATTCAAAATGGTAAAAAAAGAGAATTGCACTTGGATGATGCCGCAGAAGTTATTGATTTTAATCAAAAACCTATAATTACTCATACGAATTTCGTCGGTAATGAAACTAGAAAAACAATTATTAGGAAAAAATATTATTCGATTGATAGAATTAAGATTTCTGGAGAATTTGATGATGTTTGTCATGAGAGTATGATAATTTACTCTATTTTAGAGGGAAAAGGTACTATTTCTCATAAAAATGAAAATGGAAAAATTATTTCACTCGAAATTCAAAAGGGAGAAAGTTTATTAGTGCCTGTAAACATTGAAGTTAAATTGAATGGAGAATTGGAGATTTTGAGAACTATTATTGAATAAAACTCTACAAAAAATGAAAGGTGTGATATTATGAAATACAATTTTGATGAGATTATTGACAGAAAAAATAATCATTCTGTTAAGTATAATGAATTGGCTAGATTCGGATTTGAGCATGGGAAAGAGCCTGAAGACTTCATTCCTTTGTGGATTGCGGATATGGATTTTAAAACTGCTCAACCGATTATTGATGCACTTGAAAAAAAGGCTCAGCACGGAATTTTTGGGTACGTTTATCGTCCTGATGAATATTTTGAATCTTTTATTAACTGGCAAAAGAAAAGATTTGGATGGGAACCTAGAAAAGAGCTTTTGAGCTTTAGTATAGGTGTTGTACCTACGCTTGGAGCATTAATAAAATTATTTTCTGAAGAAGGGGATACTATTTTAATTCAGCCACCTGTTTATTCGGAATTTTACGATATTAGTACTGACAACAAAAGAATTGTTTTAGAAAATAGATTTAAAGAAAAAGATGGTGTTTTCACTGTCAATTTGGAAGATTTGGAAGAAAAGTTGAAACAACATCCGAAATTGTTTATCTTTTGTAATCCACATAATCCTTTGGGGCATGTTTGGAGTCGTGAAGAATTGAAAGCTATTGGAGATTTGTGTATAAAATATAATGTACCTGTCATTTCTGATGAAATTCATGCTGATTTAACACTTTGGGGAAACCAACACATTCCAATGGCAAGTGTTTCAGAGGAAATTAGACAAAATACGATAACTTGTACTGCTACTGGGAAAGCCTTTAATCTAGCTGGTTTACAATCTGCAACAATTGTATTTAATAATATCGAAAACAAAACGAGATTTGATAGATTTTGGAAAGATTTGGAAGTTCATAGAAATAATCCTTTTAATTTAGTTGCAACTATTGCTGCGTATACAGAAGGTGAAGATTATTTGATTCAATTAATCGACTATTTGGAAAAAAATATTCTTTTCTTGAATGATTTTATGAAAAAAAATATTCCGTTAATTAAGCCTAATGTTCCACAAGCTACTTACTTAGTTTGGCTAGATTGCCGTGAATTAATGAAAAAATATAATTTGAATCAAGATGAATTGGAAAAATTTATTTATCAAAAGGCAAAAATAGGATTAAATTCTTGTCGTGCGTTTAATCACGGTTCGAGTGGATTTATGCGTATTAACACTGCTTGTCCAAGAAGTGTATTAGAAAGAGCATTAAAACAATTGGAAACAGCTTGCAATGAGTTAGAAAGTAAATAATCTCAAAATAATTTTTATTATAAAGTATAAATTCAGTAAATTTTTAAAAATCAAAAATTTATTGAGAGTGTCATTTTTTGTGTAGACTGAGAATGTAAAAATTTTTATGTAAATAAAGTGTTAAATTTATTGCTTCCACTTCCTAGTTTACACAAAATTCTAGACACTCTTTTTTAAATTTCATTATCAATTTTCTTTTTATCCATAACAAAAACCTCCAAATAATATATAGTTTTTTTCTATATATTATTTAGAGGTTTACACAAAAATTTTTACATATCTTACAATTCTTTAAAAAAAAATTTCCTAAAATAAATCATTTGATAAATTGAATGACATTATTTTCATTAGATCTTTATTCTTTTTAAAATCCATTTGCGGAACCCATTCTCCATCAACTTTTTCAAAATAAATTTTCATATTTTCTTGAGTATATTTCAAATCTTTTCTATCTAAAATTTTGCTAAACTCTTTAACTGCTGTATCCATAATGTTCCCAAAAACATCTTTTAGTTTTGTATTTTTATCTAAATTTCCAAATTTTGATTCAAAAGACTTTTCAATTTCACCACTATAAGATTTAAAATCAGGCATTTTCACAAGTACTTCAACAACACCTTCATTCCCTTTTTGAGTAACTTTTGTTATATTATAACTCATTTTATCATATGCTTTCTTGTAAAAATTTTTCAAATCATTATTTTGATCTAACTGCAATAATGCTGGTGACATCTCTTTAACAAAACCTCTTAACTCCTTCGGCATTTCATTTATTGCTTCGTCAATATCGCTCTGAGTTAACTTATCATCATCTATTGCTTCCTCTGATTTTAAATCTTGCATAAATCTATCGAAACTAGCTCTAATCTCATTTTCTGCACTATTCTTTTTAGCCGAAAAACTTAACATCGCAACCATTAGAAATAGTGAAACTACAATTTTTTTCATAAATTTTCTCCTTTTTATTCTATATTTATTTTTTAAAATTTTCTAACACATATTCATAATATTCTTTATATTTCTTACCAATTTCTGTCAAATCTCGCTCTTTTGCAAGTTCATACGCATTTTTCACAATTTCATCTAAATTTTCCACTTCACCATTAACAACTTTTCTCAATTTTTCTATGAATCCTGTATTATTCTTAGCTTTAAAACAGTTAACTCCATCTTTTAGCCATTTATTATAAACAGGAATATCTCTGACAACTATTGGCAATTGAGCAGACAACGCTTCCAACACAACAATCCCTTCATTCTCCTCATATGTCATAAACAAAAAGGCTTTTGCAGCACTAAATGCTCCAATCAACATATCTTTCTCAACATATCCAGGAAAAATAACATTTTTAGGCGGATTGTCGATTATATGCTGAATTTTTTTTGGCAACATAGCTTTTATACTAGATGAACCAAACCACATAAATTGATAATCTTTCCTTTTTTCCGCAAGTTTCATAAAATCTTGAATACCTTTTCTCTCAAATGGCAATCCCGCTGTAATCACCAATGGCTTATCAATCTTATATTCTTCCAAAAATTTATTTTTCAATTCTTCATTTTTACAAAAATTCTTCGTATCAACACCATTTGAAATTACCCGTATTTCCTTATCTTTCCTCAAATACTTCGTTTTAATTAAATTTTTTGTATACTCGCTCGGAGAAATCAAATAATCTGCACTATTGTACAATATTTTTGTCCAAAATTTTATAATCGGTGCAATTTGATTACTAAATTTCACACTTCCTTTAAAATCTTCGTAAGTTGTATGCGTATGATAAATTACTGGTATCCCTCTTTTTTTCGCTTGTCGCAACACTTGAAAAGATTTTAATCCAATCGTATTTATATGCACTAAATCATAATCATCTTTTTCATCCAAAGTAAATTCAACATTATTTGCTCCAAGGGCTTCTTTTTGATGATTTAGGGCTTGCCCAACGCCGGATTTGCTGAATAAATTTTTCCCCTCTGAAAATAGTAAAACTTTCATCTGCATCATACTCCTCTATCGTTTTTTTATATACTGCTTCCACTCTTTCACCAAATTTTTCAGATGTATAATCTTGTGAAACTTTAAAAGCATTTTTTATTATTTTATCTTTAAATTCTTTATCTTCTTTCAATTTTTTCAAATTAGCAATAAATTCTTCCTCATTTTTATAAACAAGTCCTGCTTCATTTTTTACTAGCAAATCTTCCAGATTCAAATCGTATCTAGCATTAACAGGCACTTCTGCTGCCATCGCCTCAACAAAAGTCAATCCTTGCGTTTCTGAAATACTCGCATTCAAAAAAACATCTCCAATTTGATAATAAATCGGAACATTCTCATGCGGAACCTCTCCAACAAAAATTACTCTATCAGAAATTCCCAAACTTTCAGCCTGTTCCTTCAATTTATCCCCAATATCTCCAAAACTTTTCCCAACAATCATAAATTTATAATTAGGATCATCAATTTTTGAAAACATCTCAATCAATAAATCAATACTTTTTTCTTCAGCCACTCTTCCAATGTACACACACAAAAAGTCAGTGTCCTCTATTTTATAATTTTCCTTGATAAACTCTCTATCTTCATCTGTATAATTTTCTCGATAAAATTTCTTGATATCAAGTCCCGTTGGAATGATATTCATTTCCTTTTCAACATCATATGAATACAAAATATCCTCAACTTTTCTTGTTGGAACAATCAAAGCATCACATTTATCACAATAAAATTTACTTATCGCAGCTGCAATTTTTTTCGCTTGAGCCACCATATGCCCTCTAAAAATGTAGTGCGTGTAATATTCATATAGCGTGTGATACGTGTGAACCAACGGTATATGCAATTTTGTTGCCACAAATCTCGAAAAAGTTCCAACTCCCCATTCCGTCTGCGAATGAATAATATCCAACTCCAATTTTTTAATCTTTTTAACAATTTTCGGTGAATACATCAATCCCAATCTATATTGTGGTGCTGGTTTAAATTCCATACTTGGAATTCTCAACACATTTGGCTCAACTGCTGGTGCATCTGGATCAGTTGTCGTTATAATATAGACCTTATGCCCTCTTTTTCTCAGCTGTTGCTCCAAAGTTGTAATCGAGCTAACAACTCCGTTTACTTGCGGTCTATACGTATCAGTAAATATCCCAATTCTCATATCTCACTCTCCTTCTGGCAATTCTAAAAAGAACTTCCCAATTTTTCCCATTCTGTAATCTTTTAAAAGTCTTCTGGAAATAATTTCATAATTATGTTCATCTTGTTTCGTCACTCCCAGCCTCTTTTCTAAAATTTCTAAAATCTTGTGATCTTCCAATTTATAAATTTCTTCTTTCGTCACAGTTTCACTCAAATTATACGATTTTATAAAATTTTCTAATTTCCCTAATTCTTTTAATCTATCAATAAATTTCAATGCTACCTGCTCCAACGGCAACACATTATCTTTAATTGATCCCGTTATTGACAAATTAAACGCCACTTTTTGATCTTCAAATTTAGGCCACAAAACTCCTGGCGTATCCAACAATTCTAGCTTATCGTCTATTTTTATCCACTGTTTCCCTTTCGTAAATCCTGGTGTATTTCCTACTCTCGCTTTATTTTTATTCACAAATTTATTAATAAATTTTGATTTTCCAACATTAGGAATCCCAACAATCATTGCTCTTACAGAAGTTTTTCTCAAACCTTTTTTCTTAACTTTCTCCAATTTTTCATTATAAATTCTATCTGTTATCTTTCTCAATTCATTAAAATTCGTCCCTTTTTCCACGCTCAAAGCAACAAAATAATCTGAAATATGATTTTCCAAAAAATAATTTTCCCATTTTTTTAGCTCTTTTGCATCAATTAAATCAATCTTATTTAAAATCACAATTTTCTGTTTCCCATTTGCTAACTTTGAAATATCAGGATTTTTACTCGATAGAGGTATTCTCGCATCCAGAATTTCTATTACGATATCTATTATTTTTAAATTTTCTACAATTAGTTCCTTAGTTTTTTTCATATGGCCTGGATACCAGTTTATATTCATAATTTTCTCTCTTTCAATAAAATTTTCTTCTAGTTTTTATTGTTACAAAAAATACTTTCAAAATAAAATTTCAACTAATCTTTTGCTCTAATAAACAAAACTATTTCCCCTTTTATAGGCTTTTTTTCTAGTCTTTCAATTATCTCTGAAACATCGCCTCGTATAATTTCTTCATATACTTTTGTAAGCTCACGAGTTATTACAACATATCTTTCACCTAAATATTCTTGTATATCTTTTAATGTTTTCAAAATTCGATTTGGCGATTCAAAAATTACAATTGTTCTTTCTTCCTCTTTTAGTTTATTAAACAAAGTTTGTCTTCCTTTTTTCTTTGGCAAAAATCCTTCGTACGCCATTCTTCTCATATCTAATCCTGATACACTCGCACCTGTAACTATTGAAGACGCTCCTGGAATTCCAACAACCTTGATTCCTTCTTTCAAGACTTCATTTACAAGTTCATATCCAGGATCTGATATGCAAGGCGTTCCCGCATCAGTTACCAACGCAATTTGCTTTTCATCCTTCAACAAATTAACAATATTTTGAATTTGATGAAGTTTATTATGCTCGTGATACTGGTACACAATTTTATCAATCTCATAAAATTTCAATAATTTTTTTGTAACACGAGTATCTTCTGCAAAAATGTAATCGACCTCTTTCAACGTTTTTAAGGCCCTAAAAGTTATATCCTCTAAATTTCCTATTGGCGTACCAACAACATAAAACATAATATCTCCTATTTTATAATTTATTCTTTAAAAAAAAACTGTCTTGAACCAAAAAAATTCTTTCTTAAATTCAAGACAATTTATCCAATTAATTACTATTTTATACCTAATTTTTTATTCATTTCTTGGATAGCTCTTTTCATTTGAACATCTCCAGCTGCAATAATCTTTTTGGCTTCTTCTGCACCTTTATCTTTTATTAAAATATCTTCAATCTCTTTTTGTCTATTTTTTATAGCTTGTTCACTATCATTTGCATAACCTTTTAATGTTAACAAATCTTCCATATCCACTTTTATATCAGGTGCAATCCCTTTCCCATGAATATAGTTTCCTTTCGGTGTGAAATATTGAGCAATAGTTAATTTTATGGCATCATTTGTTTTCAATGGTATAACTTGTTGAACAATTCCTTTACCAAATGTATTTTCTCCAATAATAGTTGCTCTCTTGTAATCTTTTAATGCACCTGTAACAATTTCAGAAGCTGAAGCACTTCCTTCATTTGTCAATACTATTAATGGGAAATCTCCCAAATATGGTAAAGTTCTGTTATAATTTTTTTGTCTTCCATCTTTATATTTCAAATAAACAATCAAATTATCTTTTACAAATAATGAAGTAATATCTTGAGCCTCTTGTAATGAACCACCTGGATTAGATCTTAAATCAAAAATCAATCCTCTCATTCCTTTAGCTTGTAAATCTTTTATAGCTTTTTCAACTTCTTCACCAACATTATTTCCAAATCTCAAAAGACTCACATAACCAATTTTATTTTCAAGCATTTTGCTTTCAACCATTTCAAGTTTAATTTTAGCTCTTGTCATAGTAACTTTAAAAGGTTCTTTTCTACCTTCTCTCACAACTTCTACTTCTACTTTTGTATTTTCTTTACCTTTTAACAATTTTACAGTTTCATTCGCTGTCAATGGCAAAATATCTTTCCCATCAACTTTAGTAATTTTATCTTTTATTCTAATACCTACTTTTTCAGCTGGACTTCCGATAAATGGTGATACAACTTCTAATGGCTCTCCTTTTTTCTTATTTACACTCATTCCAACTCCAGTATATTCTCCATCCATATCTTCATTAAAATCTTTTAAATCTTCTGTTGATAAATATTCAGAATAAGGATCATCCAATTTTCTAATAACACCTTCTACAGCTCCTTTATACAACTCTTCTTTACTTGGTGTTGCAACATTTTCGGCTGTTTTTTCACCTTTATCATTTTTATTCGTTTTCGTTCCAACAAAATTAGTTTCAATAATATTAATTACATCTACTATTCTATTCAATTCTGTTGAATCTTTTGAATATCCTGCGCTTACATTTTTATCATTTACAGCTGATTTTATTACAGTTGTTGCTGCAAATAATGGTGCTCCTGCTAAGATAACTCCCAATATCGCTTGAAGCAATTTACTTTTTTTCATCGTTTCCTCCTTATTTTACGACTTTTTTCATTAAAATTAACATTTTTTGCACGTCACTAACATTAAAAATTCACTATTTCCTTTTGCTCCTTTTATTGGCGAATCTTTAACGCCTATTAGTTCGTAACCAAATTCTTTTGAAAAAGCAATAATTTTTTTAATAGCCTCATCGTGATATTCTTCTTCTTGAACAACACCATTTCGTCCTATTTTATCTCTTCCCACTTCAAATTGTGGTTTTACTAGCATCACAGCTTTTCCATTCGATTTTAAAAATTTCTCAAAATAAGGAATAACTTTTGTTAAAGAAATAAAAGACACATCTATTACGATATAGTCAACTTTATTGTTTTCAATATTTTCTGGTGTTAAATCCTTTATATGGGTTTCTTCTATCGAAACAACTCTGTCATCATTTCTCAATTTCCAATCCAACTGATTTGTCCCAACATCAACACTATAAACTTTTTTCGCACCATTTTGCAAGGCACAATCTGTAAATCCACCTGTAGAAGCTCCAATATCCAAGACTAATTTATCGTTAAAGTCCAATTCCCACTCTTTAATGGCTTTCTCCAACTTTAATCCACCACGGCTTACATACTTTAATTTATTTTTTATTCTTATATTTAATTTTTCATCATCTTTAAAGTTTGTCCCTGCTTTTGTAACTGCTTGTTCATTTACAATTACATTTCCGACCATGATTTCTCGTTTAGCCTTTTCTCTAGTTTCAAATAACCCTCTTTCTACAAGTATTAAATCTAACCTTTTTTTCATACTCAAATTTCCTCTATCTCTAATTTAAAAATCCCTTATTATTTCGATTCCTTCTTTCAAAATTTATTTAAAATTTCTTGAAAGAAGAAAAAAGATTCTCACTTATTTATTAAGAAATATATCCTCTATAATAAATCATATCTCTTATATTTCTATTTATTTTTTATTATTTAATTTTTATCCTAAAATATATCCTTTAAATAGCAACCCAATAATTATACCTAAAATACTTCCTACCAAAACTTCAATTGGAGTATGTCCTAAAAATTCTTTAAATTGTTCGTTTATTATTTCTATTCCATCTCTTCTTTCAATACTTTCAATAAGTGTATTTAACGCCTTAGCGTGTTTCCCAGCTTGTCTTCTAACACCAGTCGCATCATAAAGCACAATTGAAGCAAAAACCATCGAAATCGCAAATTCTATAGAACTTGCTCCTTTTAGTATAAATACTCCTGTTACTAGCGACACTACTGTTGAGGCATGTGAACTAGGCATTCCTCCTGTTTCTAGAAGCCTAACCCACTGTATCTTTTTCCCTCGAAAAAGAGGAGAAAAAACTTTATAGAATTGTGCTGCAAAACAAGAAATTAAAGCTACATCAAGTAATCTATTTCCAAAGACAATTCCACCACTCATTATTTTCCTCTCTTTTTCTTTTTAAATTCATTAAACTCTGGCGTTATTTTAGCATCTTTCGCTTTGCTTGGTTTAAATAAAATCAAAATCTTACCAATACTATCTACAAAAACTGATTGAGTTTTATTAGCAATTTCTGTCCCCAATTCTCTTTCCACTTCAACTGTAGAATTTTGTAAAATTTTTACTTTTATTAATTCCCTTTTATTTATAACATCAGAAATACTTTTTAATACATTTTCATCTATTCCATCTTTTCCTATTCTCACTATTGGATCTAGATTGTGAGCTAACTTTTTCAAAAAAGCCCTTTCTTTACTTGAAAGTTGCATTTATTAAACCTCCATAATTATTGGAAGAATTATTGGTTCTCTATCTGTTTTCTTATTTAAAAATTCTCCCACTTTTATTTTTAATTTTTGTTTTACTTTACCAATTTCTTTTATTTCTTGACTTTCCATATTTTCTAACTCTAATTTTATCAATTCTTTAGTTTCAGATAATAAACTTTCTGCATCTTTGTTGTATACAAATCCTCTTGTTACTAACTCAACTTGTCTACTAAATTTACCAGTTTTATATTGAGAAACCGAAATTATTACAATTCCATCATCTGCTAAATTTTGTCTATCTTTCAATACTGCATTACCAATATCTCCAATTCCAAATCCATCAATCAAAGTCGCTCCACTTGGCACTCTTCCAACCGATCTAAAACTAGATTTTGTTAATTCCAATTTCATTCCATTTTCTGCTAATAAAATATTGTTTGAAGGTATTCCAACTGCTTCAGCTAATTCTTTATGTTTTTTAAGCATCATATATTCCCCATGGACTGGCATAAAGAATTTTGGTTTTACAAGATTTAACATCAATTTTTGCTCTTCTTGGCATCCATGTCCAGAAACGTGAATTCCTACTACTTTTTCAAAAACAACATTTGCATTTCTCTTCATCAATTGATTAATGTTTTTATAAGCCGCTTTTTCATTTCCAGGAATTGGTGTAGCTGAAATCACAACCGTATCTCCTTCTCTTAACGAAATATGTTTATGTGAACCATTTGCTATTCTTGACAATGCTGCAAGTGGTTCCCCTTGAGTTCCTGTACAAATAATTAACACTTGATTTGCAGGTAATGATTCAACACGATTTATATCAACCATAATTCCTTTAGGAATTTTTAAATATCCTAAATTTGAACAAATTTCAAATATTTTTACCATACTTCTTCCATCAATCGCAATTTTTCTACCATGTTTTTCTGCGATATTAATAATTTGCTGTAATCTGTGTACGTGTGAAGCAAATGCAGCTAAAACAATTCTTCCTTTTGCTTTAGAAAATTCTTCTTTCAGACTTTCTCCAACTGTTCTTTCTGATGGTGTAAATCCTGGTATCAATGCATTCGTACTATCTGATAACAATAAATCTACTCCTTCTTCTCCTAATTGTGCCAATCTTCCAAAATCAAATCCTTCTCCATCAATCGGTGTCAAATCTACTTTGAAATCTCCTGAATGTAAAATTGTTCCAGCTGGAGTTTTTATACAAATTGCATAACAATCTGCAATACTATGCGTTACACTTATAAATTCAACTGTAAAATATTTTGAAATTTTCAAAATACTTCTTCCTTTTATAATTTTTTCTTTTGGTAATTTCGCATCTTTTTTCTCAAATTTAGCTTTTGCCAATTCTAGTGTCAATTTACCACCATACATAGGAATATCTTCTGACCCTAATTTTTGGTATAAATACGGTATCGCTCCAATATGATCCTCATGTCCATGCGTCAACAACAACGCCTTAATTTTATCCCTATTACTTTCCAAATAAGCAAAATCTGGAATAATCACATCTATCCCTAAATGCTCATCTTCTGGGAATGTCAATCCCGCATCTACAATAACTATCTCATCTTTATATTGAAATGCAGTCATATTTTTCCCAATTTCTTCTATCCCACCAAGTGGAATAATATACATTTTATCATCTTTCTTTTTCGCATCAAATTTCTCATTTTTATTACTATTGTGATGCTTCGTCTTTTTGTTCAGCAAATATTTAGAATTTACTGTATCACCTAAATGTTCGTCATTACTCATCTTTTTCTTTTTCATAGCTGCCTTAATCCTACTTACTTTGGCAGAATTTTTAGAAAAATTTCTTTTAAAAAGGCTTTCTGATTTTTCTAGCCCTTTTTTCTTTTCATCTGACATTATTTAGCTCCTCCTTCTTATATCTTATTTTAAATTATCTATTTTCTACAAAAATCTAAACTTTTCAATTAATTTTTCGCTACTACTTTTTTGTTCTTGTCATTTGTTTGATTTTTATTGTTATTTTTTCCATCTTTTCCATCTTTTTTACTTCCATCGGCATTAACATTTTTTTTCAAAACATATTTTTCTCTATATTTCAAAATGAATTTTCTTGCCATTTCTCCAGAAGCTACTCCTCCGTAACCTCCACCTTCTACTACCGAAACGAATACAATTTGAGGATTATCTGATGGGAAAAACCCTGCAATCCATGAGTGGTTGTCACTAAATCCAGTATTTTGTGCTGTCCCTGTTTTAGCCGAAACTGGATATCCTTCTATTCTCAACAATTTAGCCGTTCCACCATATCCAATAACTGGTAATCTCAAAGCATCTTTTACTAATTTTAATGTTTTCGCACTAATATTCAATTTTTTAGCAACTTGTGGTTTATTTTCTTCCACTTTTCCATTATAACTTACAAATCTATCCACAACAGTCGGTTTCATTTTAACACCATTATTAGCTATTGTTTGATAAACACTAGCAATTTGCATAGGAGTTGCTAAAACGTAACCTTGCCCAATCGACATATTAATCAAATCTCCAGGCAACCAAGTTTGGTCTTTTGCTTTTTTAAATCTTTTCTTTTTCCATTCAGGACTTGGCAATGTTCCTGCTAATTCTCCTGGAATATCTATACCCGTCTTTTCGCCAATTCCAAATTCTTTCGCATATTTTATAATATTTTGAATTTTTGCTTTTTGAGAAAATACGTAATAGTAAGTATTTACTGATTCTTCTATTGACTTAGCAAAATTTGTTATACCATGTCCATATTTATGTGAATCTCTAAAAATAACTTTCCCATATTTATATTGTCCTGTCGAATTTACTGTCGCATAAGGTGATACTCCAGATTCTAATATTGCACTTCCTATTACTGCTTTAAATGTCGATCCTGGAGGGTATAATCCTGCAATCCCTTTATTTACAAGTGGTTTCGATGAAGATTTTGCTAAAGCATTCCAATCACTATCAGAAATTCTAGAACTCAATAAATTCAAGTTAATTTCTGGACTACTTACAAATGTAATAATTTTTCCAGTTTTAGCTTCCATTGCAATAAACGCTCCACTTTTCCCAGAAAAAGCATCTGTCATATATTTTTGCAAATCTAAGTCTATTGATAAATAAACGTTTTTCCCTGCTGTACTTTCTGTCGAATTTACTTGTCTTACAGTGTTTCCTTTCGCATCAACTTCGACATTTTCCATTCCGTCTTGACCTTTCATTTCTTTATCGTAACTTTTTTCAACACCTTTTTTCCCAATCAAATCGTTGTTTTGATAACCTTCATCCTTAAGATCTTTATATTCTTTCTCGTTAATCGGTTTTACATACCCAATTACATTAGAAGCTATATTATTTTCAGGATAAAATCTCTTATTATATTCAACAATATCAATTCTATCAGTGTTATTCAATTTTTCAATTGCTTTTAACGCAACATTTTTATCCAAATCTTCTATAACCAATATTTTTTTATCAGTACCAACCCTTTGTTGTTTAAAAAATCTATCTAAAAGATAATCTGGAGTGTATCCCGTAACTTCACTTATTTTCTTAACATCCATTATTGTATCATATAATTTTTCAGCTACAGGTTTTCTTTCAGTCGACAATCTTTCAGAAATTTGTTGCTCATTCATATTTTTAATCTGATTCAAAATTTCCATATCTTTTGGTGTCAATGGTTTCGTATCTGTATGAATCAGTTGATAACCAGTAATATTTTTTGCTAATAATTTTCCTTCTCTGTCAAAAATTTGTCCTCTTGTTGCTTTTACAATATTTGTTCTTATTCTATTCTGTAAAGCTCTCTCCTCATACACCGCCGCATTCAAGACTTGTAGTGTGAATAGTTTTGAAATTAAAATTAAAAAAGCTATACCCACTACGGCAATAAATGCAATATATCTGGGATTTTTCTCCTCTTTATCTAATTCTCTCATTTCTGTCCTCTTCCTTAAAAATTACATTTCTTAAAATTCTTCGTTGTCGTGGCTATTTACACCTTCATAAAAACTATCTAATTGATAATATTCTCTAGCATCTTTACTAAAAATGCTAATAATGATATCTCCTGAATCAATTAAAACCCAATTACATTCATCTAATCCTTCTATATTTCTTATGTTTTCCAAACTTTTTTTAATATCAGTAGCTATTGCCTCAATATTTCTAGACGAACTACCTGTACACACAATTGAATAATCAAAAAATGGCGATTTTCCTCTCATATCATAAACTTTAATGTCTTGTCCTTTTTTATCTTCGATAATATCAATAATTGAAGATACTTCTTTTTCATAATTTGTTGTTAAACTCATTCTCTCACTTTTCCTTTCTATATACTTTCTATCTGTGAATTTTATCTCTATAACTTAATAAATAATATTTTATTTACCAATGCAATTTATAAAAAACTATTCGCAATAACTCCTCCTAACACAATAGCCGCCGTTTCTGCTCTTAAAATTCTTTTTCCTAAACTCACTTCCACAGCTCCTACTTCTTTCAAAAATTCAACTTCTGATTCTGTAATTCCACCTTCAGGCCCAATTACATACAATATTTTCTTACAATTTTCATTTATCAAATTAACAACTGATTTCGCTTCATCGCTATTTTCATAAGCAAAAATCACTTTATCATATTTTTCGTAATCAATTTCTTTCAATTTTTTTACAGGCGATATTTTTGTAAATTTTACTCCTCGACATTGTTTTAATGTTTCCCTTACAATCGTATCCCACTTGTCTTTTTTCTCATTAATTTTTACGACAACTCTTTCTGTTTGTAACGGAATTATTTCATTTATCCCAATTTCGGTCAGTTTTTGTATCGCCAAATTCATTTTATCATTTTTCAAAATCCCTAAAGCAATATCAATCTCAACCCCCAACGAATATCCATCTTCCTTCTCTTCCAATATTTCCAGCAAGACTTCTTTTTTAGAAATATTCAAAATTTTAGTTAAATATTCTTTTTCTCCATCGACAACTCTTAATTCATCGCCAACTTTAAGCCTAAAAACATTTTGTATATGATTACAATCTGATTTATCATTTATTAAAATCTCTCTTTTGCTTATATTATCCTTTTCCGCTATAACCGTTAACAATCTCAATCCACCTTATTCATTAATTTTGCAACTTTACTTTTCTAAAATTTCTATTCTAATATTTTTTTCAATCCCAAATGATTATAACCTAATTCTGTAACAACTCTTCCACGTGGCGTTCTTTTTATAAACCCAATTTTTACCAAATAAGGTTCATAAACCTCTTCCACTGTTCTTCTATCTTCACCTAACAGCAATGACAATGTTTCAATTCCCACAGGACCTCCGTTATAAACACTTACTATTGATTTCAAAATTTTTCTATCTAATTCATCTAATCCTTTTTCATCAACTGCCAAAAGACTTAATATCCCATCAACACTCTTTTTATCTAGAATTCCCACACCTTCAACCAACGCAAAATCTCTAGCTCTCTTCAAAAGTCTATTCGCAATTCTCGGTGTTCCTCTACTTCTTTTCGCAATCTCTGTTATTCCTTCTTCATCATACGAAATATCCAAAATATTCGCTCCACGACGAATAATTTCCTTCAGTTCTTCAATTTTATAATATTCCATTTTATGTGTAACACCAAATCTATCTCTTAATGGCGTACTCAACTGTCCTGCCTTAGTTGTCGCACCAATCAAAGTAAATTTTGGCAATTCAATACGAATACTTCTAGCTGACGGACCTTTCCCAATCAAAATATCCAATTCTCCATCTTCCATCGCTGGATACAAAATTTCTTCCACAGAAGTGTTCAATCGATGAATTTCATCTATAAATAGAATATCATTTTCTTCCAAAGATGTCAAAATAGCCGCTAAATCTCCTGATTTTTCCAAAACTGGACCAGTCGTTATTTTCAAATTAGCTCCCATTTCTGTTGCAATAACCCCTGCCAACGTCGTTTTCCCAAGTCCTGGCGGTCCATATAGCAAAATATGATCCATCGAATCATTTCTCATCTTTGCAGCTTTTATAAAAATATTCATTTTTTCTTTTAAATTTTCTTGTCCTATATAATCACTAAACGTCTTTGGACGCAAATTTTTTTGAATATTGTCCTCTTTTAACTCTGCTGACTCCAATATTCTATCTTCATTCATTTTTACACCTCATTTTTTATGTAACACCTTAAATCTAAACCTGAAAATTTAAATTATTTATTCAATTTTCAGATTGATTTACCTTTTATCAATTCATTTTTCCTATATTTGTTTCAATAACACCATAAACAAAAATTGGAACACTGCTATTAATCCACCTAAAACTCCACCGATTATTTCTATATGTTTTAATTCATTTTTCGATATTGAAAGAATAATTTTCTCAATTTCTTCCAAAGAAAAATTCTTCATTTTTTCCAAAATAATTTCTTTAAAATCAATCTTTTCCTTACCAATTTTTATCATTTCGGTCAAAATTTCATCTTTGTTTTCCAATATCATATTTTTAAAATATTTTTTTATTTTATCAACCATAGAATCATTAATAATCATCTTCAATAATGGATTTTTCTCCAAAATACTTTTTTTCAATTTTTCTTCAACTAATTTATCCATCACTTTCTCAATCATTCCATCATCAAATTCAACTTCTTTCAATTTATTCTCAATATCATCTACAGAAATTAATTCTCTTTCAACGACATCTGCAATGTTTTCAGAAATTTCATCTCTTCTTTTTGGAATCAAACCTTGTATTTTAAAAAAGAAAAAATTCATTTCTTTATAAGGTCTAAATAATAATTTTATTGCTAAGTAATTGGTAAACCATCCTATCAATGTCCCAACTGCTACCATCATTAAAAATTGTAATATCAAATTTTTCAATCTTCCCTCCAGCTATTATCCTTGCTTTTATACAAACTCTCTGATAAATTTATAAATACTCATTATATGGTATCATATTTGACCATTTTTTTCAATCTAAATATTTGTTTTTCTATTAGAAAAAAGGTCAGATTTTGCCTGTATTAATCTAACCTTTTCACATTTTTATTTTACAATTTCAATTCCATAATTTTTACATTTTTCAATTTTTTCATCATCATCTGGAGTCAAGTGAACTATGCAACCTTCACCAACTACTTCAATATTTTCATTTTTCAATTCTTCAATCCACATGTTCATCCATTCACCGAATCCCCAGTCATACGATCCAAAAACGCCTATTTTTTTCCCAACTAATTTGTCTTTTACTCTTTCGATATACTCAACAATTTCTGGTGCTACTTCTTCTGATCCTGTTGATGGTGATCCTAGTGCAACAAAATCTGCTTCTACTAAAGATTCTTCTGCTGCCTCAACTTGACTTTTCACTACTTCTACTCCAGCACTTTCTGCACCTTCTCCAATTAAATCAGCCATTTGTTCTGTATTCCCTGATCCACTATAATAAATAATACTTAATTTTGCCAATTTTCGTCCTTTCCTTGAATTTGAATAACCTTAATTTTAATTTTTTTCAAATCCAATTTTTCCTTTTAAATTTTAAAATAAATTATTTTGTTAATCTATAAGTATCTCTCGCAATTACTAATTCTTCTGCTGTCTCAATTTTATAAACTTTAACTCTAGAATCTTTTGTTGTAATTTCAACATTTCCTGGCAACCATTCTCCAGATTTTTCATCATCTAATTTAATTCCTAAAAATGTTAAATCATTACAAATATCTCTTCTTACATAAAATGCATTTTCTCCAATTCCACCAGTGAATGCAATAGCATCTATACCATTCATAGCTGCTGCATATGCTCCAATGTAAGATTTTATTTTGTAACAGAACATATCATAAGCTAATACTGCTCTTTCATTTCCTTTTTCCATTTCAGATGCTAAATCTCTAAAATCAGAACTTGGTCCAAAAATTCCTTTAATTCCCGATTGTTTGTTCATTCTAGTATCAATTCCTTTTAAATCAAGCCCTCTTTTTTCCATTACATAAAATGCTGCTGCTGGATCAACATCTCCAGTTCTAGTTCCCATCATAACTCCTGCCAACGGTGTTAATCCCATTGAAGTGTCTACAACTTTACCATTTTGCACAGCCGAAATACTCGCTCCATTTCCTAAATGACAAACTATTATTTTAGAATTTTCTTTTCCTAACATTTCCCTTGCAACTTCACTTACATATTTATGAGATGTACCGTGGAATCCGTATTTTCTAACTTTCAATTCAGTATAATCTTCATATGGGAACGCATACATAAATGCTTTTGGCTCCATAGTTTGATGGAATGCAGTATCAAATACACCAACATTTTTTTTACTTGGTAATAATTCACGCATAACTTTTATTCCCATAATATTTGCTGGATTGTGAAGTGGTGCCAATGCTGATACTTCCTCTAAATTCTTCAAAACTTCATCGTCTATTAAAACAGAGTCATCGTAATATTCTCCACCATGAACTACTCTATGTCCAATTGCATCAATTTCATCAACATTTTTTATAACTCCATTTTCAGAATCTTGCAATTGTTTCAACACAACATCAATTGCAATTTTATGATTTTCCATAGGTTCAGGTCTATCTTTTACAACAACGCCTTTCACCAAATTTTTGTAAGTGAAAATCGGATTTGAAATTCCTATTCTTTCACACAATCCTTTTGCAATTGATTTTTCATTTGTCATATCTATTAACTCAAATTTTAAAGATGAACTTCCACTGTTTATAACTAATACTTTCATATTTCTCTCCTTATGCTACTTTTTTAGAATTTTTTTTACATTTTCACAAAATTATTACAAGATCCTTAAAATATAATTTTTACTGATCTGATTCAACTGCTGTTATAGCCACAACTTCTACGATATCGTCCACATTACATCCTCTTGACAAATCATGTACTGGACTTGCCAATCCTTGAATTAATGGTCCCAATGCTTTAGCTTTTGCCAATCTTTGCGTCAATTTGTATCCAATGTTTCCTGCATTTAAGTCAGGGAAAATTAATACATTTGCGTGTCCAGCCACTTTTGAGTTAGGTGCCTTTGAAGCTGCAACTTCTGGAACTATAGCTGCATCTAATTGCAATTCTCCATCAAATTCAAAATCAATATCTCTTTCTCTCAAGATTTCCATGGCTTCTCTAACTTTTGTAACTGATTCTCCATCAGCACTTCCCATTGTCGAATACGACAAGAATGCAACTTTTGGTTCTTTAATTCCTGCTGTAAATCTTGCTTTTTCTGCTGCCGACACTGCAATATCTGCCAATTGTAATGCTGTAGGATTAGGAATAACTCCTGCATCCGAATAAACAAACACTCCGCTGTCTCCAAATTCAGCTGTATTCGTAATCATTATAAATGAGCTCGAAACTGTTTTCAATCCTGGTTTTGGTCCAATAACTAAAATCGCCGCTCTTAACACATGTGCTGTCGGTGAACTTGATCCAGCAACCATTCCGTCAACTCTTCCTTGTTTAACTAACATCGCTCCAAAAAATCTTGGATCTGACAGCAAAATAGCTTTTGCCGTTTCAAATGTCATACCTTTTTTTTCTCTTCTTTTTCTCAATTGTTCTGCCATTTCATCTATTGTCTTACAATTATTCGGATCATAAAAGATGGCTCCTTCCAATGAAACACCTAATTCTGCAGCTTTTGCCTTTAATTCTTCTTCATTTCCAACTAAAGCAATTTTAGCTACACCTTCTGCCATAGCCTTTTCTGCTGCTCTTAATACTCTTTCATCTTCAGTTTCAGGTAAAATTATAGTTTTTCCTAATTTTTTTGCTCTCTCTTTTAATTGTTCTAACAAGCTACTTACCACTCAATTCAACTCCATTCTGCATTAGTTTTATTTATTATTTTTTATAATATACAAAAATTATTAATCCTCAAACATCGCTTCAACAAATTCCTTCGTATCAAACGTTCTCAAATCATCAATTCCTTCTCCAACCCCAATAAACTTAATCGGTTTCTCAAGTTCTGCCGTTATTGGAAAAATTATTCCACCTTTGGCAGTCCCATCAAATTTTGTCAAAATAATTCCAGTCAAATCAACGATTTCATTAAAAATTCTCGCCTGTTCAAGTCCATTTTGCCCTGTCGTACTATCAATTACAAGTAATGTCTCAAACTCATCTTGTCCTGATTGCTGTCTAATTATTTTATTAATTTTTTCTAATTCCTTCATCAAATCACGTTTATTATGCAATCTTCCAGCTGTATCCAAAATTACAACATCATAATTTTTGTTTCTAGCCGTACTCACTGCATCAAAAATAACTGCCGCTGGATCACTTCCATGAGCCTGTTTTATAACTTCAACACCAACTCTGTTTCCCCATTCTTCAACTTGCTCAATTGCCGCAGCTCTAAAAGTATCTCCAGCTCCAATAATTACCTTTTTACCTTCATCCTTCAGTTTTTTCGCAATTTTCCCAATCGAAGTCGTTTTCCCAACTCCATTAACTCCAACAACCAAAATAATGTTCAACTCTCCATCTTTCAAATTTAATCCAGCATTTCCCTTGTTGTTATTAACCAATTTTTCTTTTAGCAATTCCTTCAGTTCTTCATAAACTGCTTCCGAAGTTTTTAATCTTTTTTTAGCGACTGATTTTTCAAGCTCCTCAACAAGTTTTATCGTCATATTCATTCCAATATCCGATTGAATCAACAATTCCTCCAACTCTTCATACAACTCGTCGTCTATCGTCTTCCCAAGCAACATCTCTTTCAATCTTCCAAAAAATCCCTTTTTTGGTGTTGCCAATCTATCCTTCAAAGGTTTCAATTTCGGCTTTTCCTTTGTTTTTTCTACCTTTTTATCTACTCTCTCCAAGGAACTATCAATATCCTTCTCAATTTCCTTGCTAATTTTAGAAACCTCTTTTTTTATTTCCTCTTCAATTTGTGCTTTTTTCTCTTCTAATTCTTCTGCTACTTCCAGCTCTTTCTCAAACTCATCCTCTTTCTTCTTTTTCTTACCAAATTTAAATAAATTTTTTAAAGCCATTATTTTTTATCCCTTTCTGCCTGTGATTTTTCCAAATAATCTGGTTTTAAGTCAATAATATTTGTTTCTTTCAATTTCCCATCAAAAAACATCTCTGCAAACGTCGTCGTACTAATTTTCAAAGAATTATCCTCAAAAATTTTTACTTTCTCTGCTATTTTTTCAATAATTTTTTCCATGTAATTCAAGACTGCATCTCCAACTAAATAATTTTCCTCATTTTCAGAATTGTTAATTTCCTCAATAATATTATCTAATTTTCTTACTTCATAATCTTTAATCTGTTTCAATTCAAATTCATTCTCCAAATTTTTCTGAACTTGATAAACCGCTGCATAAACTTTTTCTTTTCGTGAATCAATCAACGAATAAATTTTCGCACTCTCAGTATCATTTTTTATGCTTTTAAGTTGATAAAAACCTTGATATGCCAAAGCATCCAACTCATTCACTTCAAAAAATCTCACATTTTTATTAAAAAACAAGCCTTTCACGACTGCAATCGCTATTCTCACACCCGTAAATGATCCTGGTCCTATCGAAACAAGCACATTCTCCACTTCATCAAGCGTCGTTCCTGTCCACTCAAACAATCTATCAATTTGCTCCAAAATCGTAGTCGAATGAGTTTTTGCAACCTCAACCTTGACTTCTCCTAAATATTTTCCATTTTTATGCAACGAAAGTCCTGCTAATTTAGTCGTTGTCGTTATCGCAAATGTCAACATATTTTTTCTCTCCATCTTCTATTTGATAAACTGATACCTCTCGAGTATTTTCTCCATTATGATTAATTTCCACATAAATCGTGTCCTCTGGCATCTCGTCAATTATATTATTCGCCCATTCCACAATTACCACGCTATTTTCCTCACCGATATAATCCTCAAATCCAATTTCATAAATCTCTTCAGAATTAATAATCCGATACGCATCAAAATGATAAACCGTAACATCTCCACTCTTATATTCAATAACATAAGTAAAAGTCGGACTTTTTATATTTTCATTTATATTATATTCTTTACAAATCTTCTTCGTAAAAGTCGTTTTCCCAGCTCCCAAATCTCCGATAAGCCCAAGACAACCACCTTTTCTCAATTTCCTAGCCATTTTTACTGCCAGTTCATCTATTTCCTCAAAATTCAATATTTTCCTATTCATCTCTCCCCTTTTCCAAAAAAACTCTTTTATCCGCACATTTTATTTGTACGACACTATTTATACGCTTCCAATATTCTATTTATAATCTCAGTAGTCGAAATATTGTCCACAAATGACAAAATCTTCACTTCTCCACCATTTTTCTCAACAATTTTCGTTTCTGGCAAATCCTCTTTCTTATAATCTCCACCCTTTACATGAATATCAGGTTTCAATAAATCAAGCACTTTCTCAGGCATCTTCTCATTAAAAATAACCGTATAATCTACAAACTTCGTACCTAATAGCATTTTTGCTCTATTTCCCTCACTATTTATCGGTCGCTTATCTCCTTTATTTACTTTCACAGAAGCATCACTGTTAACCGCCACAACCAATACATCTCCCAGCGATTTTGCCTCTTCAAGATAAGTCAAATGCCCAATATGTAAGATATCAAACACTCCATTCGTAAAAACAACCTTTTTCCCCTCTTCTTTTAACAATTCTATTTTCTCTTTCATTTCTTCCTGCGTTAATAAATTATCTTTAAAACTCATTTTATCTCCAATCTTTATTTTTTGCCACCAAATAGTAACAAAAAAGACTTCGCTCGCATTTTTACTAAATCTTTCTAAAAATAATCGCACTAAATTATAACACATTTTTTGTAAAAAAAAAAGAACCGTCAAAAGACGATTCCTTTTTATTTATTTTATTCTTACTATCTGTTGATGAATCTAACATTGTTAAAGTCAACGTTTTGGAAGAATAATTCAACTCTTCTGTTGTTGTATCTTCCTTTAACAGTTTCGTTAGTATCAACTGGGTTAGTTTCTCCTTGTCCAGTGATTGTTCCGTAAGAAATTGTATTTTTCAATCCGTATTCTTTCAATAATCTAGCTACGTTTTGAGCTCTTGCTACTGATAATTTTTGGTTATAAGCAGCTGCTCCAGTTGAATCTGTATGTCCAACGAAGTCGATTGATCCACCGTCAGCGAATTGGTTAATAATTCCTGCGATTGTTCTCAAGTCTGATGCTTCAGCTTCATTAGGTACTCTTCCATCAACTTTAAATCCTCTAATTACACATTTTCTTTCATTAGCAGCACAGCTAAATGGTAATTGAACTGTATCTCTTGTATCAATATCTGGTTTTACTACTGGTGCTGGTGCTGGTGTTACTGGTGCTGGTGCAGGCACAACAACTGTTTTTTCTATAATTTTAGGTGATCTGTCATTTTTCAATTGACCGAATCTATATCCTACTCTTACTCCTACTGAATCAAGATCGTTTCTCATTTTTACAGTACCAGTATCGTCTTTCAATTTAATATTTGATCTTTCATAAATAGCTTCTAATGAAACTGGTCCAAATTCTGTACCAACTCCTGCTGCAGTGTATAATCCACCTTTAGCTTTTAATCCTGCATCTTTTACAACATTGCTTTCTTTAGCAAAGTTATATCCTGCTCTTCCTAATAAGTATAAAGCATCGTTTCCATTTTTAGTAGTAATTAAATTAAATTTACCTACTGCATAAACTGGAACATCTTTTCCAATTTTTTCTTTAGATTCTCTATCTCTTAATTTAGATGATCTGTTTGAGAATTTGTATTCTGCTCCAACTCCCCATTCAAATTCACCTTGGTTATCAAAAAGGTATTCAACACCTGCTGTAGGTCCTTTTTGTAATTTTTCTCCTTTAACTCCAGATAATCCTATTCCAGTTTTAAATTCTCTGTAAAAATCATATCCACTTTTAAATTGCACTTCTGATGCAACAGCATTTAATGCTAATAAAGCTGTTCCTAAAATAACTAACTTTTTCATAATGTCCTCCTTAAAATTCTTCTAAAATAAAACAATTTCTTGAATCTTCCCTAACTTTCCACTAAGATTATACTACATTTTAAACCTAAAATCAACACTTTTTTTTATTTTTCCGCTAATTCATTTCATAATCTTCGTTAAAAAAGCGGTGTTTATTGACTTTTTAGTCATTTTCTATTTTTAAATTTTTATCGAAAAATATTAAATGTTTATCATTTTATCAATAGAATTTTCTAATTTTTTTAATGTAGAAATTCTATTATTTTTAATTTTTTCATTTTCAACATTAATTATTACGTTGTCAAAATAGTTATTAATTACATTCGCATTATTCAATAAAACTTGTACGTAATTTGAAAAATTTTTATTTTCAAGCAATTCCAATTCATTTCCTAATTTAAATATCGCTTTTTCCTCTTCTTTTTCAAATAAATTTTCCAAAATTTCAACTTCACCTTTGTTATCTTTAACTATATTTTTTACCCTTTTTAATAAGTTAATTAATGTTTCAAAATTTTCTGTTTTAGACAATTCCGACAGTACTGATAATCTTTCATTTAATTGCACAATATTATTTTCAAGATTAATTTCATATGAAATCAAGTCTTTGCTGTATTTTTCGCCTAAAACATTTGATAATCTTTGTTTAAACAATTCTACCACATTTTCCACAACATTTTTATCTAACACTTTTTTATCAGCTGCAAAAATTTCGTAAGCCTTTTCAACTAATTTTTCGTAATTTAACTCTAATTTAGAATTTAATGCTACTTGAATGATTCCTTGAACCGCTCTTCTCAACGCATAAGGGTCTTTTGAACTTGTTGGTTTTAAACCTACTGAATAACAACCCACTACAGTGTCGATTTTATCAGCAATTCCAGCTAACGCTCCTTCAATAGTTGTTGGCAAAATATCATTTTGGTATCTTGGCAAGTAATGTTCAAAAATTCCAAGTGCCACTTCTTTATCTTCACCTTGCTTTTCAGCATAAACTGATCCCATAAATCCTTGCAATTTTGTAAATTCTTTTTCTGCGATTACATTTGAAACCAAGTCCGCTTTTGAAAGTTCCACTGTTCTTAAGATATTTTTCTTTTTCGCTTCGTATCCCAATTCATCTACCAAATATTCAGCGATTTTTTTACTTCTTTGCATTTTTTCATAAATTGTTCCCATATCTTTTTGGAATGTAACTTCTTTTAATTTTTCCACATTATCAGCAAATTTACCTTTTAAATCTTCATCAAAGAAGAATTTTGCATCGGCAAGTCTTGGCTCGATAACTTTTTCATTACCTTTTTTCACAACTTCCGAATACTCAGGTGCATTTCTAATTACAATAAATTTATTTGTCAATCTTCCATTTGCATCTTTCACTGGAAAATATCTTTGGTGTGTTTCCATAGTTATTGTAATAATATCTTCTGGAAGGTTTAAATAATCAGAATTAAACTCTCCTTTTATTGCAAAAGGATATTCCACCAAATTCACAACTTCTTCCAACAAATAGTTATTGATAATTGCAACATCGCCATCATTTTCACAGTTTTCTTTTATACTTTTCAAAATTTCTGCTTTTCTATCAGCTTTTCTAGCAATTACGCTATTTTCTCTCAATTTTGAAACATATTCGTCAGGATTTGAAATTTCAACATCTTGTGGTGCAAAATATCTCATTCCACGAGTTTTATTTCCACCTTTTAATCCTTCAAACTCAAAAGGCAATACTTCTGTTCCAAGCAAAGTTACAAACCATTTTATCGGTCTTGCAAATCTAAATGTTCTATCTGACCATTTCATTGATTTTTCAAACTCGATTTTTTTAATAACATTCGACAATATTTCTGGCAACACTTCTTTTGTAGGTTTTCCAGCAATAAATTTTTCAATTGAAATATATTTCCCTTTTTCATTTTCGATAATTTTTACATCATTAGGTGTCGCTCCTTGTGATTTTATAAACCCTTCTCCAGCTTTTGTCAACGCTCCGTCTTTATAAGCGATTTCCACTGAAGGTCCAACACTTTTTTTATCCAAATCCGCTTGTTTTTCAGCAATATCTTTAACAATAATCGCTACTCTTCTAGGCGTACTAAAAGACTCTATTTCTGAAAACGCAATTCTTTCTTCTTTTAATTCTTTTTCCGCAATTTTTTTCAAATTACTTTCAGCCTCGTCTACATATCTCGAAGGCAATTCTTCTAATCCTATTTCAAAAAGAAAATTCAATTTTTTCACTCCTTTCGGTATTTACACTCTTCTTTTTTTATTTTTTATAAATTTTCGCCCAAAAAGAAGTAAAAAAGACTTTATTTTTTATTTTAATTTCTCATATTTTCTTACAAATTTTTCCTCAAATTCCTCTTTTGAGTAAGTGTGTACATTTTTGAAGCAATAACCTTTAAATTTTTCAAGTCCAAAACAAATGATTTCATCTTCATCAAAAGTATTTTCTCCAACTGATAAACTACTTCCTTGATTTACAAAATAATTTCCAATTTCTGAAATGGAGTTCTTTTCATTTGGTAAATTTTTGTCTTCATTATAAACCAAAATATAATTTGTAATTTCCTTTAAAGTATTTAAAGATTTTCCTTCAATATCTCCTAAAACAAACATACTATTAAGAATCTTTAACTCTATATCCTTTAATTTTTTTATATCAATTCTATTAGACTTATTAAGTAATTTCCCATTTTTAAATTCAATAAAAGTATATCTTCTATCGCTATGTAAAAATAAAACATCATTTGTTTTTAGCTGAATGCTCAAATTATTATTTCTAGTGTACTTATCTCCTCCAACACTATCAAAATTAATTACTTTAATTTGACTTTCTGTCATATATTCTTCATTATTATCATCTTTTGAAGTTTGCTTTAATGTAGAAGTATTATATATTTTCAAATTAATTTTTTTACTCATCTAAATCACTGCTATATCTAATATTTTCTAAATCCTGAATCGGTCTTGCTAATTTTCTATAAATTTCTCTTGTATTCCCTGTTACATCTTTTATAATACTACTATTTCCTTCATTTTCAGCCACATAATATTTACATTTATCATCAATTTTATGTCGTTCCGAAAAAACTTCAATTGCATTTAAAAAATACGGACTATGTGTTGTCAATAAAATATGCATTCCAAACTCTTTTTGCAATAAAACTATCAATTCAGCAAATTTTAGTTGCCATTCTGGATGTAAATGAATTTCTGGCTCATCAAGAATTATTGTCCCATTTTCTTCCAATGTTCCATTTTGCAATAACATTTTTATAATTGCAAAAGTTTTAAGCCCTGTCGATAAATTTTTTAAGTCAATATCTTCACCATTTTTTCTGTAAACAAATTTAGAATTTTTATTTTCCAAAATTTCTCCACTCAAAACACTGTTTAATTTTTGGTAAATATTATTCAATTTTTTCTTCACTTTTATTTCAGAAATAACACTATTTTCGTTTTCTGAAAAAACATTGGTTGCTAAATGTGTCTGGTGATTTTCATCCTCGAAATCATAACTATCTAAAATAAATGGATTATCAATATACATCGTTTCTTTATTTATTAAAAAATAATTTTGAACATCTGAAATTTCATTATTTTCAATTTTTAAATCTATTTTTTTATCTTTTATTTTAAGACTTATCTCTCCAATATTCATTTTTTCTTTAGAAAAAACGGCGTTAATTTGATTATGAAATTCTTTATTCATAATTCGTGAAACAATAACTTTTATGATTTCTTTGTCTGAAATTTTTAAAGTTTCATTTATTTCTTGAACAAAATTTGAAATATTTTCAATTTTTAAATCTTTTTTATAATTATTAATTATAATTTTTATCTCATCTTCTGAATAATCTTTATTATTTTTTAAAAGTTCAATAGCAATTTTTTTCCCCGTACTGTTAAAAATTTCAAAAAAAGAATTATAATCCGTTGAAAGATTTTTATAAACTTTTTCTTTTATGATTTCATCTATAATTTTTTCTAACTCAGAAACTTTTTCCTTGTAAACTTTCTCATCAATTTCATAAAATCCATTAAAAGCACTCCACAAAACTTTTCCAACTGTACTTTTCCCAGTATCATTTTCACCAGTGATAACCGTTATTCCATCAATTACAACTTCAGCATTTTTTAATTTCCCGATATTGTTTATTGTTAGTTTCATCGCACACTCCTTCCTTCTCAAAATCTTTTGAAAAGCCCCCTTTTATATTTCTTATTTTTTCAACAATGGATATCCCAATTCTTTTCTTGCTGCCACAAATTGTTCGGCACATTTTTTAGCTAAATCTCTTACTCTTAAGATATAAGACATTCTTTCTGTTGTACTGATTGCACCTCTTGCGTCAAGATTGTTAAATGTGTGTGAACATTTTAACACATAGTCGTAAGCTGGTAATACCAAGTTATAATTCAAGCAATTTAATGCTTCTTTTTCATACATATCGAATAATTGAAAGTGCATTGGCACATCGGCTACTTCAAAGCTGTATTTCGACATTTCGTACTCGAATTGGAATCTTCTTTCTCCGTATTTTACACCTTTTGTCCACTCTAAATCTTTTACATCATCTTTATTTTGTAAATAAAGTGCGATTCTTTCAAGTCCATAAGTTAATTCTGATGGAACAATTTCAACTTCTAATCCTCCAACTTGTTGGAAATAAGTAAATTGAGTTACTTCCATTCCGTCTAACCATACTTCCCATCCAAGTCCCCAAGCTCCTAATGTAGGACTTTCCCAGTTATCCTCTACAAATCTTATATCATGCTCTTTCGGATCAATTCCTAGTGCAACCAAACTTTCTAAATATAATTCTTGTATATTTTCTGGCGATGGTTTCATTATTACTTGAAATTGGTGATGTTGATAAACTCTGTTTGGATTTTCTCCATATCTTCCATCTTTTGGTCTTCTAGATGGCTCAACATACGCAATATTCCAAGGTTCTGGTCCTAATGACATCAAAAACGTATCAGGGTTAAAAGTCCCCGCTCCAGTTTCCACATCATAAGGATTCCCAATTACACAACCTTTTTCTCCCCAAAATTTTTGAAGAGTTAATATAATTTCCTGAAAAGTCATTTATCTCTATCCTTTCTCTTAATTTCTTTTTTTAAAAGTTTTCTTAAATATATCATTCTTAAAATTAATATTAAAATAGCGAAGTATTTGATTACTTCATAACCTATTATACCAATTCCCTTATCTGAAAATGGTATAAAATAATCATCAATTATTTTATAAAATGTTGATTCTTCTTTTTTTTCTCCATATTTTCTTATAATTTTTTCTGGATTTTTTAAATTAAGATTTTTTTACTTTCAATTTTTCTTTTGCCTGTTCTTCTGTCAAATGAAATAGCTGATTTTGCGAATTTATTATAAAATAACCAGAATTTTTATTATATTCAATTTTATTCTTTTCAACTTCTTTTTCTTCTAATAAAGAAACTAATTTCTCTTCAGCTCTTAAATTTTCTAATACAGCTTCATCAAAATCATAAATATAACCAACCCAGCTATCTTTTATTTTATTTAAATTTTTTAAATATCCTTTATTTCCTAAAGAAAAACTTACTTCAGGAACAGTCGCATTATAATCAGTTGTAAGTAAATAACTTCCTATTTTCAATTCTATATTTTCTTTAATTGGAAACCAGATATAGAAAAAATTAATAGTAAAAAACAATATAAATCCACAAATAATTAGTTCTGCCAATACTTTATTCTTAGAAAAATAAATAATAGTCAAAAATATAGCAAATATTAATGCTATAAGAAAAATAAGAAAAAAACCATAAACTACAGCAAAAATCATACTATTTACCTTTTTTCATTTTATATTTTCTTACTAAATAATCAATAACAATAATATAAATCCCAATATGAACATACATATCCGCAACATTAAATACAAAATCCCAAATTCCACGAAAATCTATCATATCAATTACATATCCTCGAAAAATTCTATCAATCATATTTCCAAAAGCTCCAGCTGCAACAATTGAAATACCTACTTTTGTCCATTTTGTATAATTTTTAAAATTTTTAATTTCTGTTGCAACGATATAACCAATCAAAATTAGACTTCCTATCGTAAAAAGATTTATTTTTCCTTGAAATAACCCAAAAATTCCTCCGTGATTTTCAACATAAGTTAAATTGAAAAAATTTTTTATTATTGGGATAGAAAATCCTATATGTCCATGTGCTACTTGATACATGGATTGTTTTGTGATTTGGTCAATCGCTGCTAACACTACTAAAATCACTACGTATAACATCTATTATCCTTCCAGTTCAGCAAGAACTTTAGCACATCTTGGGTCTACATCTGGATATCTTTCATCTTTTCCAACTTCTTCGCTATATTTCCAACATCTTTCACATTTTTTACCTAATGCTTTTGTTACACCGATTGAAACTCCTTCGATTTCACTTTTTTCTAATTCATCATCTACAAATTTAGTTTGTGACACGATAAATAAATCAGAAACTTCATCTTCTGTGTAATCTTTTAAGAATGAATAATCATCGTTTGTGATGTTTAAAAGAACTCTTGCATCAAGCGAGTGTCCGATTAATCCTTCTTGTCTTTGTGCTTCGATTTTTTTGTTTACTTCTTTTCTTAAATGAGCGATTTTTCCCCATTTTTTCGCTAATTCTTCATTTTTGTAAGCTGGATTTGGATCAATCCAAGATGCCAAATGTACGCTTTCTTCATCTTTCAACGAGGCAGGAATTCTTTCCCAAATTTCTTCAGCTGTAAATGACAATACTGGCGAAATTATTCTTACTAACACTTTCAACACTTCTGTTAATACAGTTTGAGCACTTCTTCTTTCAAGCGATTTAGGTCCTTCACAGTAAAGTCTATCTTTTACGATATCCAAGTAGAATGAAGACATTTCGATTGAACAGAAATATGTAATTTCTTGGAATAAGTTGTAAAATTCGTATTTGTCGTAGTACTCAGTTGTTTTTTCTTTCAATTCTTCCAATTTATGCATTGCCCATTTATCAATTTCAAACATATCGTTATAGTCAACTTTTTCAGTTGCATAATCGAAATCGTTTAAATTTCCCATTAAGAATCTGGCCGTATTTCTAATTCTTCTATACGCATCTGACATTTGTTGTAAAATATTTTCAGAAATTCTCACATCTTCTCTGTAATCTACCGATGATACCCAAAGTCTTAAAATATCTGCTCCATATTTTTCAATAATATCTTTTGGAACAATTGTATTTCCAAGCGATTTAGACATTTTTCTACCTTGTCCGTCCATTACAAATCCGTGAGTTAAAACTCTTTTATACGGTGCGTCTTTTGTACTTGCGATTGAAGTTAATAATGAAGATTGGAACCATCCTCTATGTTGGTCACTTCCTTCTAAGTACAAATCAGCTGGTCTTGGCAAGTTTCTTGGCACTAAAACTCCTCTATGAGAAACTCCAGAATCAAACCAAACATCCATGATACTTCTTTCTTTTCTAATTTCTACACCTTTTAAGTTTAATTTTTCCAATAATTCTTCACCAATAATTTCTTCAGCTTCATATTTCCACCAAATATCAGTTCCTTCTTTTTTTACTAGTTCAATAACTCTATCCATGATTTCAGAATTGTAAATCACTTCATTTGTTTCTTTTTTGTAAAACAATGGAATTGGTACTCCCCAAACTCTTTGTCTTGAAATTGTCCAGTCTGGTCTTGTTTCAATCATCGCATTAATTCTATTTTTACCCCATTCAGGCACGAATTCTACTTTTTTCAACGCATCTAACGCATTTTGTCTGATGTCGCTTTCATCTACGCTAATGAACCATTGTTCAGTCGCTCTGAAAATAACTGGTTTTTTACTTCTCCAATCATGTGGATACGAGTGAACAAAAGTTGTATGATACAACATATGTCCGCTTTCAGTCAAGTCTTCAACAATCGCTTTACTTGCTTTTGCATAGAACATTCCTTCATATTTTCCAGCTTCTTTAGTCATATGTCCTCTATCATCTACTGGCGACAAAATTCCGATATTATATTTTAATGAATAATTATAGTCATCTGCCCCATGTCCAGGTGCTGTATGAACTGCTCCTGTACCTGCATCTATTGTTACATAATCAGCATTCATTACTAACCCTTTTCTATCTAAGAACGGATGTTGATAATGAGTATATTCCAATTCTGTCCCTTTAAATTCTTTTAATAATTCATACGACAAGTCCAATGTTTTAAACACATCTTCAGCCAAGTCCTTTGCAACTACAAGATTACCTTTTTCAGTTTTATACAATCCGTAATCAAATTCAGGATGTAAGAATACTCCCAAGTTTGCTGGCAATGTCCAAGGTGTTGTTGTCCAAATTAAAATACTTGCTTCATCCACACCTAATTTATCAGTCAAATCTTTTTCCCCTTCAAATTTTACATAAATTGAATGAGAAGTTACATCTTTATACTCAATTTCTGCTTCTGCAAGTGCAGTTTCAGTAGTTGGTGACCAGTACACTGGTTTTAGCCCTTTATAAATATATCCATTTTCGTAAATTTCTTTAAATACTTTTAATTGTTCTGCTTCAAATTCTGGTTTTAATGTGATATAAGGATTATCCCAATCTCCTAAAACTCCAAGTCTTACAAACTCTTTCTTTTGTTTTTCTACCCATTTCAAAGCATATTTTTTACATTCTTGTCTAATTTGAAGAGGAGTCATTGCTTTTGCTTTTTCTCCCATTTCTTCCATAATTTTCCACTCGATTGGAAGTCCATGAGTATCCCAACCTGGAATGTATGGAGCATTATACCCTCTCAATCTTTTATACTTCAAAATTATATCTTTTAACACTTTATTCATCGCATGTCCAATATGAATATCTCCATTTGCATACGGTGGTCCATCGTGTAAAATAAAGAACGGATGACCTTCTTTTAACGATTTTTCATAAATGTTAGATTTTGTCCAATCTCTTAAAGTCAATGGTTCTTTTTGTGCTAAATTAGCCTTCATTTTAAAACTTGTTTTTGGCAGATTTAATGTTTTTGCATAATCTGTCTTTTCAACATTTTGATTTTCTGACATTATTTCCTCCTATATTATATTGATACCTCTTTTAATTCAATCTAAATCACTCAAAACTTTAAATTTATTCATTTTTTAGCTCAATTTTAAAAAGGTTCATTTTATTATATTTTCTACATTATTTTTTTATTATATCACGATTTTACTGTTTTTTAAATATACTATTATTCTTTTTGTCGTTATAAAATAATAAGGAGATACTAGAACCTTTCTCTTTAATTCTAGTACTCTCCTTTTTTTAATATTTATTCAATCTCAAAATTTATAAATTAAATAAAGTTAATTACCCAAGCATTCCTGCTCCGATGAATGTTAAAATACCTAAAACAGCTGCATAAGCTATTGAATATTTAACAGTAAATTTAAGCATATCTCCTTCTTTACCCATTAATCCAACTGTTGAAGCGGCAATTGCGATATTTTGTGGAGAAATCATTTTTCCTCCTGTTGCTCCACCTGTACCAGCGGCGATATACAATGCTTTCAATGCATCATGCGATCCTGCTATATTTACTTGAACTCCACCGAATAATAAGTTAGATGCCAAGTCACTTCCTGTTACAAATGTACCAATTGTTCCTAAGAACGGCGAAATAACTGGGAAGAATTTACCTGTTGCAGCAAATCCTTTTGCTATACTTTCAATCATTCCACTGTGTTTCATAACTACTGACAATGCCACAATTCCCATAATTACCACAACTGAAGGTAATTTACTAAGTATTGTTTCTTTCAAAGTTTCAGCCATAACTTTTGGTTTTACACCTTGGATAAATCCTGCAATAACTGTTGCTACAAATAATGGTGCTGCTGGAGCTAAAATCCATTTGAATATTACATTTGGATCTCCTTTATCTTTAAACCATGCAGCTTGATGTCCTAAAGCAAAATTAAAATGTGTTGTTGTTGGTTCTAGAGCTTTATGAACAGCTTCTACTACTGGACTTGTTCCAATAATTAAGATTATCATTAAAATATATGGAATCCAAGCCATAAATGCATCTTTCCCAGTGATAGCTTGACCTTTATTAGATTTTGCACTTTCATCTTCTTTAATAAAGATTTTAGTAGCAACTATCATTAAGATCATTGCAAATAAACTTGATAAAATTGTTGGTAATTCTGCACCCATTGCTTTTGCAATAAATGGTTGTGTTAAATAACCGATAATTGAAGCAATAACTACAGGTAAAATTCCTCTTCCAAATGCTGCATTTTTTCCACCATCAATTTCTTTATTAGCCATTATTACTAAGATAAATGGTATAATACATGTTAATACTAATAATAATAATGATGTATAAAATGCTGTTTCTCCTGCATTTAAATGAAAGTTTGAAATCATTGTTGTTACAGGTAATCCAACTGTCCCAAACGCTGTTGGTGTTGAATTTGCAATTAAACAAATTAAAGCGGCATTCAAAGGATTAAATCCTAATGAAACCATGATTGCTGCTGGAATAGCAACTGCTGTTCCATATCCTGCAATACCTTCTATAAATCCACCAAATCCCCAAGCTAATACTAACGCTTGAGCTCTTTTATCTGTCGAAATACTTCCTAACATTGACTTGATTGTTTCAATTTTACCAGTTTTTACTGATAAATCATAAGCAAATAATGCAGCAAATACTACGAAACCAATAGGCATCCATGCTGTCGCAAATCCTTCAATAATTGAAGCAATAACTCCTTGAACCGGCATTCTCCATCCTGGCATAACAAAATTTAAAATAATTGCCACTACTAAACTGGCATACGCACTAAACATTGCTGATTTCTTTAAGAATGTCAACAATATCAAAAATACAACTATTGGCACTAATCCAACTAAAAATTCCATTCCTGAACCTTCCTTCTTTCTTTATATTTTTTTAATAAACTAACACTTTGTACCATTATATATTATCAAATTTTTTTCAAAAGTACAAATATTTTTTTCAAAAATTACTAATTTTATGATATTTTTCATATTTTTATACTTTCTAATTTTTTTATAATCCTTTTCTTGTAAGCCCAACTCTTCCTCTAACCTTATCTAACGAAAGAATTTTAACTTTTATAATTTGCCCAACTGATAACTCTTTTGTAGGATCAGCCACAAACTTATCTGACATTTCAGAGACATGTATTAAGGCATCACCTTTTAACCCAATATCCACAAATGCTCCAAATTTTGCAACATTTCTAACTGTTCCTTCCAAAACCATTCCTTCTTGCAAATCATCCATATTTAAAATATCCGATCTCAATAATGGTTTTTCAAACTCGTCTCTTGGGTCTCTTCTATCTTTTAGCAACGCTTCATAAACATCTTTTGCAGTTTGTGGTCCAAAATCATTTTCTTTTATAATTTTGTCCAAATTCACTGTTTTCAATTTTTGTCTAACTTCATCCAAATCAGATTTTAAATCGTCAACCTTACAATTTGCTTCCTTCAAAATAGTTTCAGCGATATGATACGATTCTGGATGGATTATCGTATTATCCAAAGGATTTTTACTATTAGGCACCACAACGAATCCTGCCATTTGTTCAAATGCCTTCGTTCCAAGCCCTTTTACCTTTTTCAATTCTTTTCTATCCTTAAAATCTCCATTTTCATGCCTGTAATCTACAAGATTTTTTGCTACATTTTTCTTAATTCCAGACACAAAACTAAGTAATGCCCAAGAAGCTGTATTAATATTGACTCCAACATTATTTACAACATGCTCAATCGTTTGCTCCAATGTTTCATTCAATTTTTTCTGATTTACGTCATGCTGATACATTCCAACTCCAATTGATTTTGGATCAATTTTTACAAGCTCAGCCATCGGATCTTGAATCCTTCTAGCAATCGAAATCGCTCCTCTTGCCGTTACATCCAAATCTGGAAACTCCTCAATTGCAATTTTTGAAGCTGAATAAACTGAAGCTCCTGCCTCACTTACAATCAAGTATGACACAGGTTTTGATGCCTCTTTTATGACATTTGCCACAAAACTTTCAGTTTCACGAGAAGCTGTCCCATTTCCAATCGCAATAATATCAACATCGTATTTTTTTATGTAATCCAATATTTTTTTCTTTGCCATTTCAAGCTGTTTTGGATTATGCACTCCTTCAACCAAGAAAAGTACATCATTCACTTCATAAAATCCATCTTTATTGATAACAACCATTTTACAACCAGTTCTATACCCTGGATCTAATCCCATCAAAGTTTTTTTACTTAATGGCGGCTGTAATAACAATTTTTCAAGATTTTCAGAAAAAATATTAATTGCTTCTTCTTCTGCTTTTTCCGTGTATATGTTTCTCACTTCATTTTTAATCGATGGATAAGCCAATCTATCTAGCGAATCTTTAATAATTTCTTTATAAAATTCCACCAAATTTTTATTTCCAAACAAAGTTTTCAAAATGAAATCAACTACAAAATTCTCAGTTTTATCATCAATTTCAATATCCACTTTCAAGATTTTTTCTTTTTCTCCTCTATTAATAGCTAAAATCCTGTTCGATGCTGATTTTGAAATGGGTTCTGAATATTCATAATAGTCTTGATAAACTCCATTTTCATCATTTTCTTTGTTTTTTTCAACAACTTTTGAAGTCAAAATTCCAAATTTTGAAATTTTTTCTCTCAAAAATTCTCTAATTTTTACATTTTCCGAAATGTCCTGTGCAATTATTAAATGCACACCTTCAATAGCCTTTTCAACCGTGTCAACCTCTTCATTCAAATACTTTTTAGCCTCTTCCTGAAGTGTTTCCAACGTCGTTTTTGGCAATAACGCAAATGTCGATAAAGGCTCCAATCCTTGCTCCTTCGCCACATCCGCTTTCGTCTTCTTCTTTTTCTTATATGGAAGGTACAAATCTTCTACTTCCTGTAATTTCTTTGCACTTTCGATACTTTTTTTCAGCTCATCAGTCAATTTCCCTTGCTCTTCAATTAACCTCAAAACTTCTTCTTTTCTCTTTTCCAAATTTCTGTAATAAGTTACTTTTTCTATTACATCTCTAATCTGTTCCTCATCCAAATTACCTGTAACTTCTTTTCTATAACGTGCAATAAATGGTACTGTTGCACCTTCATCAAAAAGTTTTACAGTATTCTCGATTTGCGTCAGCTTAAATTGTAGCTCATCTGCCACACTACTTAAAATTTCCACTTTTTTCCTCCGCTTGCAGATTTAAATTATACTCAATTAATCTAAAAACTTTCAATAACCAATAGTTAATGAGTGATATTTTTAATTTAATTGACTACATTTTATAATTTTAATAACACACAACTATTATTTTATCATAAATTATTGAAAATGACTAGTTTTTCTAAATAATTTTATTAATCTTATTTGAAATTCTATTTTTTCTTGCTAAACTCTTTCTCAAACGAACTCAAATCCATATTTTTCAACACTCTCTCAAGTAAAAGTGGCAAATTTTCAGGATTACAAGCAAAACATGGAATTCCAAGTGAAGCAATTTTTCCAGACATTTGTGAATCATAATAAGGTTTCCCATCTCCAGATATTGCTAAAAGACAAACTACTACTACTCCCGAATCTTTCATTTCTTGTAATCTTTTTAGCATTTCACCACGATTCCCACCTTCGATTAAATCAGAAATTAGAAAAAATATTGTCTTTTTCGGATTTTCAATATATTTTGTACAATATTTAATTGATTTATTGATATTTGTTCCACCACCTAGCTGAAATCCGTATAGTAAATCAACTGGATCATCTGATTTTTCTGTCAAATCCACAATTTCAGTATCAAAAGCTACTACACGTGTTTTCAGTGAAGCGATACTTGCTAAAATACACGCCATCACTGAAGAATAAATTACAGATTCTCCCATTGATCCACTTTGGTCAATATCCAAAATGACTGTAAATTTACTTGTGGGGGTAACGCTTGCTCTCTCAAAAAAATAATAATGCTCTGGAACAATTTTTTTTAATTCCCTGTTGTAATTTTTTATCCCTCTTCGTATTGTTGTTTTAAAATCCAAAGATGACGCAGATGGAATTGGCGAGTGTTGTTTCTTGTTAAGTGCTGCTCTAACCGCTCTTCTAATATCACTTTCCAACAATTTATTAATTTCCTCTACAATTTTTTTTATGAAATTTCTAACACTTTCTTTACTTTTTTGTGGAATTTGCTCTTTCAAAAGCATAATTGTTGAAGCAAGATTTATGTTAGGCTCTACTTGATCCAATATTTCAGGCTCAAAAAGCAATTGTTTCAATCCACATCTTTCCATCGCATCCGTCTGAATAATTTTCACCAATTCTTTATCAAACAAAGTCCTAACATCTCCGAGCCATCTACTAATTTGCGGATTAGACGGACCTCGCCCAGCAGAATCTCCACCCATAAATTGTCCTGTCGGATTATAAATTGCATCCAACGCCTTATCCATCAGCCAATCTTCCTCTGTAAAACTTGGAATAGCTTCTGAATCCATAGACGAAAATTCTTCTTCTGTATCTTTTCCAAGAATTAATCGCCAACGTTTTATATCTTCTTTATAGTCCATTTTTTCGCACCTCCTTAATATTTTATTTTTTTGTCAATTACCTTATTTTCAATTTTTCCTTCAAAAAATTATTTTTAATCAAATATCATCAAAATCAAATTCTTCTAATCCTGCAATTATTTCTTTCTCATTTTCTCCCAGATCATCATTTATTACAGCACTTACATCATTTTTATTCAAGCCCCATATTTCTGCGATATTTTCGGCAATATCATGCTTTTCATTTGAAGTGAAGTCAGCAAAAGCTCTTCTTAAAAATAATAATGCTCTTTTAAATTCTTCCTCATCTAAGTTTGAAATATAATTTTGGAGTTTTTCCCAAAGTCCAAGTCTTGCAATTAAGGTGTAATGATTTTTCATCGATAGACCTTCAAACCAAGTTGCTCCTAAATCTGCGGGAACTCCTTTTGATAATCTTTTTTCGACTTCTTTTCCAAGTACTTCATTATCAATTTTTCCAGCTTCCAGTAATATAGCCATTGCAAGTCCTGAGATTTTTGTATTTAAATCGTCTCTCTTTGAAATTTCTAAAAGAAGTGAATACCATCTTTCTCTGTCTAAAAAATCATGATTTTCAACTACAGTATGTATTATTATTATACTTTTAGCTAGTTCTACCGCTGCATTATTGTCGCAAAAAGACTCGCTTGGCAATATTAAGCAAACTCTTAAAAAAAGTTGCTCAAGAATAGGAATCAGAACTTTTGTATCTAATTTTCTGATATCGCCATAACGAAGCATCAGTGATAAAGTCGACATTGTCTTGGCTATTTCGTCGATAGGGACGTCACCTGTTATGAAATTTTGTAATGCTTGAAACGCTTTTTCTAGTGCTTTTGGCATTCCGCAATAAAAGGCATCTTTCACTATTTCTGCCATTTCTGACAGTGTTTTTGCACCTTCTATTCTTTGCATCAATTCAAAAGCTGTTGCAAATTCAATTGTATCTCCTTTTAAGATTGTTTCCACAATTTCAATTTCTGTTTCTGGTTTCCATTGTAAAATCCATTCTTCTGCCCAAGTTGTATTTTCTTGACGATTCCCAATAAGTTTTGCAAACGAAATATTCAAAACTCTCAATTTATGAAAAAAGAATGAACGCTCCAAGTCCATAAATGCTAATTTTTCTGATTGAACCCTTAATTTTTCCCTCAAATCTAATTTTATTTCTGTCGCTGTTAATGAACGATATTTTTCAAGTTTCAATTCCTTCAATAAATTATAAAAATCTGACTGTATTGACGTTTGAATAGCTTCCTTTGGAATACTTCCTATTTTTTTCCCAACTTCAACATTCGCCATTGCTAAAACTAGTTCTGAGTAGCTTCCGTGTGCCATACAAGTAATCGCTGCATCTTTTATATCCTTCAACGTCGGTATTTTCCCATCGTGCAAATTTGCCAATGAAGTTGCTAGATGGACTGCCTCTATAATTTGAGCTGACGATACCATATTTCCATTTTCCCTTTGATATTCTGCAATTTTACTTAAATACATATATGTCGCAAAAAGTGGGTCTCCTTTTTCTAAACCATTCCACAAAAATTTATAATACCCTGGCGCCTTATTTCCAGCTCCATAATTTGAATAAGTCGACAATTTATAGTAAGAATAAGGCATTAACGTTTTTTTAGATTCTAATTTTGGTAATTTTTTGATTTCCTTTTCACTCAAAATCAATTTGCCACTTTCTATTCCTTCAACATGAAAAGCCCCAACAACCATAGCAATTTCATCCATTTCGTAGCCTTCTTTACACACATCGGAAACGACTTTACACATGTACGACTCTCTAATAATATTTTTCGCATCAGACACCGTATTTGATAAAGTCAACTCCCTCAAATGTTTCCCATAATCTCTCGCTCCACTACGATATGCCTTATAATCAGAAGCCTGTTCCATTACTCTTTCCCAAAAGACTTCATCATCTGAATCTTCCGAATATTCATTAATTTTTCTATAAATGTAGGCATTCAAATTTTCCTCCGGATTCTCATCTAAATTTTTCTTTACACTTTCTACACCTAAAAAAATTGAAGATGGCAAATCGCAAAATCTGCACTCTACTCCATTTTCCTTTGCCCACAAAATAGCTTGATATTCTGGCGAAAACTCTGCAAATGGATATACTATTGTCTGGATAGGCGCTTCTAAAGTGTAAGCCATTACGGCAATTGGCGGAACAATATTTTTTCCAGTAATTTCGCTAATAAGGTCATTAAAATCAGAAGGCCCTTCTATCAAAACAATTTTTGGCTGTATTTCATCTAAATAATCTCTCAAATAATGTGCTCCAGCTGGTGAAAAATGCCTAACTCCGAATATATTCGGTTTCCCTTCATTTTGTTTTTTCATTTATTCCACCGCCTTTATTTAGTAGCTTTGTTAAGTGCCTTACATTCTTTGTAAAGATCCAGCCATTCTGAACCTCGTTTTTTCATAATATTTTCTAAATATTCTTCCCAAATTTGCCCATCTTTACTATCTTCTTTTACTACAGCTCCCTGCAATCCTGCTGCCAAGTCATAATCTGATATCTCTCCATCCCCAAAACTTCCAGCCAATGCCATACTATTCGCTAAAAGTGAAATAGCTTCTGCAGTCGATAACACATTTGCAGTCGGCTTTATCTTTTGTCTTCCATCTAACGTAACACCTTGACGCAATTCTCTAAATACCGTACAAACTTTTTCAATAACTTCCTCTTTAGGCAATTTCGCATTTAAATCCAAATTTCCTGCAAGTTGCGTAACTCTACTTCTAACAATATCTATCTCTGCTTCAAGTGTATTCGGACTTGGTAACACCACAATATTAAAACGTCTCTTTAACGCTGCCGACATCTCATTAACTCCTTTATCACGAGTATTCGCAGTTGCAATAATAGAGAACCCTTTTTTAGCTGGAACTTCTACATTCAATTCAGGTACACTCATTCTTTTTTCTGACAACAAAGAAATCAACGCATCTTGCACTTCTGACGCACAACGAGAAATTTCTTCTACTCTAGCAATCGCCCCATCTTCCATCGCTTTATAAATCGGACTTGGTATCAACGCATCTTTTGTAGGCCCTTCTGCAATCAACATCGCATAATTCCAAGAGTATCTAATCTGCTCTTCAGTCGTTCCCGCTGTTCCTTGAATAACTCGTGTCGAATCTCCATTTATCGCCGCCGTCAAATGCTCTGACAACCAAGATTTCGCAGTTCCTGGCTCCCCAATCAGCAACAATGCTCTATCCGTAACCAAAGTCGAAATTGCAATCTCAACTAATCTTTTATTCCCAATATATTTAGGCGTTATCACTTTTCTTCCAGCTTTCCCTCCACAAATATATGTCAGCACTGATTTAGGCGACATTTTCCATCCAGTAGGTATCGGATTTTTTTCCGCCTTAATTAATGCATCAATTTCATCTTGAAACATCTGTTCTGCTGTTAATCTTTGTAATTCTTCTTTTTTAGCCATTTTTTACAACTCCTTCACTTTCACTCCATTATTTAACTTTTCGCTTTTATTTTTTTAAAATTCTTTCAATCTCATATTCATTATATCGATACAATTTTTTATATAATTTCACCATTTTATCCGTAAGTTTATTTTTAGTACACGAACATAATATTGAAATTTCTCTTTGAACATTATATTTTTCCTTTTTGTCAGACAAATCCCTATTTTTCAATCCTTCAACATATTCCTCAACATAATTTTCCAAATAATTCTTAACCCATTGCTGCTCTGTTCTCGCCATATATTCCATATTTTCAAACGGTTTTTTTCTAAAAAATTTATCCCACTCTTTTTTGACTCTCTCATCATCCATATACGCAAGACTTTCAAAAACTTTATTCTTCAATTTCCCACGTTCTTTTTTCATTAAATCTAAAAGATAATCAACATTATCCTGATCATATACCAAAGCTCCAATTGCAACTTCTTTCACTTCTTTTCCACCATTTTCAACACAATATTTATAAAATTCATTTTCCTCACCTTTACAAATATCCTCGATAATTTCCAATCGAGCAATCATTTCCTTTTTACCTTGAGGATTAAATCCTTCTTTCAATAGCGGAACTATCTCTTTCCCCTGTTTCTTTAACATTTGAATCATTAAATCTATAATTCCAGAATAACTATCATTAAGTCCGTTTATCATAAATTTTTTCACTCTAAAATCATTCACTATTTCAGGATTATTCCATCGCAATGTCGAATCAATAACTCTAAAACGACCACCACCAGTTCCTTTAAATGCAGCAATTAATTCACTCAACTCACTGTAATGAAGTTCTTGATAAAAATTTTCTTTTCCAGCAGTCGTTTCTATTTTTTGCAAATTATCACCTGAATAAGTTGTCGCTTGGGTACAAAGCACCGCATCAAGCAAAGCCAACAAATCTAAAAATAAATCACATTTGTCTTCCTCATCGCCTTCAATCAATTTTTGCCCCATTTCATAAATTTGCTTAAATACTTTGGCAGCCGAAGCATACCCCTTCATTTGATCAACAGCTCTTTGCAAACGAAAATCATCTTTCACCAAATTTATCCCAACAATCGAAACATTTTCAAGCCTATTCTTCAATTCATATAACGGTTCTAAATTCATTTTTTCTCCTTCCTAAACTTCATTCTAAAATCCAAAACGAATAATTTTATCATCAGTTATGATACTTTGTGCTTGGGCATAAATATTTCTACCTTCATAAAATAATTTTACAAACATCACCTGATTTTCCAAACATTCATTTGGCAAAAGTTCATAAAAATTTTCTGAAAATTCCTTGTTTTTCTTATCTCTAAGCTCTATCATCTTTTGATTTTTATCAATTAAAATATATTTTTTCTTACCTTCTTCTTCAACAAACATAATTTTTTCAAATTCTAGTAATAAAGCCACTTCATTATTTGTCAAAATATTTTTTAATTCATTTTTAGCAATTTTTACAGCATGATCTATATTTTGAGCATGTTTTTTTATCTCTTTGTAACAAGAACTTTCAATTTTATCAAAACTAGCAGCATCCCATCTTATTCTCTTATTAACTCCACCTGGATAAAAAGTTAATGTAGGCACCGTCAATAACGAAAAGTTTGAATTTTCCTGCTTAATATATTTCATCGCCGAACGAGGTCTATAATTGGCAGTATATGACACTTCCCCACTCTCTAAATCAATCCAGTATCCACAATCTGTAAAAATCTTACTAGCCTCATCATAATTCATTTCAAATGAAAGCTGCACCAATCTCGCATTTTCCTTTTTTAACCCCAAATCATTCAACTGAGTTAACTTCCACACTCCTCCTAAATCCTCATACAACGTATTATCCGTCAATTCTGGATCATTTTTTTCAAGTTGCTCATTCAAAAACTCTCTACCTTTTTTCTCAATCGCCCTTAACTTTTTCAAACATTCTAAAGCCGTCTGATAATGTCCCTTATCCTGATCCTCTTTATACGCCTGAATTTCCAAAAGTAATCTTTGAAACAAAACTTGTGGTCCTGGCAAATAATAATCTCCCAATTGTTTTACAATATCTCGATACTCTGTAATCGAAACGCTCCCCATTGCAGAAAGTCCAACTTTCAATAATTGCGAACTTATTTTCTTTATCAAATCTAGCCCTTCAAGTTGCTTTTTAATTTTCTTTGTTCTAGCTGATTTAGATGCTTTTGAAGAAGTTTTTTTCTTAACTTCCTTTTCCTCATTCGCCCTTTTAGCCTTTAATTTTTCCTTTTTTTCTCTCTTTGCCAAAATATCTTCTGGTATTTCACACTCCTCAAATTTTTTCCCTCTCAATATCTCAAATAACAAAGCTAATCCATGCTTACAAGGAAATTGTCTACTTGGACAAGTACATCGTGTAACAGGATTTTCTTCATCAATAAAATCCACCGAAACCGTATAATTTGATTTCCCACTTCCCTTACACTCGCCCATATACAAAGTATCGTCAACCGAACGCCACAATTTCAAAAATGCCCCCTTATCACACAATTTTTTTGCATTTGAAATCGCTGAAGCATTCGGAGCCATAGCAAGAATTCTACTCTCCTCTAATTTCTTCACAATACAAACCTCCTTCTTTTTTATCCAAAATTCACTCAATTGTTCTAAATTATATAAACAAATAACACTAAAACAAATATTGAAAATTTAAGTAAAATAATTTTAATTTATTATAACATAATTCGCTCTAAAAATATGAAAATATTTTTTCACAAAAAAAGTTCCCATTTCAATAAAATGAGAACTTCTATACGAATATTAAGGGTGTAAAAATTTTTGTGTAAATAGAATAGCGAAGTACTTAATTTACTATATTTTCTATTAATTCCCACAAAATTCTAGACACTCTTGCAACATTAATATTTTTCAAAATATTTCTTATTTCTATCAAAATTCTGATGTTTAGTATCCTTATCAGAAATTGTCAATTCACTAGAATCAATCCCAAATTCCTTAAATTTCCAGTCAATCCCAATAGTTTCGTCATTCCACATAATTCCGCTATCATATTCTGGAGAATACAAATCCGTACATTTGTACATAAATTCTGTATCATCTTCCAATGTCAAAAATCCATGCGCAAACCCTTCTGGCACATAAAACATAGTCTTATTAGTTTCTGTCAACAAAACCCCATACCACTTACCAAAAGTTTCGCTATCCTTTCTCAAATCAACAGCAACATCGTAAACACTACCTTTTGCAACTCTCACAAGTTTCCCTTGAGTATTTTGAGTTTGAAAATGCAACCCTCTCAATACGCCTTTTTTCGATTTTGAATGATTATCTTGAACAAATTCCATCGTAAGTCCCAATTCCTCAAACGACTTTTTATTATATGTTTCCAAGAAAAATCCTCTTTCATCTCCAAAAACTTTTGGCTGAATTACTACCAAATCTTTTATTGGTGTTTTAATTACTTCAAAATTATTCATAATTTTCTTGTATGACATTGTAATAAATGCCATATACTCCTTTCTTTTATAAAAATTCAAAACTTTATTATTAAATATCTCTATTTATTCCCATACATTTCATCATAGTATTTTTGATAATCTCCAGAAGCCACTTCATTTACCCATTCTTGATTTTCTAAATACCATTTTACTGTTTTTCTAATTCCTGTTTCAAAATCAGTTTCAGGATACCATCCCAATTCTCTTGCAATTTTTGAAGGATCAATCGCATATCTCATATCGTGACCCAATCTATCTTGCACATAGGTTATCAAATCATAATTTACATTTGCCAAGTCAGTTTTCAATACTTTTTTGTATTCGTCATTCGCACTAATTTCATCCTTCAAAATATCAATTACCAATTTTACAATATTAATATTTTGCTCTTCATTAAATCCACCAATATTGTAAACTTCTCCCAATCTTCCATTTCTCACAACCAAGTCAATTCCTTTACAGTGATCCTCAACATAAAGCCAATCCCTTACATTGTCACCTTTCCCATAAACAGGTAATTTCTTCCCTTCAAGCACATTTTTTATCATCAAAGGAATCAATTTTTCCGGAAAATGATACGGACCATAATTATTTGAACATCTAGTAATATTTATTGGCATTTTGTAAGTTTCTCCATATGCAATTACAATGTGGTCAGCTCCTGTTTTTGAAGCAGAATAAGGACTTCTAGGATCAAGCGGTGTCTTTTCTGTAAAAAATTTATCTCCGTAAGTTTTCAAATTAGTTCTATTTTTTACAACTTTTTTCACTTCTTCATCTTCAATTACCAAATCAATCGCTGTTTCATAATCCTTAGACAAACTTCCATAAACCTCGTCAGTAGAAACTTGCAAATATTTCACACCATCTCTGTAAATTGGATATCCATTTTCATCTTTTGAAACAGTCCAAGCCTTTTTAGCATTTTCCAATAAATTCTGAGTTCCCAAAACATTTGTTTCCAAGAAAATTTGTGGATTTTCAATCGATCTATCAACATGCGATTCCGCTGCAAAATTCACCACAAAATCAACATCGTTTTCAGAAAAAACTCTCTCAATCTCTTTTCTATCCCTAATATCGACCTTCTCAAATTTTACTCTCTCATCTTTTAATTCCTCTTTAATCGTCCCCAAATTCCCCGCATAAGTCAATGCATCAACAACTACAACCTTTATATCTTCTTTCCCTTCATGCTTTTTCAAAATATATTTCAAAAAGTTTGCACCAATAAATCCCGCTGCTCCTGTCACTAAATATGTTTTCATTTATTTCCCTCCTAAATTTTTGTATCTTCTTCTAGTTTCATCATTCTTAATTTTTCGCTCTTTATCAAAAAACCATCCCCACTTGTTAAAATATTTAATCGCTGATTTTATATGAAACATCATTAATTTTTTTGATTTATACGAAGCTTTCCCATGTTCATGAGATATTTTTACTTCTGGATAATAAACAACTTTGTATTTTTGACCAATTTTCCGACACAGATCATAATCTTCCATATACATGAAATATCTTTTATCAAACCCCTCTATTTCCTTTAATACAGAAATTCTAGAAAAAATAAAACATCCTGAAAGTATTGGAACTTCCATAATTTTTTCAAAATTTGCCCATCTCATTTCGTAATCATAATCCATTCTATCCACAATACTTTTAAATGGTAAAAATCTTCTAAAAATAAGATTCATAGGCGTCGGAAATAATCTACAAGTATAGCTAAAGTTCCCTTCTAAATCTGTAATCTTAGGCCCTATCTGTCCAATTTCCTTATGCTCTTTCATGTACTCGACAATTTTTTCAATCGTATTTTCTTTAAAATAAATATCTGCATTAATTGCTAAATGAAATTCAGATAATTTTGGATCATTTGTAACTTTTTTTATAATTCGATTATGTCCTTCTCCAAAACCTTTGTTCTCATTATTAAAAATATATTCTATTCTATTGTCATTTATTTTCTCAAAAAAATTTCTTAAAGCATCCGTCTCGGAATTATCTGAAATCCACAATTTAAAATTCAAATTTATTTTTTGAAAACATTTTATTATTTTTTCTAAATCTGTTGTTGGAGTATTGTAAGTCACTATACTCGCTGTAAAATCATACATAACTATACCTCTATTTTTTAAATAAGTTACTCACTTCTTTTCCAGTAACTATTCTTCTTAATACCTCTCCAAAAATTTCATCTGTTGACAAAATTGTTAATTTATCAAATTTTTTATCCTCTGATAATTCAATTGTATCTGTCACTATAATTTCTTTTATTGGAGATTTTTTTAATTTCTCAACAGCTAAATCAGAAAAAATCGCATGTGTTGCACAACAATAAATTTCAGTTGCTCCATTTTCCATCAACGCATCTGCTGCCATTTCTATCGTTTTCGCCGTATTTATCATATCATCAATTATAATAACTTTCTTTCCATGCACATCTCCAATTATATTTTCAACATCGTGTTTGCCATCTTCATTTTTTCTTTTCTCAATTATTGCCAATGGTATTTCTAGCCATTTTGCCAATTCTCTAGCTCTTTTTACTGAACCAACATCTGGTGCAACAACAACAGTATCCTCATTTTGCAAAAAACCTTTTTTCTCAAAATAATCTGCCAAAATCGGTAACGCTTCCACATGATCTAACGGAATGTCAAAAAATCCTTGGACTTGCTTTCTGTGTAATTCCATCGTAACAATTCTAGTTGCTCCAGCTGCTGACAATAAACTTGCAATTAATTTTGAAGTAACAGGATCTCTTGGATCAACCTTTCTATCTTGTCTAGCATATCCAAAATACGGAATTACAGCTATTATTTCCTTCGCTGAAGACCTTTTCAATACATCAATAAATATTAACAATTCCATAATATTTTCATTTACGTTACCAGAAGTCGATTGTATGACAAACGCCTTGCTTCCTCTAACACTTTCCAATGATTTTGTAAAAATTTCCCCATCAGCAAACTTTTGAATCTTATTTTCTGATAATTCTACTCCCAAATACTCAACTATTTTTTTTGATAATTCTAAACTAGCTGAACCTGAAAATATTTTAATCTCATCCTTATTGAATTTTCTAATTTCCACTAAATTGTTCTCCTTCTATTTTTTCTTGTAAACTCTTACATAATCTACTTTCATTTCTGTAGGAAAATCTACATCTCCATCGCTTCCAGTTTTATTTTCTAATGCTACATTTATCATAATAAAATAGGGTTCTCTAAATGGATTTTGTCCGCCTTCTTTTTCCATTTGTTTCATTGTTCTTCTTTTGAAAACTCTACCGTTAAATAACCATTTAATTTCATCTGAATTCCATTCTATTGCATAGGTATTAAATTTAGTCAAATCCTCATTTTTTCTGATTTTTTCACTATTACCTGTAAACATTTTATAAGTATTATCTGCTTTTAAAACATGTGCAGTTCCTGTTACTTTTGTTAAATCTGAACCATAAATTTCAAAAATATCAATTTCACCTAAAGCTGGTCTTGAGGTACTTCTACTATCATAACTTTCTGGCCACAACCAAAATGCAGGCCAAGTTCCTACACCTTTTGGCATAGCTGCTCTCATTTCAATTTTTCCTTCTTGCACAGAAAATTTTCCTTTAGTATGAACTGCTCCTGAACTATATAAAATCTTTCTTTGTTGCCCTTTTATATCAACTGTTTTTCCATTCTCTTTCTTCACTTCTAAAATCAAATTTCCATCTTTTTCTTCGACATTCTCTCTTAAATAATATTGTTTAGCTTTAAATCCATATTGATCTACTAAATTTCCATTTTCATCCAAATAATTCCCAGCATTCCATGGTAAATTGTCATCTCCCCAGTAAGACCACTTTGATAAATCTAAGCTATCTCCATTAAATTCATCGCTCCACACCAACTGCCAAGAATCTTTATCCTCTTTTTTGAAAATTTTACCTAATATTGTTTTCTTCTTCCCTTTTGAATTTTCATTATTAGTATTCATTTCTTCTGTTTTATCTTTTACTAAATTATCTATCGTTTCATTTCCTGTTGTTATTCCATTATCCACATTTATATCTGTATTTTCTTCTGATTTTTTCCCTTTTATTTTATTTTCTATTTTCTCAACTACCCTTTTTACTTTGCTCTCCTTTTTAGCCGCCAATCCTACACTATTTAAACTTAAAATACTGATTAACACTAATATACCTAATTTTTTCATCTATTTCCTTTCTTAATTCCATTTATTTAATTACTTTAAACTCCAAATTTAATCTAATTTTCCCATCAATTCTTTCAAATATTCTTTCGCTCTATCCTTCAATTCAGGATGTCTCAACCCAAACTCCACATTTGCCACAAACATTCCAAATTTATCTCCTGTATCATATCTAAATCCATTGTAATTATACGCATACAATTTCCCTTTATCATTTTTCATATCCAAAATCGCATCCGTCAACTGAATTTCTCCACCTTTTCCAGGCTTCGTATTTTTCAAATATCCAAAAATTTCTGGTTCCAACACATATCTTCCCAAAGCAGCTAATCTACTAGGTGCCTCTGCCAACGATGGTTTTTCCACAAAATTTTCTACAGCAACTGTTCTTTCATCAATTGTTTCTAAAGGCTTAACAATCCCATATTTATCAACATCTTTTTCAGCTACCTCTTGAACTCCCAAAATATTTCCGCCATTCAATTCAACATATTTATCAATCAATTGTTTCGTAACAGGAGTCTCACCTTTACTCTCATCAGTATAAATAATATCATCACCCAACACCACTACAAATGGTTCATCTCCAACAAAAGCTTCCGCACATCCAATTGCATGTCCCAATCCTAACGGTTTCTTCTGCCTCACATAATAAATATTCGCCAATTTTGAAATATCATCGACTACTTTCAAAAGCTCTAATTTCCCTTTTTCCTCCAATGTTTTTTCCAACTCAAACGAATAATCAAAATGATTTTCAATTGAATCCTTATTTCTCCCCGTAACAATAAGAATCTCTTCAATCCCAGAAGCAATCAATTCCTCAACCAAATACTGCAATGCTGGTTTATCTACAATAACTAACATTTCTTTAGGCTGGGCCTTTGTCGCTGGCAACACTCTTGTTCCTAGTCCTGCTGCAGGTATTACTGCTTTTCTTATTCTTTTCATAAATTTCTCCTTTTTCTTTTTTTATTTGAATTTACACTTTTTTAACATAATTTTATCAAAAAAATCTCTTTTTAAAATTATTTTTATTACCTTTAAAACTTTTTTAGAGATCTCTTTTAATTGTACCATATTTTTAACTTTTTACAAACAAAAATAGCTCAAAGAAGTAACAAAATTTTATAATTCTTCACAATCTAAATTTATTTTCTCCTCTACCTTCATATAGTATTTTTATTTCCTCTCAAACTTCACCTCAAATTCTTTCCCATAAAATGCAATTCCAATTTTCAAAACTTTCTCAATCCCAGCATTTCTTAGAACTGAAACATATTCTTTTTCTTCAATTTGTTTCAACGCAATCTCACACTCATTTTTAAGTTTTTTATGAATTTCCTCCAAATTTAATTTTGAATTATCAATATTAATAATTTTCAATTCAAAAATAATTCCTTCTTGTTCTTCCAAAATATTTTTAGGTTTCAACAATAAATCATATCGACCTTTTCCAGCAAAACCATTTGATGTAATTTCATACTCATTCTTCAACATTAAAACTAATCCTAACATCAATCCATGATAAAATTGTTCCTTATGAACTCCAATCACATCAAATATCCCAGTATTTTCCAATAAAATTTTATTTAATTCTACTCTAAATTTATCAATGTCCCCATTCTTTAACGCATCTGTCATATCTAAAAAACTATCAGTATCCTCAAAATACACTTCAATAAACATTTCAGAAAACATTTCTGAAATTTCTTTATTCGGAATTTTTATACTAGCACTTTTTTTCATCACATCATATTCTTTTGTCAAAGTTAAATATCCACTATGAAAAAATAAATTCCAAATATTTTTACTAAAATTTGCTTCTAAATTTTGAAAAGTCATATTATCATTTATTCTTTTTACAATACTTTCTCCTTTCAATAATTTTGAAAAATCATCAAAAATATCGTTTTTTAATTTTTCCAAATATAATCTTATTAATCCATTTCCACTCGTGTTTACCCAATATGGTCTTAATTTTTTATCACTTAAAAAATTGATAATTGACCAAGGATTGTATACTTTTTTATCGCCAAATAAGTATCCATTATACCATTTTTGAACATCATCCAATTCATACTCTAAATCAAAATCTTCCAAAGCTTGTACAACCTCAGTTTCAACAACACCAAAATATTCCGTAAACTTATCATCTAAAATCGTATGAACCTTCAAATTATTCAATCCTGAAAAAATATTCTCTTTCGCAACCCTTAAAATACCAGTCATAACTCCCATTTCAAGATATTCATTATCCTTCAAAACCAATCCATAAAAACTTTTAAAAAAACTGATGACTTTATCATAATATCCCTTAATATATGAGTCTATTATCGGCTGATCATATTCATCTATCAACACTACTACTTTTTTCCCATAATATTCATACAAATATTGCACCAAATTTCGTAACGAATTTTTCCAATCTCCTTCGTCTTTTTCTAGCCAAATACTCTCAAATTTCTCTAGTTCCCTTTTATCTAAATTATCCATCAAAATTTTATGTTCCGCATACGCATTAGCAATTGTTGTCTTTATTGTTTTAAATCCTTCTTCCCAATTTTCCTCATCATAATTCCTAAACGAAATTGAAATTACTGGATATTTCCCCTGTTCTCCAAAATATTCACTTTTAGAAATTTCCAAATTCTCAAATAACTTCCTATTTTTTTCTTTATTCTTAACATCAAAAAAATACTTCAACATCGACATGTTCAACGTTTTTCCAAATCTTCTTGGGCGAGTAAACAGTTTTACTTGTGCTCCATCTTCCAAAATATCTTCTATAAATCTCGTTTTATCAAAATAATAATAATTTTTTTCAATTATATCTTTAAAATTCGATACTCCAATCGGCAATTTTTTCTTCTTTTTCATATTTTCTTCATTTCCTTTCTAAAATTCCCTACAACTTCTAACATACGTTCACCTCTATTATACAAAAAAGACTAGAACAAATCTAGCCTTTCTCAATAAAAATTCTATTTTACAATTCTCCATTTTCCTTCATTTCTTCAAGAAATCTATCAATTCCCGACTGCCATGTAGGAATCTTTTCTCCTAGTAGCTTTTCTACCTTGCTAGAATCCAATTTTGAATAAGCTGGTCGTTTTGCAGGAAGATTGAAATCAACCGTTTTAGCCCTTCCTAACATTCCCTTCCAACCAATTTTTTCCAAAACATACTTAGCTTGGTCATATTTACTCGCAATTCCATCATTTGTAATGTGATACAATCCAAATTTTTCAGTTTGGATTAATTTCCATGAAAATTCGGCTAAATCCATTGAATAAGTTGGTGCAGAAACCTGATCATCTACAATACTTAATTTATCACGCATTTTACTCCAGTTAAGAACTTGTTTATTAAAATTATTTCCACCTATTCCAAAAAGCCATGAAGTTCGTATTACAAAAGACTTTCTCCAAGTATCCAAAACCATTTTTTCTCCTTCATGTTTTGAAATTCCATATTTGGAAAGCGGATTTGGAATATCTTCTTCAATGTAAGGAATATTTTTCCTCCCATCAAATACAAAATCTGTAGAATAAGTCACAAATATCGCATTCATTTTTTTTGCAAATTCAGCTATTTTTTGAGGAGCCTTTTCATTCAATAAAAAAGTTTTATCACCATTTTGAGCTTCATCTACATCGTTATATCCCACACAATTTATTATATGGGTAAAATCATTATTATTTTTAAAAAAATTTTCTAACTCATTACTATCTATTATATTTAATTCTTGATAATCAGTTGATATATATTTTATATTTGAATTACTAAATAACTTTTGGAAATCATGTCCTAATTGTCCGTTAGATCCGGTTAATAGTATTTTCAATTTATTATTTTGAGAATATTTATTCAAATTTATTTTCTCCTCTCTTTGGCGAAGATTTTTAAAGTATTTAATGATCAAAATTATAATTTTTTAAATTTATCTTATTAGTTTAGTATATTATACAAAAAAGACTAGAATAAGTCCAGTCTTTTATTTTATCCTTTTATTAAAAAAGAAATTTGTTTCTTAAGTGGCATATTTATTTTAGATTTTTTTAGTTTAAGAAATCTATTAAATCTAGTTTTTTTTATGTCTGTTATCTCAAAATATTCTTCAATTAATTTTTTTTTGTCATTTGATAGAATATCAGAATAATTATTATATATTACTTTTATTAATTCATAGTCCTTCTTGTCAAAATATCTTTTTGAAAGTAGTTTTTTTAGTGTATTTTTTGCACCAATTTGATTATTACTATGTTGTCTATAATAGATTAAAGATCCCTTTATAAAGATTCGTTCAAAGAACAATTCTGACACAAGATGAATATACCTGTCATGTAAATAAACTTCTTCAGGAAAGGGTAAAATAAAATTTTTTATTTCTTTTGAAATTAAAATAGTAGCACCTTGCACAAAATAATTAAAAAAAACATTTTCCAATCCCTTTCTTATTGCTTTTTTTGAAATAAAAGTTTCTTTTAAAATATTGGTTTTATTTTCAGAAAATAAAATAGCATCAGAATGAATTAAAATATTTTTTAATCTTGCTTTTTCTATCGTTTTTAAATATACTTCTAATTTATTTTCTAACCAAATATCATCTTGATCTGAAAACATTATAAGTTCCGATTCTGAATTTTTTAATAGTTCTTCAAAATTTTTCACAATTCCTAGATTTCCTCTATTATCACGTAAAATTTTAATTCTTCTATCTAATTTTTCATATTTTTCCAAAATTTGTAACGTTCCATCACTGGAATTATCGTCTCGTATCAATAAATTCCAATTCTGATACGTCTGACCAACAATCGAATCTATCTGTTCAGACAAATATTTTTCACCATTATAAGTTGCCATAAGAATATCTATTTTTTTATTTTTTATCATCTAATTCACCCATTTTATTTTTAAAAAAGTCATTAATTCCCCTAAACATATACTTTAACTTTCTTAACTTATCTTTTTCATAAAAAATAACTTTAAAAAAATCATTTAAGATATAATAAACATACCTTATTCTATATTTTTTATATTTTTTAAACATATAAAATTTATTTCTCATAATATAATATTTCCGAATATAATTATGATTTAATACAGAAATTTTCTTTATAAAAAAATTTCTTTTCTCAAGGCTACCTAATTCATGAAACATTTTTATTCTATTCATTTGTATAACTTTATAATCATTTTCTATCATTCTAAAACAAATTTCACTATCAACTTCATCAATAAAAAGATTTTCATCAAATTTCCCAATCTTTTCCCAAGCAGACAAATTTAACAAATTCCCAGAAGTCATCACATGATCAATTTCTAGAAATTTCTTATCATCTCTAATTTTATTAATGTCATTTTTTAAGATATGTTTAGGCGAAAAAATACCAGTATTTTTCTTTTCTATATTATCAAAAGATTTAAAATATTCATTTATATCATTTGAACTAAATGAACTATCCTGATCCATTGTTAATATCCATTTAAATCCATCAGAAATAGCCTTTTCACAAGCTAAATTTAATGCTTTTGCAATTCCAAGATTTTTCTTATTATACACATATTCTATTTTATTATTATTCAAACTGCTACATAATTTTTTATTATTATTCATTGAATTATCAATTATATATACTTTTTCTACATAATCGATGTATGTTTTTATATTTTCTATATTTTCAGTATCTGGGTTGTACCAGATTACAGTTGCAGGTATTTTTTTATTATCCATTTCTTCCTTTTCTTATTATTATTTTTTTATTTAACTACAATTTATGCTTAAATTATTTTATTAAAAGTGTAATTTAAAATATAATTTTTAATTTAATTTTCTTTAAAAACAAATATCTTTGAAAAAATATAATTTAACACAATTACTATAATATTAGATAAGATTTTAATTCCTACACTAAAGATTTTCTGTTGACTAAAAATAATATACTTTGCTACAAAAAAATCTATTCCAACTACAACAAAAATCTGATCAATAATTGCAGTCACTCCTCTTGCTAATATAAATTGTATAAATTCTTTTATAGCTTCTTTACCAGTATTTTTGCTTTCAAAAACCCATATTCTATTAGTGAAATATTGAAATAAAATACAGACAATTGTATCAATTATGTTTCCTAATCCTGTTGAAATTTTCCAAACATTTATAAATAAATAAAACAAAACTATATTTAAAACTGTCGCTAATACTCCAAAAATAAGATATAAAACTGTCTCCTTATTTGCTAACTTTTTTATCAAACTCATATTTCACCAACTTATTTTTTATCTACAGATCTATAAATATAATCTTTTGTATTTAATGAATTTTGTAAAATATGATGTAAATATCTTATTACAATACTTAAAATAAAGAATATACCAAAGAATCCTAAGTTCAATATTATAAATAATGATGCCCATCCTTCTACTGTCTCTCTTACAATTTTTGTGATTATACTATAAATTACTCCTAATCCAAATAATATAAAAAATCCAAAAGCTAATCTTTGAGTAAATAACATAATTGCATCTGTGTAATAAATTAATGTATCAAACATTAACATTAAATTTTCTGAAAATCCTCTATTATTTTTATAATCCATATCTACTACTATATAAGAACTTTTCAATCCTGAAAGAACATATGCAACATTTCTATTAATAATTCTTTTTCCTACTTCTGCTACTTTATTTTGACCTCTTCTTGATGATAAAGTCATAACAGATGAATTAATATCTTCATTAAATGAATTTTTAAAATATTTATTTAAAATATTATAAAATATTTTTGAAGATCTTCTTGATTTTTTTGGTGTTAAAAATACAAAGTCATATCCTTCTTGACTTTTTCTATACATTTCAATTATTTTATTGTAGTCTATATCAAAAGAAATATCTTCTATTTCAACAATATAATCTCCTATTGCTATTGCAGTTCCTGCATTTAAAGCCTGTTGTGTTCTATGTTTTATAGGTAACTTAATTTCTGTATGTTTAAAGTTTAAAGATTTCAATGACTCTAGAGAATCTACTTTAGTTGTATTATCTACTATTACAATTTCACTGCTCTTAAAATTATTATCTAAAACTTTTTTTATTTCCTTTATCTTTTTTTCCACTTGGCTATCATCATCATCATTTATGACTAAAACAACTGACACATAATTTTGTTCCAAATTTTTTATCATTTTTTCCTCCATACTATTATAATATTTCATCTAAATCATACATTGTATTTATTTTCCCAGAAAATACTGTGTAAAAATCTGGACTTTGAGAATACTGTTTTATAATTGTTGGTCTTGAGTCATCTATTTCAGAAGCAACTAAAATAGGTTTTATTGTATACAATGACTTAACATATTTTATTTCAATGTCTTCATTCAGATATTTCTTAGCAATTTGAACCATTTCTTCAAATGCCGTTTCTGGAAAAATTCCACAATGAATACAACCTTTTGAATGTTCAGGATGTTTTTGCTTTTCTACATCTCCACAACAGTCATACGGTGGTAAATTTTCATAATTTGTAAAATGTGGTGTTCTTGAAACAGTTGTTATAGAATGATAACCTGTTAATCCAAATGGCATCAATGAGAAAAAAGGTCCATCCATAACTGTTAATCCAACATTTTTAATATTATCTGAAACTTCACATAAGATTACTTCACAAAATTCATATTTTATTGGTAAATATTCAAATCCTAAAAAATCATGAATTATATTAATTCCTGCATAAGTTGCATTTAAAACGAATGGTGCTGAATATATTTCTCCATTTGAAGTTTTAAATACATATTCTTTCTCTTCTTTTTTTATTCCCACTATTTTCGTTTCAAATTTAAAATTACATTCTAATTTTACTAATTCTTCATACAATATTTTTCCAATTATCTTAGCATCAAATGAATACTCTTGTGTCAAAAATGCCTTATCAATAGTATTTTTATTAAAAAATTTTCCTTTAGGAATTTCATCACATCTTACATTTAAATTATCACAAAATTTTTGAAATTGTTCTCCGTTAGCCCAACTATAATCAGAGGCTACCGCATAAATTTTTTCAAATTTATCATTGATCCCCTTTTTAAAATCATTATAGAATCTATTAAAATATTTTGCAGATTTTGATGCCGTAGAAAAAGATCTTGGATAATGATAACCATTATGAAGTCTTGCTTGATTTATATAAGATCCCCTATTAAATGGTTCTTTTTCTACTTCTAGTATTAATACTTTTTCATTAGGATTTTTTTCTAAACTTCGTTTTGCAGCATACATTCCATATATTCCTGCTCCTATTATTATTTTGTCATATTTTTTCATATCTAATTTTTCAAATATAAAATTTTATTTGAATACTTCTCCTTAAATTTTTATTATTTTATTATCTTATGAAATTATCCAAAAATTTTTTTAACATATTTGACTACATCTTCGATTTTTTTTATTTCATCAATTTTTGCCATTTCAATAGAAACAAATCCTTTATAATTTTCTTCTAATAGTATATTTCTTAATATTTTATGCATTTCTCTTTTTTCTATAATTTTTAGCCATGGTTCACTAATATGAACATGATTTATATAACTTATATTACCTCGTAAAATTTCTAATAAATTCTCATTATTCAAAATCATAGTTCCTAAATCTAAATTTAATAAGAATCCTTTTGAATTTATTTTTTTTACTAACTTTAATGCCGATTTTGTATCATTAATATAATTTGTATTATATATTTTGGGATTTGCTTCCATTCCTATTACTGTATTTTTTTTATAAGCATATTCTCCCAACGTCTCAAAAATCTCTATTTGATTTTCACTATTTTTACCATTATTTACATTTCTATTTTTAGGAGAACCAAATACCAAGTTTTTACATTCTATTACATTTGCAAAATCAATAGCTTTTTTTGTATAATCAATTAATATATTTTCTTCTTCTTTTGAATCAAATAAATTTTCAGTTCTTCCAAACCAAATTGATTGCATTGATGAAATTCTTAAATTATATCTTTTTTTTATTTTTTCTTTCCATTCTTTAATTTCTTTTAATTTTTCATATGGATCTTTCCCCATAATTTTAGTCGGAGCTATTTCTAATCCTTCAAATCCATATTTTTTAATCAAATCATAAATTTTAATATCATTTGATGTATCCCAAGCTATATTTGAAATTGATAATTTCATAAATTACCTCTATTCTTCATTTATATTTTCTAATTCTTCCCATAATTTTTCTGGTATTTCTACTGTTAGCGCATTTATATTATCGATCAATTGTTCTGGTTTACTTGCTCCCATAACAGGAAAAATATTTTTTCTTAATACCCATTGAAGAGCAACATAATGAGCCTTTACTTTGTATTTTTCACAAATATCTAAATACTTATCTATTCTTTTTTTATTCTGATTATAAATATCTAATGTTTTAGAATAATTTATTTTTTTACTTTTTGCAATTCTAGAATCTTTTGGAATTTCTTTTTTGTATTTTCCTGTTAATAATCCTTGAGCTAATGGCGAAAAACCTAACAAACCAACTCCATTTTTATCACAAAAATCTTTTACTCCATTTTTTTCAATCTTGGTTATTGCATAAGAATATATACTTTGTTCTAAAATTGGTTTTTCTAATTTCAATTTATCACATACTTTATGACACTCTTTTAATGCTTCCAGTGGCCATTCAGATGTTGCCCAATATCTTATTTTTCCTGTGTTTATAAGATAATTAAATGTTCTTATAATTTCTTCCATTGAAACTTCTGGATCATATCTGTGTGCATAATATAAATCAACATAATCTAATTCTAATTTTTTTAATGATTCTTCTATTGCCCATAAAATATGCTTTCGTGAAAGCCCTCTATGAAAAGGTGTTTCTCCTATAGGCCAAGAGCCCTTTGTTGATACTACATATTCTTCTCTCTTATATTTTTTCAATGCTCTCCCTAACAAAATCTCTGCTTCTCCATAATTATTTGAAGTATCGTATGATCGTATTCCTAAATTCCAAGCAGTATCAATTAAATCTGATACTCTTTTCTCCTCATCAAATTCTGTACCTACTGTTAAAGCTGTTCCAAATGTTATTTCTGTAATTTTTAATCCTGATTTACCTACTCTTACATATTTCATAATATCCTCCTTCTATTTTTCAATATTATTTGGTGTTTTATAATCATCTATAATTGAAATTGGCCTTCTTTTACTTTCTACCATTATTTGTCCTACATATTCGCCAATTATTGTTAAACTTACCAATATCATAGTTGAAAAAACTCCTATTATAAATCCTAAGATATATAATTTTTGATTATAATTTATTATTGATAAAATTAATAATAATATTGTTGCTATTGATGAAAATATAGAAATTGTAAAAATCTTTCTTAATGGTTCTATAGAAATACTTGTAATACCATCTAGTGCATATCTTGTCATACTAAATAAATTATATTTTGTTTTTCCTGAAAATCTTTGGTCTCTATCATACTCTACTATCGCTGTTTTCATTCCTACAAATGGAACTGTTACTCTAAATACTTTATTTTTTTCTTCTAATTTATTCAATTCATTAACTACTTTTCTAGAAAGTAATCTAAAATTAGCGGCATTTCTTTCTAATTTTAATTTTCCAGATAACTTATCTGAAATTTTATAATATAAATTTGCTGAAAATCTTTTAAAAAATGTATCACTTTTCCTTTTTTTTCTTTTTGCTATAACAACATCATAACCTTCTTCATATTTTTTTACTAATTCCAATATTACTGAAGGTGGATCTTGTAAATCTGCATCCATGGCTATCACAATATTTCCTTTTGCCTTCTCTAACCCCGCATTTATAGCTCCTTCTAATCCAAAATTCCTTGATAAATTAATCAAACTTATTTTAGGATAATATTTTTTATACATTTCATTCATTTGTTTCCAAGTACTATCTTTAGATCCATCATTTATCATTAAAATCTCTATATCATAATTTTTTTCTAATGACTTTAAATCTTTAAAAACTTGTTCACAATATTTTGAAACTAGACTTTCTTCATTATACATTGGTGCAATTATTGTTAATTTCTTCATTTTATTCTCCATAACTTTTACTTTACAATCTATCTTTATCTGATTTCTATAGTTCTTATATTTTCATTACTTTCAAATTCTTTTCCATCTAAGATTTTCAAAATTTTTATATTTTTTATTATGAAATTATGTCCTCGTATATCTATTCGATTTACTTCTTTTGGAATTTCTAAAAATAAAGAATTATTTTTTAAATTTTTTTTATCAAAATTATACAAAGCAGAATATCCAATACCGTACATATCAAACCTCAAAGTTTTAATGTCACTCTCAGGTGTAAAATTTACAACTAGTAATTTTTTACCATTTTCTACTGCATATAATTTATCAAATCCAAAATATTTCCCTATCTTTAAATTTGCAAATGACTCTGGAGAAGTTTCTAAAAAATCAAAAGCCTGATATCGATAAGGAATATTATTTATTTTACTACTATATTTTTCTAAAACTATTTCTTTTTCTTCTCTAGATTTATAATAATCTAATTGTGTTTTTCTTATAGATTCCAAATATTTTATTTCTACACTATAGTAATTTAATATTTTAATTACAGAAATTAATAAAAATGAGCTTATTATTAATATAATTATTATTTGATATTTGTATTTAATTTCATTTAAAATTTGATACATTAAAATTGTTAAAAATAATATTAATCCAAAAATAGGATATAAAAGAGCTCTATTTTCATTTCTAGGTAAGATAAAAATAAAAACTATTAAATTTAGAATAGAAGTAATTAATAACGATATTGGAATTTTAATTTTTCTTAATTTAAAAATAAAAATTAATAAAATGAAAACTATTATTAAAATCATCAATATTCTAAATTCTTTTAATTTAACTATATAAAAAAATTTTTCAGATATTGTATTTTTTGGAAAAAATTCTGTACTCTCATTCTTTATTCTTGACATATTTCCAGGAGCTAATACTTGTATTAACGAAAATAGAAAAAAGTATACAAGTGATTTTATTTTATTTCGAGAGCATTTACCATATTCCAATATTTCTAGAAATATTTCTAGAAACATAAAAAGACCTGTAAATATAACACCACTTTCATTTGAAATAGCAACTAAAAGTAACAATAAAATATATTTCCAATCTAAATTTTTTTCATCTTTGTTTTCAATAAAATAATAGAATAAAATAATATTTAAGAGTAATGGCCAAGCATAATTAAGACTTCCTACCATCCAAATAAAATCTTGTGAGAATGCAGGAACATAAAACCAAACTCCCATTAAAATTAATAGATTTATTTTTAAAATATCAAATTCACTAAATTTATTTTCTATCTTTAAAATCTTTAATATAAATTTAGAACTAAAAAATAAAATAAAAATAAAAATAAATGAATTTAATACAACAAAACTATCTTTTCCTATAAATATAAAAAACTGCTGTAAAAAATTTGAAATAATTCTACCAGACCATTCAAAATACATTTTTTTTAAAGAAATTAATAATTGTAATGGATAAGATATTCTTATATCTGTTCCAAAGATATAAGAATACATGTATTCATCAGGATGATTAGGATAATTTAAAGTCATAATAAATATAACATAAAAAATAAATATATAAAATAATCCAATTTTTCTTTTAATTTTCATTTTTTTCTCCTTCTAAATTTATTTCTAACTTTTATTAAAAAATTTCTCATTCCTTCTGGCATTTTAGAAATAATAAACATTTTTAAAAGATTACGAAATTTTAATTTCCCACCCAAAGTTTTTTTCATAAAATCTAATAAAAAATATTGCATTCCATAATGCTGGAATAATTTATTTGAATACAATGTTTTATTTAGTGATGAAAGCATAAATCCTAAATTTGTCATTTCTATTCTTGAGAATTCTTCATTTAAGACATTCGCCGAATAAAATCCAGCTTCTTGAACAACAAAAGGATAGGCTCTTTCTATTGCGTGTAATATTGTCCCATCTATTTTATTTGGTTCCTCAGGAAAATCTTTATACACCCAAGTTTTTTCTAATAATTTTTTCATTGCTTTTGGTCTAAACCAAAACATTGTTCCATAAGGTGCAATTGGGGCCTTGCTTTTGTCAACATTTGATTTGATATTTAAATCTTTTAAAAGTTCTATTGTTATATCATAATTTTCTCCCCATTCTCTTCCAAGATTTCCATAGAATTCTGCATGATTAGGAGCTGGTGGAGACAGTAATCCTAATCTAGGATTTTTAATAAATAAATCTATTATATTGTTAACAAAATTTTTATTTCCCAATATATTTTCAAGACATTTATATTTAAACTCTTCACCTTTTAATTCAGGATGAAGTTGCTTTGTTTTTTTATCATGAGCAAAACACGCTATATCATATTTTAAAATCTCTTCTCTATTCGGAACTAGAAAAGCACTTACATCTCTTCCTCTATTTTCTATCACTTTGACATCTACTTTATTTTTTAGTTTTGAAAATTTGTTTTCTATTTTTATTTTTTTATTTTCTTCATCTGTTGTTATAAATATGTCTGTATACTCAGGGACATTTGAAACATAATGAAAACATTCTTCGATCAAATCTTCAAAATAAATATGAAAAAATAATCCTATTTTTTGTGATTTATTATCTTCTAATAAGCTATAATCTGATGGAAGATTATAATTAAGATGTAAAGTATTTTTTATATCGTACATATTTTCAACTCTTAATATGTTATCCCATATAAGGTTTACATCGTAATTTGTATTTTTTTCAATATATTTAAACAATTCTAGAGATGATCTTCCCATGCCACGTGTCAAAAAATCATCATAAGAATTAAAAAAAGATCTTCTTTTGAAAATAGGACATTTATCCTCCTTTATTATTTTTTTAGGATAATCTATTATTGGATGATCCGTAAAATCTTTTAAATCATTACTATTTACATAAGTATCTGATTTAAATCCTTTATCGTTAAATTTTTTCGTAAAAATAGATTCATGATAGGAAACACTTTCAAAATATGTATTTATCATCCTCATTTTTTCCCAATGCTGTTTAAATTCATAGCTTTCTAACATTGGTTTCCTAACTGCTATAAAGTGAGATTGTATGTGTTCTGGAATATATCCATACTGTATTAAGCCCCACGGATCAACTGAAAATTTATGAAACTTTGTTATTCCCCAAAAATCAAGATCTTTTCTGCTATCCATTTCATCAAACATTTCTTTAAATGGATAAATAGGTCCCATTATAGTCATATTTAACATGATTAATTCATCATAATTTTTTAAATTATCCCAACCAATATATTCTATTCCTTCTTTATATGCCCAAACATCAAATCCTTTATTTTCTCTCACAATTATTTCACTAGTGTATTTAGAAAATTTCTTTCTTCCTTCAGAAGTTAATTTTCCATTACATACAACTATTAATCTATCTAAATTTTTTTTTAAATCTTCTAAAAAATAATCAACATATCCATCAACTATTCCATCTTTATCATAGAAAAAATATATTGCTACTCTCTTCAATTTTTTATTCTCCTTTATTCAATATTCTATTTATTTTTTTATTATTTCCCCACAATGCAGGAGAATCATATTCTCTATCAGGAAAAATTCCATATTCTAATTTTATTTTCAAATTATTTTCCAATAAAAAACTTTCAACTTTATCTTTTAGGCTAATTGCTTTACCCGAACAGCAGTTTATAATTCCTTTTATTTCAGTTTGTAAAGATGCTTTTGAAATCATCTCAGCTAATTGAAACACATTTATAAAATCATATTTATTTTTTCCTGTAGTAAAAGGAAATTTCTCCGCTCCCTCTTCTTCTTTTTGAAGAATTTTTGCAAAAATTGAATTATTATTTCTGTCATCTCCTTGAATATAATAAACTCTTAACCATTTTAATTCAATATTTTCAGATTTCTCTAAAACTTTTAGTGATTGTCTTAATGCATTTTTGGCTATTCCGTAAAAAGAAACAGGATTCGTTGGAGTATTTTCATTTACTTCTCCTTCCCAATATCCTATTTCATGCATTGTTCCAATAACATTTATATTTTTTATTCCAATTTTAACTATTTTCTCTAAAAACTCATAATGCTTCGGTATATCTTGAAGATGCGTTATTGAATTGTGAACAAATCCATTTCTCCAAGCTAAATGAATGCAAACATCGATTTCTTCAAACATTTCTAAATATTCATCAGTATTTTCAAATAAATTAACAGTTAATTTTTCTGCTCTTTCATCAACCTTATCCAAGTTAATATCCACTGCTAAAACATCATTTCCATTATCTAATAACCATTTTACAACATTTTTCCCTATATAACCATTAGCACCTGTCACTAATATCTTCATTGAATCCTCCTAAATTTAACTATTTTTATATTCTTTACATATTTCACTTGTTAATCCTATTTTTTTTATACTTCCATTTTCAAGCCAAACTACCCTATCACACATTTTTTCTATCTGATCTATTGAATGAGAAACCATAAGTACTGTTACTCCATCTTTTATCATAGATTTTATTTTATTTAAACTTTTTTCCTGAAATTTAAAATCACCAACTGATAAAATTTCATCTACTATCAAAATATCAGGCTTTACAATAGTAGATATCGAAAATCCTAATCTTGCTACCATTCCAGAAGAAAAATTTTTTAATGGAACATCAATAAATTCATTAAGTTCTGCAAATTCAACTATTTCTGTAAAATTCTTATCAATAAATTTCTTATTATATCCTAATATGTAACCATTAAGATATATGTTTTCTCTAGCTGTCAAATCAAAATCAAATCCTGTACCCAATTCTATAAGTGGTGATATCCTTCCATTAACTTTTACTATTCCTGTTGTAGGTTCTATTATTTGAGAAATAATTTTTAAAAGTGTACTTTTTCCCGCTCCATTAAACCCTACTAAACCAACAACTTCACCTTTTTCTATTTTTAGATTTATATCTTTTAATGCCCAAAACTCTTCATAATTCAGTTCATTTTTTATAAGTTTTATAATATACTCTTTGAAAGAAAATATTTTTTCTTTATTCATATTATATTTTAAACTGACATTTTTTAACTCAATCATTCATATACCTCGCTTTTATTGTATGTACTATATAAATAAAATAAATTTATTTTGATTTTTTCTGAAAATTAATAATCCTATTACAAAGGATATTATTGAAACAAAAAGACATATAAGATTCAAATTTAAATCTGGAATTTCATTATACAATAAGATTTTTCTAAAATAATCAACATAATAAGTCATAGGATTTAAAAAAATAAAACTTCTATATTTATTAGGTACTATTTCCAAAGGATAAAAAACTGGTGTAAGATAATTCCAAACTATTAATAAAATACTATACAAATGAAGTATATCTCTAAAAAATACTGCTGTGCTTGAAAGAATAAATCCAATTCCTAAACTAAATATTGTAACATATATAAATAATAAAGGAATAAAAAAACTAGATATCCCTATCCGCTGTTTTGTAAACAAAATAACTATAAATACCGCAATTAAAGAAAAAATTAAATTCACTAATCCAAATAAAGTTTTTGAAAGTGGAAAAATATACTTAGGCAAATAAACTTTTTTTATAAGACCACCATTTCCAAGTATTGACATCATAGACATATTAGTAGCTTCAGAAAAAAAGTTGAAAATTACTTGCCCAGTAATAAGATATAAAGGAAAATTTTTAGTTGAAGATTTAAAAATTTCTGAAAAAACAATTGAAAGAACAATCATCATCAAAAGTGGATTTAAAACACTCCATAATATTCCCAAAACTGATTTTTTATACTTAACTTTTATATCTCTAATAACTAATTCTTTTATAAGATCTTTATATTTAAATAACTCCATTACATTCTCACTTTCTTAAACCAATCAAATATTGTCCATACGCTGTTTTTATCATTGGTTCAGCTAATCTGTTCAATTTCGCTTCACTTATCCAATTCTTCTGATAAGCAATCTCCTCAAGGCAAGCAATATACAACCCTTGTCTATTTTGCACAGTTTGGACAAAGTTTGCTGCTTCCAATAAAGCTTCATGAGTTCCTGTATCAAGCCAAGCTACTCCTCTTCCTAGTTGTTTTACATTCAATTTACCTTCTTTTAGGTATTCCTCATTTACTGCAGTAATTTCTAATTCTCCTCTTGCTGAAGGTTCTATTGATTTAGATTTTTTTACTACAGTATTATCATAAAAATACAATCCTGGTATTGCATAATTTGATTTAGGATTTTCTGGCTTTTCTTCTAATGAAATTGCCTTCCCGTTTTTATCAAATTCTACTACTCCATACGCTCTTGGATCTTTTACAGGATATCCGAATACTACTGCTCCTTCTTTTAATTTTGCAGCTTCTTCTACTAATCCAGAAAAACCTGCTCCATAGAACACATTATCTCCTAAAATTAAGCAAACACTGTCATCTCCTATAAATTTTTCACCAATGATGAAAGCTTCTGCCAGTCCATTCGGATATTCTTGAACCTTATATTCCAACTTAATTCCCAATTGACTTCCATCACCTAATAATTCCTCAAACACTGGTAAATCTCTAGGAGTAGAAATAATCAATATTTCTCTTATATTTGCTAACATTAATACCGACAAAGGATAATAAATCATAGGTTTATCATATATCGGCATAATCTGTTTTGAAATAGCTTTTGTTAGAGGATACAGTCTTGTCCCACTTCCTCCTGCTAAAATAATTCCTTTCATAAAATTCCTCCATTTATTAATATTTAATTTATTTTCCTTTTCCAAACAGCACAACTTTAGCTGTCTTCATAATTACTAAAACATCCATAATGAAATCTTGATGTTTCAAATAATACAAATCATATTCTAACTTTCTTTTTGCATCTTCAATATTTTCACCATAAGGATACATTACTTGTGCCCATCCTGTTAGTCCAGGTTTTATCATATGTCGCAAATTATAATATGGAATTTTTTTTTCGTATTCTTCTGCTAGTACATCCCATTCAGGTCTTGGTCCTACAAAGCTCATCGTTCCTTTTATAATGCAAAAAAGTTGTGGTAACTCATCTATTCGAGTTTTTCTCATAAATTTACCAAATTTTGTTATTCTATCGTCATTTTCTCCAGCGTATTTAGGTGCCTTTGAAATGTCGTGTAATTTCATACTTCTAAATTTATAAACTTTAAATTTTTTCATATTTTCACCGATACGAGTTTGTTTAAAAATTATTGGACCTTTAGACTCAATTTTTATAATAATTGCTGATAAAAGGCAAATTGGACTTACCAATATTAGCAATCCTATTGCGATTACTAAGTCCAAAGCTCTTTTCGCATTCTTTTGACTTTGATTATTCAAAATGTCAAATCCATTTGATTCTAATAGCCACTGTTCATTGATTTTACTTACATCTATTTTCTTTTGTATACTTTCATTGAACTCGTCATAACTCAAAATCTTTATTCCACTAGTTTTTAAAGAAAATAATCGTTTCAAATACTTTTTAAAACTATCACTTCTCATATCTTTAACTATAACTATCATATCTATCTCATTTTCTTTCACCACTTTTTCCAACTCTTCATAATTTCCTTTTAAATATCTAGTAGCCCTACTTTTATTATTTGATACATATCCCACATAGTTATAATCCAAATTACTTATCAAATCCCCCTGAACATTATTTTTTATGTGATTAGATCCAAATATCAATACATTCTTTTTTTTCATATACTTAAAACTTGCTATGGCTCTAAAACATATTTGAAAAAGGAATACTGCACTAAATACCCAAATAATATTAAATCTTTTTAAAAACACAAAGAATGTTCCAAAAAAGATAAAATCTATTATGAAGTTAATGAATATACCTTTTAGTCTAAATCTTTCCACATAAAAATCTAATTGTCCAAATATAAATTGAATAAATATAAATATTAAAAATAAAAAAGTTGTCAAATATTTTATCGTATAGTTAAATTTTTTTAATAAAAATGTATATAGAACATACAATAGTACTAAATATACAATTCTAATCATAATATTCTTCTTTAATTTCATGAATTTTCTCTTTTCATTAAATTTAATACGTTAATATTTACCATTTTAATTATACCACTTTTTATTACTTTTTTCAAATTTAAGATTTTTATGCTTTCACATTATTCTATACCTTTTTCTTATATTTATTACAATATGTAATTCAAATTTTTTAAAAAATAATATTTCTAAAAAATAGATATAATCACACTTTCTTAGAGTTATCTTGGTTAATATTTTTTTTAAATATATTATTAAAAATAAAATTTCTTTGAAATTAACTATATATTTTCTTAATACATCACTTCCGTTCATTATTTAATTTTTCTGCAAAATCTAAAATATTTTTGGATATTTCTGCTTTTAAATTATTTTCCTTCAATTTTTCGATATTTTTTAATCCGTAACCTGTTTCCACCAAAACTGTCTTAAATCCCAATTTATCAGCTGGTATCAAATCTGTCACTCTATCTCCAATCATATATGATTTTTCCACATCAATATTAAATTCCTTGATTGCTTTCAAAAAGTTCCCAGTATTTGGCTTTCGACATTCGCAACTTATCTTGTATTTTCCAATTCCATCTGGATGATGCGGACAAAAATATGTTTTTTCTATTTTAATCCCATTTTTTAATAAATCTTTTTCAATAAAGTTCTGTAATTTAAAATAGTCATCCTCACTATAATAACCTCTTGCAATCCCAGCTTGATTAGTTATTATTGCAAATTTATACCCCAAATCTCTCAATATTTTTAATCCTTCCAAGACTCCTGTTTCATACTCAAATTCATCAATTTTATATAAATATGACTTTTCCACATTAATCACGCCATCTCTATCCAATAGCACAAACTTATTCTTCATAAAAACTTCTCCAAATATTTTTAAAATTTCCCTAAGGGTTAAGACATCTTACATTATAATTATAACATATTTTAAGAAAAATATATATTCTGTCTTTTTATTTTCATTTGCAGTTTTACAAAGATGTTGTAATCTATTTAAGAAAAATTCCAATTCAAATTACAATTTTTAATTTTTTCTTTTTCCATCAAAAATTAAATTTTATATCTATTTCAATTTTGTAATTACTCTATTTTATGATATAATATACCTATCTTCTAAAATAGATTTAAAAGGGAGTTTTTATGATATATATTAAAAATTTGAAAAAACGATTGAATAGTTTTGATTTAGAAGTTGATTTATGCATTGAAAAAGGGGAGATTTTTGGGATAATTGGAAAATCTGGGAGCGGTAAGTCAACTTTGTTGAAAATTATTCAAGGGATTGAAAAAGCTGATATTGGGGAGATTTTTTTGGAAGAGAATACTGAAAGTTCTTACATTTTTCAAGAATTTAATTTGTTGTATAACAAAAATGTGTTTGACAATGTTGCTTTGCCACTTATTTTGAAAAGGAAAAAGATTGATAAGAAGGAAATTGAGAAGACACTTGATTTTGTTGGGCTTCTTGATAAGAAAGATTTTTTTATTTCGGAACTAAGTGGCGGGGAAAAGCAACGGGTTGCGATTGCTCGAGCTTTGGTTACAAATCCAAATTTACTTTTATGTGACGAGGTTACAGCTTCTTTGGATAAGTTTATTCAAAAAGAGATTCTTGAATTATTTCTGAAAATTAATCGAGATTACGGGACTACAATTATTTTAGTTACTCACGAGCTTGATGTTGCTAAAAAGTTATGCAACCGTGTTTCGGTTATTGAGAAAGGAAAAATTTTAGATACCTTTGATGTCGCAAAGGATGATATTGTTGAACATAATAATGATTATTTGGAATTTGTCAAAGAAATTTTAGGACAATAACGAAAGGAGGTTTTTAAGATAATTAATTTGGAAATTTTAAATGCTTTAAAGGATACTTTTATCATGATTTTAATTCCAACTTTATTTGCTATTTTTTTGGGAATTCCTCTTGGTTCGTTGCTTTTTTTAACGAATAAAGGGAGCATCAAAGAAAATATGCGGTTCTACATTCCTGCAAATATTTATGTTAATGTTGTGAGGAGTTTTCCATTTCTAATATTAGTTGTCGTATTAATGCCTGTTGCAAGATTGATTTTTGGGACGGCTTTTGGATTGATTCCTGCGAGCTTTCCAATATGTGTTGTAGCAGTTGCACTTTATGCAAGATTTGTAGAGCAATCTTTTTATGATGTGGACAAAGGGATTCTTGATGTGGCTCTTTCGATGAAAGCTACATCATTTCAAATAGTTTGGCATTTTTTAATTGTCGAAGCGAGAAGCAGCTTAGTTCTTGGACTAACATCGTCTATTATTAGTTTTATTTCATATTCGACAGTTATGGGGGTTGTTGGAGGTGGCGGAATTGGTGATTATGCGATGAGATACGGTTACAACGAGTATAATTATTCTCTTGTATTCAAAATGGTCGCAATTATGATAATAATCGTCTTTTCCATTCAAATATTAGGCAATTACATTGCAAAAAAATTAGATAAAAGAAGGAGAAATTACTAATGTTAAAAAAATTATTTTTATTCGTTGGGCTAACAATTTTAGCCTTGAGTTGTGGAAAAAAAGAAACTATTAAAGTAGCTGCAGCTGGATATCCAATGGAGGAAATCGTAAAAATTGCAGCCGAAGATTTGAAGAAAGAAGGTTATGACACTAAAATTACGCTTTTGACAGATTATGTTACTGCAAATGTTGGATTAGCTAATAAGGATTTTGATGCTAATTTCCATCAACATGTTCCTTTTATGGAAATTTTTAATAAGAAAAACAATGCTCATCTTGTGAAAGTTGCTGCAATTTATGATGTTTATGTTGGTTTTTATTCAAAAAAATACAAAAATAAAAATGAAATTCCAAGCGGTGCAAAAGTTGTTGTGCCAAATGACCCAACAAATCAGGATAGAGCTTTAAGAATACTTGCAAAACAAGGATTAATTAAACTTAAAGAAAAAAGTGGATTATACAGCTTAAAAGATGTTGATAATTCTGTTAAAAATTTAAATATTACAGCTTTACCTATTCCTTCTCTTGTGCAAGCATACAAAGAAGCTGACCTTGTATTCAACTGGCCTTCGCATATGTTAAAAATTGGAGTTACTCCAAAAGATGCTCTTTTCCTAGAAGAAGGAACTAATGGAAGATATGCTGTCGTTCTTGCTTCTAGAGAAGACAACAAAAATGATAAAAAAATTCAGGCATTAGCAAAAGCAATGACTTCAGAAAAAGTAAGAAATTTCTTAAAAGAAAAATATTCAAAAGAAGGTTATCCAGTATTTTAATATGAAAAATACAATGAAAAAATTAATTTTAGCTTTAGGAATTTTAGGAGTTTCAGCTACATCGTTTGCAGCTACTAGAAAACAAACACCTAGACCAAAAAGAAACATCGTAAAACATGAAAATAAAAAACTTGCGAAAAGAACAGCGCCTAAAGCTCAAAAAAAAGTTATAACTAAAAAAAATCGTGACATAAAGCATGAATCAAATCATGATATGAAACATGAACCAAGAAGATAAATTATTATAAAAACCCTTGAGAATATTGATTCTCGAGGGTTTTTTTTCTCTTTTTAATGATATTAAAGAATATACAATTAATTATCTACCACCACAAACTGTTGCTGATTTATTATTTGCACAGTAATTCCCATAATATGCTCCTGCTCCTGCTGCACCAGCTGCTGTGGCTAACAAGCATGAATTTAAGCTCAGAACTGATAATATCATTAATATTAAAAATCTTACTTTTCTCATTTTTTCACTCTCTTTTCATCTCATAAATATAACTTAAATTGCAAAAATATCTTTTGCTTAATTATTTTAACATATCGAGATTAAAGTTTCTAGTCTAACATCTTATATTTTCTTGATACATTTATAACTCTATTACTCAATAACAACAACGCAATTAGATTTGGAATTACCATAAATCCGTTAAACATATCAGCCATTTCCCAAACTAAATTAACTTTTTGCATTGAACCAATTACAATACATACCATTACTAAGATTCTATAAATTAAAATTGCTTTTTTACCAAATAAATATTTAATATTTGCTTCTCCAAAGAAATACCAACCAATAATTGTCGAAAATGCAAAGAAAAATAATGCAGCTGCAATAAATACTCCTCCGAAACTTCCTAACGCTCCTTCAAACGCTTTTTGTGTCAATGAAATTCCTGTAAAGTTTGATAAATCTTTTTGTGTTGTCAAAATTACAAGAGCTGATAATGTTAAAATTACAAAAGTATCTATAAATACTGTCACTATTGCAACATGACCTTGTTCTTCAGGATTTTTTACTTTTGCTACGGCATGTGCGTGTGGTGTTGACCCCATTCCTGCTTCATTTGAGAACAATCCTCTTGCAACTCCATATCTTACAGCTTTTTTTACACCTTGTCCTAAAAAACCACCTAAAATCGCTTGAGTCGAAAACGCATTAACAAAAATCGCTTCAAATGCTTTTAAAATATTCATATAATTAATTCCGATTACAATCAAAGAAATAGCAATGTAAAAGAATGCCATGATTGGCACTATTTTTTCTGTAACTGAAGCAATTCTTTTTACTCCACCGAAAAATACAAATCCTGCCAAAATTGCTACTATAAATCCTGTTACTACACGTGGAACATTAAACGAATTTTGAAATGCCTCACCAATTGAGTTAGACTGAACTGCATTTCCCATAAATCCTAATGCTAAAATACACGAAATAGAGAAAAATATTGCCAATCCTTTTGCAAATTTATTTCCATTAAACAATTTTTCGATATAGTAAGATGGACCTCCTGTTACTTCTCCTTCAACTTTTCTTTTGAATAATTGACTTAAAACTGCTTCTGAATAAATTGTTGCCATTCCAAAAAATGCACTTAACCACATCCAAAATATTGATCCTGGACCTCCAGAAATTACTGCTGTAGCCGCTCCTGCTAAATTCCCAGTTCCTACTTGAGCCGCAATTGCTGTTGCCAAAGCCTGAAAGGATGACATTCCATCTTTACCAGCCTCTTCTCCATTCATACTAAACCCTTTAGTTAAATGCTGTACACCTTTTTTAAACTCTCTAACTTGGATAAATCTTAATCTGATTGTATAAAATAATCCTGTTCCTAATAATAAAATGATTAAGATACTTCCCCAAAAAACCTCATTAATTTGTGAAATAATTGATTCTAACATCTCTGCTCCTTCGTAATTTGATTTTTAGCCTTCAATTTTTGTAATTAGCTAATTTCTGTATTTTTATATTTTTTTATTTCTCGGAATGTTTATTTGGATTTGATTGAATTCTCTTTATTCCTGAATTTCTTTTAGTTTTATGATAAATTTTTAATGATTCTTTTGAAAAGAATTTATTTCTTTAAATAAAAAAGGTCTTTAAAAATTAAGACCTCTGCAATAAAGAAATTCACGAAAAATGTAATTTCTCTGTCCTTTTACCTGAGAGTTTAGGTTTACTAAAATTTAGTAAACTTTGCTCCTTCGGTGTTCCTTTGCTACGGAATCTCTCCAGAGGTTCGTCCAATATGAGTCCTTTTACCTGAAAGAGTCACTTCTTCGGTGTTTTACAATATTGCAAAATCTCTTCTCATATTTTCATCCGATTAATATTAATTGAACTATTGTACTAACAAAAATATATTTTTGTTACTTTTATAATCCTTTGAAATTGTATCACTTTATTCTATAAAAGTCAATAGGAAAAAAATTTTTAGGAACATACAAACTAACCTTAAATCCCCCATATTCGCTATGTTTCATCTCAACTTTTCCATTATGGACATCCATAATTTGTTTTACGATAAGAAGCCCTAAACCGTGCTGCTGTTCTGTTGTATTTTTATCACAAACCATATAATGTGGCGTATTATTGAGCTTTTCCAACTCTTTATCAGAAACTCCTGTTCCATTATCTTCAACACAAATTATACAATTTTTTCCATCTTCTTTTACTGAAACATAAATTGTGCAACCATTTTCATTGTGATTAATACTATTTTGGATTAAATTCGCCAAAGCTCGTTTTATCAAATTTTTATCAACATTAACAAAGCAGGATACAAATTCACTTTTCGTCTTCCATTCTATCGGAAATTTCTCGTCAATATCCATATTCAAAAAATCAACAATTACTTGTCGAACGACTGCAACTGCATTTTCTTTTTTCTTCTCAAAAGGCTGCATATTATATTCTAATTTTGAAGCAAGATTCAAATCATTTATCAAATTTTTTATACGCTCACTTTGTTTCAAAATAACAGAAAGTTTTTTCCCCGTTTCATCTGATAAACTTGGAGATGTTTTTAATTGGCTTGCATAGCCCATTATCATTGACAATGGAGTACGAATGTCGTGGGAAACTCCTGCAATCCAGTTTGCTCGTGCCGTATCTTTATTTCGCAGTTGTTCTCTTTGATCTTGCAAAATTTCAGAAGTTTTATTTATACTTTTTGCAAGTTCGGATAAAACGCCTTTTTCATCTATTTTTACTGGCTTATCTTTTGGTAAATCCTGTATACCTTTTATTATTGGATTTACTGATTTTAAAAGTTTTGAATTTGAAAAAATGTAAATCAAAAATACAAAAAATATATTGGATAGTAAAAATATAAGAAAAAAATTAGGAACATTTTGAATTAGACGATAGTTCCAGGTAGCTGTGGAATATTTCCAGTAACTGTCTTTTGGATATCCTAATACAAGTAAATCATTTCTAATTTTTGCTGTAAAAACTGGATAACCTTTTATGTAAGCATGTGAAAATAGAGCTATATCAAATACCGAATATTCTTTTGGAATCTCGCCTGGCAAATTTTCTGTTTGCCATATCACTTTTTTAGAATCATTGTCAATCACAATCGCCCAAATATTTTGCTTTTTCAAATTGGAAATTTCTTTATCTAGCAAAAAATATTTTCTGTCTTTAAATTTTATCATTTTTGCTATTTCAAAAGTTTTATCTGAAGGCGAATCATCTGTCGAATATTTGAAAAATATAAATTCAAACAAAAAAATATTTAAAAATAGAAGCAAAAATATGCTTAATATTATTGTTATTACAAAACGGCGTATAAGTTTTAATATATTTTTCATACTATTTTCCCTCCACGATCAATTTATAACCTAATCCTTTCATTGTTATAAGAGAAACTGGATGTGACGGCTCTTTCTCAATTTTTTCCCTAATCCGTCTAATATGAGTCATCAAGGAATTTGAGTAAACATAAGCATTTTCGCCCCAAATAGCTTCACATAGCGAATCAATCGTTACAATTCGTCCAGCATTTCTGTATAAAGTTTTTAGTAGTTCATATTCCTTTGCAGTTAAGGAAATTTTTTTCCCATCCTTTACAATTTCTCCTCGTGAAAAATCAATCTGACAGCCATTTAAGTTCACAATAAAATTCTCTTCCTTGTAAGTCCGTCGCAAAATTGCTGTAATCCTAAACAAAAGTTCTTTTGGCAAAAAAGGTTTTACAATATAATCGTCCGCTCCCAATCCAAATCCTTTGAATTTATCCTCATCCTCTCCTCGTGCTGTAAGAAATAAAATTGGATAATTATTGTCTTTTCTCAACTTTTCAAGCAACTCAAAACCATTCCCATCTGGAAGCATCACATCCAATATCGCAAAATCAGGTTTCTTCTCTTCAACACATTTTAAAGTCTCTTTCACATTTTTAGCAGTCCTTGTATTTTCATAACCTCCATCTGCCAAAATCGACACAACCATATTCAAAATTTCCTGCTCATCATCCACAATCAGAATACATTTATCTCTCAAATATTTTTCAACCATTTCAAACTTCCTCCAATTATCACTAAAATTCATAAATCATTATATCACAAAAATCACTCCCAACTTCCCAAATTTCCAAAAAGTAAGGTAAATGTAAAGTAGCAAAAATGTTGCCGTAAGGTTGATGTGGTAACATATGAATATAGAAAAGGAAGAAACAAAATTTAATAAAAAAATAATGAGAGGATGATTTTTATGAACAATGAAGTAATCAAAAAAACAACTGAAAGAAGAGTTTTTCTTTCAGACAAGGAACAACATCAAAAAGTTAGTAAAATTGCATTAATTATGAGCTTAATTCCAATTTTAAGCCAATTTATTGCATTTTTTAAAGTGCATTATACAGTGTCACATATATTTGGTATTGTAAATATTTTATGTATTTTATGCTCTTTCGTTCTATCTATTTTGTGTATCAAAAATCGAGAAAATCGAAATTTGATGAATATTTTTTCAATGATATTAAGTGGAATCTTTATGGTAATTATAGCTATAATTGCTTTTGCGGTTGTGATTTATGCGGTAAAAGGATAGAAAATTGATATTAAATTAAAAAGAGACTTTGTTCAATTAATAAACAGAGTCTCTTTTTTGCTATATTCGATAATCTTCTTGCTGGGTTTCTTAATAGTCTTATACCACTTTTTCATAAAAATTCAATATAGTACAAATACATTTTTATTTTCCTCATTCAACTTTTCATATCGTAAAAATTCTCCAGAATCAACAAAAGCTCCTCCCCATAATCTCTAACTTTCCGTTTCCCCATTCCCCTTATTTGCGAAAGTTCTTCAACAGTTTTAGGATTTGCCTTTATTATGTCAACTAAAAGCTGATTTGAAGCAACGATGTAAGGTGGATATCCCAGCATTTGTGCTTCTCCAGCTCTCCATTCCTTCAAAATCTTATATAGCTCGGCTTCTTCTTCTGAAAGATATTCTTCATGATTTTTATTAATCTCTTTAGTATCTCTTCCGTTTTGAAAAAAATTATTTTTCTCTAAATTTTTATCTATATTCTCTGCCTTTTCATATTCAACAAAAGCTGTCCAGTAATATTTCCCCTCAATTTTCACTAGCTCAGCCTGATACTTCACAATCTGAACATTTCCTAGCATTCTTTCCAGCTTTCCTTGCTCAAATTCTTCTGTCCTCTCATTAAATGGCAGAGTCACAATTTTTAACACCTCAATTCCCCCCTTTTTTGTTTCATTTTTTTAATCCGATACTTAGCAATCTTAAAATTGAATTCTATCTTCTACTTTCTCAAAACCGCTCCATAATCTTTCTCAACTTTAGCCACGATTTTATTTGAAATATCAACAATTTCCTTTTCTTCAAGTGTTTTGTTTTTATCTCTTAAGATTACACTGATTGCCACACTCTTCATTCCTGGCAACACTCCTGCACCTTGATAAATGTCAAATAATTCCACTTTTTCAATCTTTTTATCAACTTTTTGAATCGTTTTTAAAACATCTCCAACCAAAATATCTTCTCTCATAACGAACGCAAAATCTCTTGGAACAGCTGGATATTTTACAATTCCTTGATATTTAATTTTTTTACCAATATATTTTTGAATCAAGTCAATGTTAAATTCTCCAACTAAAACTGATGTTTTCCCTAAATCAAAGTTTTCCAATACATCTGGATGAATTTCCCCGAAACTTCCAATCAATTCACGACCAACAAATACGTCAACTGAACGACCTGGATGGTATTGACTTTGTTCAGAACGTTTTACCATATAATTATTGAATTTTAATTGTGTGAAAATTTCTTCCACAATCCCTTTTAAATCATAAAAATCATAAGGAACTGGTTTTGGATTCCACAATGTCTTATTATTTTCTCCAGCCAAAATTATTCCCAATTTTACTTCTTCCTTAGCCAATTCTTCTGCTTTCACAAAAGTTCTGCTAACTTCAAAAAATCTAATATTTGTAGCATTTCTATTCATATTTTCTTTAGCGTTTTTTAACAAGCTATAAAGCAATGTTGGACGTAATGTTACAAAATCTTCTGTAATTGGTCTTAATAAATCAATTAAATTTTCTCTTTCAACGCTTGTATATTTAATTTTTTCCATCGCATCTTTTGGTACAAAACTATAATTAATAACTTCTTTAAGCCCAGCATTTGCTGCAATCAATTTCACTTGTGTAGAAAGTTTTGTTGTATCAATAACTGGTTTTTCACTAATATCCAATTTTGGTAAAATATTTTCAATATTATCAAAACCGTACATTCTAATAACTTCTTCAAAGTAATCTTGCTCATTTTCCAAGTCATCACGATAAGTAGGTGCAGTCAATGTCAATGTTTCTCCATTATCCACAACCTCGATTTCAAGTCTAGTCAATATCCCAATAACTGTTTCACGTGGAATATTTTTCCCAACAAAACGGTTCAATCTCTCAAAGTTTAATGTAGCAGTTTTTTTATTATATGGAACAGGATAATTATCAACTGCTCCTTCTAAAATTTCTCCACCTGCCACTTCTTGAATGATGTTCGCAAGTCTATTTATCACATTAATCGCATTTTCCTCATCGACTCTTCTTTCAAATCTGTATGAAGAATCACTGAACAATGTCAATCTTCTTGAAGTTTTTCTAACATTTTGCGAATCGAAGTTTGCTACTTCCAACAAAATATTTTTCGTATTTTCAGTAATTTGAGAATTTTCTCCACCCATTACTCCACCAAGTGCAACGGCTTTCACACCATCAGAAATTACGATATCATCGCTATTCAATGCTCTTTCTTGCTCATCAAGCGTAACTAATTTTTCATTTTCATGTCCCGCCCTCACAACAATTTTTCCACCTTCAATTTTATCTAAATCAAAAGTATGATTTGGTTGATTCAATTCCATCATTATGAAATTTGAAGCATCTACGATGTTGTTAATACTTCTAATTCCAATAGATTCTACTCTTTCTTTTAACCATTTTGGACTTTCCTTAACTGTAACATTTTTAATTATTCTAGCCACATATCTTTTCGCCAAATTGCTGTCTTCAATTTCAACTGAAATGTTATCAGCCGTTTTTTCAGAACTTTCTGAATTTATTGCAAAACTTGGATATTTAACCTCTTTACTGTAATAAGCTCCTAACTCTCTTGCAATCCCAATATGCGACAAACAATCAGGACGATTTGGAGTGATTTCCAATTCAAAAACTGTGTCATTAATTCCTAAATACTCTTTCATAGGCACTCCAACAGGCGTATCTTCAGGTAAAATCATAATTCCAGAAGAATCTTTCCCTATATTTAATTCTTCTTCAGAACACAACATTCCATTCGATTCTACACCTCTAATTTTACCTTTCTTAATAACAAAATCTGGAGCTAATTTTGCCCCAACTTGTGCCAACACAACTTTATCCCCAGCCTTATGATTAGGTGCTCCACACACGATTTGTAAAATTTCTTTCCCATTATCAACTTTACAAATTGTCAAGTGGTCAGAATCAGGGTGCATCTCTTTTTCAATAATTTGTGCCGTTACGACATTTTCTAAATTTCCCCCTAAAACTTCGATTTTTTCTACTTCCTGACCAATCATAGTCAAGGCATTTTCCATTTCATTTATTCCTATTCCATCTAAATCTATATATTGCTTTAACCAGTTTAACGAAATTAGCATTCTATTTTTGCATGACAAATCTATAAATTCTCAATTTATAGATTATCACACTCTCCTTTCTTTAATTTATAAATTATGTTTTTTCCACAATAATGTGAATAACTTTTTTTATTTAATAACAATCCCAATTATAGAGAATTTCTGTAAAGTCTTTGTTTTTCAACTTTTCACGATTTATAAAAAAGTTTATTACACCAGCATCTCCGATACAAACTTTCCATTTTCCTTTGGTTTTATCATGTTCACTGTCAAGTTGAAACAGCAATGTATCATATTTTTGGTATTTTTCCTCATATTTTCTTGGATCTTCCTGTGTAAAATATGAAAAACCATCACATTGTGAATGATAATCATCTGAATAATCTATTAAGTTCTGCAACTTTTCATAAAGTTTCAATTCTTGTGCTGGGTCTAAACTTTTCTCTTCACAAATTTTGTCAAATATATCTTCAAAAAAATCTTCAAATTTTTCTTTTTCGGTGTGTAATTCAAAATTCATTTTATAACTTTGATTATCTTCTGTAACACCATATTCTTCAAATTTTTGTGGATTATAAATATCTTTTAACTTTTCTGCATTGTAAAATTTTCCAATTTCTTCATGATAAATCACTCTAAATCCATTTTGAACAGTTTGCCCCAAATCAAGCCCCATAAGACTATCGTTAGCTACAAAAAATTGTAAAATTCCTTTTTTGGGAAAATCCTTCAATCCTCTCAAATTTTCACAATTAATCTGTGCAATCAAAAACATTTCATTTCCATCGGACGTTTCTGGAATTTTTTTTCCTATCGGAACATAGGGTAATCCCATAACTTTACTATCTATTATTTTTAGTTCATCTTCCATCAATGTAATTTTTGCAAAAGTCTTTGTTTGTGCAGTTTTTTTATATTCAGCCCAAATTTCATCATAAACTTTTTTGACAAATTCATCATCAATTTTGATTTCTAATTCATTTTTCATTTTTAACCTTCCAATTAAATTAGTAATTTATTATCTAAATTTTTCCATTCTTACAATTCCTTCATTATCTGCTTTGTTCACTCCATTTTTGCAACTATATCCCATTTCTTATAAAACGGGACAGCTGTAATAGATGCAGGTACTTCGATTCTTTTGGCTCTTAAAAAATATTCATCTTTTTCCAATGTCTCAATAATTTTTCGTCCTATTCCCTTTCCCTGACATTCAGGCGAGATAAAAATAGTAAATAAAGAACTTTCATCAAGTTTATCCCAATATGGTGCAATTGCGCCACATCCAATAATATTGCCTTTTTCTTGGGCAACATAAAAATGTGTCCACGAAGCTCTTTTAAGAACATTTTCAGGCTGGAAATTATTTACGTGATTTTCTATTGAATCAGCAGAATAATCTTTTATATTTGTTTTCCGCAATGTATCAATAATCAATTCAGATACTTTTTTAGCATCCTTTTCTTCAAATCTACGTATTTTCATATTTTTCTCCGCTTTTTAAATTTATTTATAAATCTCTTTCCTATGCCCAATATCAAAAATATAAATTGTTATTTTTTCATCAATAATTGTAGCTAAAATTCTGTAATTTCCGACTCTATATCGCCATTTCCCCTTATATTTGCCTTGTAGTGCCTTTCCTTGACTCCGTGGGTTTTCAAGTTTGCCTAATGTATTTTTTAAATAATCTAAAATTAGAAATTGATTTTTTTTATCCATTTTACTTAATTTTTTTTCGCTTTTTTCTCTATTTCAATTTTATAATAATTCATTTTCAAAGCCTAGCTCCTTTATTACATCATTCAATGAATAAAATTTTCCATCGCTTTCTTCAATCGCCTTATCTAATTCCTTGGCATCTCTTAAATCTTCCAGATATTCTCTCAATAAAGCAGATAGCACCTCATTTTCATTTTCTCCATTTTCTCTTACTTCTTTTTTAAATTCATTTATTAAGTTTGAATTTACATCAACTGTATACAACATTTTAACCTCCCTTTAAATTTTTTGATATACAATAACAAGCAGACCTGTCTGTTAAAATTGGTCCAAAAATCTCTCATCATTTTCAAAAAATGCTCTCAAGTCATCAATTCCATATTTTAACATCGTAATTCTTTCAAGTCCCAATCCAAATGCAAATCCTTGATATTTTTGTGGGTCAATTCCAACACCTGAAAGCACTTTTGGATTTACCATTCCACTTCCAAGAATTTCAAGCCATCCTGTACCTTTACAAACTCTACATCCTTCACCTTTACAAACTCCACATTCTACGTCCATTTCTGCAGAAGGTTCTGTAAATGGGAAAAAGTGTGGTCTAAATCTTACTCTTCTATCTTCTCCAAATATTTTCTTTACAATATTTTCCAAAATCGCTTTAAAATTTGCAAAAGAAACATTTTCTCCGACCATAAGTCCTTCCATTTGATGAAACATTGGCGTATGCGATACATCGTAATCTGGACGGTAAACTTTTCCAATTGAAATCATTCTAAACGGTGGTTTTCTGTCTTCCATGTATCTAATTTGCATTCCAGAAGTTTGAGTTCTCAAGACAACTTTATCTTCTTCAATGTAAAATGTATCTGTAATTTCTCTCGATGGATGTGTCTTTGGAATATTTAATGCATCAAAATTATATTTTACGTACTCAACTTCAGGCCCGTCAACAATGTCAAATCCCATAGAAGAAACGATATCTTTTATTTCCAAAACTGTTTTAGTAAGTGGATGAAGTGATCCAACATTAGCTTTTCTTCCAGGTAAAGTTACATCTATTGTCTCATTTTTCAATCTTTCCTGTTTAGCAATTTCTTTCAAACTAGTTGTAGTTTCATCGAATTTCGCCAACAACACATTTTTTATTTCATTTGTGGTTTTTCCAAACTCAGCTCTTTTCTCAGCAGCGATATTTCCCATTTCCTTCATTATCGCCGTAAATTCCCCTTTTTTCCCTAGGATTTTTACTCTCAATTCATTCAATTCCTCAAGATTTCCAACTTTATCAAGTTTTTCTAACACTTCTTCTCTCAAGTGTGCTAATTTTTCTAACATTTTTCCTCCTATTTATTTACTTTCTTTATCTAATAAAAACTTTATCAAATCTAAACCATTTTATTATAACACAAATTATTTTAATAAAGCAATTAACAACGCAATATCGTTATAAGTCACTCCACTTATTCTACTCGCTTGACCTATTGTTCTTGGCTTTCCATAAACAAGTCCTGAAATAGCAATATTACTCAACCCTTGAACTTTTTCATAATCGAAATCTTCTGGAATAATCATTTCTTCCAATTTTTTAAATTTCTCAATCTGTGCTTTTTCACGCTCAATAAAAACCCTATATTTCGCTTCAATTTCAACTTGCTCTTTCGCCAACGGATCTAATTCAACAGTTTCCACAAATTCCGACAAGTTATCGTAATTTATCTCTTTTCTCGCCAAAAATTCAAATGCCGAAACTGGATTATTCGCTCCCGTTTTCACAAATTCCTCATTATTTTTCTCTGCATACTCTTTCCCAAGCAAAAATAATTTTTCATTCGTTTCCTTTGTTGGATAAACTGTAATTCCCTTCAATCTTTCAATCTCTTTATCCATTTCTTTTTTCGCATTTTCAAGCTCATTCAATTTCTCTTCACTCAAAAGTCCAATTTCTTTAGCTTTATCAAACAATCTAATAAAAATATTATCTTGTCTTAATGTTAATCTGTACTCAGCTCTCGAAGGCAACACTCTATAAGGCTCTGGCGTCTTTTTATTAATAATATCATCAATCAAAACTCCAATATAACCTTCACTTCTATCAATCACAATTTGCTCTTTCCCTAATATTTTTCTAGCAGCATTCACACCTGCGATAAATCCTTGACAAGCTGCTTCCTCATATCCACTTGTTCCATTAATCGTACCAGCTGTATAAATTCCTTTAATCACTTTAGATTCCAAAGTCAAATTCAGTTGATGAGCAGGAATAAAGTTATATTCTATCGCATATCCGTATCTCACAATCTTTGCATTTTCAAGTCCAGTTATCGTTTTTAACATCGCTTCCTGTGCAAATGGCGGCATCGCAGTCGTAAACCCGTTAATATACACTTCATCCGATTCAACTGATTCTTGCTCCAAGAAAATTTGATGATTTGTCTTTTCAGGAAAATTCATTATTTTTCTGTCAAGCGACGGACAATGTCGAGGACCTTTTGTACTAACAATCCCAGTAACAATCGGTGAATATTGCAACATCTCCTTACCAACTCTTATCGTTTCCTCAGTCGTAAATGTCAACCAAGTCGGCAATGTCTGATTATACTCTTTTTTCGTTTCATATGAAAAATATCTAGGATTTTTTTCACCTTTTAATTCCTCCATTTTTGAGAAATCTATCGAATTTTTAGCAATTCTCGGAGGGGTTGCTGTTTGGTATCTATCTATCTCAAATCCCAATTCTTCCAATCTATCCGACAATTTGTCACTTGCTGGTTCTCCTTGACGTCCTGCCGAATATTTCACATCCCCAATTATATACTGCCCTTTCAAAAAAGTTCCAGTACACAAAATAACTGCTTTTGCTCCATATTTTACTCCTAAATTATCTTCTATCCCTCTTATCTCACCATTTTCCACGATTAAATCGCTCACAATTCCTTGAACAATTTCTAAATTTTCTTGATGCTCAACGATTTCTCTCATTTTAATTCTATACCAATATTTATCAGCCTGTGCCCTAGTTATTCTCGACGCCAGACCTTTCGTATGATTCAAATTCTTCAATTGCAAGTTATATCTGTCAGTATGCCTAGCCATTTCTCCACCTAACATTCCCAATTCTGAAACCAAATGGCTTTTCCCTGGTCCTCCAACTGAAGGATTACAAGACATCATTGCAATACTATCCAAATATATCGTAAATAATGCTGTTTTCAAACCTTGACGAGCTGAAGCTAAAGCTGCCTCTACTCCTGCATGTCCTCCTCCAACTACTATCACATCATAATTTTTCATTTTTTCTATTTTTCCTCACTTTCTTTGAGAATCCTCTTATTTTTTCAACATTCTTCTAAATGGCCTTGTACTATCCTTTATAAACACTCTAAATTTATGTTTCTTAATAAAATGATACAATTTTGTAAAAACCTCCTCTTCTGTGTATCTCGTACAAAATTCCGAGTATGCCTTTGAAAATTTTCTTGCAAAAATCTCTTCTTCCATCATTTTAGAAACATTTTCCATTCGTGTCGTCAAACTCAATTTCGTATTAAAACTCATTCTATTCAAATCTACCAAATAAAACTCATATCTATCTCCATCTTTTTTTATCAAGACATTCCCTGGTGAATAATCGTCAAATTTTACACCACTTTCATGCAATTTTACTGTAAATTTTGCAAATTGCCTAATCACTTCATCTCTATAAGGCATCTGTTTTTCCATTTCCTCGTCTGAAAGTCCAAAATCATTCCACAAAACTTCCCGACAAGTAAAATCATATTTCAATTCTTCGCTCAAATAAAAACTTCTTTTATCTTCACCAAAATCATCAAAATACGCAATCGGTTCTGGTGTCTGTATCCCTAATTCAAGCAATTTATTCCCATACTCATAGGATCTTCTAGCCTTAGAACCTTTCCCATATTTATAAATCAATTGCGAAAAAAATCCTTTTTTCTTAAATTTTTTTACATTTACTTCTTTTTCTTCGCCATTATTCTTAATCTTTATCCTCTTTATCTCATTTCTTCCTGGCTCGACAACATAACTTCCCAATTTATCAAAATTTTTCAACATTTCAATCAAAACATTTTTATCATAATTTTTATTTATTTCGTAATTTTTATTTTTTTTCATTTAACTCCTTCGCTTTCCTTCAAAAAGCACATCCGCTACACTCATTTCTTCATCTTGTTCTAACTGCAAATTATTTTCTTTCTCTTTTTCCATCGCTTCTTTTTTTCTTTTTTCTTCCATCTTTTTCAAACGACCATACTTTCTCTTCAAAGACATTATTCTATTTCTAGCAGCCTTTATTTTTTCAACATCGTCTGTATAGTTACTCGCTTTATAAATATAGTCCAACGCCTCATCATATTTATGTTGCAATTCCATAACATACGCATAATTAAAGTACCCTCTTGGATTTTCTGGAGACAACATAATCAATTTTTCGCAAACTTTTTCAGCTCTTTTAAAGTCCTTTATTTCCAATGAAAAACGACCTTCTATATCCAAATATTTTTTTCTTCCATCACTTGAATTTTTATAATTTACTATTAATAATTCTATTTCATCGTATCTCTTTTCAGATACTAGCAAAGTATAAAAATTTTCAAAAATATAATCTGGAGTATCTTCATAATTTATCGAGATGTTGTAATAATGAATTGCTTCATCAATTTTTCCAGCTCTCGCCATCACATCTCCCATTCGCATGTAAAGATAATACTCTTCGACATTGTTGCCTTCTGCTTTTACTCTATCTTCATATATTTCTAAAGCTCCTTTATAGTCTCCCATTTCAGCCAAATACTCAGCTTTTGCCATGTATCCTTCTGACTTTTCTGGCTCAAGTTTTATCGCTTCATCAATTGTTTCCAACGCCTTTTTCCAAAAATTTAATTCAGTATAACAAATTCCTAAATTTAACAAAACATGATAATTTTTCTCTATTTCAAGAAATTCTTTATAATAAAAACTTGCTTTTTTATTTTTTCCAATTGATTGATACAAAAGACCCATAGAAAATATAACGTCTAGATTTTTATCGAATTTTTCGTAGGCTTCCTCACAATATTCCATTGCCAGCTCATAATTTTCCATTCTTAAATAAATTCTTATCAACATTAAAAATGCTTCTAAATTATATCTATCTATTTCTAAAATCGTTTCTAAATAAATCACCGCATCCTTTATTTTTTCATCTTGAACTGATTTCCAAGCCTCTTCCAATAACTCTTCTACATTCATTATAATTTTACCTTTCTCGTATTTATTTATCCCTTTTTTAACACTTTTCACATATCTTACATTATACAAAAAAATATATTATAAGTCCATTTTTATTTATTTCTCAAAATCTTTTCTCTTAAAACTTAACTCTTTATTCAAACGCTTCAAAACTTTTTTTTGTTCAATAGCCAAAACATCTTTATCATCCGAACCAATTTTGTAATAAACATAATTTTTTATAAAATCAGAAATTGCTTTTCTCGCCTCCAATTTTATCTCATATTTATAATCTTCACTATACTTTATCTCCTCATCCTTTTCCAAACAAAAATAAAGCATATCTTCATATACTTCCTGTGCCAACTTGTCCCTAACCCTATAATATGTCGAAGCATCTAGATTTGTAATCTTTATCGCTCTTTTTTCACTGACAAACGGCTCTCTTTGTATCAATCTTACCATTTTTTGAAATTTATCTTCCTCTTTTTTCCCGTAACATTCGTAACATATTTTTTCATTCTTATAAGGCAAAAAGATTTTTCCACATTCTTCACATTGCCGATACCCATTCGCCAACAAATATTTATCTTTTTTCCTTCGATTTATAGCAATTTCTTCCAACTTCTGAGCATACTCCACATATTTCATTTTACCAAGACTCTCATAAATCTCTTTCAGTTCCTCGTCAGTCAAACTAATATCTTCCCATCTTACCTTTTCCATCTTTTTCAAATTCTCTTCAAAACCTTTTTTCTTAAACCTTTTTGGAATTTGATTAACTGGAACCTCTCCTCTTATTTCATCATTTTCAATCAATTCATCTAGCAGCCCTCTATGAATCTTATAATTTATTTTCCTCAAATCAATGCTCTCAATCGCTTCCATGCCCAAAAATTTATTCGCCTTTTCCTTTATAACATTCAAATACGTACTCATCATATGATAAAGTGTCGTATCATTCGTATTTATCTGCAAAACTTTTTTAAATAAATTTTTCGGATTAGATTTTTCTGCAAGAGGTTTTCCCACAATCTTTTCCCAATTTTTTTTAATTTTCCACAATAAATATTTTTCATTCCTAAATACAAACGATTTCGCTTCATACGAATTTTTAACTAAACTTTTTAAATTTTGTACTTTTTTTGATCGCTCACTCATCTAAAATCACATCCCCTCCATCTATAATTATTTTTTTACCTGGAATTTTCAAATCTTCAGTCGAAGTCATAAAACACTGTATCTTCTTATTACGAAAATACTCCAAAATACTATTTTTCCTAACCTCGTCAAAATATGACGCAATATCATCCATTAAAAAAATCGGATATTCATTTTTTTCCTTCAATAAAATATCAATCTCTGACACCTTCAATGAAAATATTATTGATTTTTTTTCCCCTTGTGACGAAAACGATTTTGCATTTTTCCCATTCAACTCAAATACAAAATCATCTTTTTGTGGACCAATCAAACTATATCCCTGTATTTTCTCCCTTTCTTCCTTCCTTTTACACAATCTTTCAAATATCTCCGTCAATTCTTCCTTCGTCTTTTTTTCAACCTCTCCCAAAAAACAATCATACTTCAATTTTAATTCTGATTTTTCATCAAATAATTTTCGATAATTCAAATTTAACAAAATTGACAATTTTTTTATAAATTCTCGTCTGTGAATAATTATTTTTACCCCTTCTTCTATAAATCTTTCATTATAAATTTTATAAATTTCTTCTCCAGTTTCTTTCTCTTTTATCATCTTATTCCGTATTCTCAATACTTTTTCAAAATTAACAATCGATTCCAAATAATCTCTTCTCGCCTGTGAAATTTCATAATTAAAAAATCCTCTCCGAACTCCTGGATTTCCCATAATTATCTCAATATCCTCAGGAATAAACGAAATTATATTCAATTTCCCCACATACTCAATATATTTATCTTTATTTCTGTTAATATAAAACGTCTTTTTATCCTCATTTAAATCAATTGCCAACGAACTTTCATCTCCGTTTTTATCAGTATATTTTCCAAATACAATAATTCTATTCGTATTATATTTCAACATTTCTTTTATCTTTTTTGTCCTAAAACTTTTCCCCGTAGCCAAAAAATGAACAGCTTCAATCAACGATGTTTTCCCCTGTCCATTCTTTCCGTATATTAAATTAAAATACCTATCCAGCTCAATTCTCTTGTCCTTCAAACAACGAAAATTATTAAAATTTATCTGACTCAAATACATTTTTTCCTCTTTTTATAATTAAAAATTTTTTTCTTCCAACAGTATTTTTTAAACTACCTACTTTTGCACCTTAACAGTAATTTTTTCACCATTAAATTCAACAATATCTCCTTCATGTATTTTTTTCCCACGTCTCAATTCAACCTCTCCATTAACCTTCACATCTCCATTCAATATAAACATTTTTGCTTCAGAACCACTTCCTGTCAAATTTGTCCACTTCAACAATTGATCTAGTTTAATGAAATATGTTTTAATCTCCACTATTTCTATATTTTCAGCTATTTTTCTATTCATTTTTTTCTCCAATCTCTTATTTCAATTATATATTTTATTAATGTTTTATTTTTTGAAATTTTCACTGTGGAAAATTATAATTAAAAGTTTTCCACATCTTTTCCACAATTCTCCTCAAACCCTTTATTTATCTATCTTCTAATTTCCACATCTTTTCCACATTAATATGTGGATAACTTTTTAACTATTGTGGAAAATTTAAGTTTCCCACATTAAAAATTAAATTTTATAAATTTTTTATTAATATATCTTTAACTATTTTTAATAATCCACATTTTGTGGAAAACTTATGTGGATAACTATGTGGAAAACTATTCAAAATATTTTTTCCCACATTTATATTTTAATAAGTTTAATTTTTATTAATGTTTATAATGTTTTCAAGGATTGTTAGTTTATATATCAAATGTGGAAAACTTTCCACATTTTGTGGATAACTATTTAAGTTTTTCCACAATCAATTTTATTTTCTTAATTTTTTAATTTTAAATTAATAATTTATTTATGATTTTTTTATAATATTTTTCTCCACATTCCATTCATATAAAATGTGGAAAACTTCTTTTACAATTCTCATACTTTTCCACAAAGTTTTCCACATCTCTTCCACATTATTGTTGATAACTTTACCTATCTAAATATCTTTCGTTTTAACGTTTCTATTTCTTTTTTAAAAGCCACATTTTCATTGACTTTTGCCTCAATTTTTCTTATGCTGCTAATCACTGTACTATGGTCTTTCCCACCAAGCAATCCACCAATTGCTGTCAAACTTAATCCTAATTTGTCATTATTTTTTAGTAAATACATCGTAATTTGCCTTGTATCCACAATTTTTCTTAGTCTCTTTTTAGATTTCATATCTGCCACACTGACATTGTATTCTGTAGATATCATTTCTATTACTTTCTTTGCACTGACCTTCGATTCTTCACGTTTTGCATTGTTGGAAATCATTTCTTGAACTTGTTCTAATGTTATTTTTTCATTTAATAATTTTGATCTAGCATTTAAATGTGTCAAAATTCCTTCCAACTCCCTCACATTCGTATGCACAGAATCTGATATATACTCAAGTATGCTATCACTTATTTCGATTTCTTGTATTTGAGCAATATTTTTTAAAATCATCATTCTCGTTTCAAATCCAGGTTGCTGAATTTCAACTGATAATCCTGATAAAAATCTTGATTCCAGTCTTTTTGATAAATTTTTAATTTCTTTTGGATATCTGTCACTTATCATTATTATTTGTTTCCCTAACTCTTGCAGCTTATTAAAAGTGTGGAAAAACTCTTCTTCAACAGTTCCTTCTCCTCTTCCAAAAACTTTTTCAAAAAACTGAATATCATCTAAAAGCAACACATCCAAAGCTCTAAACTTATCCCTAAAATGTTGTATTCTCCCTTCTTGAAGCACTTTGAAAAACTCATTTGAAAATTCTTCAGAAGTTGAATAATATACTCTTTTATTTGGATTTCTTTCTAAAATAGCATTTCCAACAGCTTGCATTAAATGGGTTTTCCCTAGTCCTGATCCACCATAAATAAATAATGGATTATATACAGGTGTAGGATTTTCCACAACTGCCAAACACGCATTAAAAGCCAATTTACTATTCTCTCCAACAACAAAATTATCCAATCTATTTTTAGCATTTAAGCCTGTTCTAATTTTTTCTCTAGGTTCTTCAACTTTATGATGATAAACGACTTCCGGTGGAATAATCTCTTTTTTTACAACAAATTCCACTTTTATTTCTTCATCAAACATAAGTTCAAGATACTCTTCAAATTGTTCTTTATACTTTTCCACACTTTGTCTTACTAAATTTGATTTACAAGTTAAAACTAACTTATTATTAGACAATTCCGTTGCCTCAACATTCTTAAAGAAAGTGTTAAACTCCACTTCATCTACTTTCTTTTTAAACATTTTTTGAATTTTTTCCCACGATTTTGAGGCTGTCATTTCCATATTAACAACTCCCTTTTTTTATTTTCTTTCTAAATTAAATATAACATAAAAAATATAAATAATCAATAAACTTACAAAAAGTTTTCCACATTTTTATTTACTCTTAATTACCGTATAAATAAGGGTTCTAGAAGTTTTCCACATTTTTTAATACTTTTCCACATACATTTTAGAGAACCTATTTATCAATATTCCCACAGGTTATCCACATTTTTTCCACATTCCCACAATTCGTGTGGATAACTATGTGGAAAACTATGTGGAAAAAAGTTTTCCACAATTTAGGCAAAAGTTTTCCACATTTAAAAAGTTGGCAAACCCTTGTCAATTCTATATTCCCACATTTCCACATTCTATAATAATAATATATATACTAATATAAATAAATTATATTATAATAATATTGTGGGAAACTATTTTTCTATTTTTTATCTACTTTAAATTTTAAAGTTATTTTTGTTGTTTTTAATTTAAAAATTTTTATTCTAAAAAACTTACTACTTAAAAAATATTTTTTCATCTAAAATCATATTTCAAATTTTAAAAATTTTTATAAAATTAATTCGATTTTCAAAAATATAAAAAATATATTTTTAAATTAAATCTTTCTACAAAATATTTTTGTTAATTTTTACTTTTAAATTTTTTATTTCAAAAAACAATATATAATCCTATCTAAAAAAATTTTCTAAAAATAATAAAAATTTTAGAAATTTTATTTTTTTAGTTTAAAATATTTAAAAAATTTCAAAAGAATTTGAAAAAGTATCAAATACTCCTTGACTTTTTTTGAAAATTTGTTTATTATATATCGTAAACAGTTTATTAAAAAATGTTAGTTAAAAATGTAAATAAATAAACTAGTAGAAATAAAATTAATTTTAGAAAGGAAGAAAAATGACAAAAAGAACATATCAACCAAATAAAAGAAAAAGAAAAAAAGACCACGGATTTAGATTAAGAATGAAAACTAAAAGTGGAAGAAATGTATTAAAAAGAAGAAGAGCAAAAGGAAGAGCTAAATTATCAGCATAACCCGGTGAATAAAAAGCAGCACCGGGCTTTTTAAAACAGAAAAGAGTTAAGAGAAAATGTCTATAAAAAAAATAAAAAATTCAAAAGAGTTTTCTTTAGTCTACAATGATTCAAAAAAAATTTATACAAAATACACAATTGTTTTTGTAAGGAATAATGAAAATGAGGAACAAAGATTTGGATTCGTTGCAAGTAAGAAGACTGGAAATGCTGTTCAACGAAATAGAATAAAAAGACTTTTTAGAGAATTTGTAAAAAAAAATGAACAAAATTTGAAAAAAAATTCGGATTATGTGTTTGTAGGAAAATCAATTTTGAAAGAAAATATAAAAAATATAAAATACAAAGATATTGAAAAAGATTTATTGAAGGTGACAAAAAAATGAAACAGATTTTATTATTTTTAATAAAAATTTATCAGAAATTTTTTTCAGGAGCTTTTGGGAGAAGATGTAGATTTTACCCGACATGTTCTGAATATTCAAGACAAGCAATTACAAAATATGGAGCGATTAAAGGAACTTTTTTGAGTATAAAGAGAATACTAAAATGTCATCCATTTCATAAAGGTGGATACGATCCCTTAAAATAAAATATATGGAGGAACTAATTCATGTTTAAAATACCGTTTTTGGTAGATTTAGCAGTAAATTTATTAAAAGGAATTAATAATATAGTTGGAAATTATGGTGTTGCGATAATTATTTTAACTATAATGATGAGAATATTAATATTTCCATTGACTTTAAAGCAAGAGAAGTCAATGAAAAAAATGAGAGAAATACAACCAGAATTAGATAAATTAAAAGAGAAATATAAAGATAATCCGCAAGAATTTCAAAAAAGAACAGCGGAAGTTTATAAAGAAAATGGGGTAAATCCATTAGGTGGATGTTTGCCACTATTAATTCAAATGCCAATATTTGTGGCTTTATATTATGCACTTATTGGAAATGCAATTCCTAATGATGCAACTTTTTTATGGTTTAATTTGAAAAAACCAGATGCGTTATTTCAAATTACAAACACGTTGTCGTTTAATTTGTTGCCAATTTTGAATACAGCAGCAACTTTTGTACAACAAAAAATAATGACTGGTAGTACAGGTGACAAGCAAGAAAATAATCCAATGCAATCAATGCTTTATACAATGCCATTGATGATGTTATTTATTTTCTATAGAATGCCTTCGGGAGTAACTTTATACTACTTATTCTCAACAATTTTTTCTGTTATTCAACAATATTTCATTATGAAAGGAAGAAATTAGGTAATGGATAAAATAACCATAAAAGCACAAAATGAAGAAGAATTAAACAGTATGATAAAAAGAACGCTTACTTTAGGAGAAGATGAAACTTATAAAGTAAAGGTCTTAAAGTATCCTAAAAAGATATTATTTGTTAGTATAAAAGGTGAATATGAAGTTGAAATAGTGAAAAAATCTCAAGTTGAAGATTTGAAAAATGAAAACTTGAAAAGAAGAGAAAGAAAAAATGAGAATATTACCTTAAAAACTAGAATACAAACTAAAAATGAAAATAAGGAAAGTGATAAGAAAAACTTTGAAAAAAGAAATTCTAGTTCAAAAGATTTTCCAAAAAATAAAATTATAAAAAGAAAAGAAGAACATAAAGAAACTGTGTCAGAAAGACAAATTGATGTTAATGACGCAAATACTAGTAAAATTAGAAGTTTTATAAAAGAGTTTTTGGTTAATTCTAAATTGGAAATAGTGATAGTTGATATCGTTAAAGAAGGTGACAAATATATTGTTAATGTGGATGGAAAAGATATGAGATATTTAATTGGTGAAAAAGGAAGTTCATTGAATAGTATTGAGTATTTGTTAAGTTCAGTTAAGTCTTTAAAAAATTTGAAGGTTGTTATTGATTCAAATAATTACAAACAAAAGAGAGAGGCTTCTTTGAGAGAATTAGCTAGAAAAAAAGGTAAAAAAGTGTTAGATACAGGGAAAACTGTGAAATTGAATCCTATGTCAGCTAGAGAAAGAAAGATAATACATGAGGAAATATCATTTATTAAAGGGCTGGAAACTGAAAGCGTAGGAGAAGATCCAAAAAGATATTTGGTAATCAAAAAAACAAAAAATAAATAGAATGAGGTATATGACGATGTTATTTGATACAATTGCAGCAATTTCAACGCCTAAAGGTGAAGGTGGAATTGGTATAATAAGAATATCGGGAGATAAATCATTTGAAATTTTAGATAAAATATTTAAGCCTAAAAACCCAAATAAAGATTTGGGTTTTTATCAGTTTAATTATGGATTTATTCACGATGGAGAAAAAGTAATAGATGAATCGATGGTTGTGAGAATGAAGGCACCGAAAACATATACTTGTGAGGATGTTGTTGAGATTAATTGTCATGGTGGACAGTTTGTTACTCAGAAGGTGTTGGAATTAGTTCTTAAAAACGGTGCTAGACATGCTGAGCAAGGGGAATTTACAAAAAGAGCATTTATGAACGGGAGAATTGATTTGTCGCAAGCAGAGGCGGTAATGGACTTGATACAAGGGAAAACTGAGAAGAGTATCTCGCTTTCTTTAGATCAATTGAGAGGAGATTTGAGGGATAAGATTAATAGCTTTAAAAAAGCGTTGCTAGATATTACGGCACATGTGAATGTTGTTTTGGATTATCCTGAGGAAGGAATTGATGATCCGTTGCCAGTTGAGTTAAGAGATAATTTGGAAGCGGTTTATGAAGAGGCTACTCGACTCATAGAATCTTATGATAAAGGGAAAAAGATAAAAGAGGGGATAAAAACAGTTATTGTTGGAAAACCAAATGTTGGGAAGTCTACGCTTTTAAATTCGTTGTTGAGGGAAGAGAGAGCGATAGTAACTCATGTTGCAGGAACTACTAGAGACGTGATTGAGGAAGTTATTAATATAAAAGGGATTCCGTTAGTATTGGTGGATACGGCTGGAATTAGACAGACAGATGATATTGTTGAAAATATTGGTGTTGAAAAATCGAAGGAATTTATTGAAAAAGCTGATTTAGTGTTATTAGTTTTGGATGCGTCAAGAGAGTTGGAAAATGAAGATCGTGAAGTAATTAATCAAATTAATGAAAATCATAAAAAAGTAATTGTTTTATTAAATAAAATTGATTTGGAAAGAAAAATTGATTTGGATGAATATAATTTTGAAAATATTGTGGAGATTTCAGCACAAAAAAATGTTGGGATTGAGGATATGGAAGAAAAAATTTATTCGTTTATTGTGGATGAAAAGGTGGAAGATTCATCTGAAAAATTGATAATTACGAATGTGCGGCATAAAACGGCACTTGAAAAGACGAAAGATGCGATAAGAAATATTTTTGAAACGATAGATATGGGACTTCCGATGGATTTGATTTCTGTGGATTTAAAAGAGGCGCTAGATTCATTGTCTGAAATTACTGGAGAAATTTCTTCAGAGGATATTTTAGATCATGTGTTTGGGAATTTCTGTGTTGGAAAATAAATTTGAGGAAAATAAAAAAATTAAGTGAATTAAAACAATAAATAAACTTAAAAAGTGTATAATAAAAGTAGTACAAAAATAATTTATTTAAAATAACAAGTTAAAGTAATTGGAAAAGCAAATAATAGAGAAAAGGGAGGAATTTATAAAAATGGCTAATAATTATGGAGCCGAGAGTATTACGGTTTTAGAAGGGTTGGAAGCAGTAAGAAAGAGACCTGGAATGTATATAGGATCGACTTCTTCAAAAGGATTGCACCATTTGGTGTGGGAAATTGTTGATAATAGTGTGGATGAGGCTTTGGCTGGGATTTGTGATAATATAACAGTGAAAATTTTAGAAGGAAATATTATCGAAGTAACAGACAACGGTCGTGGAATACCAGTAGCAATGCATAAAACAGGGAAATCTACATTGGAAGTTGTAATGACAGTGCTTCATGCTGGAGGTAAATTTGATAACGATAACTATAAAGTATCCGGGGGCCTTCATGGAGTAGGGATTTCTGTTGTAAATGCGTTGTCTGAATGGGTTGAGGCAACTGTAACTAGAGATGGGCAAATTGTGAGACAGATTTACAAAAGAGGAGTTCCTACATCAGCACCTGAAAAAATTGGGGATGCACCAGAAGATGCACATGGTACAGTGATTAAATTTAAAGCAGATGATGAAATATTTGAAACAACGGTTTATGATTTTTCGGTTTTAGAATCGAGATTAAAAGAGTTGGCTTATTTGAATAAAGGTTTGAGAATCAAGTTGGTTGATGCGAGAAAACCTGATGATATGAAAGAAGAAGATTTTCACTTTGAAGGTGGAATAAAAGACTTTTTGAGAGAGATTACTAATGAAGAAAAAATCGTGGAAGATGTAATTTACATGGCGGATTCTTATGAAACTCAACCAGCAAAAGAAGTAGAAGCTGTAGATGAAGACGGAAATGTTTTTATAAAAAAAGTTGGAGCGAAAATTGTTGAAGTGGAAATTGCTATGAGTTATACTACTGCTCAAAGAGAGATTGTTTATTCATTTGTAAATAATATAAATACTCATGAAGGTGGAACGCATGTAAGCGGATTTAGAACAGCTTTGACAAGAACAGTGAATGATATTGCAAAAGAAATGAAATTGATTAAGGAAAAAGGTGGGTCATTTCAAGGGACAGATGTCAGAGAAGGGTTAGTTTGCGTAATTAGTGTGAAAATACCTGAGCCACAATTTGAAGGACAAACAAAAACTAAATTAGGAAATAGTGAAGTTTCAGGAATTGTTTCAAATATTGTTGGAAATAAATTAAAATTCTATTTGGAAGATCATCCTAAAGCAACAGAAAAAATTATTGAAAAAATGTTGATGTCGAAAAAGGCTAGGGAAGCGGCTAAAAAAGCTAGAGAGTTAGTTTTGAGAAAAAGCAATCTTGAAGTTGGTTCATTGCCAGGAAAATTAGCTGATTGTTCGTCAAAAGATCCATCAGAATCAGAAATTTTCATAGTTGAGGGGAATTCAGCTGGAGGTTCTGCAAAACAAGGTAGAGATAGAAGATTCCAAGCGATTTTGCCTTTGAGAGGGAAAATTTTGAATGTAGAAAAATCGGGGATTCACAAAGCACTTGAAAATGCAGAAATTAGAGATATGATAACAGCATTTGGAGCTGGATTTGGTGATGATATAAATCTTGAAAAATTGAGATATCATAAAATTGTAATAATGACAGATGCGGATGTCGATGGAGCACATATTAGAACATTGATGCTAACGTTCTTTTACAGACATTTGAGAGAGTTAATTGATGAAGGGTATATTTATATAGCGCAACCGCCTTTATACAAAATACAGGCCGGTAGAGCGGTTAGATACGCGTATTCTGATGACCAATTAAAGCAAGTGACAAAAGTTCTTGAAAATGAGAATAGAAAATATACAGTTCAAAGATATAAAGGATTGGGAGAAATGAATCCTGAGCAATTGTGGGAAACTACGTTGGATCCAGAAGTGAGAACATTGTTGAAAGTATCGATGGAAGATGCATCTTATGCTGATAAAATGTTTAATATTTTAATGGGAGATAAAGTAGAACCAAGAAGAAAATTCATTGAAGATAATGCAAGTTATGTTAAGAATTTGGATATTTAGCTGTGAAATGATGAGGTTAGTTATGAACTAAAAATGAGGAGGAGAAAATAAATGTCTGATGATTTCAGAGATGAAGATAAAAAAGAAAACGAAGAGATAAATGAAAATGATGATAAAGAAATAATTGTAGATGGATTACCAAAAACTACTGATTTATCGAATGAACAAAATGTGTATATAGAAGATGAAATAAAATCTGCGTACTTAGATTACTCGATGAGTGTTATTGTAAGTCGTGCGTTGCCAGATGTAAGGGATGGATTAAAACCTGTTCACAGAAGAATTCTTTTTGCAATGAATGAAATGGGAATGAGCCACAAAACGCCATTTAAAAAATCAGCGAGAATTGTTGGGGACGTTTTAGGGAAATATCACCCTCACGGAGATTCGTCTGTATATGGTGCGATGGTAAGAATGGCACAAGATTTTAATATGAGATATGAATTAATTGATGGTCACGGGAACTTTGGATCGATTGATGGTGATGAAGCTGCGGCAATGAGATATACTGAGGCGAGAATGGCTAAAATTACTGAAGAATTATTGGCAGATATTGGAAAAGATACGATTGATTATAGAAAAAACTTTGATGAAAGTTTAGATGAACCAGTAGTTTTACCAGCAAAATTGCCTAATTTATTATTAAATGGAGCGAATGGGATTGCTGTAGGGATGGCAACAAATATTCCGCCACATAATTTGGGAGAAGTAGTTGACGGGATTGTAGCATTGATTGATAATCCAGAAATTTCGATAGATGAGTTAATCGGTTACATAAAAGGTCCTGATTTTCCGACAGGTGGAATTATAAATGGTAAGCAAGGAATTTATGATGCGTACAGAACAGGACGTGGTAAGTTAATCGTTGCGGGTCGTGTAGAAATTGAAAAATCAAAAAATGGGAAAGAGTCAATAATTGTAACTGAATTGCCGTATCAAGTGAACAAATCTAGATTTATCGAAAGAATTGCAAATTTAGTAAAACAAAAAAGATTGACTGGAATTTCAGATTTAAGAGATGAAACTGATAGAGATGGAATTAGAATTGTTATTGAGTTGAAAAAAGGTGAAGAAAGCGAGTTAGTATTAAATAATTTGTATAAATTTACTGATTTGCAAAATACTTTTGGAGTGATAATGTTAGCATTGGTAAACAATGCACCAAAAGTATTGAATTTAAAACAGATTTTGGAAAAATATTTAGAGCATAGATATGAAGTTATTACGAGAAGAGTAAGATTTGAGCTTAATAAGGCTAAAAATAGGGCTCACATTTTGGAAGGATTTAAAATAGCACTTGATAATATCGAAGAAGTTATTAGAATTATTAGAGCTGCAAAAGATGCGAATGTTGCAAAAGCTAATTTAATAGAGGCTTTTTCATTCTCAGAAATTCAAGCAAAAGCGATTTTAGATATGAGATTGCAAAGATTGACTGGATTGGAAAGAGATAAAATTAATGAGGAATATAACGAATTGATGTTATTAATTGAAGAATTGAATGCAATTTTAGCTGATGATTCAAAAATATATGGTATAATTAAAGAGGAGGCTATTAAATTAAAAGAAGATTTTGGGGATCATAGAAAAACTGAAATTAGAAATACGAGAGCCGAAATTACGATTGAAGATTTGATTAAAGATGAAGAAGTTGTAGTGACTTTGACTGAAAAAGGTTATGTTAAGAGAATACCGATTGATTCGTATCGTTCGCAAGGAAGAGGTGGCGTAGGAGTTAATGCAACAAATACTGTTGAAGATGACGTTGTAAAAGATATGTATATCGCTAAAAACTTGGATACATTGCTTATATTTACAACAAAAGGAAAAGTATTCAGTATAAAAGTTTACGAAATTCCAGAAACTGGAAAACAAGCTCGTGGTAAATTAATTGGAAATATTATCAAATTATCTGAAGATGAAAGCGTTAGTACAGTAATAAAAGTTCGTGAATTTGAAAAAGATAAAAATCTATTCTTTGTAACACGAAATGGAGTTGTTAAAAAATCTGAATTGACATTGTTTGAAAATATTAATAAAAATGGGAAACGTGCTATACGATTAAATGATGATGATGAAGTTATGTATATTGGGCTTACAAGTGGTACAGGAGAAGATGAAATTTTTGCTGCAACAAGAAACGGAATTGCTATGAGATTTTCTGAAAAAGAAGTTAGAAGCATGGGAACTGCTGCTGCTGGAGTCAAAGGAATAACTCTTCGTGATGAAGATAAAGTTGTAGGTGCTGCTATTGTAAATTCTCAAATGGACAATGCTGAAGTAAGAATATTGACAATTACAGAAGAAGGTTACGGAAAACGAACTAAATTATTGGAATATAGATTAACTTCTCGAGGCGGAAAAGGTATTATAAGTGCTAAATTGAATGAAAAAACAGGTAAAATCGTAGATGTTAAAGTAGTTAATGAGAATGATGAAATTATGCTTATAACTTCGGAAGGAACTCTAATTAGAACTAGCGTAAATAATATATCTGTAATTAGTCGTACAGCAACTGGCGTGAGAATAATGAAAGTTAGAAACAATGAGAAAATTGCCTCAGTTGTAAAAATTACTGAAGAACCAAAATTAGATGGTGAAGATGAACAAGAGTAAATAAGTAAAAAAGGAAGTGATCTAAATGTTATCGAAAAAAGCATTATTTTTAATTACTGCAGAAAATGAAGTTGAACCTTTGGTAGAATTTGCTAAAGTGTTTAAAAAAAAATATGGAATAGAAACAGAAGGTCTTTATGTTAAGGATATATTGAAATATGAAATATTTCCAATTGCAGTAGAGGGAATTGGAATTAATGTGGGGGCAAACTATGCATTCAAGGAATACAAAGAATTAGAAGAAAAAACTTTTAGACACATAAGAGAGTTAACAACACCAGATCTTTCAAATGTTTATAGCAAAGAAGGAGAAACTGTTGAAATTGCTTTAGAAGAGTTGAAAAAATATGATATGTTAGTTGTCGTAAAAAATGATAAGGTAACTTCTATTTTGAAGGATATTATGAGAAGTGTTTACAAGCCTTTAATAATATTGCCTAATCAGCTTGAATTTAAGTTAGATAACTTATTATTGTTAGATGACGGAGCTTACAATGCAAATAAGACATTATTTACATTTTATAACATATTTCATGAACAAAAAGTTGATGTTTTGCGGGTAAATGTGGATTTGGAAGATAATTTGTCAGAAAGATTTGGAGAAAATTACAATTTGATTCACAAAAAAGGAGATCCTTTTAAAACAATTATGGAAACATCAAAAGATTACGATATGATTTTGATGGGAGATTTGAGATACACAGTAATGGTTGAAAGAATTACTGGGAAATTAGGAGTAAGAATTTTAGAAAATATTAAAAAACCGATTTTTATTGATTAATTTTTTCGATTTAATATTGAATGAAAGTTCTTATACTCTCTCTAGTAAGTACTTAAAACCTTAAAATTATTGATTTGATAATAATTACTAGATATTAATTGTTTGTTTTTTATTGAGGATGATTGTTTAAAAAAATATTAAAAATAATAAAAAAATCTAGATAAAAAGAAGTTATATTATTTTTAATAGAAAATTATGTATTTTGTCATATGATTTTTAAGATAAAATTAAGATGAAACTAGTATAATATAAAAAATGAGAAAATAAAAAATTAGAAGGAGAGAGGACATAAATGAAAGTTTTAATTTGTTCAGATAGTCATGGGAAATTGGATTATTTCCAAGATGTAATGGAATTAGAACAGCCAGAAATTGTTATATTTGCTGGAGATCACAGTGTAGATGCATTAAATATATCATTGATGCATCATAAGATTCCATTTGCATATGTTCGTGGAAATACAGACTATGATGATGATGATGCTAAAGATGTTAGAATTTTTGATTTAATGGGTAGAAAAGTATTTTTAACTCACGGACATCTTTATGGAGTAAAAACGAATTTAAATGAGCTTGAAAAAAAAGCAAGAGAAGAAAATGCTGATATTTGTATTTTCGGGCATACTCACAGAGAGTATTTAGCAGAAAAAGATGGAACTACTTACGTTAATCCAGGAGCATTGCAAGATAAAAAATACGTAATATACGATGGAAGAGATTTCATACAAAAAGTTTTGGATTAAATAATTAGAGATGAGGAGTTGTGGATAACTTGTGTTATTTACAGCTCTTTTTTTGTTATAGATTATTTATTGTAATTAAAAATAAAAGTTTTAATATTTTAAGTTCAACTTTTGTCTTGTAAATAATTAAATAAACCAGTATAATATTAAAACAGAAAATTTGAAGTTTGGAGAGAAAAATGAGGAAAAAATTTGTGATTTTTTTGAATGGAGAATATAAATATTCGCAGGAATTTATGGATAGATTGATTTCAAAAGATGTGATTTGCTTTTGTGCGGATGGTGGAGCAAATTTTGCGTTTCGATATGGGAAGGTTCCTGAAATGATTATTGGGGATTTAGATTCGATTGAGAAACGAGTTTTGGAATATTATAAAAGTAAAAATGTTTTGATAAAAAAATTTCCACGAGATAAAGATTTTACTGATTTTGAATTAATTTTGGAAGAAATTAATAAAATTTTGGGAAATGAGGATTTTGTAGAGAAAATATTTGTCGTTGGTGGGCTTGGGAATAGGCTAGATATGACTTTGAGTAATTTATTTTTACTGGAAAAATATAAAAATCTTGTATTTTTGCTAGAAGATGAAGAAATTTTTTATGCAGAAAAATCGTTTGTCTTAAAAAATAAAAAAAACTTTGAATTTTCGATTGTTCCGATTAGTAAAAATGTGGAAAAGTTGACGCTTAAGGGATTTAAGTTTGAGACTGATGGGATTGATGTAAAAAGGGAAAGTTCCCGGCTTGTGAGTAATGTGATTTGTGAAAATGAGGCAAGTATTGAATTTGAAAGTGGGAAATTGATTGTAATTTTGAAAAATAAAAATTTATTTATTAAAAAATTTTGGCGATTTTGAAAGCAAAAAAAATTGGAAGTAATAAAAAAGGAAGTGCATAAATATTGAAAAAATTTAGGATTGAGAAGGAACATCAGAGAATGAAAATTTCCCAGTATTTGCGAGAAGTGCAGAATTATTCGGGGAGAAGTTTGAGAAATGTGGAAGTTTTTTTGAATGGGAAACAGGTTAGGCTTACGAAAAAATTGCCGTCGCATGGAAATTTGAAGGTTGTGGAGAAGAAGAAAGGTACTGATATTAAGCCGATTAAATTGCCACTTGATATTGTGTTTGAAGATGAAGATATTTTGGTTGTGAATAAGGAGCCGTTTTTGTTGACACATCCGACACAGAAGAAGGTTGATTTTACTTTGGCAAATGGGATTGTGAATCATTTTTTGGAAAAATATGGTGAAGTGAGAGTGCCGCGATTCTATAATAGACTTGATATGAATACATCTGGATTGATTATTATTGCGAAAAACAGTTTTGCACAGGCATTTTTGCAAAATTTTTCAATTTTTGAGAAAAAATATTTGGCGATTGTGAATGGAATTATTGATGATGAAGAAATTTTTAGAATTAAAGATGAATTGGTAAAAGATGGGGAAGATCATAAAATTCAGGATTTTGAGAAAGAAAATTTGAAAGCTGAAGTTGAAAAAGTTAATTTGGGAAAAATGAAAAAGTATGATGAAATTGAGAAAATTGAAAATAATTCAAATTTTGAAAATAAAGATAACAAAATTGGAGAAAATATAAATTTTGACAGTAAAAAAGAAAATAACAATTTAAATCTGGAAAGTAAAAGTAATTTTGAAAATATAAATTTTAAAATAAATAAAAATATAGATTTTGACAGCAAAAATACAAAATATAATTTAAATTTGAAAGATGAAAATGATTTTAATAATGAAATTTTGGAAAAAAATGGAACAAATAAAATAATTATCGAAAGACGGATTTTTCGAGATGGCGATAATTTGGAGAGAATTATTGACGAGAGAGGTCAGTATGCGAAAACGGCTGTAAAAGTGTTGAAAACTTATCCTGAAAAAAATGTGACGCTTGTGGAATGTGAGCTTTTTACGGGAAGAACGCACCAAATTCGTGTGCATTTGAAATCGATTGGGCACACAATTGTTGGGGATGAGCTTTATGGAAATGGCTTAAATAAAGAGCTTGGGATAAATAGACAATTTTTACATGCTTACAAGGTAAAATTTACACATCCTGCGAGTAAAGAGGAAGTTGAATTGGAAATACCTATTTTTACTGATATGAAAGACTTTTTAGAAAAATAATTTTTATTAGTTGAGATAAATAATTTTACAGAATAACGATAGATAAAGAATAATTAAAATTAAAGAAAGGAGAAAAATGAAAAAATTTAATTTTTCTGTTGATTTAATAAACGACAACATTTTGAAATCACTATTGATTTTTTCAATACCAATTTTAGTGTCAAATATTTTTCAGCAACTTTACAATATGGCGGACATTGCTATTGTTGGACATACTTTAGGAGACAATTCACTTGCAGCAATTGGGGCCTCAGCAGCAATTTTTGAGCTAATTTTCGGTTTTGCACTTGGAATTGGGAATGGACTTAGTATGGTTGCAGCGAGAAGTTACGGAGCGAATAATAAAAATCTTTTGAAAAAATCGGTTGCAGGTTCGATTGTTATTGGACTTATGGTAACAATTGCCGTGATGATTTTATCAAGATTTATTTTAATGCCGTTGCTAAAAATTTTACATACACCTGAAAATATCATAAATGAAGCATTTGAATACATAAATATTATAACAATGTTCATAGGAGTAACTTTTTCCTATAACTTGTCATCAGGACTTTTGAGAGCAATCGGAAACAGTTTTATGTCGCTTGTATTTTTAGTAATTGCCTCAATTTTGAATATTTTTCTTGATATTTATTTCATAACTTCCCTTAAAATGGGGATTGGTGGTGCAGCAGTCGCAACTGTTATCGCACAAGTAATATCTGTAATTTTAAGCGTAATTTACATTTACATAAAAGAACCAATTTTAATCCCAAGAAAAAAACATTTCCGATTCGACGCAAAATTATACAGAGAATTGCTCGGACAAGGAATATCAATGGGATTAATGATTGCAATTGTACTAACAGGATCACTAATTTTACAATACGCAATAAATGGATTTGGTTATTTAATCATCGCTGGACACACTTCGGCAAGGAAATTAATGGGATTTTGCAACATTCCACTGACAACAATGGCACTCGCATTAGCTACTTTTGTATCTCAAAATAAAGGAGCGGACAGGGTAGATAGAATTAGAAAAGGAGTATTTTATGCAAATATGCTAGATATAATTTTTGCTATTGGAATTACAGTTTTTGTATACCTATTTTCAAAAAATATGATTCGATTAATGTCAGGATCGAGTTCTCAAGTAGTTTTGTATAATGGATCGACTTACTTAAAAATAGCTTCACCGTTTTTTGCAATATTGGGAGTTTTATTTAATTTAAGGCATTCCTTGCAAGCACTTGGAGAAAAAGTAGTTCCGCTTGTTTCAAGTGTAATTGAATTCTTAGGGAAAATAATCTTTGTGATTTTTATTGTGCCAAAGTTGGGATATTTTGGTGTAATGATTTGCGAGCCGCTTATTTGGATTGTGATGACGGGACAATTGATTTGGGCGTTTTATAGGAATGAGTACATTAGGAAAAAAATAAAATAATAAAAACAGGGCATTGTTAAAATGATGTCCTGTTTTTATTATTTATAAAAAGTTAATTTGTTATAAGACTGCAAAGTTTTTTGTTATCTGAAATACGATATAAATCTATTTTAAGTCTATTTTTTTTATCAAATGAATAAGATAATTTGTAATCTGAAAAAACTTGTGTTTTATCATTTAAGTTTGTAAAATAAATAGAATTTTCATTTTCTTTTACTTCGTAATCTAATTGTGAAAGTTCAAGCGAAACTTTTCCTGTTTTTAATGCTGCACGATTATCCAATATGCTAACTGAAATAGACGGCTTGCCATTTTCATTCAAAAATTTTATATAAGTAAGCCCCTTAAAAGTTCTGTCAACAGAATGAGGGCATCTCCAAACCTCTTTGGATATTATGTCAATATCAGAATTAGAAAAACTTAAACTAAAAGTCAGTAAAAACAATGCAAATATAATTTTTTTCATAAAATCACTCCTAAATAACAATTTTTGTATATTTTATAATATTTTTTTAGGAAAATCAATAATAAAAACTAATATTTAAAATTTCACATTATTTTTAGAACTAAATGCATTTTGAAAAAATCCATCGGATAAGTCAAATTCAAAAGTTTCACGGCTGATGTAACCGACAGTTTTGTCGCTTTCGTAAAGTTGAATGAGAAAATCTGCCATTTCTTCGGATGTATGATAGTTTGGATAAGATTTATCATAATTAAAATCAATTTTACCAGTTGCGACATTTCCAAAGTTAGTTTTGGTTGCAGCGGGTGCTAGGACTTTTGCTTTTAATTGTGCGTTATTTTGATTTAATTCTAGTGCGAGTCCTTCTGTGAAGGCGTTTACGTAAAATTTTGTGGCACAGTAAATAATCCCTTTTGGAACTATTGTATAGCCACCTGCGGAAGAAATATTAATTAATTGCGAACCTTTTTCATTGTAATAATCCTGAATATACATAGAAGAGAGCAAAGTCAATGCCTCTACATTCAAACGAATCATATCTGTAATTTTATCAAGAGATTCATCTTTCACATCGCTATACACTCCAAATCCAGCATTGTTTATTAAAGTTTCAATGTGATAATTATTTAATTTTGAATATAGTTCAGGGATTTTACCGACATCAGTTAAGTCAAAATCTATTACAATAATGTCCAAATTAGGATTTTTCTTCAAAATTTCGCTTTTTAGGTCTTCTAGTAAATTCTTTCTTCGTGCAATCAGAATAAGATTTTTATTTCTTTCTGCGAATTTTAGAGCCACAGCCCTTCCTATTCCCGAACTTGCTCCTGTTATAACAGTATATTTTGTTTTCATAGTTATTACCTCCATAAATTTGATAAATAAAGGATAACAGTTAGAGTATAGTATAAGTCAAGCGTTTTTTAAAAAATTTTCCCAAATTAATTTTTTCTAACAAAGTTTCTATTTTACCTCCAAAATTTTTTATTTGAGTTGTTTTCATTTCATATATTTAGTATAATATAAAATAACCAAAAGATTTAATATTTATAATTAATATTCAACTATTATTTTTAGTTATAATAAAGAGAAGGAGAAAAAATAGAACAATGCAAATAAAGGAATTTTCAGAAAAAACAGGCTTAACTCCATATACAATAAGGTTTTATGAAAAAAAGGACCTGTTTCGTGTAAAAAGAGATGAAAAGAATAGAAGAATATATGATGAAACTGATATTGAATGGATAAAAATGTTAAAAAGATTAAAAGACATGGGAATGAAATTGAGTGAAATTAAGAAATATTCAGATTTGCGATATGAAGGGAACGGAACGATAAAAGAAAGAATGAAAATTTTGACAAATCATAAAAAATATGTAAATATAGAAATTGAAAAGTGGCAAAAATATTTACAAAATCTTGATGATAAACTTGAGATTTATGAGAATTATTTAAAAAGCATTTCTGAAAAATAAAAGGATTATAAATATATAAAAATTAAGGAGTAAATATGCTTACAGATACAAATATAACTTGGGGATTTGTCTTGTTATCCCCTTTTATAATTCCAATATTAATTTTATTAACTTTCTGGTTTTTTGTTTCAAAACGAAAGTTTAATTTTCTTATCGCATTTACAATTTTGTCATTATTATTTGTTATGTATCTCCGTTTCCCTTATGATACTGTTAACCGTAACAGCAAACTTGAAATATCAAAAAATTTTTTGATAAAGAGAACTTTAAGCTTGGATTCGGAAGATGAAGTTTATAAACTTGTAGATAAGACAAAGCCTGAAGATATAACTTTGTATTTAGATGGATTATCTAAAATTAATAATAATTGGATTGGCTATATTGAGGAAACAGATTCTTATGAAGGAAAATACGGTATCAAACCGGAAACATATTTTTTGATTAACGGTAATAAGATTGAGTATAACTTAGATGAGAAAACTTTAGAAAAAAGATTAGGTTTAAAAGAAATAAAATTACAGGATGCTGAGTACTTTGTTGATAAATTTGGAAGTAAAAAAGAAATTCTGTATCAATATCAATTAGATAAAACAGGAGATTTAGATGAAAATATTTCTTTAAATTCGGAATTAAGTAAAAAATTAGAAACAAAGTATAAGAAAGATAAGGTATTTTATTTAACATTTTGGAGTGGAATGTTATTTTTAGAAATTATTTATTTGATTTTGAAAAATAGAAAAAAAGGGGAAAAAACACAAAAACTTTATATTTAGAACATAATTGTGACAAAATTAGGATATTTCGGTGTAATGATTTGCGAGTCACTAATTTGAATTGTGATGACTGGGCAGTTGGCTTGGGGGTTTTATGGGAATAAATACATAAGAAAAGGTACAATAAAACAAAAATAATTTTCAAATTTTATAAAAATTTCATAAAAAATTTGTAAAAAAACTTTATGGAAATAAATTTTCAATATTGCAAAAAGATAAAAAAATCATAAAATTACTATAAAAAATGTATAACTAGAACAAATTTTATAAGGATTTATCGAGTTTTCAGCATAACTTATAAAAAGAAAATTAATATATTTAATCTATTGAAAAGTAAACTAATTTGTGTTATACTTTTAGTGCGAAATAATTAATATATTAACAAATATATAAAATTTTTAGGAGGTATGTTACAATGGCAAAAACTAGAGTAGCAATTAATGGA
>CAURGH010000002.1:0-201577 GCA_963524305.1 uncultured Leptotrichia sp. | reverse complement strand
TTGTTCCTGCTGCAATTGAACTTGTATCTACTTTTAGGTCATAATTTGTATGTCCGTCTGCATCTGTTGTTGGATTTACTGTTACTGAACCGTTTGCTGATGTTACAGTCGTTTTAGCTGCTTTTCCTACATTTGTTATCGCTGTTGCTAAATCTCCTGCTTTTACATAACTATTAGGATCTGCAGCTGTTGCTGTTGTTCCCGCTGTTGTCAATGTTGTATTTTTTACTGCTACTGTGTAGTCTGTTACGTTATTTGCTCCTACTGATGATGTTACTGTTACTCCATCTCCTGCTACTACATTTGCTCCTTTTGCATTTATCTCATAAATATCTTTTGATGTTCCATCTACTGGATCCACTTTAGTTGTTTTAGATACATTCGCTATATTTGTTCCTGCTACTACATCTACCGAATTTCTTGCAATGTTATTTATCACACCTTTACCAGCATTCGTAATATTACTCAAATCTTTGTTTGCTGCATCCAATTTAGTTATATCTACTGACAAGTCATAAACATCTTTGTTTCCATTTGTTGATTTATTTACTACAACTGAATTGTCATTTGATGTCACTTCTGTCTTTGTGCTGTCTACATATGTTTTGTTAGTTGCATCTGTTCCTGCTGTTGGTGCATTATTAATTGTTACTTTGTCAGCTGTTACTGTTGGTGTTGTAATTCCATTATTGTTAATCGTTGTATTTCCACCATTTGTTGTTATACTATCTAAGTCTTTTAAATCTTTTGCCAATTCAATATTTAATGTGTCATTTCCATCTGCTTTTACTGCGATATTTCCTGTTGTTGTTGCTCCTGTTGCTCCACCTTTTACGTTTAATTTTTCTCCTAATTTTCTTGTTACATCTGTTCCGCTATCTCCTCCAAATGTTAATGGATTACTAACTGCTTTATTTATTGCCGTATTTACAGTATCTCCTGTTACTAACTTGTTACTTCCTGGTGTTACTGTTCCTGATGTATCAACTTTCAAGTCATAAATTGTATTTCCATCTGTTCCTGTACTTGATGTTACACCTATTGAATTATCTGATGATTTAACTTCCGTTTTCGCCGCTTTTCCTATATTTGTTATCGCTGTTGCTAAGTCTCCTGCTTTTACATAACTATTAGGATCTGTAGCTGTTGCTGTTGTTCCCGCTGTTGTCAATGTTGTATTTTTTACTGCTACTGTGTAGTCTGTTACGTTATTTGCTCCTACTGATGATGTTACTGTTACTCCATCTCCTGCTACTACATTTGCTCCTTTTGCATTTATCTCATAAATATCTTTTGATGTTCCATCTACTGGATCCACTTTAGTTGTTTTAGATACATTCGCTATATTTGTTCCTGCTACTACATCTACTGAATTTCTTGCAATGTTATTTATTACACCTTTTCCAGCATTAGTAATGTTGCTCAAATTTTTATTTGCCGCATCTAGTTTTGTTACATCAACTTTCAAATCATAGTTTGTATGTCCATCTGTTCCATCAACACTTGAACTCACTACTACTGATTTATCTGCTGAAGTTACAGTTGTTTTCGCCGCTTTCACTTGTCCATAATTTGCCGCATCTGTATCATTAGTTCCTGGTGCCACATTAGTTATTGGATTTCCACCATTATTTAATCCTGTTGGTCCTAATGTTACCGGATTTCCTGCTCCATTATTAATTGTGATTCCATTACTATCAATTTTTGTTCCACCATTTGTTGTTATACTATCTAAGTCTTTTAAATCTTTTGCCAATTCAATATTCAACGTATCAGTTCCATCTGCTTTTACTGCGATATTTCCTGTTGTTGTTGCTCCTGTCGCTCCACCTTTTACGTTTAGTTTTTCTCCTAACTTTCTTGTTACATCTGTTCCGCTATCTCCTCCAAATGTCAGTGGATTGTTGTTTATCAAGTCAGTTTTCGCATTGTTTATGGCAGTATTTACTGTGTCTCCTGTCACAAGTTTAGTATTTCCTGGTGCTACTGCCCCTGATGTGTCTACTTTTATATCATAAACTGTATTACCATTTGGTCCTGTGCTTGATGTCACTCCTATTGAGCTGTCTGATGATTTAACTTCTGTTTTCGCCGCTTTACCTATATTTGTTATCGCTGTTGCTAAATCTCCTGCTTTTACATAACTATTAGGATCTGCAGCTGTTGCTGTTGTTCCCGATGTTGTCAATGATGTATTTTTTACTGCTACTGTGTAATCTGTTACGTTATTTGCTCCTGCTGATGATGTTACTGTTACTCCATCTCCTGCTACTACTTTTGCTCCATTAGCATTTACAGTAAATGTCGTTGTCTTTGTACCATCTGCATTTGTTACTGTGTTTGAAGTTACATCTTTTACATTCGTTCCTGCCGCTACATTTATTGATTTAGTTGCAATATCGCTTATTACACCTTTACCAGCATTAGTAATGTTGCTCAAATTTTTATTTGCCGCATCCAGTTTTGTTACATCAACTTTCAAATCATAGTTTGTATGTCCATCTGTTCCATCAACACTTGAACTCACTACTACTGATTTATCTGCTGAAGTTACAGTTGTTTTCGCCGCTTTCACTTGTCCGTAATTTGCCGCATCTGTATTATTAGTTCCAGGAGAAACATTTGATATTTTTTTATTTCCAGCATCAATACCGTTATTATTAATTGTTACAGGCCCTGCTTTAAGACTTCCGTTTGGTCCTAAATCCACATCTTTTTTCAATGAGTAAGTATATTTCTGAGTCCCTGTTGATGTTTCTTGTTTTATAGCCAAATTATCTCCTGCGATAAATTGTACTTCATCTCCAGGCATAACTTGAGTAGAAGTTGCACTGCCAAGCAGATCCCCACTTCCAGTTTTTCCAGCATTTCCTTTCCAAGTTTTCCCAAGTTCATTTGCTACTGCAAATAATTGCGACCCATTAATCGCATCTGTACTTGTTGCCGAAATTCTTCCAGCTGCAACATTTTGAATTTGTCTTTCCTTTCCAGCTGATCCAACTGAAAACGCAGCATCTGGATTATTTCCTGCAAAAGTTCCATAAGTAATACTTTTTCCAGTTCCAGGTACTGTTATTGTCGCTTTTGAAACCCCTGTCGTTGCTGATGTAGAAGAATCTGAACCAATTGCAACATCTTTTGCTGCATTAACTGATGTTCTATTTCCAATAGCCATTGAATCATCTTTGCTTGCTTTTGAACTTTGACCAATTGCTATTGCTGCTTTCCCTGTCGCTTCGGAATATGAACCAATAGACATAGCATTATCAGTATATGCTTTAGAGTTTGTACCAAGACTTACAACATTCTTTACTTTCAAGCTTCCACCTGCAGTGTATAATCTAGTTGCATTTGTCCCCACTATAATATTGTTGTCACCTTCTACTCCACCAGTACCTGCCTGGTTTCCTATTACAGTGTTAGAACCACCTTTTAAGCCTTTAGAAGATTGATAACCCATTGAAATGTTATGGTCACCAATTACTGTTTGTCCTGCTTGATATCCTATGGCAGTATTACCTACTCCATTCGTATTCTGTCCTGAATCTGACCCTATCGAGACATTACTGCTCTTTTGAATTCCTATTCCTGCGTTAATCCCTATTGATGTATTATTGTCACCAGTTATATTTTGTCCTGAACCTGAACCAAACGAAACATTATTATTTCCATTAACATTTCGTCCCGAACTATGTCCTACTGTTGTATTATGTCCTATAGTTGATGTCACATTTTGTCCTGAATCTGTTCCTATGGCTACATTATCTCCACCACCTGTTACAGTTTTTCCTGAATTTCTACCTATTGCTATATTACTTCCAACACCAGTAACAGTTTGACCAGAATCCATCCCTATTGCTATATTTTTACTTGTATTTGTTGATTTACCTGCTCTGCTACCTAAAGATATATTATCGTCCCCATTACTACTTTGACCTGCACTAGTTCCTAAGAAAAGGTTATCTTTTCCTCCCATTCCTTTTCCTGTTTCAGATCCTATTGAAATATTTCGAATATCAGTATTACTTGAACCTGCCACTTGAGTTTTTCCTGTTTCTGTTTTATACCCAATTGCTATATTCTGTATATTATTTGCATTAGAACCGCTACCTAACGCAATTCCATCAGAACCTTTTGAACTGGCTCCATTACCAATTGCTACTGCACTTGAACCAATACCTGTTGAACCACCAATACTTCCAGTACCTATTGCCACAGAATTTGCTGTTAATGATTGAGAATTTGTCCCCATTGCTATTGTATTTTCTTCCGTTGATCCTGCAACACCAGATTTTGAATTCAGTCCAATCGCTATAGAACCTTTATTGTTTGCTTGTGAACCATATCCCATTGCTGAAGCAGATTCTCCAATTGTTGTTACCTTTGTCCCTATTGCAATAGCCGTTGCTCCTACTGAACTTGCTGCCCCACCTATAGCAATCGAACCTTGTCCATCTGAAGTCGCTCCTACTCCTAATGCTGTAGAAAACTTACCTGAGGCTTTTGTTTTAGTACCAAATGCTGTAGCTAAGTCTCCTGCTGATGTCGCTTGTACTCCAACTGCTATTGAGGCTTCTCCACTTGCCTTTGTTTCAATCCAACGATCTGTACCTGTACCAACTAATGGTGCTCCTGTTAATGATCTATAAAGAATCCCTACTGTTTTATTAGCTGTATCTAAATCATCTCCTCCAATTGCTATTGATGATGATCCACTTGCAATAGTATCTCCACCTATACTGATAGACTGATCTCCTAGTGCTTGAGCTCCTCTATTGGATTGAATATTTCCTCCAATTGCTACTGATTGTCCTCCTGAAGCTTTTGAGTTATAACCTAAAGCTACTGCCGATTTATTCAAAGCATTTGAATCTTTTCCTATAGCTATAGCTCCCTCTTGAACAGATGTTGAATCTTTACCTAAAGCTATTCCATTAGCACCATAAACTTTTGAAGATGTACCTATTGCTATTCCCTCTGCATTTCCACTTCCTATTAGCGAAGCACCTGTTGCATTAAGCGTTGATCCACTTGTTGAACCTATCGTTACATTTGCTTCTACATTCTTAGTCGCAACCATCTCTCCCGCAACCACAGTCGTAGCCAATGACGCTACTTTTGCTACTTTATTAAATACTACTTTTGACATTTTTTTCTTGTTTTTATTTTTCTTTGTATTTTTCATTTGACCTCCATTGTTGTTTTTTTAGAAAAGTTACTTTATCATCTGTTTTATAAATGATAAACTTTTTTATTCTTTATTTAATTTTGATTTAAACTCCTCATATATTAATTTTATAAATTATTTAGAGAACACTTTTTTATTCTATTTAGTACTATTTTTTTCTAGAGTATATTATACCTTATTTGTTATGTATTTACAAGGATTTTTTTTATGTAACATCTGTTTTTTTATTATTTTGTGTAATTTTCTTTGTATTCTAAGAAAATCCATTTTTTATTTCCGATTACTCTAGCAGTTGTTATTTATAATTTTTCTCCTAATAATATCCTAATAATATCCTAATAATATATTTTAACTATTTTCGTTTACACTATTTTTATAATAATTCTAATTTTTAACAACTCAAAATTAGAATTTTAACATTTTTTTATCAATTATTTGTTTAAATACAAATAAAAAAGATCAAAAAATTCTAAAATATTAAGAAACTATACGTTTATATCAATCGTTCTATCATAAATACTATCATTATTGTTTCATTCTTAATCGAATTTTCTGACCCTTATATCTTTAATAATTTTACTGAAATTTATCTTTTTTCGATATTTGCTTCTTCCAATTTGATTCCATATCTTCCATATTGTTCTTGGAATTTTTTATAGAATAAATCTCTCAATTCTTTTTGAACTTTATCTTTTGGTTCCAAATATCTTCTTTTTATTTCCGCTTCTTTTTCTGGTCTTGTATATTTCGCATAAGCCGTGTATGGTAAATCACTATACACTTTTTCTGACGGATCTATTTTTTTATCTTCTATCAATTTTTTCCAAACATATTTATTTTCTGTATTTGCTACATAATATTGAATTTCTTCAACTTCCATTTTAGATCCTTCTACTCTAGCTCCAGGTGTATCCAATCTACACAATCTAACTATTTCACCAGTAATACTATCTTCCCTCAAAATAGAATGTCCTTTTTTACTTCTACAATGCTTTGCAGGTGCATCATCCAAATCAGAATATACAATTATCTCATTACTATTATCTCGCTCATTCAAAAAGCTAGTTCTATACTGTTTACCTTTTGTACTCATTTTTGGAAACGCATCACTTTCTCTCGAATATGGTACTACATACCTTTTCCCTTCAATTTCACGCGATTCTCCTACAAACCCAGTCGAATATGAATTAACCACTCCTAAAAGCATTCCTGCTGTAATTAATATCTTCTTTTTCATCATTTCTCCTTTTTCATCTATCAATCAATTTAAGAATACTAACTAATTTCTCTAATTATCCAAACGATTTTATCATATTTATATACCCCTGTCAATTGCATTTTTTAAATTTTCCTATTTTATTTCATTTTTTTTACAAAAAAATAGAGCCTTCTTATTAAAGCTCTATTCCTTTTTTTACTAATCTAAATTCCACTCTTCTATTTTCAAATCTTCCTTCAGGAGTATCATTCGACATAAGTGGATTTTTTTCTCCTCGCCCTAAAGTATCTTGTATTCTATCAGGTGACATCCCCAATGCTATCAATTTTTTCCCAATATTTTCTGCTCTCTTTAACGACAATCTTTCATTGTAAGAAGGTTTTCCAAATGAATCCGCATATCCAACAATAGTCATCACAAGATCATTAGATTCTACATAATTTTTAATCTCTTCCAATATTTTTTCAGAATCTTTGGGAACAAGTACACTATTTTTTTCAAAATTCATATCCTTTGCCTTAACTAACAATACTTCGACTTTAGATATTTCCAAATTGTTAGTGGCACTATTTACACCTGTTACCAAATTATCTTGAGGTGTAGACTGAACAGGAGATACTTTATTTTCTGCAACTGTTTTATCAGTATTTGAAGTTACCGAAGTTGTTTGTACAATATTTTGTCTAGGCTGTTGATGAACTTTTTTCTCTTTTAACTGAGGTGTCATTCCATCTTGAGATAACTCAACCATTATCAGATCTGGATCATTTGCTAAATCTTTTTTCTTTCTATTTGGATTAGCATCATGAATAGTCGGAATATCATTTTTTGCAGTATCCTTTAATACATCTACTGCATTTGATTTTATAATATCTTTTCTCATATTGGCTGTCGTTACTTTGTCTGACATTGTAGGAATTGACATCGCTACCAACGAAGACACCGCAAGTACAGACGGTTTTTTCGCCATAAGAATCTTCCTCCTTTTCTTTTTAAGTTTTCCATTTGTTTTTCAAAATTTCCATTAATTTCTAACATTAATTTTTTATAAATTAGAAACTATTTTTTTACTTTCAATCCATATTTATTAATTAATTCATTATATTTTCCATTTGATTTTAATGTTTTCAACTCTTCATTAATTTTTTGAATCAATTCTGTATGTTTACCTTTATCAAAAGCTATTGCCATTCCACTATCTAATGGTTTTTCTCCAATTACTTCAAGGTCAGTATATTTTTTCATATATTCAAGTGCAATTACATTTTCCAAAATTAAAACATCAACTTTTCCAGCTTCCAAATCCATTATAGATTTTACAGTATCTTCAATAGGAACTACTGTAGCACCTGGTATTTTTCTAGCTTCAATTTCTTGAATTGTTCCTAAAGATGCACCAACTTTTTTACCACTTAAATTATTAATTGATGTAACATTATTGTTACCTTTTTTCTTTAAGTATACATTTGTTGATTTAAAATATTCATCTGAAAAATCTACTGATTTTTTTCTTTCTTCAGTCGCTGTCATTCCAGAAATAATCATATCAATTTTCCCTGCTTTTAATGTTGGTATCAATCCATCAAACGCTTGATCCTCAATTTCAATTTTATATCCTAAATCTTTCCCAATTTGATTAATCAAATCTACATCAAAACCTACTATTTGGCCATTTTCCTTATATTCAAATGGTGCAAATACTGAATTTAACCCTACTCTTAATGTCTTGCTATCTGTTTTTTTACCACAAGATAATACCGCTAACATAAGCATCATCACTACTGCTAAAATTTTTTTCATACTCTTTACTCTCCTCACACTTTTAATTTACACTACTATTATACCACATTTTTTATATTATTTTTAACTTTTCCAAATTAATTAATAATTCAATCCATATTTTTTTAGTAACTCATTATATTTTCCATTTTCTTTCAATTTTTTCAATTGTTCATTAAATTGTTTTACCAATTCTGGATTTTTACCTTTATCAAACGCAAAAGCCATTCCAGCCGGTAAATTTTCTTTGTAGAATATTTCTATTCCCGGATTGTTTTTAACATACTGTAATGCCACAATATCTTCTAAGATTACAGCATCATTCTTCCCAGCATTCAAATCCATTATAATTGTAGCTGGTGTTTCATTTGGAACAACAATAGCACCTTTTATTTTTTTAGCTTCCATCTCTTGAATTGTTCCCAATTGAACTGCAACTTTTTTACCATTCAAACTTTCTTTAGAATTTATACTATTATTACCTTTTTTTCTCAAATAAACTTGTTTCGATTTAAAATATTCATCTGTAAAATCTACTGATTTTTTTCTTTCTTCAGTAGCACTCATCCCCGAAGCAATCACATCTAATTTTCCAGCCTTCAATGACGAAATCAATCCATCAAACGGTTGAACTTTAAATTCTACTTGATATCCCAATCCTTTTGCTATTTCAGAAATCAAATCCATATCAAATCCTACAACTTTTCCATTTTCCATATATCCAAATGGTGGAAAAACTCCATCTGTTCCTACTACTAATTTTTTCTCTTTTGATATATTTCCTGCACTTTTATTTCCACAAGAAATCATTCCTAACATTAATAACAACGCTACAAAAACTTTTTTCATACTATTACCTACTTTCCTACTATTATTTTCACTACACATTTTTAATACTTTGAAATTAAATTTTTTAAGATTTAAGAAATTCTAAATAGCTCTAATAATTTCTAATGGTTCAATACCTTATCTAAAAATTCTTTCGTTCTTTCTTCTTTCGGATTTTCAAAAATTTCTTTTGGACTTCCATCTTCTAAAATAGTTCCTTGATCCATAAAGAAAACTCTATTAGCAACCGTTCTAGCAAATCCCATTTCATGTGTCACAACAATCATTGTCATTCCTTCTTTTGCCAAATCTTTCATTACTTCTAAAACTTCTCCAATCATTTCAGGATCCAATGCAGAAGTCGGTTCATCAAATAAAATAATTTTGGGATTCATTGCCAATGCCCTAGCAATCGCAACTCTTTGCTTTTGACCTCCAGATAATTTATTTGGATAAACATCTTTTTTATCTTCCAATCCAACTTTATCTAACAAACTAATTGCTATTTTTTCTGCCTCTTCCTGAGAAACTTTCTTCAATTTTATCGGTCCAATTGTTATATTTTCTAGCACAGTTTTATGTGGAAACAGATTGAAGTGTTGAAATACCATTCCAACTTTTTCCCTAATTTTATTGATATCTACTTTAGGAGACACTATATTTTCTCCTTCAATATCAATCTCACCATTTGTAGGCTCTTCAAGCCTATTTATACATCTTAGAAACGTTGATTTTCCACTCCCAGAAGGTCCAATTATCGAAATAACTTCACCTTCTTTTATATCAGTCGAAATACCTTTTAATACTTTTAAATCTCCATATGTTTTCTCTAAATTTTTAATCTTAATCATTTTCTTTCAACTTCCCTTCTAATCTCTTACCAAGATATGAGAATATTTTTACACTGACATAATATACTACACCAGTAAATATAATTGGTTTTGGATTATAGTAAGCCGCTTGTAAACTTTTACTATTAAATGTTATTTCGATTGCTCCAATGTAACCAATAATTGAAGTTTCCTTAAATAAAGTTATAAATTCATTCACCAACGCTGGTAAAATATTTTTTATAGCTTGTGGAATAATAATTTCACTCATTGCCATTTTAAAAGGCATCCCAATTGCTCTTGCCGCTTCCATTTGTCCTTTGTCTATACTTTCAATTCCTGATCTTACAATTTCTGCTGTATACGCTGCACTATTAAGCCCTAAAGCCAAACATGCCACAACAAAGCTATTTCCCGATTTCAATATTACTAATGAAAATATTAGTAATTGTAACATCATCGGAGTTCCCCTCATTATATCAATATATTCATCTATAAAAATTTCTTTTATCAAATCCAAATACTTATTACGAAGTTTTTGAAATCTAAAAAATGCTAATAATACTCCCACTATGATCCCTATTATCGCTCCAAAAAAAGTTGCTCCTATAGTCACACCATAACTTTTTACATATTCTACCCATTCTACAGGTTTGACTTCATGAGGAAATGATAATAAAGTAGCTACAACGATTATTACCACTATAAGAATCGTTCTCAATACAGTTCTTAACTTTTTTAATTCTGTCATTTTAATCATGTAAATTTAAAAAATTCACATCCTCCTTCCCTAATTTCACTCTTTATTGACGGAGACCTTTTTATAAATAAAAATAATTTTTTAATTATAAATACTAAAATTCCTATAAATAATATATTTTAAATATTGCTTGTACAATTTTTAAAATACTTTCTCTAAATTTTTATAAAAATATTAAAATCTGTAAAATTAATGATTTGATATTTTATATCATAAAATAGTCTCTCAATTTTTTAGTCTATGTTATATTATACATAAATTTATATTTTTTTTCAATAAGTAATCTAAAAAAAGCTATCATTTTTTCAAATAATCTTAAATTTTTCATGATTAAAACTATCATTATTTTTATTAACAATAAAAAAGCACAATCATACTTTATCATTTAGTTATTTTTCCATTCATGAACTGTTTCTAATTTTATAAAAAGTAACTCTTATCATTTTTATAAAAAACAACTAATATCTAATAGTACCCTTGTGCTAATCAATAAAATTAATCATAGATTATTTTTTTCTAGTTTTATAATATTCTTCTCTGACACTTTGAAGAGCTTTTTTCAATTTTTCTTCTTTAGCTTTTTTAGAACTTTTTTTATTTTCTTTTTTATCAGTAGCAGTTACTTCATTAGTTTCTTCTGTTGCTACTTCTTGAGCAGTTCCTTGTACTTGTGCTTTTTCATCTGCTTTTTTTTGTTCTTTTGCAACTTTTTCGTCTGCTAATTTTTGTTCTTTAGCTTTTTTTTCTTCTAATTTTGCCTTTTCTTTTGCAGCTTTTTCGTCTGCCATTTTTTGTTCTTTAGCTTGCTTTTCTTCTAATCTTTTTTTCTCTTTCGCAGCCTTTTCCTCTTCTAATTTTTTCTTTTGTTCCAATTTTTCTTTTGCTTTATCTTGATTAATAGTCTCTTGTTGAGCCTTGTAATAATCATCTCTCGCTTGTTTCAATAAATCTTGTTTATTACTTGCAAATACTGGCAATCCCAAAGCGAATACCATTCCTACAAACAATAATTTTTCTCTTCTCTTCATAAAAAAACCTCCATTTTAATACTTTTTTTATTTATAAAATTGATAATCAATAATTTTAAATTTACAAATACTGATTATCAATAAAATTTTATAAATCTATCTTAATATTACTTTATTCAAACACTTCCGTAGCATTTGTAACTTCTTTCCCTAATGCGACATTCAAAGCAACAATTGCAACTTCCAATTGTTTTTCATCTGGCTCACTCGTAGTAACTTTTTGTAGCCACATACCAGGTGTCGCAATAATTCTTGCTACAGAATTATTCAAATGGTAACTTGTCCATCTTTGTAACTCGTATGCTAATCCAGCAATTACGGGCACAAAGGCAACTCTTGTAACCAATTTATACAATAACAAAGCAACCCTTTGTAAAAATTCCTTTCCTTCTGGCACTGGAAATATCAAATCAACAATTATAAATACCAAAATACTAATCAACATAACGATTAACAAAAAGCTTGTTCCACATCTAGGGTGTATTCTAGTACATTTCTTCGCATTTTTAGGTGATAATTCTTCACCTAATTCATAATTCATAATACTTTTATGTTCAGCTCCATGATATTCAAACACTCTTTGAATGTCTTTTAAAAACGATATCCCAATAATGTATCCCAAAAATAGTACTAATTTTATCAATGCTTCCACCAAATTAGCCATAACTTTATTATTTTCAAATAACAAACCACCAATAAATGAAGGTAATGCCATAAAAACTCCAATTCCTAAAGCTATTGATACAAAAACTGTCCATCCAATTTCTTTATCACTTAATTTTTCTTCTTCAAATCCCGCTTGATTTGATGCAAAAATTAATTCTTTCGTACCTACAACCATTGCATCATAAAGAGCAATAACTCCACGAACAAACGGAACCTTTAACCATTTATTGTTTTTTTCAGTTAATTTTTTTCTTTTATACACAATACTTCCATCTTTTTTTCTAACTGCTGTTGCAATAGCCTTTGGACCTCTCATCATAACTCCTTCTATGACAGCTTGGCCACCTACAACCACTTTTTCATTCTTCATATATTCCCACTTTCTATATTTATTTTATAATTTATTCTCATTTGTATAAACACTTGTCTAAACGATCGTCATATTTTACTACTTAACTAATTAATTTTCAAGTTAATTACATTTGTTTTCGTCAAATAAATTAAGAATCAATAAATTAATCTCTTTCAAAAACAGATCTATTTTTCAATCGCCTCAATGATTTTACTATATGATTTGATTTTTGTTTACTGATACCTTTTATTTGTGCAAAATCTTCTGCATTCGCTAATAAAATTGATTGAACTCCTGAAAATTCCTTAACCAAAAGTTCTGTATCTTTTTTAGTAATTTTATTAACATTACTTAATAAATTATACCCTCTTGATTCCATTATATCATCAAGTCCTATCTTTTTTTGCTCGTATCCTAATATATTCACGATATTTTCATTTATCAATAACTCTTCTTTATTCAAAGTTTTTATTTCTTCTATTATTTTTTCAGCCCTCTTATTATGAATTTTATAATCTTTTATCAATGATATAAATTTTTCTTCCTTATTAAGCATTATTTCTTGATATTGTATTCTTATCAATCTTCCTTCAGTTCCTAACTCAGTCATATATCCCATTAACTCTTCAGACATTTCAAACAGCAATCCATACATTCTCACAATTTCAATAACATCATACAACGTAACCATATTATCAAATTCCAAAATTGATAATGCCACTAAACTATTTTCTATTGCTAAAGAATATTTCTCCAATGCTGTAATAGCTTGAGAACTTTTAACTAGCAAATCACTTATATTGTGTAATGGATATCTTTCTCTTCCAATATATGCCGTTATTTTATTTCTTCTCTCTGAAACTGTAACTACTAAGCACCCCATTTGTTGAGCTAATCTATGAGCCGCTTGATGTCTAGTTCCACTTTCATCTGTTTTTATCTTGTAATCTGGCTGTATCTGAACATTTGCTCCATAAATAGTTTTTGTATCTTTTGATACAATTATTCCACCATCCATTTTAGCTAGTTCATAAACACCCTGTGGGGTATATTCGGCATTTAACTCAAATCCACCAGCTTTAACATCTTTCAACATTTCCAAATCTCCTAACACAATTAATGCACCAAGATTGGCCTCTTGTATTCTGTTTATAGCTTCCCTTAATGGAGTACCAGGTGCTATTACTGAAAAAATATATTCCCGCACTTTTTTTCTTTCTTTATTTTTCATAAACTATTTCACCCTCTCAATCAGCTCACTAATATTACTAATGTAATTTAACTTTATCTTTATATTTTCTTTATCCAAATCGTCTTTATGGCTTCTTGGCAAGTATACTCCTGTAAATCCTAGCTTTTCCAATTCATTTATCCTATTTTTAATAAATGACACTTTACGTACCTCTCCTCTTAAGCCTAACTCTCCAATTGCTGCTATTTTTTGACTAATTGGTTTTTGATTAACTGACGAAAGTAATGAAAATATTACTGCTAAATCTGAACTTCTATCTTTTAATTCAATTCCACCAGGAATGTTGATGTAAATATCTTTTGAGTTTATATCTATTTTTAAAGATCTCGACAATACTGCACTCAGTATTTCAACTCTATTTCTATCATATCCTTCCACTGTCCTTTTAGGTATCCCAAAATTAGGTGTACTCAATAAGGACTGCACTTCAAACAAAAATACCCTACTTCCTTCAAATATAGGCACTATAATGCTTCCTACATTTTTTTCATCTCTATCACTAATAAAAAATTCAGAAGGATTTTTCACTTCACTTATTCCATTTTCCTTCATATCAAATATTGAAATTTCATTCGTTGAACCATATCTATTTTTTATTGATCGAACAATTCTAAAATAATTATTTTCTTCTCCTTCAAGCTGCAAAACCGCATCAACCATATGTTCCAACAATTTAGGCCCAGCCAATTTCCCATCTTTCGTAACATGACCCACAATATAAAATGCTATTTCGTATCTTTTTGCGATTTCAATTATTTTTAATGTCGTTTCCCTAATTTGTGATACACTTCCTGGCAATGAATTACTGTTAACTGATTGCAGCGTTTGTATCGAATCTATCACAACAACTTTTGGTCTTTCTTTCAAAATAACCGACTCAATTTTTTCAATTGTTATCTCATTTAAAATATATAAATTTTCACTTCTTACATTTATTCGGTCAGACCTTTGTTTTATCTGTCTGGGAGATTCTTCTCCAGATACATAAAACACAGTTCCAATTTTTGAATATTCCTGTGACAACTGCAACAAAAATGTCGATTTCCCTATCCCAGGGCTTCCTGTTATAAGAACCACTTCTCCTTTTATCAATCCACCACCCAACACTCTATCAAATTCACTGTATCGAGTAACCATTCTAAATTCTTTTTCTATTTTTATCTCAGAAATTTTTGTAATTGACACCTCTTCTGATTCTATATTTTTAAAGTTCCTTTTTATTTCAACTTCCTCTTCAAAAGTCCCCCACGAATCACAATTTGGACATTTTCCCAGCCATTTTTGAGAGGTATAACCACATTCTGAACATATATATTTTGATTTTGTGTTTCTCTCTGCCAATTTTAACTCCTTTTATTTTTACTTAACCTTTTTACGCTTTATCTAATATATTTAATCTCTTTAACTTTCTTTCTTAACTCTTCTTCAATTATTTTTGGAACAAAAATTCCCAATTCACCTTCATTCAGCGCTATTTCTTTCACTAAACTAGAACTTAAATACAAATATTCCCTAGAAGCTGTCAAAAAAACTGTTTCAAAATCATTTTTCGCCAACGCACTATTCGTCAAAGCAAATTGTAGTTCATACTCATAATCTGACAGTGCACGTAATCCTCTTATTAAAATATCCACCTTTTCTTTAAACATAAAATCCACTAACAATCCATTAAAAATTTTAATTTCAGCTTTTATATTTTCTTTTTCTAAAATTTTTTTTATCATTTCCGCTCTTTCTTCTTCAGTAAACCAAGATTTGCTCTTTGAAGAATTTTTGAAAATACCAATTATTAATTTATCAAATAAATCAGCTGAACGTCTTATAATATCAACATGTCCTTTTGTTATTGGATCAAAACTTCCTGGATACAACGCTATCTTTTTCATTTTAATCTATCTCCTCGTTTAAAGCTCTTCCATCTTTTCTAACGCTTCTCTAGCAGCATTCTTTTCAGCTTCTTTTTTGCTTTTCCCAATTCCTACACCGCATATTTTATTATCTAATTTCACAGCAATTTTAAATTCTTTGTTATGATCTGGACCTTTTGTAGAAAGCAATTCATATTCTGGCATTTTTCTATATTTACTTTGAAAAACTTCCTGTAAAATAGTTTTATAATCTCCAGTCCCTTCAATTTCTTCCAAATTGTTAATCTTCTCCAACAAAAATTTTAACGCAATATCTTTCGTAGTGTAATAATCAGAATCTTTAAATATTGCCCCCATTAAAGCCTCAAATGCATCCCCTAAAATAGACTTTCTTTCTCTACCACCAGATAATATTTCTCCATTACTCAAGTATAAATAATCTCCTAATTTCAAATCATTTGCAATAGCTGAAAATACTGGCTCACTTATTATTTGACTTTTTAATTTTGCCAATTCACCTTCATTTTTATCTTTTTCTAAATTATAAATATACTCTGTCGTAATTAAATTCAAAACAGCATCCCCTAAAAATTCCAATTTTTCATTATCGAACTTTTTAGTTTTATCATTTTCATTTGAAAATGATCTGTGAGTCAACGCTTCTTTTAAATATCCCTCATTTTTAAAGCGATAATTTATTTTTTCCATTAATTCTTCAGAGCTTTTATTTTTCAACATTGAATATTTAACTGCTATGAAAAAAGCAGTGCCCTCCTTTTTTTCTATTTTAATTTATCTTAATTTTAAATTTAACAAAACTGTCATACTATCATTCTATCAATTATTCAATTTGTTCAATTCACAAAAAAGAGAAATCACAAAACTTATAAAATCAACTTTTTTATAATTAGGAACATCAATTTATCAATTATTAATTTTTAAAAGTCTTCTAATATTCCATACTAATAAAATCAAATTTTTAAAATTATGTAATCTCTCTTTTGTTTATTATCCTTTATATTTTCTAAATGCTAAAACTGCATTATGTCCACCAAATCCTAATGAACTAGACATTCCTACTTCTATTTCATGTTTTCTAGCTTTGTTTGGAACATAATCCAAATCACATAATGGATCAGGATTTTCATAGTTTATAGTTGGTGGTAAAACTCCTTCATCAATAGCTAATGCTAAAAATGCTGCTTCGATTCCTCCAGCTCCACCTAATAAATGTCCTGTTGCTCCTTTTGTCGAACTTACTGCTAATTTATAAGCGTGTTCACCAAATGCTGATTTTATTGCTTGCGTTTCATTTTTATCATTTGCAGGTGTCGATGTTCCGTGTGCATTTATATATCCAACTTCTTCAGGTTTAATGTTTCCTTGTTCTAATGCCATTCTAAATGCTCTTGCAGCACCTTCTCCACCATCAGATGGAGCTGTCATATGATAAGCGTCTCCTGTTTCTCCATATCCTACAACTTCTGCATAAATTTTCGCTCCACGTTTTTTAGCATGTTCCAATTCTTCTAATATCAATACTCCTGAACCTTCTCCTAGCACAAAACCATCTCTATCAGCAGTAAACGGTCTTGAAGCCTTTTTAGGATCTGGATTTGTTGACAATGCTTTTAAATTAGCAAATCCTGCAATTCCTGATGGAGTTACTGTAGCCTCAGTTCCTCCTGCTATCATCGCATCAGCTTTTCCTAACAAAATTGTTTGAAATGCATCTCCAATTGAATTTGTTCCAGAAGCACAAGCTGTAACAACTGTTTTATTTGGTCCTTTAGCTCCTGTATAAATTGAAGTATTTCCTGAAGCCATATTCAAAATAGCTGCTGGAATATAAAATGGTGATACTCTTTTTGGTCCTCTTGTTACAAGTTTTTCAACTTCTTGCTCAATTACATCCAATCCACCGATTCCAGAACCAATGATTACTCCTATTCTATCTGCATTTTCATCATTAATTTCTAATTTAGCATCTTCTAATGCTTCTTTTGATGCTGCAATCGCAAATTGTGAAAATCTCGCTATCTTTTTTAATTCTTTTTTTTCAATATAATTTTCAGGTACAAAATCTTTTACTTCTGCTGCAATATGCACTGGATGTTGTGAACTGTCAAATTGAGTAATTTTGTCAATTCCGCATTCTCCATTTAATAAATTTGACCAAGCTTTTTCTTTTCCTGTCCCTAACGGAGTCACTAATCCTATTCCCGTTATAACTACTCTTCTCATTTATACACCTCTCATCTTTTTTATTTAAAATTATTTTTATATTTTATATTATATATCATCTATATTATACTAATTTTTTTTAATTTTTTCAATAAAAAAAGGGGACAATCCCCTTTTATTTTTTAGATATTTATTGTTTAGCGTTGATGTAGTCAATTACATCTTTAACTGTTTTAATTTTTTGTGCATCTTCATCAGGGATTTCTACATCAAATTCTTCTTCAAAAGCCATAATTAATTCTACTGTATCTAAAGAATCTGCTCCTAAATCATCTACGAATGAAGCATCTTCAGTAACTTGACTTTCATCTACTCCTAATTGGTCTGCAACTATTGATTTAATTTTATCTAGCATTATAATGCCACCTCCATTTTTCATATTCCAAATTATTATACCAAAAGTTCTAGAAAATTGCAACTGTTTTTAAATAACCACTGTTATTTTTTAAAATAAATTTTTATTTTAATTATCAAAATGATTATGCGAACTACTTTTACTCACTTAAATATTTTCTAAACTTTCAACATTCTCAATATTAATTACTTCTATACTTTTATCAATTTTCTTTATCAATCCAGCTAAAACTTTTCCTGGACCAACTTCATAAATTTTTGTTACTCCATTTTCAGCCAACTTATTAATTGTGTCAACCCATTTTACAGGACCGAATGTTTGATGATATAACTCTTCTTTTATTTCATCAGCTTTTACTAATAAATTAGTTGTAGTATTTGCTACAATTGGAGTTTTTGCATCATTCCAATTATAATTATTAAATTCTTTTTTCAAAATTTCAGCAACAGGTTTCATCAATGATGAATGAAAAGGTCCTGAAACAGCTAAAGGTAACGCTCTTCTCGCTCCTTTTTCTTTAAACGTTTCTAAATTTGCTTCTAAAACACTTCTTTCTCCTGCAACTACAGTTTGCTTAGGTTCATTGTAATTAACTGCTTCTATTACACCATCAATATTTGAACAAATTTCTTCCACTTCAGTAGCCGATAATCCTAAAATTGCTGCCATCGAACCGTCTACTTTAGCATTACTCATAATATCTCCTCTTTTTGCAATAAGTTTCATAGTTTCAATTTCACTTAAAACTCCTGCCGCATATAACGAACTATATTCACCTAAACTGTGTCCTGCTACGAATTCTGGCTCGATACCTTTTTCTTTTAACAATTTTGTTAAAATTACTGAATACAAAGCGATTGCAGGTTGAGCAAACTTAGTATTTTTCAATTCTTCGTCAGTTCCTTCAAACAAAACTCTTTTTACTTCTTCATTTTCTAAATTAGAAAATATTTTATCTATTGATTTTTTTGTTTCTTCATTTACTTCTTCGTATAATTTTTTTCCCATTCCAGCAAATTGTGTTCCTTGTCCAGGAAATACAAAAGCAATTTTTGACATTTAAATTCCTCCAACTAATTATTTTTTATCTTGATCTACAATTTCAGCATCTTTAATTTCATTTACTTTTGATGACTTAGAGCTATACACTGTTTTATCTGCTATTTTCTTTTTTTCAATAATTCCTAATGCTAATATAACTACTCCAAATACTAAAATTCCAATTGGTAATATGAAGTTAAATTGTTCCTTAAAGAAATCATCTAAATATAAATATATACCTATTCCTATCAAGGCCCATCCAAATTTTTTCTTTTTAATTGAAAAGAAAATTCCAATCAAAATAAACAATACTTGATAATTTAGAATGTATCTTGCTGCTTCAGGAATATATTGTTGTAATAGATAAAATAGACCAACTAAAATAACAATTAATCCCCACCATATTTTTTTATTCATAGTACATCATCCTCTCTATAATTTTTTTATTTTTTATTTTGACCACTCAAATAAAATCGAACCGTATGTTAAACCTCCACCAAATCCAGTAGCTACAATTTTATCCCCTTTTTTGAATCTTCCTTCTTTACTAGCTTCATCCAATGCTATTGGTATTGATGCTCCCGAAGTATTTCCATATTTATGTAAATTAACAAAAAACTTAGCCAAAGGTTGTTTAAATCTTTTTGCAATTGCCTCAATAATTCTAACATTTGCTTGATGTGGTATGAAAATATCAATGTCATCAGCTGTTAAATTTTGTTGTGTTAAAACATTCTCTACTGATTCAGGGAATGCCTTCACAGCAAATTTAAACACTTCTCTACCATTCATTTTTAAATAAACTTCTCTATTTTCAATAGTTTCTGCTGTTGCCGCTTTTCTTGAACCACCTGCTGGTACAATTAATTCACAGGCTCCTGAACCATCTGCTGCCAAATGACTTGCCAAAAATCCTCCTGTTTCAACTTCTCCTAGCACCACAGCACCAGCTCCATCTCCAAACAAAATACAAGTTCCCCTATCTTCCCAGTCTGTCACTCTCGACATTGTTTCTGCACCAATCACAAGAACTTTTTTGTAAATTCCAGCTTTTATAAAACTATATCCTACTGTAAATCCATAAATAAATCCTGTACATGCTGCACTCACATCAAATGCTGCTGCCTTAATCCCCAATTTATCTTGAACCAATGCTGCTGTCGAAGGCGTTAAATGATCTTGTGTCATTGTCGCAACAATTATTAATTCAATTTCATTTTTATCAATTCCCGCATCAATTATCGCTTTTTCTGCGGCTTTAAATGCTAAATCAGAAGTTGCTTCATCATCTGCTGCTATTCTTCTTTCTCGTATTCCTGTTCTAGTTGTTATCCACTCATCATTCGTATCAACGATTTTTGCTAAATCATTATTCGTTAATATTCTTTCAGGAACATAAGAACCTGTTCCCATTATTCCAACTCTCATTTGTTCACCTCTTTTTTATTCTATCAATTCTTAATTTTCAATTATCTAAACTTATCCTATTTTAGTTTATCACAAAATTTAAAAAAATACAATTGATATTGATTATTTATTATAGTTTTTTAGCTTATAATAGATATAGATATCTAAAAAAAATTTCGTATACCAACAAATCTTTCTAAATTTAAATTTTTACAACTTGTTAAATATACGAATTTTTCTTTAATTCAAAGGAATTCCAATTCCATTTTCAAAAACATTTATTTCATTTTCTAATTCTTTTAAATCTTGATGAATAAAATGCTCGTTATCCAGTCCTAATCTAAACATTCTAAACAATACTTCATTTTTATAATTCATTTCAAACATATATTCTTCAATAATTAATTTTAATTTATTTTTATCTTTTTCAAAATCTATTACTAAAGTTACTGTTGCATCGCTCATTTCCTCGATATTCAATTTTCTCTTGTTTATCAAGTAATCTACGATACTTCTTTTTATAATAATTTCTAAGTTCTCTTCAACTTCTTCCCTGGTTTTATCTAAATTTTCTTTAAGATAGACAACTACTTTATCTAAAAATATCAGTTTTCTCATCTCCTATTTATTTTTATTTTAAATAAATTTTTGATTAAAATTTATAAGTATAACCTACAGAAAATACTCCAACTTCTTTGTCATATTTGACTTTCGATTTATCCAATTTTATTCCATGAGTTATTTCTGGTTCTCCATTTTCTGAATTGTATTTAACATAACCAACACCGAATTTCCATTCATGATTTTCTGTTGGCTTAAATGTCAATCCTGTCATATAAATTTGTGCATTTATAGCATATTCAGTATCATTGTACGATTGTTTTGGAGCACCTGTGTGAGCATAATTATACCCTGCATGCCAAGTCCATTTTGGCGAGAATCTATAGTCAACTCCAAAATTTACTTCATGTCCGTCTTTATAGTCTATTCCATCCATATTTGCCGCTTTATTGAAATAATGAATGTATCCTCCTGAAACAGTCCAGTCATTAATATCCTTAGAAACTCCCAACGATAATACTCCTGGTAAATCTCTTCTTGAATTTACACCATTTGCATATTTAGGATAAAAATCTGATAATCCAATTTTTCTCCCAGCTAAAGTCATATCTGTATTTTCAGTAGCTTTTGTCTTAAATTTCAATTTTACAGGTGTTTCATATTTTATAGCAAAATTCAATGTATCAGTTGCTTTATAATCTAAACCTAATACTGCTCCAACACCATCTGCTCTTCTTCTAGAATCTAAATACAATTCATTCCCTTTCAAACCAACTCTTGCACCAACAAATGGATTATATCCAAAAGAAGCATGTCCATTTAATTTTCTTAGAGCATGAACATATTTTAATCCTCCACCAATCGATAATTTATCAGTCACTTGATGTGCTCCTCCAAGCATTAATTGATAATATCTATTTTGTCCACTAAATTGGTTTCTAGTAACTTTTGCTCTCAATAATCCACGAGTCATGTTATCAAATGTTTCTGCTGCTAAATTTATCCCTGCAACTCCTTCATCATATTTTAAAGTAGCTCCTCCTGCAATAACACTCGCATTTGTAAAAATAGAATTACTTCCTTTCTTTTGAACATAGTTAAACGATGGTGCTCCAGCATATCTATTTGAAGCCATTTTCTTCCCTTCCAATGTCATTGACTCTTGAATCATAGAATTTTGCATATTTACATTGAAATATTTTCCATCTTCCAAAAATGCTGTTCCTGCTGGATTGTAAAACACTCCTTCCACAGTTATTTTTCCAGTTTGCGATGGATTTTGAAAATATGAAGCCGAATTATTGGCTAAATAGTCCATACTTACTGCATTTAATGCCAAAGTACTTAAAAAGGCTGCTAATATTATTTTTAATCTCATTTTTCTCCTTAATTTTCTATAATTTTTTATTTTTAATATAAGTATTTTATTTCTAATATTTTCACAATTATTTTATTCTAAAATCATCAAATTTATTACAAAACAATACATAAAATTAATTTTAAAGTTATAACTTATACTATTATTTTTTTAATATAACACATGTTATATTAATTGTCAATCAAAAAATTATTTGGTAATTAAAGAATTTTATTGAACATAAACTCCAAAATCTTTATTATCAACCAAAATTTCAATATTTGGTCCGTCTTTATATTTTGGATAAATTTCTGTCAAAAACCAAGCTACAAGCTCTTCATCTCTTTCAATTTCCGTGCCATTATTTACAAATACACTTACAACTAGCTCCTTGAAATTTTCCATTCCTTGCTCAATATCGCTTAAAATTTGTTCTTTTGTCTGTCCTTTTGTACAGATCATTAAAAGGCACATTTGATATTCACTTTTCAATTTTTCCAAAACTCTTTCATTTAAAATAAAATTTTTCTTTAAAACTTTAGTCCTGTAATCATTGTCAAAAGTTTCCAATCCAAATGCGAACCTTACTTCTTGTTCAGAAAAATATTCCCTAATTTCATTCAATCTATTTAAGTACCCAAAATACGCTTCAAAATAAAGTATTTTTATATTCTTCTCATTACAAATTTCTCTTATTCTCTCCAATGTCACACCATTTAGCTCAAACACTGACCCAGAGTTTATAACTTCAAGAACTCCATACTCCCCAGTAATTCTGCTCAAAGCTTCAAAATTTACTTTTTTCATCTCTTCTTCGTCATTCGTATTATCCAAAATGTAATTACAAAAAGCACACTTTCCATAAGCACAATTAAATCCCTTCAGTAATACTATTTCACGAGGATTTTTTTCTTTTATTACACTATATCTTTCCATTTATATATCATATACCTTTTTATTATATTCATTTAATTTTAAAATAATTTACAACAAATTTAATATTAATCACTTATTTTACCTTGCTTTTTCCATAAAGTCGCAATATATACAAATGGTGTATCCAATAGTGAAATTACAATTTTTAATAAATATGTTGAAAATATGATTCCAATTACTGTTTTAAATGGATAAACTCCTGTAAATGCCAAAAGCGAGAATACAATATTGTCTAAAATTTGGCTTAGCATTGTACTAGCATTGTTTCTAATCCAAATATCTCTGAAAGATGGTCTAAATTTTCTAATAAATTGATAAGACCAAATATCAAATGATTGAGAAACTGCAAATCCGCACACACTTGAAATCGCAAGTCTTGGCATAAATCCAAATACTGCTGATAAGGCTCCTTGCATTGTATCATCAGGTGAAACTTTTACTTTTAGCACAATTTGCATTATAAATGTCGTAAATAACATCGCAGCAAAACCTAGAGAAACTACTTTTCTTGAATAATGTTTCCCTTCATTTTCTGTCAAAATGTCAGATGCCAAATAAATTCCTCCATATGCAATATTTCCCATTGTAATTCCATCAAAACCAAATAAAGTCATCATTTTTCCAACTTGAATGTTAGCTAAAACAATTGACAATGGTACAACTGACAGCAGTCCTCCTTTTCCCCAAAATCTATAGGCAAGTGCTACTGCCGAAAAATTTAAAACTAAATACGAAAGCCATAACAGCTCATTTACTCCAAATTGAAAATTATTCAAATTTCCACTTCCTTTCTTTTTTTGTTTGTATTACTAAAATTCAATTTTCTGATTTTAAAAATTTTTAATATTAATAGGAATCCATTTTCTCACTTTATTTTTTGTTTAAATAATAAATTTATTTGAATTTCTATTTAAAATACTCATTCTATATTATCAACAAATAAATTACTATTTTATTACTTATAAAAGTAATATTACATAAAAAAATATATTATCCCAAAAAAACTTTTAGAATAATATATCTCATAAAAGGTTTTTTTTATCGATGGATTTTCCCAAACATCAAAATATTTTCACTTATCATTGTTTCTAGTTATTTTTACTGACTTTTATTATACAAGTTTTTTTTTAAAAATTCAAGTATATAAAAATCAACTTTTAAAAAATTATTTAACTATTACTGCTGTAGGAACTGAGGGTACTCTGTAACCATTTTCATTTCCTGGTGTCGAATTTCCTAACCAGTCGTATATAAATTTAATTTGGTCGTCATAATGTCTTACACATTTATGTGATTCAGGGTAAGTTCCTATTTTTTTAGCTGTAGCAGCTTTTCTTGCGTTTCTTGTTGCTTTTGGTTCAAATAATGATGGGATACTGTGCATATATCCTCCGCCACTGATTCTTACTGCATTTTTAGCATCTCCTACAATTGTCTTGTTATCAGAACCTGTGTATTGCATAACTGGTTTAGAATATGCCACCAAGAATACTCCATATGGTGTTGCATAAGAACCTCCACCATCTTTACCTGTTGTCACAAATGAAGATGTTACAACGTTCCATCCGTTTCCACTTTTTTCTACAACCATTTCATCTTGGCTTGATCTATCAATATAAATAAATCTTGTAATTTCTCCTGTTATTCCTGTATCTTTCAATAATTTTCTAGTTGCCTTTTTCAAATAATATTCTTTACCATCATAAGCATCTATTTTAACTTTAACATATTTATCATTTTCCTCAACAATTGACATAATACTTCTATCTGGAATATTTATAAAATCTTTAAAATCTGATGATAAATACCCTCTTTCACTTTGATTTTCTCTATTTCCGTATTTATCTTTTGAAGAACCGCTTCCTCCTCCAAGTGGAGTATAATCATCTAATACATATATTTTCTGATTTTTCTCCAACGCATCTTTTACAAATTTATTAGTTTTTTCAATTTTATGCATCATATCTGACCAATCAAATTCTCTTTTTATAGTCGCAGAATCAGAAATATATCCTAATTTCCCATCAAAGTAAACTTCATACCATTCTCCCGAACCATCTTTTCCTTTTACTTTTCCAACAGTTTTATATTTATGACTATAACTGGCAGTTTTCAATACCGCAGCATTATTGCTTGGTTCTTTTCTAATATTTGCTGTTGATGATTTTATAAATACAAATTCATCCATATCTTTAGGAGAATTTTTATCATATTTATAATTGAATGATAAATTTTTTGGTCTTTCTTTCAAATAATATTTAATATAAGGATAAGGCCCTTTTATTGAATTATTTACAGATTTAACCACTTCTGTTGTTGAATCTTTTTCATCTTTTATAACTTTATCTTGTGACATATTTCCATTTTTTAAATCATCTGGAACTTGATTTTTTTCTACTTGGCTTCCAGGATTTTTTTTCACTTCTGGTTCAGAAGTTTTTGTTTCAGCTGGTTTTGTTGGTGGAATCAATGGTTTTTTATCATCTTTTTTTACTTCATTTTTAGGTGCTTCTTTTTTCGTATAAACAGCTTTTATTTCATTTGTAATATTATCAAATTCTTCTCCCAATTTTTCTTTTGGAACTGTTTTTTCTACTCTTTTCCCTTTTTCAAATGAACTTGCTTTTTTTATATACGGTGTAAATCTCATTTGAACTTTATCACCATTTTCCAAATATTCAATTTCTACTTTATCTTTGTTTCCATCTCCATTTAAATCTGGCGTAATCTCCAATTTCTTCCATTCTGCTTTTGTTGTTTCTGTTTTTTGTGTTTTTTGTGTTTCTACTTTTTTAGCATTAACTGTTTTAGTATTATCTGTATTAATAGCTGCTGCATTTCCTGAAAATGCTGTTACCAACATCAATGCAGCTAAGAAAAATTTTATTTTACCAAACTTCATAACTCTCACCTCATTTTTATTTATGACACTTTATCTAACTTTATAACTTTGTACTTTTCATTATAATTATACCACTTAACTTTTGAAATTCAAAAAATAATTTCTTCAAATAAAGTTAAGTTCATTAAAGTACGATTACAACCGTATTTTCTTCTGGTATTGTATTGTCGCCTTCTTTTTCCTTGCTATTTCCGTTTATCCAATTTACTATGTATTCAATTTGATCATCATAATGTCTTACACATTTATGTGATTCTCTATAAGTTCCAATTTTACTAGCTGTGTATGCCTTAGCTCCTTCTCCAGCTCCAGTATTTACTGGTATTCCATGAAGATAAGCTCCTCCACTAAATCTAACAGCATAATTTGCTTGTCCTCCGATTGCTAAATCAGGTCTTCCTGGTAACACTTTATCTCCTGGTCTTGCGTGTCTTGTAAATAGCATATACGGTCTTGTGAACGATACTAAAAATGCTCCATGTGGCGTAGCGTAAGAACTGACACCATCATCTTTTCCTGTCGTTACAAACGAATATGACATAACTTCATATTTTCCAGTTTCTGGATTTCTTTGGAAAAGAACTTCATTCTGACTGTCAGGATCAATTGCTATAAATTTATTTACAACTTTATCTATCTCGATTTTTTTAGACACTTCTCCAGTTTTCTCAACATAATAAGGTCCACCATAAAAAGGCGTTTCTATTTTCAACATTCCTTTTTCTTCGCCTAAAATTCTAAAAATAGTTTGGTCTGGAATATTTATAAAACTTCCTTTTTTATCTGGATTAGTATAACCTCTAACACTTTGGTTTTCTCTGTTTCCAAATTTATCAGCTTTACTGTAAACATCTTTGGTTAATGGTTTATATTCTGTAATAATATGTAATTCTTGATTACTATTTTTACTTTCTTCTATAAATTTATTAAAAGTTTCTATTTTTTCAACCATTCTATCCCAGTAAAATCCTCTTTCTGAAACATTATCACCTTGAGATTTTATAAATCCTTTTATTGTAGGTTCTTTAATCTTTTTCTGTACTTTTTTTCCATTAGCATCTTTTGTTACCTCAGTTTTTTCTCTCGTCAATTCCGTATAATACCATTTTTGACCATTTTTCTCAATTTCAAATAAAATTTTTGGCTTTTCTTTATAAGCTAAACTTGCTAAATTTTGTGCATTATCATTAGGCGCTGCCTTCATCGCAGTTCCTCTTTTTATAAATAAAAAATTATCTAAATTATCAGGACTATTTTTTTTGTATTTAATTTTACTAAAATCTATATCATCATTTCTATTATCTGTTACAATTTTTACATACCTTACTTCATTTGCTTGAGGATCTTTTGAATATTCATTAAAGTATTTTTTTACTAAATCTATTTTACTTTTAACTTCCTTCAAATCAAGCACATCATTTTTCTTATCAAAAGTTATTTGGTACGCTAATTTATATTCTCCATTTTGTTGAGTATAAATCGAATATATATCTTCTATTTCCAAATTATTCAACTTATAATTTACAACTATCTTTTCTTTAGCTCCATCATTATTCAAGTCATACTCATAAACATTTTTTTCATACCCTTTAACTTCAAAATTTTCTGAGTAATCCTTTGGTACATCTACCTTTGAAACTTCACTCGATATCCCAGCACAAGTAATAAATAAATTAGCCAAAACAAATATTCCCGCTTTTATTTTTAAAATTTTCTCTCTCATTCTTCCTCCATAATTTCCTCAATTTATTTAAAATAGTGAACTAATTTAATTTTGATTCTAGGGACATCAACTATGAAATCTTTTTTCAATTTTACTTTATGTTCTAAATTTTTTGCTTTATCCCTTTCTCTCAATTTTACATTCTCTTTTCGATTACTTATTATATCATATTATTTATTTTTTATCGACCTTAAAATTTTCTTTTCAAAATTTCCAATTTTTCTTTAATTTTTTTAAATTCTTTATTTACAAAGTCTAGGATATTCTTCCTTAATCGCATTATAAATTCTCTCTAAAACTTCCTCAATATATCTCGTAGGCACCGCCAAATTAACTCTCTCAAATCCAGAACCAGCTTTTCCAAAAATGTATCCTTCATTAAAAAACGCATTTGCCTTTTTCGTCATAAATGCCTTTAACTCTTCATCTTTCAATCCTAAATCTCTAAAATCAAGCCATTGTAAATAAGTTCCTTCAATTAACGGAGCTTTAAATCCAATAAACTTTTCTTCAAAAAATTGTTTTACTAATTTTTGATTTTTATCCACTAATTTCAAAAACTGATCAAACCATTCTTCTGCTTCATTATACGCCAACTCACAAGCCTTAAATCCAAGTGCCGCAAACACATGTGAACCATCTTTCGTCACTTGAGCCTCAAACTGTTTTCTCAATTTCTTATTTTTAATAATAATATTCGACACTCCAATTCCAGCCAAATTAAAACTTTTAGTAGGCGCAGTACAAGTAACTGTTATCTCTGCTAATTCATCCGATAAAGTCTGCAAAACAGTATGCTTAAATCCCGGCATCAAAATATCACAATGAATCTCATCAGAAATAATTATTAAATCATTCTCCAATGCAATCTTTCCTATCTTTTCAAGCTCTTCCCTTTTCCAAACCCTTCCAACTGGATTATGCGGACTACACAAAATCAACATTTTATTATTCTCATCTTTTGCAAATTCTTCAAACTTCTCAAAATCAATCTCATAATATCCGTCAGTTTCAATCAATCCGCAATCGACAATTTTTCTATTAGAAGATTTAATCGCATTATAAAAAGGATAATACACTGGCGTAAAAATAATTACACCCTCACCTTCTTGTAAATAAGCCTTCACCCCTGTATAAAGTGCCGCAACTACACCACTCGTGCAAACAATCCAATCTTTTTCCACTTCAAAATTATGTCTTCTCTTCATCCACGAAATAACCGCTTCATAATATTTGTCAGTCGCTCCAGTATAGCCTAAAATCGCCTCATCAATATATTTTTTCAATCCTTCTCTTATTTCAGGAGCAATCTTTAACTCCATATCCGCCACAGAAAACGGAACAGTATCATCTGATAAATTAGGAACTTCTCTGTACATTGCTTCCCATTTAAATGAACCTTGTCCTTTTCTGCTTAAAAGTGTTTCAAAATCGTAATTTTCTGACATTTTTTCACCTTCTGTCTTTAATTATTTTCTAATTCTAAATTATTCTGTAATTTTTTTAATTTTGCCAATGCTTCTTGCTCTATTTTACACGTTGGATAACCTTTCAACGAATCTAATACTTTATTATAATATTCTTTCGCAAGTTCTATATTATTATTTTCTTCATAATAATTTCCAAGGTTGAAAAATGCTAAAGGATTACCTTTTTCAGCTGATTTGAAGTAGAGTTTTAACGCTTCTCTCTCATTTCCCTCTTCATTGTAAATATTCGCAAGATTATTCATAGCTGTTGTATGTCCTTTTCTAATTGCTTTTTTATACCATTTTTTAGAATCATCTATTTTATTTTGTTCGTCAGCAAAAAGTCCTAATTCATACATTGCTTCAACATTTCCTGCTTCAGCAGAATTTTTTAAATATCTATCTACTTCATTCGTATATTTCCCAGTTTCAGAATAAACAAATAATGCATAACTAAACATACATTCGTTATCTCCAAATTCAATTCCTTTCAAAATATATTCTTTGTATTTTTCTATATTTCCTTTTTGTCTATTTATTACTGCTAAGTTATAATAACATTCCTTTATCCCATATTTTTCAACCAATATTTTTAAATATTTTTCAGCTTTATCAAAATCTCCACTGGTTAGATAGACATTTGCTTGACTGTTATAAACATTTATTAATTTTTCAATAGCACTTTCTTTAAGATGTGGGACTTTTTCTATCACTTCCTGAAAATACTTCTCAGCTTTTTCAAAATTTCCAATTTCATAATAAACATACCCTAAATTATATTTTGCCTCCAAAAACCCTAATTTTTCAGACTCTAAGTACCATTTTTCAGCCATTTTATAATCTTTTTTATGAAAATAAAGATTTCCTAAACTTAAAAGATCTTCTCCTCTTTTAGTTTCATCTTTTTAAATTAATTCTCTAAACTTTTCTATATTTTCTGTTGTTTGATAAAGGTTGAATAATTTATCCTTTGAATCAGGACTTCCATTTTCCAAAGCCATTTTATAATATTTTTCAGAATTTTCAAAATCACCTTCAACAAAATATGCATCACCTAAACAATTAGGTGCATACTCATCATCTTTCTTATTTTTTAATATTGTAAAATTTATCTCTTTCACTTTATCGTAATTATCTTGAAACATATAATAATTTGACATGTAGGCTAATACATCATAATCTTCCTTATCATCAAGTTTATTGTACCATTCCAGCATTTTCTCTTCATTATTATTTTTTGCATAAAATATAGCAAGACTTTTCTTTGCTATGTTTTCTCCTTGATTTGCAGCCTTTAAACAATATTTTTCATACATTTCATCATCTTTATCCATATAAAAAGTAGCCAACATTGTTGAAGCAGGAGGAAAATAATCTTCTATTCGTTCAAAATACAATTTTGAAACTTCTGGATAAAGTTCTCTCGTATCCATTCCCAACTTCATCATTTCATTAATTTGCTCTTTTGTTAAATTTTCTCCTGCTTTATCAATATGCTCCTTAGCAATCTTCAAATATTTTTTCTCTTCATTATTTTTATTTCGAAATTTGTCAACTATTTTTCCAAATACACCCAATCAATTCACCATCCTTAAAACAAAGACGGAAACAGCACTAACTTTTTTCAGTTATCCCGTCCCGCCTTAATATTTCAAAATTTTAATTTTTTAGAATAATCCAGAAATAACTCCATGTTCATCAACATCTATTAATTCAGCTGATGGTTTTTTAGGTAATCCTGGCATATCTATGATTGTTCCTGCCATTGCTACTAGGAAACCTGCTCCTGCTGATAATCTAACTTCATTAATTGTTATTTTAAATCCTGTTGGTCTTCCTAACAATTTAGGATCGTCAGATAATGATTTTTGTGTTTTTGATACACAGATTGGCAATTTGTCATATCCTAATTCTACGTATTTCTTAATATTATTTAATGCTTTAGCTGTAAAGTTTACTCCATCAGCTCCGTAAATTTCTTTTGCAATTTTTTCTACTTTTTCTTGAACAGTTAAATCTAAATCGTATAATGGTTTGAATTTAGTTTCAGATTTTTCATTTTCATCAATTGCTGATAAAACTTTTTCAACTAATTCTTTTCCACCTTCTCCACCTTTTTCCCAGATTTCACATAAAGCTACTTCTACACCTAATTCTTTGCAATAATCTCTAATCACTTGAACTTCAGCATCAGTATCAGTAATAAATTTATTAATTGCAACAACTACTGGAACATTATATTTTTGCATACTTTCAATATGTCTTTCAAGGTTAACCAATCCTTTTTTCAATGTTTCAATATTTTCAGTTTTCAAGTCTTTATCTCCACCATGATGTTTCAAAGCTCTAACAGTTGCAACGATAATAATTGTATTTGGATCTAAATTTGCTTTTCTTGACTTTATATCTAAAAATTTCTCAGCACCTAAATCTGCTGCAAATCCTGCTTCTGTAATTGCATAATCTGATAATTTCAAAGCCATTTTTGTTGCTAACACTGAATTACATCCATGAGCAATGTTCGCAAAAGGCCCTCCATGAATAAATACAGGTGTATTTTCTAAAGTTTGAACTAAATTAGGTTTTATTGCATCTTTTAACAATGCAGTAACTGCACCTTCTATTTTCAAGTCTTTTACTTTTAAAACCTCACCTTTTCTATTATAAGCAAATACAATTTCTCCAATTCTTTCTTTCAAATCAGAAATCGAAGTTGCTAAACAGAAAATCGCCATAATTTCAGACGCTACTGTAATTTGGAATGAAGACTGTCTAGGAATTCCATTTAATCTTCCACCTATTCCAATAACAATATCTCTCAATGCTCTATCATTCATATCAACTACACGTTTCCAAGAAATATTATTTATATCTATATCTAATTCATTTCCGTGATTCAAATGATTATCAATACAAGCTGAAACTAAGTTATGAGCCGCTGATATCGCATGTAAATCACCAGTAAAATGCAAGTTTATATCTTCCATTGGTACAACTTGCGACATTCCCCCTCCAGTTGCTCCACCTTTCATTCCAAAAACTGGTCCTAATGATGGTTCTCTTAACGCAGCTATTGAATTATATCCAAGTTTATTAAATGCTTGTGTCAATCCCACTGTTACTGTTGATTTCCCTTCACCTGGAGGTGTTGGAGTGATTGCTGTCACTAAAATTAATTTCCCATCTTTTTTATCTTTATTTTTTTCTAGTACTTCCAAGCTAACTTTTGCTTTATATTTTCCATATTGTTCATAATCATCCTCTGTAAGTCCTATTTTTTCCGCAATAACATTAATTCTTTCCATTTTCGCCTTTTGAGCTATTTCTATATCTGTCATTTTTTCCTCCTAAAAAAATAAATTTATGATTTAACAATATGAGCTTGTGCATATATTGTTTTTCAATTATATTATACTAAAAAAAGACTGTCTAAGTCTAGTCTTTTTTATCTTATTTCTTGAAATTATTATTTTTTTGTATTTATTTCATTTGTATAACTCAACATTAACTATATTTTAACGAAATTATATTATATTTCTTAATTTTAAATGATAAAATTATTTACTAAGTAAGTATAAAAGAATTATCAGATATTTTTGATTTATCTGAAAAAGAAAGGATTTTTTAATTTATGAGAAAAAAAGGATTTTTTACATCTGTCCTTATGTTACTGGCTATGGTTCCAGGAAATTTACATGCAAAAGCGAAAGCAAAAAAAATTATAAAAAATAAGACAAGTTTAGCACATAAAGGAACAAAACATTCTACAAAAAAAAGAACATCTTCAGCAAGTTCTTCAGGTATGTATTCAACAACTAAAAACAACAGATCTCCAATTGTTACAAAAAAAATGAATGAACTTAGAAAATATCATGAAAAAGTTCTGCATTCAGGAACTCCTGCTCAAAAAAAGAAAGTTTTCGCTCAAAAAAAATTATTGGCATCTTATAATAATTGGAAAGGTACAAAATATGCTTGGGGTGGTGATTCTAAGAGAGGAATTGACTGTTCTGCATTGACACGTAGAGTTTATCGTGAAGTTTATCATAAAGAATTACCTAGAGTTTCTACTCAGCAAGTTAAATTAGGAAGAAAAGTTGCTACAAAAAATTTACAGCCAGGGGATATTTTATTTTTTAAACCAGGAGGAAGAACAAATCATACAACTGTTTATGTTGGAAATTCATTATTTATTAATGCTTCATCTTCTAAAGGTGTAGTTATGTCTTCTTTGAAAAGTCCTTACTGGAAAAAATATTACAAATATTCTGTTAGAATAAACAAAAATACTTAGAGATTTGCCTCTCTAAGTATTTTTTATTTTATAACTATTTACACTCTTTTAAATTTAATTAATATTGCTTTTTTTCCAGAATTATAAATATAATCTAAATTTTCAAATTTATCAAATGTTTCAAAATTAAAATCTGTTCCATAAAGTTTTTCTAAGTACCCATTAAAAAAGCTTGAATCTACAACTATTCTTAATTCACGTGTTTTAGGATTGTACTCGTATTTTGTATTCTCAAAGTAGCTTAATTTATCTGCAGGTACTGGCAATACTTCAAATTTCTCATTTTTCATTTTAAGAAATTCCGAAAAAACTTTTGCTAAACTATTTTCATAAACTTGTACACTTGCATATTCAATACTTTCGATTATTCTAATATCTCTATTGCTTTCATCATTTTTAGAATACTGATAATACGAAGCAAAATGGAAGTAAATAATTATTAATATAAAGAAAATTATTCCTCTTAATGGTATCGAAATACTCTCCTTTATTCCAATTGATTCTAAAAATACTGCAATTACTGAAGTTACTAAATGTGAAATTATTAAAATCAAAATAATATTACTACTTTTGAAAAAAGTTTCAAGTTTATTCGAGTACATTCTTTTTCTTTTATATTTTATTTCTTCATTTAATGTTTTTCTTATCATTCTCAAATCATAAATATCTACTGGCATATCACTTTCTGCTATTTTTTTTTCTAATTGATATTTAAAAATTTGATTTAATTTTTCTTCGTTAACTTTACATTCTCGTATTACACTCTTTATTTCTTCATCTTCAAATTTATTTATCTCGTGTCTTATTTTCAATCTATAAAACAAGTGAATAACAAGTCGTACCAATACTGTTGATACAAGGAAAAACACAATAGAAATTACAGCAACATCTACAGCTGATTTTGTAATATCCACTTCAATACTTTCTTTTATTATTTCTGCAAAGAGAATACGATAAATCCATTTTGTTATAAAAATACTCACTAATTCCGTTACCAATATTCCAATAAAAACTATCCAAAAATACAACCCTCTAAAATTTAACCCCATTTTTTTGTCAAATTTGTTACTTTCATCTAAAAAATATTTTAAGTCCATCTCATTTCCTTTCCTAAATCTCTAGTTGCTAAAACAATGTTTGCTGATTTGTTGCTGATAATTCAGGTATACATTTATTTTCTTTTAATAATTCTACAACCGTTTTATTTAATTTTGTTCTCTTCATTAAATCTGCCAATGATAAAAATTCTCCTTTTTCTCTCTCATCTACTACATTTATTGCAACTGCTTCTCCAAGACCATCCATTGCAATCAACGGCATTCTAATTTTACCATCTTCAATTTTAAATGATTTTGCTTCCGATTTATAAATATCTATTTGCTCTAACTCAATTCCTCTGTAATGCATTTCAATCAAAATCTCATATAAAAATAACTCTTGTTTTTCTTTTGGATTCAAATTACCTTTTTTATCCATTTCGAGTTTAGCCTTTTTCAAGTCTTCAACAGGTTTAAACATCATTGTCATCTTGAAATCACTAACTTTTCTATTTAAAAATGCTGTATAAAATTCAATTGGATAATGAACTTTGAAATAAGCAATTCTAACTGCCATCATTACGTATGCTACAGCGTGTCCTTTTGGGAACATATATTTTATCTTTTCGCATGAATCAATATACCATTGCTGAACACCGTGTTCCTTCATTTTAGTCGAGTATTCAATCCATTTTTCCCTATTTTTTGTAGGCTGACCTTTTCTGACAAACTCCATTATACTAAATGCTAACGATTTATCCAAACCATCATCAATAAGTTTATTCATGATATCATCCCGAACCGTTATAATTTCACTTAATGTTGCAGTCCCACTTCGCACATAATCTTGAGCATTATTCAACCAAACATCTGTTCCATGGGAAAGTCCTGATATTCTCACTAATTCCGCAAATGTCTTTGGTTTTGTATCAACTAACATTTGTTTTACAAACGACGTTCCAAACTCGGGTATTCCTGATGTTCCAGTTGGTGAGTCAATATCTTTTGAATTTACTCCCAAAGCTTCCGTACCACTAAACAAACTCATTACCTTTTTATCATCAAGTGGTATTGTGTATATATCAACACCTGTCAAATCCTGTAATATTCTTAATGTTGTTGGATCATCGTGTCCCAATATATCCAATTTTACCAATTGTTCGTCCATTACATGATAATCAAAATGTGTTGTTTTTGAAGTAGAAGTCATATCATTTGCAGGTCTTTGTACAGGACAAAAATCGTAAATTGATTTATCGTGTGGAACTACTATCATTCCACCTGGATGCTGTCCAGTAGTTTTTCTAGCACCTTCACAACCTTTTGCAATTCTTGTAATTTCCGCTTTTCTCTTGCTAATTTCTGGTGTTCCTTCTACTTCCTCAAAATATTTTTTCACATAACCAAACGCATTTCGCTCAGCCAAAGTAGAAATTGTTCCCGCTCTAAATACATTATCTGAACCAAACAATTCTTCGGTATATTTATGAATTTTTGATTGATATTCTCCAGAAAAGTTTAAATCAATATCTGGAACTTTATCTCCATTGAATCCCATAAATACTTCAAATGGTATCGCATGACCGTCTTTTATGTATTTTGTACCACATTTCGGACAATTTTTATCAGGATAATCGACTCCACTTCCTTCAACCATCATAAATTCTGTGTGTTTACATTTTGGACAACGATAATGAGGATAAAGTCCATTAACTTCGGTAATTCCCATCAAGTATGCAACAATTGAAGATCCGACCGAACCTCTTGAACCAACTAAATATCCAGCCTCAACTGATTTATTTACCAATTTCTGTGCAATCAAATACAATACCGCAAATCCATTTCCAATAATCGAATTTAATTCTTTTTCAACTCTTTCTTTCAAATGATCAGGGATATCCTCACCATAAAGCTCTTCCAATCTCTTGTAAGACATTTCTCGAACCTGATCTTCCGCTCCATCAATCTTCGGAGGATAAAATCCTGTTGGAATTGGTCTTACAGGCTCAATCATATCATTAATTTTATTAGTGTTCTCAACAACTACTTCATAAGCAATATCTTCTCCTAAATAGTCGAATTCCTTCAACATTTCATCAGTTGTTTTAAAGAAAAGTTTCTTATCATAGGAAAACTGCCTTCTTCCCATTCCGCTTCCTAATACTAAAACACTTCTATTAATAGCTTCTCTCTCTTCAAGATAATGACAATCTCCTGTCGCAACCACGATTTTTCCTAACTTTTTACCTAATTCATAAAAATATTGATTCATCTCTTTAATTACTTCTATATTGTCTATTTCCCCAGTTTCAACTGCATCTACATAATTCGATAACGGATAAATTTCTATATAATCGTAAAATTTAGCTTTTTCTTCGATATCTTCTTTTTCTGTTCCACGAAGATATAATCTTGCTAATTCTCCACTATTTTGAAACACAATCGAAGCTGAACTTGCTAACAAAAGATTTTCTCTCATTTCATTTAATAACGTTTTTGGAATTCTCGGTTTTCTATTTCCAAAAAATTCAATATGAGATTTTGAAACTAGTTCATACAATGTTTTTAATCCAGCTTGATTTTTTACTAAAATCATTGTATTTTCAGTATCTGCATTTTGAATATTCGTTTGCAAGGTTCCATTTATTTCCGATAATTTCAATATTTTACGACTAAGTACCATATTTAAAAATTTCTGAAATATTTCAGCAGTTGCCTTTGCGTCATCAACCGCTCTATGATGATTTTCCAATGAAATTTTAAAATAATTAGCAACATATTTCAATCCAAATCTTTTTTGATCTGGCAATAATATTCTAGCCCAATGCAAAGTATCAATAACGCTTGGCGAATAATCTAAACCCAATCCTTTTGCTTTTTGATTCACAAATCCAACATCAAACTTCGCATTATGAGCTACAACAGTCGAATCTCCACAAAATTCTAAAAATTTTGGTAATACAACTTCAACTGTTTCAGCATCTTTTACCATTTCATCTGTGATACTTGTCAATTTTGTAATATTCTCTGGTATTGGAATTTCAGGATTTACAAAAAAAGAAAAATTATCAATTATTTGGTTACCTCTCAATTTAACTGCACCAATCTCGATTATTTTATCCTTAAAAGGATCTAATCCTGTCGTTTCCAAATCGAATACAACGTAAGTTTCTTCTTCAATATTAATATCTTTTGGCTTCGTAATCATTTCCTGTTCATCATCTACAACATAAGCCTCTATTCCAAAAATTATCTTAAAATCTTCAGTCGCTTCCTTATATGCAAACGGATACGAATGAACTACTCCAAAATCAGTAACTGCCACTGCACTATGACCAAATTCTTTTGCTCTTTTTGCTAAATCTTTAGCAGACATAACTCCACTCATTTCACTCATATTTGTATGTGCATGTAACTCAATCCTTTTTTTCTCAGCATTATCCACTCTTTTTACATCTTTTGAAGGAATCTTATCCACTCTTTTTGTATTAATTATATACTCTTGTGTAAATCTATCCGCCTCAAAACTACCAATTACTTTTACCCATTCTCCAACTTTTATTTCCAAATCTTCATTTGGTTTCAAGAAAATTCTACAACTTATTGAATCACTATAATCTGTAATTAGAAAATCATACATCAAATTTCCATTTTTAGTTTTCTTTATATCTAATCCAAATATTTTCCCTTCTAATGCCACATCCTCTCCAGCATTCAAATATTCAAGATCACTAAAAGAACTAGCTTTTCTATCCTCAATTTTTTTGCTATATTTATTTTTATTGTATGAAGTTGTAATTTTCGATTGATTTTGATTTGAAGGTACGGGTTTTGGGATATCTTTAGCTTCAACTGGTTTCTCAAGATTATTAAAATGTTCCGCCAAATTCTTTCTCAATTCCTCAAAATCTCCAGTCGTCAATTCAACTCTTCTCTCTTCATCGAACGCTTTTGAAATCTTATCACTTAGTCTATGAACAATTGGAGATTTTCTCACTTCTTCTACCATATGCTCGGCCGGCAGCTTAATATAAAGTACTTTTTCAATATTATCCACTTCATAATTTGCAAATAAATATCGATATCTCTCACTCTCAAATTTATAATTTTCAATATTAAATTTCACATATCCAATTACATTTTCTTTAATAAGCTCAGGCTTAATCTCATATTCCACTCTCAACGTCAATCCATTACCAAAACTTTTATACAAAAGTTTCCTCAAATCCTCAATTTCCCTATCCGCGTTATAATTATTTATCTTCAAATGCAGTTCAATTATCTTTTTCTCAGAATACACACTAAGAGTATCTATCTCAAAACTTTTCATACTGTATTTGTCTAAAAAATTATCCGCTGGTTTTATTTTCATGTACCTTGCCATTTTTCCTCCCTTTTTACATTTTTATCTAAAACGTTAAAAAATTTTTCCACATTTTATTATACAAAACTTTTACTCTTATTACAACATTTTATTTCTAGAAAATTCTTAGCTTAAATAAAATTGATATTTTTCATTTTTTACTTTTTAGTTAAAAACAAGGAGAAGTACAAAAAATGCTTTACTTTGTAAAAAAAAATATGCTATAATTATTCGTAAAAAAATTTATGGAGGATTATTATGGGAAGACACGGTACGATAGCTGGACGTAAAGAAGCACAAGATAAAAAAAGAGCTGCTTCATTTACCAAACTTGTTAGATTAATTACAGTTGCTGCAAGAGGTGGAGAAAATCCAGAATTTAACGTAGCATTAAAACATGCTATTGAAAAAGCAAAAGCGATAAATATGCCTAACGACAACATTAACAGAGCAATTAAAAAAGGAGCAGGAACTGATGGTTCAACAGCTTTTGAAACATTAAACTATGAAGGATACGGACCTGCAGGAGTTGCAATTATTGTTGAAGCACTTACAGATAACAAAAACAGAACAGCTTCATCTGTAAAAATGGCTTTTGATAGAAATGGTGGAAATCTTGGAGTTTCTGGATCAGTTTCATACATGTTTGGGAGAAAAGGTGAAATCATTATAGAAAAAACTGACGCAATTGACGAAGAAGCATTGATGGAAGTTGCTCTTGAAGCCGGAATGGAAGATATGGAAACTTTAGAAGATAGCTTTTACATCACAACTGAAACTGCAAACTTTGATGCTGTAGCTGATGCGTTAAGAAACGCTGGATATGAGTTATTAGAAGCAGATATTCAATATTTACCATCTATCGAAGTAGAATCTTTAGGAGAAGAAGATTTACAAAAATTGAAAAAATTAATTGATACTCTAGAAAATGACGACGATGTACAAAAAGTTCATCACAATTATGCTGGAGAATTATAAGAAAAAAAGAGGCCCAAAACCTCTTTTTTATTTTTGATTTAAATATACATTTCTAAAACTTATATCTCTTCTCTCTCAAACTTCACCTCAAATTCTTTCCCCAAAAATGCAATCCCAATTTTCAAAACTTTCTCAATCCCAGCATTTTTCAAAACAGAACTATATCCTTTTTCATCAATTTGATTCAACGCAACTTCACATCCCTTTTCAAGTTTTTCATGAATTTTATCATTACTTAAATTTTCTGTCCCATTAATAATTTTCAATTCAATAATAATTCCTTCTTTTCCTTCCAGAATATTTTTAGGTTTTAAAAGTAAATCATATCTTCCTTTTCCCGAAAAATTATTCGATGTAATTTCATATTCATTTTTCAAAATTAAAACCAATCCTAACATCAATCCGTGATAAAATTGCTCTTTGTAAGTTCCGCTCACATCAAATATTCCAGTATTTTCCAATAAAATTTCTTTTAGATATTTTTTGAAATTTGAAATATCTCCTTTTCTTAAAGCATCTGACATATACAAAAATTTTTCATAACTATCAAAGTATACTTCTATAAACATTTCTGAAAACATTTTTAATATCTCTTCGTTTGGTATTTTTAAATAAACATCATTTCCATTGTATTTTTCTGCCAAAGTCAAGTAACCGCTATGAAAAAATAAATTCCAAATATTTTTTTCAAAATTAGCTTCCAAATTACCAAAAGTCATATTATCATTAATAATTTTTAAGATATTTTTTTTATCCAGAAGTTTTGTGAAATCATCAAAAATAGTGTCTCTTAACTTTTTCAAATACAATTTAATAAGACCATTTCCACTTGTGTTTACCCAATAAGGTTTCAATTTTCCATTTTTTAAAAAGTTGATAATAGACCACGGATTATAAACTTGTCTATTTCCAAATAAATAACCATTATACCATTTTTGGACATCTTTCAGTTCATATTTTAAGTCAAAATCTTCGAGTGATTTCTCTACTTCGTTTTCCATAATCCCAAAATATTCTGTAAACTCATCATCTAAAATTGTATGAACTTCTAAATTATTCAACCCAGAAAAAATATTTTCCTTAGCAACCCTCAAAATCCCAGTCATAACTCCCATTTCAAGGTACTCGTTATCCTTCAAAACAGCTCCATAAAAACTTTTGAAAAAATCAATAGTTTCATCGTAATATCCCTCAATATAGGAATTTATTATCGGCTGGTCATATTCATCTATTAAAACAATCACTTTTTTTCCATAAAAATCATACAAATAATTTGATAAATCTGCCAACGAATTTTTCCAATTAGCAAGATTAGCTTCCTCCATCAAAATTGAATCAAACTTTTTCTTTTTTCTTGTGCTAAGTTTTTCCTTCACAAACTCAAATTCATCATACAAGCCAGAAATAATATCTTTAATCATATCAAATCCATTTTCCCAATCTTTTTCCTGATATTTCTTAAACGAAACCGAAATTACAGGAAAATTCCCTTGCACGTCAAAATACTCACTTTTAGAAATATTCAACCCTTCAAACAGTTTCCTGTTCTCATCTTTATTCTTAACATCAAAAAAGTATTTAAGCATCGACATATTCAATGTTTTTCCAAATCTTCTGGGACGAGTAAACAATTTCACCTGAGAGCCATCTTCTAAAATATTTTCTATAAATTTTGTTTTATCAAAATAATAGTAATTTTTTTCAATAATGTCTTTAAAATTGGATACTCCGATTGGCAGTTTTGTTTTTTTGCTGTTTTTCATATCGAATATCCCCTCCTTTCATTTTTACTAATCATTAATATCAATTTCTTCAAACTTCTTCGGATTCTCCCCTTCTATTTTCTTCCCTTCAAAATAAACATTATTCCTATCTTTTCCATATTTTCCACTCATTGTCACTTCAAAAGTATCTATATCCGCTCCATTTATTTTCACGAATTTTTCTTCATTCAAAAAATAAACTCCATTTTTATCTTTAAAATAATTGGAACTATCTATTGGAGAATCTATCCTTTCAAGAGTTTTTAAGTCAATATTTTTGCTGTCAAGTGGAATTATTTTTATTTTATCTTTTTGATTTTCATTTTCCAACAATTTGTAAGCTCCATTTTTATCAACTAAAATTATATCATACGAAATTCCGCCATAAAAAATATTAAAATTAGTAGGACTGATATTTCTTAATTTTTTTCCTTCATAAAAGACACTATTTTTATCTTTTATACACATTCCATTTACTACTTCGATACTGTTCATATCTATTCCTTCTACTTTTTCTCCCTCATAATAAACATTGTTTTTATCTTTAAAAAAACCAGTATAGTCTATTTGTCCAAATGAATTTATATCTGCTTTATCTACTTTTTTAAAACTATCTTCATCAAAATAATAAATATTTTTATCATCTCCAAAATACTTCCAATCTAATTCTTTAAGATTTTTAAAATCTATTTTTGCATTAATTGGAGTTATTTTTAGATCTTGTTCATTTTCATCTTCTTCAAATTTATAAATTCCATTTTTATCTTTTATAAAATAACTTTGTATCTGCTCAAAATCATTAGGAACAATTCCATCCAATTTTTTCCCATTATAATAAACATTATTTTTATCTTTCGCAAAATAAACAGAACTGCTGTAAGGCGAATTTAAAACTTCAAATGTCGGTAAGTCAACATTTTTCATTTTATAAAGATTACCACTCAATTCATAATAAATACTATTTTTATCTTTAAAATAACCGTTATCTAATTTCTTTAATGTCTTCAAATCAATTCCATCTGCTTTCAAGTTTTTTGCCTTTATTTCTAGATTTTCATTTTCCTCTAAAACATTTTCCAAAAAATACACTCCATTTTTATCTTTTACAATATCATAACCAACTTTTTCAAAAGTTTTCGCATCTACTCCAATCACTTTTTTATTAAAGAAATAAACATTTTTATCATCTCTTGCAAAATAATCGTCAACAATTTCAAATGTTTTCGGATTCGCACCATCCAATTTTTCAAATTCCATTTTATCATCTTTATCATTCAAAAAATATATATTATCTTTATCTTTAAAATATTTGTTATAAGAATCTCCAAAAAATTCAAAACTCGGAATATCAATTCCTTTTGTATCTAAAACTTTTACTTTATAAGTAATCCCATCACTTTCTCTATCCAAATAATAAACATTCTTATAATCCTTCACAAAATTAAACAAATCAGCCAATACTTCAAATCCTTTAGAACTCACACCTTCCAATTTCTGATTATCAACAAAAACACTATTTTTATCTTTAGAAATAACTCCAAACTCAAATGTAGCCGGATCTGCTCCTTTTAATATTTTCAAAGAAACTTCTCCATTATTTTCATCAACATAATAAACTGAATTTTTATCTTTGTAATTTAATCCACCGAAAATATCTTCAAAAGTTGCCACATCAATATTAAGATTTTTAATCGGTTTTACTTTCACTTCATCATTATCATTTACAGAAATTTCATAAACATTTTTCTTATCTTTCAAATAACCCTCATTAAAGATTTTAAGTCCATCTAATCCTACAAAATCCAGTTTTTCTCCCAAATAATAAACATTTTTACTATCCACTCCATAATTTCCGTTTACAACTTTAAATGTGTTTTTATCAACATTTTTCACAATTTTTATTTTCCCATCTTCATCATTCACAAAGTAAACATTTTTCCCATCTCTCAAATAACTACTAAAAACAGAATTTCCATCATCCAAATATTCCAAATTATTTACATCAATTTTCAAATTAATTTTCTCAAGTTTTCCATCAGAAAAATAATAAATGTTATTTTTGTCCTTTATAAAATCACGCAATTCAATTATTTTTTCAGCACTTTTAACATCAATGCCACTTTTAATTTTTTTCAAGTCATTATCTGAATGATAATAAAAATTATTTTTATCTTTATACAAATCGTATATTTCAAAATATTTAAATGTGTCATAATCAATATTCAAGCCATTTATTTTCTTTATTTTAAATTTTTCTTTTGTATTATCATCTGACTTGTCATACGAATTTCCTTCATTTACAGTCACCAAGTAATGATCATTGCCACTTTGAAAAATATAATCGTAATCTCCTAATTCTTCAACAACTTTAGCATTATTCGAAGAAATTCCATCTATTTTTTCTCCAAAATAATAAACGCCATTTTTATCTTTCCCAAATTCATTATTCAAAATATCAAAACTACTTCTATCAATATTTTTCGACATTTCCAAAACCAAATTATAATTAGAGTCAGAATAATCATTTTTTAAAGCAAAAACATTATTTTTATCCCTAAAATAGTAACTTTCTCCCATTCTCTCAAAAGTTTTCGCATCCGCATTTTTAATATCTTTACGCTCATCCATATAAAAAACTCTATTCTTATCTTTTGCTATCCCATTATCAAAATATTTAAAACTCGCAATATCTATATTTCCTAATTTTTCCCCTTTATTATAGACATTATTTTTATCTCTAGCAATAGAATACCCTAAAATTTCAAAAGAATTTCTATCCGCTCCTGTTATTTTTTCTAAATTATCTTTATCAATATAAACATTGCTTTTATCTACATAATAGTCGAAGTAGGAATCTTTATTATTCTCTAAAGCCTTAAAACTTTTCACATCAAGTCCATCAATCGAAACTTTTTTCGTTTTTATTTCATTACTTGAAAAATAAGAAAGCGAATCAGTTTCAAATTTATACAAGTTTTTATCATCTTTTACATATTTTGTATCCAAAATCTCAAATCCTTTAGGTGAAACATCTTTTATCTTTTTCCCAATAAAATAAGTATTCTTGCTATCTTTTCCAAAAAAGCCAGCCATTTCCATATTATCTTCTCCAATATTTTCCAAAGTCTTCGCATCCGCACCTTTCACTTTCAACTTGATTTCAAAATATGGCATTTTATAATAAACTTCTCCATTTTCCTTAAAATATTCAGCATTTGCAATAGTTCCCGCTAAAATAAATAAAATCAATATTTTTAATAGATTTTTTGTTTTCATATTCGCTCCTTATTTTTAATTTTTCGTTTTAATGTTAGATTTATCTAAATCCTTTTTAATAAATGCTCATATTTCCCTTGTCATTCAAAAATCTTAACCACATTGAACATCAACAAAAATATCTGAAAAATCTTTATTTTTCAATTTTTCACTATTAATAAAAAAGTTCACAAATCCAGCATCAAAAATTAAAGCTCTCCAATCTCCATCTTTAGACAAATCACTTCCTAACTGAAAAAGAACCGTATCGTATTTTTCTTTTTCTCCTTCCTTTTCTCTAGGGTCATATCCTTGAAAAAAATCAGGATATCCGCCACAATGCGTTCTTGAATCAATTTCACACGCCTTTTCATCTACTATTTCCATATTTTTGTCAATATACTCATTCCATTTAAAATTATAGAATATGTCATCTTCTACCTTTAAAAATATATCTTCCTTTTCTTTTTCCGACAATTTTAAATTCATTTTTTCCAAAGTTGTCTCAAGATATTTTTCCTGTTTTTCTTCACTTATCTCTGAAATATTATACATCGAAGAAAATTCCAATGCATACCCAATTTCTCTTCCAAGCGTTTCTCCAAAAGAAAAATCTCCATAATCAAATTTTGGATTATAAATATCTTTTAATTCTTCTTCACTGTAATGTTCCCCAATATTTTCATAATAAATCACTTTTAAGTCATTTTCATCACAAACTTCAAAATCTGTATCTCCTTGCAGATAAATTTGAATAAGCCCCTTTTCAGGAAAATTTTCAAGCCCTTTTAAATCCTCACAATTAATTTGAGCAAACAAAGCCATTGTTTCATTTCTCTCCTCTTCATCTTCACAATCTGAAAATTTATCATAAAACATCGGTGCTCTTTCTCCAATTGGAATATACGGAAATCCTCCCACTTTACTCTCCGTCAAGGAAATTTCTTCTCTATCCAAAAGTTTTGCATGACAAAGTGGCTTAATATTAAGTTCCACATTATTTTCTTTAATTTCTTTCAAAAAATCCCCTTTTATTCTTTCTAAAATCTCATTAACAATTTCTTTATTCAAATTTGACATTTTTATTACTCCCTCTTTTTAAATATTTTTATTTTTTCTTAATATATTTTACCTCATTTTTTGTAATTTCAAAATTGTTAAAATTTAAATACTTAATTATTTTTCTTCATACTTAAGAATCATTTTTTAATTCCAAAATTCCAGTTCATCTTCTTCCATAATTTCTTCATCTTCATTCTCATTAATATCTAACAAAATATCATCAATTCCTAAATCATTCATTTCATGATCAATTTTATCAAGAAACTGTGAGAAACTTTCTTTCGCCTTTTGAATACGGATTCTATCGCCTGTTGCTACAACCATTTGATAATTTTCTAAATAATCAGAAATATGATTTCTTATTTAAGTATTCTTGCTATCTTTTCCAAAAAAGCCAGCTATTTCCATATTATCTTCTCCAACATTCTCCAAAGTCTTCGCATCCGCACCTTTCACTTTCGACTTGATTTCAAAATATGGCATCTTATAATAAACTTCTCCATTTTCCTTAAAATATTCAGCATTTGCGATAGTTCCCACTAAAATAAATAAAACTAATATTTTTAATAAATTTTTTCTTTTCATAATACTTGCTCCTTTTTTATCTTATCAATCTTTTATTCTCTTTCCATTTTTATAAGATTCATATTTTCATCAATTTTATAAAATTCATTATTATATTTTATCTCATTGTCTACAATTTTAAAGTAATTTGGATTAACATTATTTAACTTTTTTCCTTGATAATAAACATTGTTTTTATCCTTTGCATATAAGTATTCAATAACTTGAAAGGTTTTATAATCAGCATTTTCTATCTTTTTTATCTCTGCATTTTCTTCATCCACATAATAGACATTCTTTTCATCTTTTATATATTCATCACTTTTTTCGCCATTTTTTTCCTTCAAAAATTTAAGTGTTTTTATATCAGCCTCATTTTTAAATTTAATAAGCGTTTTCCCCTTTTTTATATCATCAGTATCATCATAATAATAAAAATTATTTTTATCTTTATAAACTCTCATGGAAAAACTTTCAAAAGTATCCCTGTCAATTGGGAAATCCATTTTTTTCGCATATATTTTTTCATTTGAATTATTTTCATAAACAAGATAAAAATCATTCCCACTTTTAATGATATTGTCAGGAACACTGCTTAACGAAGTCCAAAACTCAAAATTATTCGGACTTACACCTTTCACTTTTTGCTCACGAAAATATAGATTATTCTTGTCTTTCGCATAAAAATCGTCCAAATAAACAAATGTTTCCAAATCAACTTTTTCATCAATTTTTTTCATATCAAAATAAGCATTGTTCTTATCTTTAAAATAATAATCTCCAACTGATTTAAGCGTTTTTGTATCCACATCTTTCAATTCCTTTTTTTCATCAGCATCAAAAACAATTTTTTCATCCTTCACAAAATGACTTCCAAATATTTTAGCACTTTTAGGATCTATCTTTTCAATCTTTTCCCCTTGATAATAAATATTATTCTTATCTTTTGCAAAATCATTTTCCAATATTTCAAATGATTTTTTATCTATATTTTTTAATATTCTTGGTTTTTCTTCGCTCCAGTCCCGATAATAAATTTCTCCATTTCTTTTTATATATTCTCCATTCACAATATTTCCTGCTAAAATTAACAACCCAAATATTTTCAACAATTTTTTTATTTTCATAATCATTTTCTCCTTATAAAAAGTTACGTTTATTATTTATAAAAGTCCACAAATCTCAGTAAACACAATATTTTAAAATTTATTTTTCTAATTCCAAAATTCCAGTTCATCATCTTCTTTTATATCTTCTTCTTCCATTTCGTCTTCAAAATCTTTCAAAATATCTTCTATATTCATATCATTAATTTCAGGATCAATTTTATCAAGAAACTGTGAGAAACTTTCTTTTGCCTTTTGAATACGGATTCTATCGCCTGTTGCCACAACCATTTTATAATTTTCTAAATAATCAGAAATATGATTTCTTATTTCTGTATTTACTATCTCAGCATAAATTCTATTTGCTCTCTCAAGCAGCAGTTTATCCTTATTTTTATTTTCAGACTGAATTTTTATTTCTTCCAGCATTTTTATTTTCTCGTTTTTTTCTTCTTCAGATAAATCTCCATTTACAATCAATTTACTTTTTTTAAGTCCTGTACTCACAACTGTCGCTTCCACTTCCAGAATACCATTTATATCATAAGTAAATCTGACATTTATAGCTTCCTTTCCTGCTATATTTCGTGGCACATCTATCAAAAAATTTCCCAAAAACAAATTGTCATCTATATTTAGACTTTCTCCTTGATAAATTCCAACATTCACTTTATCCTGATAGTCGTCTATTGTGTAAAAATATTCAGATTTACTTGTTGGAACAGTTGTATTTCTAGGAATAATTGGTGCAAATTGGTTTCCTACGAGTTCTGTTCCTAAAGTAAATGGACAAACATCAGTTAAAATTCTCTCCTTAAACATTTTGTTTCTTTCTTTCATTCCAACTGCAACTCCAACACCGTAAGCTACAACTGTATCAGGATCTGCCACTATTGACACGAGTTTATTATTTTCAATAAAATTCTCGCTACTAAAATATATTTTTTCTCCACGCATTTTATGAAAATATTTTTCTGTAAATTCCTCAATAATCCCTAATTTTACAGCTCCCCCAACCAAAACAACCTTTTCAATTTCTCTGGCATCTGTATTTCCATCCTGCAAAGCCTTGTCAATTGCAGCTTTCATTTTCACAAGCAACGGTTTTACAGCTTCTCTAAAATCCTTTTGTGTAATTTCTGATTTATAATTTTTTCCTTTAATTTCTAGCTCAATTTCAACATCTTTTAAACTTATTAATTTTTTCGCTCTGTCTGCTTTTGTATACAATTTTGTTCTTTCATCACGGCTCAAATCTGTTATTGCTAATTTAATATTCTTTAGAAAAATTTCACAAATTTTAGTAGTAAAATCTTCTCCACCAAGCATCGTATCCCCGCTTATAGAAAGCACATCCATAATATTTTCAAATGTTTCAAGCAAAGTAACATCAAATGTCCCACCACCCAAATCAAGAACAATAAACTTTAAATTTTGATTTAAAATATTGCTTCCAAGTGACAATGCCGCAGCCGTTGGTTCATTTATAAGTCTTTCTACCGTAAGTCCTGCCAATTCTGCTGCCATTTTTGTATCTCTGCGTTGTTTATCGTTAAAATATGCAGGTACACTTATTATCGCCCTATTTATTTTTTCATTTAACTGTTTTTCAGCATTTTCCTTTAAATGTTTCAAAACAAATGAAGATAACATTTGTGCATCAAAAGTTCTATTTTTAACTTTAATTTTTGCATCTGTTCCCATTCTTCTTTTAAAATTACTCGCAGTTTCCCCAGCATTCATCATTCTTCTTTCTTTTGCTAATTCCCCTACAATAATATCATCATTTTCATCAATTCCCACAACAGACGGAATTAAAATATTTCCATATTCATTTTTTACAAACTCTATTTTCCCATTATCATCAATATATGTAGCTAAACTATTCGTTGTCCCTAAATCAATTCCAATCATTCTTCCCATTTTTTTCTCCTTTAATAATATTTTGGTCATTTATAAAAGTTTAGAAAATTTTACTAATGTAGCATTTTTCAATTTTTATTTTTTATATTTTATTACTTTTTGATAAATAGTCTCAATTCTTTAATTTTTAATAATTTTATTTTTGTTAACTGTAATTTTTTTAATTATATATTCTATCTAAAATTTTTTTCGCATAATTTTTCAATCTTAAATATTTTATTCTATTTACAATTATTAATTTTATAATCATCCATATTAATATTCCGAACAGTAGAAAATCTTTAATTTTATAATTAAAATAAATATAAATTAAATAACTTCCAAGCAGAATTATCTGTATATTCAACATACTTGCCATATTTAAATTGTTTCCACGTTTTGCAAGTGAAAAATCTAAATAAATTCTTGTAACTGTAAGCACAATCCAATAAATTCTCACTAATTCAAAACTTTTTACGACATTTCTATAATCTATTTCCTTTGTATTTATTATTGCTGGTAAACTAAATATGCAAATAAAAATTAGCGCAAGACAACTAAGAAGAAATATTAGAGTGTGTATAAAAGCGTCATCTTCTCCAATATCGTCTTCGCAAGTGATTTCTAAATAATAAAATATATTTTTTATTTTCTTATAACTATAAACTATTCTTTTAAAAAATAAATTATTTGCTAAATTAAAAAACAAATTGTGAATTTTTTTATTTATTTTTATATCAAGATATTTATAATTTCCAAAATAAATATTCCAAAATATAAAAAATCCAAAAATATTCAACTTTTTCACATTAAAATATCTTTCTACAAAATTTTCTAGAGCCTTGTCATTATCTTTTTTCTCTTTACTGCTATAAAGCTCCTTTATTTCCCAAAATTCATTTTTATTATTTGATAAACAGGAAATAATGTATTCTTTTTCAAATTCAAAAAGATTCTCTGATTTTAAAATCAAATTATCTTCAAAATCATTATTTTCCAATCCTAAAATATCCCTAATTCTAGACTTTTCATCATCTGAAAACTTATCAAATCTTTTCAAAAAAACCTTTAAGTAAATAAAAGAAACTTTTTCACCATTTAAAATCCTACGAATTTCTTTTATCCAAGATTTGAAATTTTTTTCCATCCATTCATATTTCCCATTAAAAATATCAGAAAATTCTTCATTTTCAATCTCTGACTTTTGAATATCATTTCCAAAAGAAACTTCCTCATATCCATCTTTTTCCAACTTTTGTTCAATTTCAAAAAAATTTTTATTTTTAAAATTCACCTTATTAAAATTAATTTCATTAAAATCAAATTTTTTAAACTCCAAAGCAACCCTATACGCTTCATTAATTTTCATAAACATCTCAGGAAAATCCTCAGGATGATATTTTTTTAACATTTTAGAATATGCAATTTTTATTTTCTTCTTATCATCTGTCGGTTCTATTTCCAGTATTTTAAACGCTTCATCAAAATTCAAAATCATCACTCCTAATTTTTTCTCAAATAATAGATACAATAAACAGTCTATCTATACTTTAAATTTAAACAACTTTATTATTTAGTGAGTAGCAACAAAAAATGGCATAAGTAATCTAATACCTTCCAAAAATTCCTCAACAAGCTCATCCAAACTCTCAAATCTTTCAATCTCTTTCACATCAAATTTAACCAAAACTTTTCTAATTTCCCCATTTTCCAAATTTTTAATAAATTTCTTTCTATTTTTTTCATTTCCTTCAAATCTATCCAAAGCACAATTTTCCTTATTTTTTGCAAATTGCACAAAATAATAAAGTGGTTCATTAATCGGCACTTGCAAAACTTTATTCTGATTCTCAAGCGTATTTTCCCCAATTTTTCTTTCAACAAAACTCACTTCAAGCGAAATCCCAATTTTCTTAGTCTTCCCATTTTTAAAAACTCTCAAAGCAATCCCTGATTCAGTATCACTATCCCCATCTTGTCGCAAAAACACCCAAAGATAAGGCCTTGCAATCTGAGCTTGATTCATCCAGCTACTAACTTTCTGCAAATGAAATCCATCTGTCTTTTCTTCCAAAGCTTTTGCAATTTCCGTAAAAACTTTTCTAGCATTTTGTCCATTTTTTCTAAAAAGCTCCATATCTTCCTTTAAATCTCCAGCTTTTTCAGGCTTTACATATTTTTTCCCTTCATAATTTGTGTATTCAATTAATGGTTTGTAGTTAAATTTTTTTGTCATATTAATCATTCCTTTTAGTTTTAATTTTTATGAAATTATACCATATTTCCAAAATATTTTTTAAATATTTTTCTTACTTTTAAAGTATCAAATATACCCAAATCATTTTAAACCTTTAAAAAATACGAATTTTATTTCCTTATAAAGAAATAAAATGTGCCAAAAACTTTTGAAATATCAAAAATTTAAGACACAATTTAATACAATTTATAAGTTAATAATCAAATTTTTATTCAAGAGATTAATTTTCTAGAAATTTTCCTAAATTAAACCCTTAATTCTTCCCTATCCTCAACAATCTCATCCTTATATCTATCCAAAATCGGATTAATCTCATTCTTAACGAAATCTTCAGTTTGTTGTCCAGCAAATCCAGTATAATTAGCCGAAACCAATATTCCTTCCATATCTTCTACTTTAAGTCCCAATCTACCATCTTTTATAATTCTATCTATCAATCTGTTAGGATTTCCATTCAATTTAATTTCCTTTGTTTCTTCCATCGAAAGTTCTCTAATAATTTCGTGAACTTCTTGTCTGTCCATTCCTTTTTTAACTGATTCCATAATGATATTTTCAGTCGCCATAAATGGTAATTCCTTTTGAATATTAGCTTCAATTACTTTTGGATAAACAACAACTCCATCCATAATGTTAAGCCAAATAATTAAGATTGCATCAACCGCCAAGAATGCTTGTGGAATAGATAATCTCTTACTTGCAGAATCATCCAATGTTCTTTCAAACCATTGTGTTGCAAAAACTAACGCACCTGTTTGTGAGCTTGAAATTACATATTTTGCAAGTGATGAAATTCTTTCACTTCTCATTGGATTTCTCTTGTATGCCATCGCACTTGACCCAATTTGATTTTTTTCAAATGGTTCTTCCAATTCTTTCAAATGTTGCAGCAATCTAAAATCGTTTGTAAATTTGTGAGAAGATTGAGCAATGTTTGACAATAAATTCAAGATTTGTGCGTCCACTTTTCTATCGTAAGTTTGCCCTGAAACACCTTGTTTTTTACCAAATCCAGCTTTTTCAGTAACTAATTCATCCAACTGTTTTACTTTTTCAAAATCTCCTTCAAACAATTCTTTAAAACTAGCCTGAGTCCCAGTAGTCCCTTTAACTCCTCTAAATCTCAAGTTTTCTAATCTAAATTCCAATTCTTCAAAATCAAGAAGTAATGAATGAAGCCACAAAGTCGCTCTTTTCCCAACAGTAGTAAGCTGTGCCGCTTGGAAATGAGTAAATCCTAAAGTTGGCAAATCTTTGTATTGCAATGCAAAATCTCTCATTTTTTCAATTAAGACAAGCAGTCTTTTTCTAATAACTAAAAGCCCTTCCTTAATTTGAATCAAATCAGTATTATCTCCAACATACGCACTTGTCGCTCCCAAATGAATAATTTTTCTCGCATTTTTCGCCTGTTCTCCGTAAGTATGCACATGAGCCATAACATCATGTCTCAATTTTTTCTCAAATTCAGCCGCAACTTCAAAGTCAACATCATCTTTATATTTTTTAAGTTCCTCAATTTGTTCATCAGTAATAAAATCAAGCCCAAGCTCTTTTTCAGCCTCTGCCAAATTTATCCACAATTTTCTCCAAGTTCTAAATTTAAACTCTGGTGAAAAAATATGCAACATTTCCTTACTTGAATATCTCTCCGCCAACGGATTTGAATATATGCTCATATCTGCCATTTCTAATTCCTCCTACTTATTTTTTTATTTATACTTTTCTTCCTTTTATTATTTCACAATTTCCGCATTCCAGTCCTGTATTCCACCAAAATCAATCACATTTGTATATCCTTTTTCAATTAATTTTAATGCTGCTTCCCTACTTCGTCTTCCGCTTCTGCAATAAACTAAAATTAAATCGTCTTTATTTTTCAATTTTGCTTCTGCCTCATTTTCAATAGTTTCCAATGGAATAGAAATCGCATTTGGAATATGCCCCTCGTTATATTCTTCCAAAGTTCTAACATCTACAACTATAACTTTTTGAGTTTCCATCATCTTTTTAGCTTCATCTGAAGTTATTTTTTTATACTCTGTTTTTTTTCTATTTTTTACTTCTTTTGACATTGTTAAACTTTGTTTTTCATTTCCTGTTTTACTACAAGAAAATCCAAATACAGAAAATAATCCAATCATTGTCAGTAACATTCTTTTTCTTATTTTCACTTTTCTCTCCCATTTCATTTGATTATTTTTATTCTACAAGATTTTTATTTTCTTCCAAAAATTCACTTCTAAATTTCAAAACTTTATTTTTATAATCCTCAACTTTCTTAGATTGCAACAACAATTCTATCATTTCTGCATTTAATTTAAACTTTGAATTTGGCTGTTTTTCCAATTTTGCTATTTCAAAAGGAACCATACAATCATGTTCTCGTACTACCATTAACAAAAATACATCTTTAGAATCTTTATCATTTAATATTTCTGTGTTACTCGGGATAGAAAAACTGTATTCTTTGTCTTTATCTTTTAAAACAAACTTTTTATAAACAATAAAGAAAGGATTATTAAAAGTTTCTTCTACTAAAGTTGGTTCTTCGGGACAAAGTTTTCTTAATTGCTTTTCTAATTTATCTAAACTTTTCATTAATTCGTTGCTACTATATTCAATATCTTCCTTTTCTTTTATAAAATTTTTATTCCTATTCAAAAGTCTTTTCCTAAATTCCAAAATCTTATCTTTTGAACCTATTTCTTTTCCCAAATATCTATTCACATAATCTTCAAGTTTTTCAGTATTAAGTATAAACTTCGACTTTTTCCCTTTTGTTAATTCTGCCACTATAGTGTTTTCTGTACTATATGTCAAATGATTTTTATATATTATTAAAAATACATTTTTATTTTTTTCTTTTATAATTTCTGTATCTTCAGGAATATAAAATTTATAATTCCCATTTTTATCTTGATAATTAAATTCATACAAAGAATTACCCAGTATTCTTAGGATACTAGATTTTTTTGCTTCTTCATCAGAACGACAATGAGATATTCTATCACAAAGATCATTTAAACTTTCTTCAATACTTTTTCCATTTATACCACCAGAAAAACTACAAAAACTTATCAAAAAAAACAATATCAAATTTTTGCTCATAATTTCCTCCAACTTTCAAAAATTACTTCACAAAATCTCCCAAATCATATCTATAAATATTCTGAGTTCTTTCAGGTCCAACTGAAATCATTGAAACACGGCATTTCAATTTATTTTCAATATATTCAATATATTTTTTACAATTTTCAGGCAAATCTTCGTAATTTTTTATTTGAGTAATATCTTCGTTCCATCCATCCAATTCTTCATAAATTACTTTCAAGTCTTTAGATTTTCTCAAGTTTCCAGGATATGAATAACAAACTTTTCCATCAATTTCATAACCAACTGCAACTTTTATTTTTTCAAATCCAGTCAATACATCTAATTTTGTCAATACAATATCTGTCAATCCATCAATTAACACAGCATATTTTCCGATTACTAAATCAAGCCATCCGCATCTTCTTGGACGCCCAGTTGTCGCACCAAATTCGTGTCCGACTTTTCTCAAAGTTTCTCCGTCTTCATTTTCCAATTCTGTTGGGAAAGGTCCTTCTCCAACTCTTGTTGTGTAGGCTTTCATAACTCCAAGCACTCTTGAAATTTTTGTTGGTGCAACTCCAGTTCCTACTGTTACTCCACCAGATGTTGGCGATGACGAAGTTACATAAGGATAAGTTCCATAATCAATATCAAGCATTAACGCTTGTGCCCCTTCAAAAAGTACAACTTTTCCTTCTTCAATCCCTTCATTAATTTCCACAACTGCATCAATAATTCTAAATTTAATCTTTTCAGCAAGTTTCATAAATTTATCATAAAGTTCTTCCAAATTGAAAGTTCCTTTACCGTATCTAACTAACATATCATTTTTTTCATTTACATTCCAAGTAAGTTTATCTCTAAATCTTTCTGGCTCCAATAAATCTCCAATTCTAATTCCATTTCTAGCAATTTTATCAATGTAGCAAGGTCCAATCCCTCTTTGAGTAGTACCAATCTTATTTTCACCCATCGCTTCTTCCTTCGCCTTGTCAATCTCAATATGATAAGGCATTATCACATGAGCTCTTTCATCAATAAATAAATTATCAAGCTTTTTCCCTCTTTTTTCCAACTCATCTATTTCTTCAAGCAAAACCTCGATATCAACAACGACTCCAGCACCAATTATACATTTTCCAGCTGAATTAATAATCCCAGATGGTAATAAATGTAAAATAAATTTTTCATCATTTACAACAACTGTATGTCCTGCATTATTTCCTCCCTGGAATCTAACCACATAGTCTGCTTTTGGAGATAAGACATCAATTATTTTACCTTTTCCTTCATCTCCCCACTGAGTTCCCACAATTACAAAAGTATTATTTTTCATATTTTTTCCTCCTATTTTTTAGAGCTACAATTCATTAAAAAATTTAACAAATTCCCAAAAAGCTTTTTAATTTTAGAAATAATCTTTTACTTCTTATTTTACTATAATTTTAAAATTTTTTCTAGTACTTCGAGCTTTTTTTTAATTTTTTTATGAAAATTTAAATCATTTATTAACCTTTTCTAACAACAATTATTTTAGCTTAATTTTTAAAATTATACTACTAAAATTATCTTAATAAACAAAAAAGCTATACAAAACTCTTTTTTTGCATAGCTTCTTCTATTTTCTATATTCAAAATATCAAAAATTCTCACTAAAATACATCCTTATCAGATAATTTTGCATCTTTCGTCTTAAACATTTCAAGTAATTTTTCTACTGTCAATTGTTTTTTTGCTTCACCTTTTATATCAAAAATAACTTCTCCTGCATGAAGCATTATCAATCTATTCCCATAAGTTATTGCATCTTGCATATTATGAGTTATCATCAAACTTGTAATATTATTTCTTTCAATTACTTCTTTCGTTTTTTCCAAAATAATTTCTGAAGTTTGAGGATCAAGTGCTGCTGTATGTTCATCCAATAATAGTATATCAGGACGATTTAAAGTAGCCATTATTAAGGACAAACATTGTCTTTGTCCTCCAGATAGTAATCCAACTTGAGTAAACAATTGTTTTTCTAGTCCTAATCCTATTGTTGCTAACAGTTCTTTGTAATATCCTATATTTTTTGTGTCCAAGCCAAAAGTAAAATTGAACTTTTTCCCTTTATTTTTAGCCATTGATAAATTTTCCAAAACTGTCATTGAAGGTGCTGTTCCTACTGTTGGATTTTGATAAACTTGTGAAATCCATTTTGCTCTTTTATGTCTTTCAATAGTTGTGATATTTGTACCATTCAAGATTATCTCACCACTATCAGGAACAACAGAACCATTTAAAACATTTAATAAAGTTGACTTACCAGCTCCATTACTTCCAATTATCGAAATAAAATCTCCATCCTCTATAGTAAAATTCAATCCTTTAAACACTTGTTTTTCAGTTCCCAATTCTGAGAAGAAAGTTTTATATACATTTTTTAATTCTATCATTTATTTTTCTTCTCCTCTCTTAATTCGCATTGCTTTTGCTTTTTTCTTACCTTTTTTCAATTTTTTAGCTGTTTCATTCCACAAAATAATTGTTAAAATTACTGCAGTTATGATTTTAACATCTGTTGGTTTAATTTCTAATGTACTAATTAAACCATCATTAAATTTAAGCGTTTGATATAGATTTTTTGTCCAGCTGTTTGACATCAAAGCTAAATTTATTATGAAATAGTACATTAATGAACCAATTGTTATTATAGAAATTTCGTTTATTAATCTTGATTTTTTCAAAACTCCTAATCCAAGAATTATCGCTGCTAATCCAATTACTAGTGTTCCTGTCCCTGAAATCAAGTCAGCAACTTTCATATTTTGTGCAAACAACGCTCCTGATAATGCAACCAATCCATTAGATATCATCAATCCTAATATTTTCAACCTTTTTTCGTTAACACCCAAACTAACTACTAATTCTTCATTATTTCCTAGTGCTCTCAACGCAAATCCGAATTTTGAAGTTAAAATATAATCTAGAATCATTTTTATTGCAAATGCAACAATTATTACAAACATTAATTTAATGTCTTTTGTTGCTACTACATAAACAAAAAGTCCAATTGTAGCAATCACATAAACTATCATTGTTTTTATTACATATTTATTTTCTTTTATTTGATAATCATAGAATCCTTTTAGAACCAATAAAATTATGGTTACCAACACAAACGGAATAAAACTTTTTTCATAAGAAATTATTTCAAAAATATTTCTTTCTGATGAAATAAACACATTTGGAACACCGACAATCCTAGAGTTTATACTATAAAATCCCGTCATTATTAAAATTCCAGATAATAATCCATTAATTTTTAAATAAACATGCAATGCTCCTGTTAAGTAACCTGCTATCATTCCACCAATAACTGCTAAAATAAGCCCTATAAATGGATTTGTAATTCCAAAAAAACCATTTTTGGATAAAGAAAACGCTGCAAATATAAATCCTCCTAAAGGAAATGTTGCATCTACTGACATATCAGGAAAATCAAGTATTTTATATGTTATGTAAACTCCCATAACCATAATTGAATAAATAAATCCTGTTTTTAAAGCCTCAGGTAAACTTTGTATAAATACTAATAATTCGTTCATCATTCTTCCTTACTTTATTTTACTTTTTTATTATTTCTTTTTAATAATTTCAGCATTTGCCAATACAGGATTTTTCACATCGATTCCTAAAGCTTTTGCTGTATCTTCATTTACGTATAATTTCATTTTTTTCGATGTTTCAAAAGGTATATCCGAAACTGGTTTTCCTTTCAAAATTTCAATTGCCATTTCTCCAGTTCTTTTACCTAATTCATAATAATCTAATCCCATTGTAAATAAAGCTCCTAATTCAACAGATGAATTTTCACTTGATACTACTGGTTTTTTAGCATTTATAGCTTCTGAAGCTATCAAACTGATACTTGAAACAACTAGATTATCTGTTGGCAAATATAAAGCATCTGTTGAAGCTACTAAATTTTTAGTTGCTTGTGCCAATTCACCAAAATTTGTTACACCTTGAACTACAACTTCTAAATGTTTAGCTTGTGCCTGTTTTTTTATTTCTTCAATTTGTACAATTGAATTTTGTTCAGAAGTATTATATAAAACTCCTATTTTTTTTACTCCTGGTTTTAATTTTAAAAGAATATCTAATTGTTCTCCAACATTTTCTAACTTATCACTTGTTCCTGTTACATTTTTATTTAATATTTTTGCTACAGCTGGATCAGTTACTGCTGAAAACAATACTGGTATATCTGTTATATTATTTGCCAATGCTTGTGCTGAAGGCGTTGCTATACCAAATACTAAATCCTTTTTATCTGCTTTATAATTACTTGCGATTAAGTTTGCCGTTGTTACTTCTCCATTCGCATTTTTTTCATCAAAATCTGCTTTAATTCCAGCTTCTTCAAAGGCTTTTTCAAATCCTTTTTTTACTAAATCCAATGATGGATGTGTCATAAATTGTGTAACACCAATTTTATAAGTTTTTCCTGCTGTTTGTGTTTGAGCAGTTGATTTTTGAGCTGTAGAATTACTTTCACTACTCTTTTTTCCACATGCAAAAACCATTAACGCACTCATGGCTAATATTAAAAATTTTTTCATACTCTAATTCCTTTCCATTTTTATTTTTATATATTATTTTTTTGATAATTTCAACATTATAATTAACGAAATTCAAAAAAACATTAATATCAACTTTATATTTTCAAAAACTATTTTAATTTATTATTTTAATTTATTATTTTAGCTTTTGATTTTATATCTTCTGGCAATGTAATTCCTAATGCTGCCATTGTTTTTCCATTTACAACAATATCATTTAAAGACATTCTTTGATATTTAATTTCTGAAGGTTTTTTACCATTTTTCAAAATATCAATTGCTATTTTACCAGCTTGTTTACCCATTTCGTAATAATCTATTCCTTTTGTAATCAATGCTCCACCTTTTACATGTGCAGATTCAGCACCAAAAACTATTTTTTTCGCCTCTGTTGCTTTATCTGTCAAAAGATTTACTACTGAAGCTACCAAATTATCAGTTGGTAAGTAAATTGCATCAGATTCTCTTGTTAAAGCATCTGCTGCCTGTGGAATTTCACTAGCTTGAATAACACTTTTTTCTACTACTTCTACACCTAATTCTTTTGCCGCTGCTTTTAAATCATCAACTTGAACTTTTGAATTTTGTTCCGAAGAATTGTAAATAACACCTACTTTTTTTATTTTACTATCTAATTTCAACAATAATTGTAATTGTTGTTTGATATCTACTCTGTCACTTACTCCTGTTACATTATTTTTCAAAATTCCTGCTGATTCTGGATCAGTTATCGCTGAAAATACTACCGGTATTGTATTTGTCGCTTGTGCTGCAGCTTGAGCTGTACTTGTTGCAATAGAATAAATTAAATCCACTTTTGAACTAACAAAACTATTTGCTATTAAATTTGCTGTTGCTGCTTCTCCATTTGCATTTTTTTCATCAAAATCTGCATCAATTCCAGCTTCTTTAAAAGCCGCTTTAAATCCTTCTCTAGCACTGTCTAATGCTGGATGTGCTACAATTTGAGTAATTCCTATTCTATATTTTTTAGAACCTCCCGTTGAAGCAGAATCACTTTTTTTCTCCTGACTAGAGTTTCCATTTCCACAACTTAATATCATTAATGTCATAAGACTTAATAATGTTAATATTTTTTTCATATATTCCTCCTACTATCCTACAAAATTTCTACTAAATAATACCATTTTTTTTTATTAAAAGCAAGTGAGTTTTCTTTCTGTTCATCACAATTATTTTTTTGAAAACTCAGTTATCACTCTCAAACTTTACTTTCTATTTCAAAATTTTAAAAACAAAATTGCCTTGCAAACATACTTTACAAGACAATTTTTCCGTTTAAAAATTATTCACCTTTTCCTCTTGTAACAACTTTTATAATTTCATTTATTGCAAATGGAATTAATGACAATCCAATTACCATTCCCCAATGACTTGGATCTAATGCTGTTACTCTAAACATTTCTGCAATTGGTGGAATCGAAATTAATAAAACTTGTAATACAATACTTATTATAATTGAAACTATTAAAAACATGTTACCAAAGAATCCTACTTCAAATATAGTTTTTTTACTATTTCTCATTGATAATGAATAAAATAATTGAGAGAAAGTAAGCACTATAAATGCCATCGTTCTTCCATAAGTAACTATTTCTGTACCATCTTTCACTTCTTTTATAGGAACGTTTCCAGAATGGGCAATTCCTAAATAAAATGCTGCTAGCGTTAATGTTCCTATTAAAACTCCTCCAACAATCGCTCTCATTCCAGCATCTTCTGCAAAGAAACTTTCCTTCGGATCTCTTGGTTTTCTATTCATAACGTCTTTATCACCCGGATCCATTCCCAATGAAATTGCTGGTAATGTGTCAGTTATTAAGTTTACCCACAATAATTGAGTTGGAACTAACGGCATTGCCCATCCAAATACTGTTGCGAAAAACACACATAATACTTCCCCTAAGTTACAAGAAAGCAAGAACATAATCGTCTTTTTAATGTTGTTATAAATATTTCTTCCTTCTTCAATCGCATGAACTATTGTAGTGAAGTTATCATCTGTTAAAATCATATCACTGGCACCTTTAGAAACATCCGTTCCCGTAATTCCCATCGCAACACCGATATCAGCTGATTTTAATGATGGTGCGTCATTTACTCCATCTCCAGTCATCGAAACAATATTTCCTTGCTTTTTAAACGCTCTTACGATTTTAACTTTATGTTCCGGAGAAACTCTCGCAAACACTCTATAATTATTGATTTCTCTTGCAAATTTTTCATCTGGAATCGAGTCAATTTCTGAACCTGTCAAACTTTGACTAATATCTGTCGCAATTCCTAATTCTTTAGCAATCGCAACTGCAGTATTTTTGTGATCTCCTGTAATCATAACTGGTGTTATTCCAGCTCTTTTCGCTTCTTCTATCGAACCTTTTACTTCTATTCTAGGCGGATCAATCATTCCAACTATACCAACAACAACTAAATCTTTTTCCATTTCTTCAGGAGCTATTTCTGTATCAACATCTTTAAAAGCAACCCCTAAAACTCTTAAAGCATCATCTGACATATTTTCAGCTACTTTCAATATTTTTGCTTTAGCTTCATCAGTTATCGGCAAAATTTCTCCATTTACTAAAATTCTATTCGATCTCATCAAAATATTGTCAATTGCACCTTTTGTATGTACTCTAAATTTATTACCTTCTTTATTTAATGTTGACATTAATTTTCTGTCAGAATCAAATGGATTTTCTCCAACTCTTTTATATTCAGAATTCAATGTATTTTTTTCTAAATTAAATTTGTCACCCAACACCACTAACGCAACTTCTGTTGGATCTCCTATATCTTGTCCACCATCAATCGAAGCATCCGAACACAATACAAACGATCTAATCAACTCAATTTCATCAATATTTGCTTTTTGATTTCTTTCATCTGAAATATCTTTTAAATTATCCAAAGTATAACTTTTTACAACTGTCATTTTATTTTGAGTTAATGTACCAGTTTTGTCTGAACATATGATATTCACTGCTCCTAATGTTTCTACTGCTGGTAATTTTCTAACAATTGCATTTTTTCTAGACATAGTTTTCACACCTAGTGACAATACAATCGCTACAATCGCAACCAATCCTTCCGGAATTGCCGCAACCGCCAAACTTATTGAAGTCATAAACATTTCTACAATTTGTCTGCCTTGTAACATTCCTACAACAAAAATAATTCCACAAATTGCCAAAGCTCCATAACCTAGAGTTTTTCCTAATTCTTCCAACTTAATTTGCAATGGTGTCAACATATTTTCATCTTCATCTAATATTTTCGCAATCTTACCAATTTCAGTATCCATCGCTGTTGCAACAACAACTCCTTCTCCTCTACCATAAATTGCTATTGTCGACATAAATGCCATATTTTCTTTATCTCCAACAGATATTTTTTCATCTGAAGTAATAAAGTCTGCATTTTTTTCACTTGGAACTGATTCTCCTGTCAGTGATGATTCTTGAATTTGTAAATTAGCACTTTCAATAAGTCTGACATCCGCTGGAATGTATCTTCCTGCATCAATTACTAAAATATCCCCAGGAACTAATTCTTCTGAATTAATCTCTATAACTTCACCATTTCTTCTAACTAAACTTTTTGGAGCAGTCATCTGTTGTAACGCTTCCAACGCCTTTTCTGCTTTTGACTCTTGAATAACTCCAACTAATGCATTAATTAAAACAACCGCTAAAATTATTAATGCATCGGGTATTCCTTCTGTTCCATGTGCAATAATATTAACTACAGCTGCACCAATCAATACATAAATTAACACATCTTTTAATTGTGCTAAAAATAATTGTAATAAACTTTTTTTTGGTTTCCCTTTCAATTTATTTAGGCCATATTTTTCAAGCCTCTTTTTTGCTTCCTCCGTTGATAATCCTGTTTTAGAATTAACATTTAATTCCTTTAAAACAGCCTCTTGTGATTTAGTAAACCACATTGACTCCACCTCTTTCTTAAATTTTATATTTTTGGTATATTATACACTAAATTTGTAATTATTTCACTCTTTTTTTATAAAAGTTCTAAAATCTACTGAAAATATACTGTATTTCGTAAAATTTTCTTAACAGCTCTTTTAATTCTTCTTTTGAAAGACATCACAAATCCAATAATTTCAAATATTAACAACACTGTCAAGCCATTTTTTATAAATCTTCTAGTATCTTCATAATATTTAATTGTTCTTGGATTTTTTCCAGCTTCAATTAATTTTTCATTTTTTTCAAGATATTTAGGCTCTAAATTTTCTTTTGTTCCTAAACTTTCTATATAATAGCTAGGATTTTTAAAATTTAGTTTCTTTTCATTCAAGTAATTTTTCAATTGATCTTCTGTCATTCCCTTTTGCACAAAATCCTTATCAACCACAAAATATCCCGCGTATTCTTTCAATTTTTCTTTTAATATCAAATTAGACATATCTTCATCATCCCAAAAATATGTGGCATCTTTCATTGTTTCCTCATAAGAAGCTATCCTTCCAACCCAAACTTCATTTATTCTAAGTAATTTATCTACATAACCATATTCATTTCTTGTATAATAATTTTGTTTTGAGCTATCGGAATAGCTATAATCTTTTCCTATCAATATAGCTTCAACATTTTTATTCTCTTTTGAAAATTTATCTTCCAAATAGAAATTTTCTGTCAAATTTAATCTATAATTTCTCGTTATTTTCTTAGAAAAATTAACTATTAAAATTAGCGTAACTATAATTGACAACAAATACAATAATTTCTTCATCCTCTCTCCTTTTCTGTATTTTCTCCGTTTTTTCTATCATTGAAAAATTTTTTTACTTATTACAAAGTATTTATATTTGTATATCATATCATTTTTTTTACAAAAATTAAAGTCTTTCATTTAATATAACTGTAATATTCATTTACTAACTCATATGATTTCAGCAAAAAATTATTTAGAAAAATTTTTGATTTTATCTAAATTTGAAGTTGAAATTCGATATATTTTGACTCCGTAGCTTTTTAGCTTGTAATATGCTGAATGAGAGTTGTAAGATGTATCAAATATTACAATATCTGAATTTTTTAATTTATCTGAGTTTCTAAATACGGCTGTAGCATGAATAAATTCTATCTTAAACCCTTTTTCTTTCGCATATTTTTGAGCTTTTTCAATAACTTTTTGACTCCATTTTCCACCAACTACTTTTACATTCTGGTTCGTCAAATCTATCGTTTTCTCTTCTGCCAACTCTCTTATATTCACATTTTCAACTACTTCAACACTCTCATCCTGTTCAATATTTTCAATTTCTTTTTCAAGGCTTTTTATCCTAATATCCAATTTTTCGATTTCTTTTTTCTGCTTTTCAATGGTCTTCTCAGCCTCTTTATTTCTATATTTTCTCAAATCTTCCTTCAACTTTTTATTTTCTTCTTCAAGTTTGTCATATCTAGAATTTAAAAATTTATTTTCCTGCTCAATTCCCTCAATATCAGTAATTATCTCTTCCAAATCCCTTTCTTTTTCACTAACTTTATATGAATTTATATTAAAAAACTCAAATCCTCTCTTAAAATTTTTTCTCATCAAAAAATATTCTTTCATTTTTTCATCAAAAAAACTAATAAATTCTGCTGAAACAGTAAATTTTCTACTTTCTTCATCAAATTCTAGACAGTATTTTTGTGATAATTTTTCCAAATTTCTTTTTTTTACATTTTTATATTTTTCATTTATACTCTCTTGAAATTCCTTTTCCAAATCCTCATTTTCCAATTTTTCCACAACTTCTTTCAAAAATAAATCTTTTTCCAATATTTTTTGCTTATTCTCTTCCAATTTCTTAATATATTTAAAATATTCTTCCTTAAAAAAATCCAAAAGCTCAATCAATTTATTCGTACTCAAAACATACATTATCATTTGCTCCGGATTCAATCCTCTTCCATTTATCCTTAAAATTTTATCTCTTTGAAATTCCCTCAAATAGTCTTCTTTCACAAAATTCAAACATTTCTTTTCAACATAAGAATTATTTGTTTCTACAATTTTTCTCAAAAAATCTTTGCTTGACTCATCAATTTTCCCAATAATATCAATTTCTCTCTCAAAAAAAATTGAATTTTCATTCAATGTTTTTCCAAATTTCTTTTCTAACAAGTCATTATTAAAATTATCAATGACTAAATCAAAAAAAATATTTTTATTTATTAATTTTAGTTCCTCAATTAGTAACACAACTTTTTCATTCTTTTTTGCCAATTTATTCATCTCCAATCATCAATAATATGGCACAACAACAAAAAATTGTGTCACATTTTATTTTTCTGTAACATATTTTATAAATTTTTTGAATATTTTTTTTGCTGGAATATTGTTTGCAGCCAACAATTCTGGATGCCACTGTAATCCAACAATCAAATTATCATCACAATCTTTTTGAATACCTTCAATAGCTCCATCTGGACTTTGTGCAATCACTCTAAATCCAGGTGCCACATCCTTTAAAATTTGATGATGAAAACTATTAATTCGTCCTGTTTCTTCTCCATCAAAAATATCTCCTAAAAAACTATTCTTATCAATTTTTACCGAATGAGATAAATCATCTGATTTAGTTTTTTGAAAATGTTGAATGAAGACATTTTTTGCATAAGAAATATCTTGGTACAATTTCCCACCATTTACAACATTCAAAATTTGAACTCCACGACAAATTCCTAAAATAGGTTTCCCTTTCTTTTGTGCTTCGATTATCAATAATGTATCAAACTTATCTCTTTCAAAAGATGTAATTTCTAGTTTTTGCATAGGTTCTTCGTTATAGCAAATTGGAGATACATCGTGTCCTCCTGACATAATTAAAGCATCAATAGCATCAATAGCTCCTTTAATTACATCCTCATCTGCATTAATTGGTATTATAAAAGGAATTCCTCCAGCAGCAATCACTGCTTCCACATAATTATTTCCCACGCAAGCTCTTTTATGTCCTGCAAATAATCCTTTTTCTGAAATTTGTACAGTTCCTGAAATTCCAATTATAGGTTTTCTACTCATTTTTGTCCTCCTTCAAGCTAAAGTAATTCACAAATATATTTAATCATATTTTGTTTGTATAGTCAATTAATTTCATTCAACTGACTATCCTACGATTTCTCATACTTTTAACGCTCTACTCCAGATTCAACATCATCATTTTTAGCCTTTCCAAAATCATTTGGATACAATTTTTCTAAAATTTTCTCTGTTTTTCCATTATCGCTATCTAATACTTCAGGAAAAATAATTTTATTTGTATCTTTATCTACAAATGCAGCTCTATTCAATTTTGTATCATATGCAATGCAAACATCCGTATCGTCACATATCATATTTTTAATTTTTACTGCATCTACTGAAAATGTTGGTTTATCAGTCTTTTCTCCTGTTTCAAAATCATTATAATATACAACTTTATATTTTTGATCTGACAACTTTTCTATTTTTAAAGTTGTATCTTCAGTACTTATTTTCCTATTTAACAATTTTTCCTCATAAAATTTTCCATCATTCGTAAACGGTAAATCATATCCTAACGCAAAACTGCTCAAACTTCCTAAAAACATACTCAATATCAATACTTTTTTCATAAACTCCTATTCTCCTTTTTTTCTTTTTCATATTTTAAATTATACCAAAATTTTTACTGTATCGCTATTTATTTTTTTGTTTATCATTTCTTAATTTTATAGTATAATATTTTTGTAACATTTAAAAAATTTTAATGAAAAGAGGGGATTTACAGTGAAAATAATTCATTTAGCTGATTTACACATTGGAAAAAGAGTCAATGAATTTTCAATGATTGATGATCAAAAATATATTTTAAATCAAATTTTAGAAATTATTGATAAGGAAAAGCCTGATGCGGTAATAATTGCAGGGGATGTTTATGATAAGCAAGTCCCATCTATTGAAGCAGTGGAATTGCTGGATAGCTTTATATCGAATATTTCTAAGCGAAAAACAACTACTTTTATAATTAGCGGAAATCATGATTCTGCTGAAAGATTGGCTTTTGGTTCAAGTCTTATGGCGATGGGAAAAATTTATATTTCACCAGTTTATAATGGAAAAATTTCAAAATACACTCTAAAAGATGATTTTGGAAGTGCCAATTTTTATCTTTTGCCATTTGTGAAACCTAATCACGTTAAACGATTTTTCCCAGATGAAAAAATTGAATCTTATACTGATGCAATAAGTGTTGTTATCGACAATTTAAAACTCAACACTTCTGAAATAAATATTTTGATTGCACACCAGTTTGTGACAGGGGCTAGTCGAACTGAATCTGAAGAAATTAGTGTTGGAGGGCTTGACAATGTTGATGCTTCTGTTTTTAAGGATTTTGATTATGTCGCTCTTGGGCATATTCATAGACCTCAAAAAATTGGTACAGAGAAAATTCGTTATTGTGGTACACCTTTAAAATACTCATTTTCCGAAGTTAATGATACAAAATCTGTTTCAATAATAGAAATTAATTCAAAAGAAGACTTTAATTTACATACGATTCCTCTTATTCCTGAAAGAGATATGCGTAAAATAAGGGGTACTTACGAAGAATTAACTACAAAAACTAACTATGAAAATACTAACACTGACGATTATATTCATGTTACTTTGACTGATGAATTTAATGTGCCTGATGCTATACAGAAATTGCGAGTTATTTACAAAAATATTATGAAATTAGAATATGATAACATAAGAACTCGTGAATCTAAAAATATAAATTTAGACGACATGGTTATCGAAAATAAAAATCCATTAGAAATTTTTTCAGAATTTTATAAATTACAAAATAATCAAGAAATGAACGATGAACAAAAGGAAATTATAAAAAAAATAATGGAAGAAGTTTGGGAGGAAAAATAAATGAGACCTTTAAAATTAACTGTTTCTGGCTTTGGGCCTTATGCTAAGGAGCAAGTATTCGATTTAGAAAAATTGGGAAATTATGGTATTTATTTAATCACAGGAGATACTGGTGCTGGAAAAACTACTATTTTTGATGCGATAAATTTTGCACTTTTTGGAGAAGCTAGTGGTGAAAATCGTGATGGAAAAATGCTACGTTCAAAATATTCTGATTTATCAACTGAAACATTTGTTGAATTAGAATTTCTTTATAGAGATAAAAAATATGCAATCAGAAGAAATCCTGAATATGAAAGATTTGCAAAGAGGGGTAAAAACCTAACTACAAAACAAAATGCGAATGCCACTTTAACTTTGCCAGATGGAAAAATAATAGATAAGAGTGAAAAAAATGTTAACAAGAAAGTTGAAGAAATTTTAGGAATTACTCAAGAACAATTTAAACAAATTTGTATGATTGCTCAGGGTGATTTTATGAAAATTTTACTTGCAGACACAAAAGAAAGAAGCAAAATCTTTAGAAAAATTTTTAATACTGAAAAATACGAATTTTTTGAAAAAAAACTTGATGAATTGAATGAAAAATATAAAAATCAATATAAATCTCTAACAGATACTTTGAATGATTCTAAAGAAGATATCTCATTTGATGAAAATGAAGAATTTTTTGAAAAATTTCCAGACTATAAAGATAAAATTCAGATTTCTTTTCAAGAATTTTTACAAAAAGTTATTGATTTTCAAAAAAAGAAAAATGATGTTTATTCTCGTAAATATAATGAGATTCAAACAAAAAAAGACGAAAATTTATTAGCCTTGAATGAAGCACAAGAAGTTGAAAATAAAAAATCACAGTTAGAACAGAAAAATAGTGAATTTGAAATTGTAAATAAAGATGTTAAAATTTATAAAGATTTGATTTTACTTCATCCAGAATTACAGAAATCAATTCAGAATGATACTGATAAAATTAACTCTATTGAAAAAGATTTAGAGATTTATAAAAAAATTTCTAATCAAAAAAAGAAAATTTCTGAAGAAAATGATTCACTTGAAATAAAAATTTCTGAAAAAATGGATTTAGAAACTCAAAAAAATAATCAAATTTTACTATTAAATAAAAATAAAAATGATAAAGAAAAATTGAAAAACTCTAATATGAAATTGCAAGAATTTATTCATGAGAAAAATAATTTAGAATTAGAATTTAAAGAATTATCAACTTTTAAAAATTATATTTCTGACTATAATTCTAAAAATATTGAGTTGGAAAAAACTAATAAAAAAACTGAAAAATTTAATTTTGATATTAGTTCTTTAAAAAATGAAATTGGTTCTTTGGAAAAGAATATTGAAAATAAAAATAATCAACTGTTAACTTTTAATGATATTCAAAAAAATGAGAACAAAATAGAAATTGAAAAAATCAATTACAATTCTAGAATTCAAAATATAAACTCTTATAAAGATTTATATTCTGAAATAAAAAATTTAAATGTAGAATTAGAAAATGAACAAAAAAAATATACTGAAATTTCTGAAAAATATGATCAGAAATATTCTCTTGCTAAAAAAATGAGAAAAAATTATAATGATAATCAAGCTGGTATTCTCGCTCAACAATTAGTCGAAGGGGAAAAATGTCCTGTTTGTGGTTCAACATCGCATCCACATCCAGCTAAAATACTTTCAAAAGAAGATATTTTGAATCTTGATAAAAATGAAATTGAAAAGATAGAAAATGAGGCTTTATCTCTTTCTAATGAGGTAAAATCTCAAAGTGAAATTTGTTCTGGAATAAAAGGAAAACTTGAAGATAGAAAAAAATCTTTTGAAAAAGTGTTAAATAATGAAAAAATTGAATTTGAAAACGTGGAAAATTGGATTGAGGAACAAAATACAATTTTGGAAAATCAATTAACTGAAATTCAAAATTTGACAGATAAAGAAAATAAAAGAAAAATTGAAAAGGAAAAAATTGAGAAAGAAATTCAATCGTTCAATAAAGAATTAAAGACTAAAAGCGAAACGTTAAATTCACTTGATAACGATAAAAAAATGCTCGAAAATCAGAAGATTAAGTTAGAGGAAAATATTAGAATTATTTCTAAATCAATTTATGAAAATACTAATTTAGTTTCAGATTCTCAAATAAAAAATGAGGAGTTAGATTCTACCAATAATTTGAGAAATTGTATTGATTCTGTTGAGAAATTGGTGAATACTAAAGAACAGAATTTGTCTGAACAATTAGATTTGGTTAATAGAAATATTGAATCTGAAGAAATAAATGTTAATATATTTAAAAAATTAGAAGAAGAATTTCCAAAAATTGAAGAAAAAGTTAATGAAATTTCCAATTTTATTAAGGAAAATGAATCTGAGCAAGTTGCAATTAAAACACGATTGAATCTTCTAAATAAGGATTTAACTGAAATGAATGATTCGTTATCATTAGAATTTAAAGATGAAACTGTTTCTTTGACAAAAATTAATGATCTAAAAAATAATATTTTAAAAACTGAAAATAAAATTAATAGTGAAAAGGAAATTTCAAATAATTTGCAAATAAAATTAGCAACTCTTAAAGGAGAAATTTCAAATTTAAAATTGGATATTCAAAATCGTTCTTTTAAAGATAAAAACGAACTTTTAGAGCAACAGAAAGAAATTGATTTGGAATTTACAGAACATAAAGAGAAATTTGATAAGAATAAGTTTAATTTGATTGCTAATGAAAAATTATTAAATGAAATTGGAAAACAATCTAAAAAATTATCGGAAATAGAAAAAAAACATCGTTTAATACAGGCTCTTTCAGCAACTACAAAAGGTACAATTAATGGAAAAGATAAAATTACTTTTGAAACTTATATTCAAATGAAATATTTTGAAAGAGTTATAGCTAGAGCCAATTTGAGATTTATGATTATGTCAAATGCTCAATATGAGTTAAAAAGGGAAGAAGAAGCTAAAGATGCAAAATCAAAAAGTGGATTAGAGCTAGAAATTATCGATCATTATAATGACACAACTCGAAATGTTAGAACGCTTTCTGGTGGTGAATCATTCATGGCTTCTCTGTCACTTGCTCTAGGATTTTCTGATGAAATACAATCAATGTCAGGAGGAATACAGCTTGATACTATGTTTATTGACGAAGGATTCGGTACACTTGACGAAGATACCTTAAAAACAGCAATTGATGCACTTATAAAATTATCAGATGAAAACAAACTTATTGGTATTATTTCTCACGTTGAAGAGTTAAAAACTCGGATTGATAAGCAAATTATTGTAACAAAATCTACTGACGGAACTAGTACTGCAAATATTGTTGGCTAATTTAAATTAATTTAAAATTTAACTGGAAATAAAAAACTATCTTGTAAAATAACTTTCACAAGATAGTTTTATTTTATATTCTATCAAATACTAAACCATTCCATTTATTACTTTTTCTGCTAGATTTCTTGCATGATCTCCTACTCTAGTGAAATGTAATAATAAATCTGTGTACAACAATCCTGATTTTATTTCACATTCTTGTGCACTCAATCTTTTTTGGTGTTTTTTTCTTATTTCTTTATCTTTTGTGTATAATTTATTATGTAAATCTAACACTTCAATTGCTTTTTCTTTGTTAGAATCTTTTACTGCTTCGATTGAAAGTTCTATCATTTTAACTATAATTTTAGTTAATGTATCCACTTCTTCATATACTAAGTTAGAGAATTTTAAACTTTTTTTCATTCCTAAATTAACTTCTCGAATTATTCCAGCTGCGTGATCTCCGATTCTTTCAATATCTCTACACATATCTAAATAAGCTGTAACATCTTCTCCATCTTTATCATTAAGATTTTCTCTCAATATTCCTGTCAAGTATTTTGTAATTTCTTGATCAATGTAATTTATAACTTCTTCCTTTTCTTCTACTTCTTTAGAATATTTTTCCTCTCTTGTATTGAAAAACTCTACTGATTCTTTTATGTTTTCTAATGAGAAATTAGTCATTTCAATCAATTCTAATTTTACTTGTCCCAATGCAATACTTGGTGTTCCCATCAACATTGGGTCTAAATATTTAACCGTGTAGACATCTTTTTCCGCTTCTTTTTTCTCTTTAATCAACTTAACAACAATATATTCCAAAGCTCCAATAAATGGGAATAATAAAACCGTTGTAACTGCATTAAATGTACCATGAGAAAATGCTATTGTCATTTTAGGGTTTAGATGCAATAATTTTTGCATGAATCCAATGAATGTAGAAAAAGGACTTAATAAAATCAAAAATATTACTGTTCCAATTACATTAAACATTACATGTGAAGCTGCTAATCTTTTTGCTGATGTATTTGAACCAATTACTGCAATTATTGCTGTAATTGTTGTACCGATATTATCTCCAAATAAAACTGGCAATGCTCCTTTTAAATCAATTAATCCTTCTTGGTAAAGATTTTGTAAGATACTTATTGTTGCACTTGATGCTTGAACTAACATTGTAATTAATGTTCCAACAAATACTCCTAAAATTGGAGTTTTACTCAAATTAACTGTCCATACTCTAAAATCTGGTAAATATTTTAATGGTTCCATTGCCCCAGACATTAGTGTTAACGCATAGAAAATTCCTCCAAATCCAAATAAAATACGACCAGCATTGTTAAGTGTCTTTACTTTTGTAAAGAATAATAACGCTGCTCCTAAAAATATTATCGGTAATGAAAAATGTGAAATATTAAATCCAATTATAAATGATGTTACTGTTGTTCCTATATTCGCTCCCATTATTATTCCAATAGCTTGTCTTAACGTCAATAATCCTGCACTTACTAATCCAATTGTAATAACTGATGTTCCTGAACTTGATTGTATTAGAACTGTTACAAATATTCCAACTAAAACTCCCAAAAATGGAGAAGTTGTATATTTGTCTAAGATGTATTTCAATCTATCTCCTGCTGCTAATTGTAATCCATCTCCCATATATTTTATACAGAATAAAAACATTCCTAGTCCACCTAAAAAACTAAAAATAATTTGTTGCCAGTTAAGCGTGTTCAATGATGTTCCTACACCCATTTTCTCTCTCCTATCTAATTTTTTTATTGTTTACTATAAGTTCATATACTTACTATCTCTTGTAGATATTAAAAATTAAATACACTCACTTCAGTACTTTCTAATAGTATACTATAATTAAAAAAATATCAAGCATTTTTTTTATTTTATTATATATTTTTTATATTTTTATCTGATAGGTTTTTTCGCTGTTAATTCCCATTTATTTATATCTTTACCTAATTTAGATGAATCATATCCTATGTAAACATTTTTTAATCTTTTATTTACTGGATAAATTACATATTTATAAGTTAATGGCACTACAACTGCTTGATCTATATAATATTCTTGCCATCTTTTATATGCTTCAGCTTTATAATTAGGATTTGTTAAAGTTTTTGGACTTACAACATCATCCATTAATCTTTCATTTTCTTCGGTAACATATCTTGAATAATTAAATTGAGCATCTTTACCAGCTGTACTACTTGGAATCAAGCTGCTTCCAACTCCCCATGCTGCAAAAAATATGTCAATATCCTTGTCATCTGCTCCTAATTTATCATAAAAAGTATTCATTTCAATTAATCTTCCAGTTGTTAAAACTACTTTTAATCCAATATCTTTCCAGTTTTGGATATAAAATTGTGCTAAAGGTTCGGCGATATCTCCACCTGACATTGAAGCCATTTTTATTACAAATGGTTTACCATTTTTATCTTCTCTGTAGCCATCTCCATTAATATCTTTATAACCCGCTTCATCTAATAACTCTTTAGCTTTTTTGGGATTATATGGATATCCTTTTAAATTTTTTGGAAAATATTTAGTCATTACTGGCGGAACCATTGAAGTTGCACGTTCTCTTATTCCCGAATAGAATGTTTGAACCATTTGGTCTATATTTAATCCGTATGCCATTGCTTGACGTAATTTTTTGTCTCCCATTTTTGCTTTTGGATCAGTGATATTAATACCTTTATTTTTATCAAAATGTCCTAATTTAAATCCTAAATAAGAATAGTATAAATCTTGTCTTCCTAAAATTTCTGTATTTTTCAAGTCTTTTAGTGAATCATACAAATCTCCAGGCATAAACATTACATAATCGTATCTACCTGTTTTCAATGCTGCAATTATTGATTGTTGATTTATTACTTCCAATACTACTTTTTCAATTTTGGCTTTTCCCTTGAAATAATAAGGGTTTGCTTTAAATTGAATACTTTCTCCTTGAATCATTTTTGTAGGAACATAAGGTCCTAATGTTACGATATTTGTTCTTATCTTTGGTGAAGAAACTAAGTCTTTTATTGGAACATCTTTTAGATAATGTTTTGGCATGGCAGTTGCTATTATTCCATTTCCCAAAGTATAAACGCTAAATCCCATTTCTTTGAATGAGATTTCTACTGTTTTATCATTAATTTTTTTAATTCCAGAAATTGTTTTTGCTTTTTCATTATGATAATCTTCTATCCCAACGATTTTTTTAGCTTCAGTATCGTATCGCACCCCTGTATAATCTTTACTTCCTACAACTTCATAAGGATAAATGATATCTTCAGCCACTAACGGTTGACCGTCACTCCATTTTACACCATCTTTTATTTTAATTGTTACCTTTTTGGCGTTTGCATCTACATCCATCGTTGCCAGTCCTGTATTGATTACTTCAAAATTTTCATCTACATCGAATATTGAATTACTCATAAATGTATTGTTAACTTCACTATCATATCCATCTGTTGACAATGTTTCTTCAAAGATTCCAACTAAAGGAGCATCTTTTACCATTGCGACTCTTAAAGGGGATCCGTCAACTGCAGGAGCGTTATTTTTTGTTTCCAGTGAAAAATTTACTTTTTCAACTTTTTCTCCAATACGTTCACTTCTTTTCTTTCCAGGACTACAAGCTGATAAAATTACTAAAAAAATCATTAGCAATCCCAAATATTTTACATTTTTCATTTTATTCCATTCCTTTCGCTACAAACTATCCTAATCTTTGTCGTGCATCTGCTGCTCTCTTCAAAGCTTGTCCTATATAGTTTATACACAACATCATTACTAATATTAAAATTGAAGCTGGAACCCATATCCATAACTTAGTAGATAAAACTTCTGGATCTGTCGCATAACCAACTAATGTCCCCAAACTCGGTGTAGTTGGCGGTAAACCAAATCCCAAAAAGCTCAATCCTGTTTCAATCCCAATATTTCCCGCAAATTCTAACGTTAAATTTACAATTATTAATGAACTCAAATTTGGCAAAATTTCTCTAAAAATTATTTTGAAATCACTTGTACCCATTGTTTTTGAAGCATTTACATAATCTTTTCTGCTTTCAGTTAATGCTTTACTTCTAATAAGTCTTGCAATTCCTGTCCAATAGAAACAGCTCATTATTATAATAAATGAGAAAATACTATATTTTGGAACAATTGTTATAAATACAATTATTAGCATCAAAGTAGGTAAAATAGTTATAAAATCAATTATTCTCATTATTACATTGTCAACTTGACCACCATAATATCCTGAAACTAATCCTATAACAATCCCAATTCCAGAAGTTATCAAAGTAATCGTAAACCCAATAATTATCGAATTTCTAGCTCCAATTACTAATTGTCCTAAAATATCTCTTCCACCTGAATCTGATCCTAGCCAAAATCCTTCCATTGGTTTTGAATATTTATCCAATAAACTTATTTTCATGACTTCTTCTTGATTAGTAAGTGCTGCTCCAATAAAAATCACTAAAAATAATATCGCTAACACATATACTGAAATCAAAGCCAACTTATCTTTTTTTATTTCTCTTATAATCACATTAAATCCTGATGGCTTTTCATGCTTTTTCATCTCTGATTTTTCATTTAATTTTTTCATAAACACCACCTATTCTATTCTTATTCTCGGATCAACTATACTCAAAATAATATCAGAAAGCAAACTTCCAACTAATGTCAAAAATCCGTAAAGTAAAATTAATGTCGTAACGACACTATAATCTCTCGTTGTTATTGATGATATAAATAATCGCCCCATTCCAGGATAATTAAAGATTAATTCAATAAACACTGAACCACTTAGCAATCCAGTTATTGTATATCCAAAAAATGCTGCTATTGGTAAAATCGAATTTCTAAATATATGTCTTGAATAAACTTTATTTTCTGGCACACCTTTACTTCTCGCTGTTTTTACATATTCCAAGCCTTTTGCATCAATTACTTCATTTCTCAAATATTGAATTGTTCCTGTTGTTGCAAGTAATGCATATGTAATCGCTGGTAATATAATGTGGTGGATTCTGTCTACAAAATATTCAAATGTGTTCGGTTCAAGTCCAATACTCACAGATCCTGTTGTTGGAAACCATCCTAATGTGTATCCAAAAAACCACAACATAATAAGTGAAAAAATAAATGTCGGTATCGCATAACTTACATAATTGTAAAATGTTACAACTTTATCTAATTTTGAATTTTGATATCTTCCAGCCCACATTCCCAACGGAATTGCAATACAATAAGTTAAAATCACACTTACAAGCGATAAAATAAACGTATTGTTCGCCCTTTGTCCAATCAATGTTTTTACTGGAATTTTATACGCATAACTCATTCCAAAATTTCCATGAAAAGCGTTTTTCATCCATCTTAGATACTGAATATGCCAAGGATCATACAATCCAGCCTGTTTTTTTAATGCTTCCAAAGCTGACGGATCAGTTTGAGGTGTTATCAAACCTGTGAATGGATCCCCTGGCATCAATTTTGCTAATATAAAAATTATTATGCTCAGTATAAATAATTGGGGTATCATAATAAGAACCCTTCTAAGCACCGTTTTCCACATAAACTATTTCGCCCCTTTCTTTTTACCATCTAATGCTACAAAATGTGTTTCCGACAACGATTTCAAATCATAAACCCTTCCATTTTCATCATAGTAGCTTGATTCATTTTCCTTATATTCCTTCTCAATCGCCAATCTATTTAATTTTTTCTCTTTCCTATTTCGAGGATTAACTTCTGGAATCGCTGCTATCAAACGTTTTGTATAAATATGCTGAGGATTTTCATAAATGTCTTTTTTCAATCCTTTTTCAACAAATCTTCCTTTGTACATTATGAAGATTTCATCGCACATATGCTTGATAACTCCCAAATCATGAGAAATGAATAAATAACTCATTCCAAACTGTTCTTGTATTTTCTTCATATAATTTAGTACTTGAGCTTGAACTGACAAATCTAATGCCGAAACAGGTTCATCTGCAATAATCAATTTTGGCTTAGTCGCAACTGATCTAGCAATTCCAATTCTTTGACGCTGCCCTCCTGAAAACTCATGCGGATACTTATACAACGAATCATCCGACAATCCAACAATTTCTAACAATTCCGAAGCCCGTCTTTTCTCCTCCTCATACGATAAATTCTCAAAATTCTTCAAAGGCTCTGTAATTATTTCGATAATTCTTTTTTTTGGATTCAAACTCGACAATGAATCTTGAAATATCATCTGAATATCCTTATTATAATTCAATTTCTTATCTCGCATTTTTCTATGATTTATTTCTTTTCCTTCATAAAAAATCTTTCCGCTTCGTATTTTTTCAAGTCCAATTATAGCTTTTCCTATAGTAGATTTTCCTGATCCTGATTCACCAACTAGACCATAACTTTTTCCTTTTTCTATTAACATATCTACCCCATCGACTGCATAAACGTAATCAATTACTTTATTGAAAAATCCACCACGAATAGGATAATGAACTTTTAAATTTTTTATTTCTAAAAAACTCATATTTCCTCCTTAATAAAATATATAATATCCCATTTATCTATTCTTCAAGAAAATGAAAATTTTTCCAACAAGTACATCTTACAAAATGTTCTTTTTCAATTTCGTGTAATTGTGGATTATTTTCGTGCTCTTTTTTATCAATCCAAGGAATTCTGTTTGAAAATCTACATCCGTTTCTATCTAAATTTTTTAATGATGGAACAGTTCCTTTTATTGTGTATAATTCGTCTGTTTCTGTGTCTATTTGAGGAATCGATTTTAATAATGATCTTGTGTATGGGTGTTTTGGATTTTCAAATAGTTCATTGACAGATGCTATTTCGACAATTTCTCCAGCATACATAACGGCTACTCTGTCAGCCATTTCAGCTACAACTCCTAAATCGTGTGTTATCAAAATTATTCCAGCATGTATTTCCTCTTGAATTGATTTTAATAAATCTAAAATTTGTGCTTGAATTGTTACATCTAGTGCTGTTGTTGGTTCATCAGCAATTATAACGTTTGGTTTACAAGCTAAAGCAAGTGCAATCATAACTCTTTGTCGCATTCCTCCTGACAATTCGTGCGGAAATTGTCTTGCGATTCTTTTATAATTTTGTATTCCCACTTGTTGTAATAGTTCGTAAACTCTGTTTTTTCGCTCATTTTGATTTAATTTTGTATGATAAATAAGTCCTTCTTCGATTTGTGCTTCTATTCTCATTAACGGATTTAAAGCTGATAACGGATCCTGAAATATCATTCCAATCTCGCCACCCCTTATTTTATTGTACTCCTCTTCATTTAATTCCAACAAATTCTTGTCTTTATAAATTATTTCTCCTGACAATTTCGTATTCAATGGATTATGCAATCCTATAATTGAAGTTGCCAATGTACTTTTCCCACAACCAGATTCCCCAACTATCGCTAGAATTTCATTCTTCTTCAATTTCAAATTTACATTATCAACAGCCTTATAATAGTCATCATTAATACGAAAATTTACATCTAAATTTTTAATTTCAACCAAAGTATTATTTTCCAATGCTTTCTCTCTCCTTTCTAAATTTATTCATAATTTGTACTATTTTTTAATTTTCTACAAACTTATGTCATAATTATATAAAGTTTATAGTAAGAAAAAGACATTTTATTCCCTTTCCTATCTACAAATATCTATAAATAAATTTTATAAATTTGCCTCTATAGTATTAATTATATAAAATTTTAAAAATTTTTTCAATCATTTTAACATTTTTTATTTATTTTATATTTCAAAGTATTTATGATTACATAAAACAAAAAATTCCCTCTTCAAAAATTTGAAGAGAGAACTTCTTAAATTTCATAAATTGTATTATTCAAAAATGATTAATTAGTAAATCGCTCTAAATCCGATTCCACCTCTTACATTTTCGCCTTTTGTATCATAACCTGCATTTACTGTTACACCAAATCTTGTATTTTCAATTCCAAGGTTCAAATCAACTTTTCCGTTTCCTCTTCTGTCATCTTTTTCTCCTCTTATATTGAACCAATCTGCTGTTGTGTAACGAACTCTTGCTTGGTTATTTACATCTCCAACTTGTCCTAATTCATTTTCATATGCAAGTCCTAATTTAGCTGTGAATGTAGTTCTTACTGCCATTGGTTGTTTGTATTTAAATTCAACTCCAACTTCAGGTTTTACTGAGTAATAATCGTTTCCTTTTACTTCTAAACGAACTTGTCCTGTATCTTCTTTGATTCCATTAAATCTTCCGTACTCTAATTTCAAGTTTCCATATGGTGAAAGGCTTGTTCTTTCACTCAATCTGATATTTTTTCTAAGTTCATTTTTCAATCCAACTCCATAAGAATAGTAATCAGATTTTGCCTCAAAAATATCATCTACAACAAGGAATCTTCTATTCATTTCAGCATTTCCAATAAATCCTTCTGCTGCTACAGTCCAATTCCATTCATTATTATGATTATCATATCCAAGTGGCATTGACTTAAATACTCCAGCTTTAATCATATTTTGTTCTTCTTTTGATTTTCCTATATCGCTGAAATCAAATTTATTTCTAATTGCTCCTGCGTACCATCCGCTAGATTCTCCTAATTTTACAGTTTCATCTTCATGTAAATATGCAAATCCATATGCGTCATTTTTATAATCAATAATTCCAGCTGTATCAGTTTTGTACTCGCCTTTCATTCCAAACACTTTTATCTTGTTAGATTGTTTAGACTTAGTATCCCACTCATCTCTTAAATATCTAAACTCTTTATTCAACATATTTCCTGTTTCAAAAATTCTTTGTTGAACATTAGCATATTGGTGTCCCATCATTTCATCATAAGCTTGCGCTAACAATGCTTCTTCACTATTTCCAATTGTATTCAATTTGTTGAATACTTCTTTTTCTCTCGAATCTAGTGCATTCTTGTCGTATCTTTGTTCTAATCCATCAGTAAAATTGTACTCATTAGATTTTCTCGCTACAAAAGCTGTATAAGGAATTTTTGTCATAAGAACACGAGTAATTTGCTGAGTAGACGGATCTACTTCAGGTGTTGCCATCCAAGTCAACGATGCAGAATAAGGTGTAAAGTTAAATATTCCTGCATTTATTTGATTCAAGAATGGTTGCAATATTTGTTTTCCAATTATTACATCTTTTGCATTTGTAAGTACTGAAAATTCTGTTCCTATTAATAAATCACTGTCAATTCCAATATTTGTTGCTCCATTTACATTAATTGGTCTTGTTCTTCCTAAAGTATCTACGTAAACTCCAAAGTTTGATAATGCAAAATTAGTAGTTTGTGGCGCATAATTGAATGTTTGAACTTGACTATCATTCAATATTACTCCATTTCTTTGGATTGCTAATCTTCCATTTGGTAATTGGATAATTCCTACTCCAGCAAGAGTTTTACTAGGGTCTTTTGGTGCATAGTAATCATTTGCTCCATTTGTAGAAGTTATTGTTCCAACTCCACCATTTAATGCTGGTAACACATTTGCAGGTGTTGCATCAGTTCCAATTGGTAAGTTTCCACTAACTCCTTGAGAATCTGCATCATATCTCACACCATAAGATCTTAAACCACTAATATTTATTTCTCCATAATTTTTAATGATTGATTTATTTGCTGCAGTTCCTTTAATTAACACACCATAACTGCTATCTGCATCAATATCAATTTTTCCATAATTTTCCAATGTACTTCCATTTAATACAGCAACTCCAACAAGTCCTTGAACATTATTATTTCCGTGGTATGAACCAACTGTTGTGATATTTCCTGTATTTACAAATTTGGCTCCATTATTTACGAATACTCCCATCATTGTTTGAATTTTATCAGTTGCTGTTGCACTTGATGGATCTAAGTAGATATTTCCAGAATTTCTAAGTGTTGTTCCTCTATCATCTCCATACATTCCAATGCTTAAATGTCCTGATACATAGATATCTCTATCATTTGAAATACTAGCTCCATTAACTGCTGCCATCCCTATTCCATAAACAATGTTATTCGGATCAGAGTTGTCTGTTTTTCCAACTTTTATTACTCCTCTATTTACTGCATTTGAAGCTCCTGTCACAAGAATTCCTTGATTTCCAATTCCATTTGACAAGTCAATCATTCCATTATTTACAATGTTCGCTCCATCTTTTCCATAAATAGCAATAATCTTATCATTAGTTCCAGATGTCATTGTCGCATTATTTGTAACATTAGAGGCCCCTTCAGTGTAAATAAATGTTGATTCTTTTCCTAAAGTTATATTCGACGAAGCCGAATTTGAATAAACATTTGTTTTTCCAATTCCTGGATTAGCTAAAATTACACCGTAAGATTTATCTCCAACATTGAAGTTTGTTGTAGTGTCTGTAACAGTTACTCCACTTGATCCGTAAATTCCTACTGGTTCACTATTTGGATCAGTAGCTGTATGGTTCGCAACATTGATTATTCCACCAATATTTGCAGTTCCACCTTTTTTGTAAATACCAATTGCTTTATCGGCAACATTGACTACTGAACTTCCAGTTGTTTCCACATTTCCATTTTCACTTAATGAATAAATTCCAAATGAAGACTCTCCAACATTTATTGTTCCACTATTTTTAATATTTATTTTTGAACCATTTTGTGCATAAATTCCTACTGTTGAATCATTTTTCACAGAAGCCGTTGTTTTATCAACGTTTATTGTTCCACTATTTTCAAATGTTTGATCCGATGTCCCCTCTAAATATGCTGCGATTGAACGCTCTCCAGTAATGTCAATATTTCCAGTATTTACAATATTTTTTGCACTTCCTGAATTATTTCTTGAGAAAATTCCAATTGAATCATCATCACTAAATTGCATATTCGCTTTATTCGTAACATCTGAGTTTATCGCAACAATTCCTTTTGCTTTATTAGCCGTTCCAGTAATATTTTTACCATCTATCGTAGCCTTTGAATTCTCTACATAAATTCCAGTAGATCCACTATTTAAAGTCATATTATTCCATCCACTGAAAGTCGAGTTTCCAGTCATGTAAACTCCAGTTCCATTCGCAGACACAACAATATCGTTATTATTCATATTTGCTTTACTGTCAATAATGTATAACATTGGCTCTGAAGATGTTGTCAATGTTCCTGTATTATTATAATTCAATACTGAACCATTTTCTAAGTACGCCAAACTTCCACTATTTGCAAAGTTATAATTTCCACCATTTACAGTCAAATTAGAATCATTTCCATACAATGCAAACCCTTTATTTCCAACTGTAATATTTCCTGTAGTTGTCAAATTAGTTTTATTTGTTGCATAAATTCCCACAGAAGTTGAAGTAGCAACTCCACTCGCATTCAATATTGAATCTCCAACTGTGATATTTCCACTATTTACAACTGTTGCATTAGGATTATTTTTAGTTTCAGGTGTAATGTAAATTCCTGCTGAACCTTTTCCTAATGTGATATTTCCTGTATTTGTAACATCTATATTTTTAGCAGTTGATAATCCAGTCGTATTTTTTGCATAAATTCCAACTGATTTATCTCCACCAGTTATGCTTCCATTATTTTCAACTTTATCAAAATCAATCGCATAAATTGCTGATGATTCATCTCCAATTGTTATCTTAGAACCAGCAGTTGTCATAATTTTTCCTTCATTCTTAATTCCAGCCGCTGCACCACTGTAAATTGATGTTGAATCCTTGTAAACTCCATAAATTCCAGTAGATTTATTTCCTACAGCAATTTCGTCTTTGTTAATTCCTCTTGAAGAATCAAGATACATTGCAGTACTTGTAGTTGCATTTGATAAATCAATTTTCCCGTTATTTATGGCTTCGTACCCAATATCTCCTTTCCAAGATGTATGAGTTGGACTAGGATTTTTAATACCATCTGCCATAAGTCCAATAATATTTTGTGTTCCAGATTTTACTTCAACAGTAATTCCTGGATTTACTATTGTTTCTCCGTTTATAACGTGTGAAATTATATTTCCACTATCTGCTGCTGCTGCTCCTGTTAAATTTGCTGAAATTATAGAACTTCCTTCAGTAACCCTCGTTCTTTCAACAGAATGTCCTTTTGTATTCAATACAGCACTATTAGTGACATGAGCTCCTTTTTGTCCATAAACTCCTACTCCATCACCTTCGAAATTAATTGTTGTTGTTCCATCTATATTAACTGTAGAATCTGTAGTTACTATAGCTCCTACTCCATTTGACCCATTTAAATTAATTGTTGTCCCAGTTACTGTCACTTTTGAAGGATTAGGTGTCCCGCTTGTTCCATTATTTCCAACATAAATTCCAGTTCCAGCATCTTTTCCATCTCCAATAGTCATAGTTCCAGTATAAGCAAGATTACTTCCATTTTCAGCAATCAATCCTACTCCATTTGCTCCAGTCGTGATAGCTGTTGTAATTGCTTTTGGTGTTGTTGAAGTTCCTTGATTATCAGTGTAAAGTCCTACTGCATAAAAATTACCATCTGTGTTTCCTACTTTTATCCCACTAGTGTAACTTGAAATGTTAGCACTAGATCCTTTCATTAACAGTCCTATTATTCCATTTCCAGTAGCTCCACTAGCAGTATAATCTAATTTTGAACTACTTCCATCTAAAACTCCACCATCAAGATAAACACCAACTCCATATCCTGTTACTCTACCAATGTTAGTTCCATTTATCTTACCAGTATCAGAAGCCCCTGTTCCTTTGATGTAATAAGCAACTCTATTTTGATTTTGAGTTCCTAAATTAATATTTCCTGTAGTCGTATCAGAAACAGTCGCTTTTTCTGTCAAATAAACTGCTACTGAAGAATTTGCATCATCATTCAATGTAATATTTCCAACTTTTGCTATCGTAGAATTTGGAGTGTAAATTCCAACTGTATTTTTAGCTTTTAAGTTGATATTTCCATCATTTTTTATTACTGAATCAGCTAAAGCAGAAGCATTGCTTGCAAATATTCCAGTTGAATTTTCAGACTCTACATTAATTGTTCCTGTAGAAGCAGCATTTGTTAAATTAATTTTCTTTCCAGCACTAGCAGAACCAAACATTCCTACTGAATTTTTAGCACTTTGTTTTAATGTAATTTCTCCTGCATTTTCTGCTACAGAATCATCTTGAGCATATATTCCTGTTGATTTTTCTCCAGATAATGCAATTTTACCACCATTTGCATTTTTTACTGTTGTTCCATTATCAGAACCATACATTCCAATTACTGATTTTACATTTCCTATTATTTCAGAATTATTTGTTATTGCCGCTTGAGCATTTGCAAACATTCCTGTTCCTTTTTCTCCGCTTATTGTAATTTTCCCATTGTTTGTACCTGTTGTATTTGCCCCAGTTGCATAAATTCCTGTTCCACTCTTACCAGTTGCCGTAATTTCAATTTCTGCATTATTAGCATTTGATATTTCCGATCCATTTTCTCCATACATTCCTGTTGCTTTTTCTGCATTAACAAGTATTTTCTTATTATTATTAATTACAGATTTATCAGATAACATTCCTACAGATTTTTTACCATTAACATCAATTTCTTTATTATTATTAGCAACTAAATTATTTTTATTACCTGTAGTATTTTTAGCAAGTATTCCAACAGATTCTTCCATATTTACATTAATTTTTTCATTATTATCTATTGTCAATTTATGAGCCGCATTCGCTGCAAGTTCTCCATAAATTCCTGCACTCTTAATTTTTCCAGATGTTGCATTTAAAGTAATCGTTCCATTATTTTTTATTGTTTTATCAGTTAAAGATTTATCCGTAAATTTACCATAAATTCCTGCTGATAAATTTTTATTCACAATAATATTTGCACCTGCAACATTTTCTGCATTACTGTCTTCAAGATAAATTCCTGCTGATTTTTCATCACTTGCAGTGATTGATCCTTTATTAGTCACTTCTGAATTTAATTTACCATAAATTCCTGCTGATTTATCTTTATTCATAACAATTGTTCCGTTATTTTCAACAGTACTCTTTTGAGCTGAAATCCCTATTGATTCAGTTGAATTTACTTCAATTGTTTTATTGTTAATCGCTTTCAATTTATCTGCAGTATTAGAAGTTGTTACCGTATCACCATTAACTGCAAATATTCCTACAGATTGAGGACTTCCTGAACCAATTGTTATCTTCTCATCATTTTGCAATGTCAAAGTATTTGAAACTCCATCCTTCGTAGTTCCATAAATACCAACATTTTTAGTATTTCCAGTAAGCTCAATTTCTCCTGCATTCACGATACTATGATCTTTGTTCGCTACAGTAGTTAATTCTCCATACATTCCTGCTGAACCAGAGGCTGCACCTGAAATATTTACTGTTATTTTACCAGTACTTGTATTTTTAGCATTTGAATTTGACGCATACATTCCCGCTGAACCTTCATGTGTTACATTTATTGTTTTTTCATTAGAAATATCAGAATCAGCTTTCCCGTACATTCCTGCTGAACTTCCTTTGCTAACATTAATCACACCTTGGTTTTTACCAACTGCATTTTCTACAGAAATTCCTACTGTTTTAGTAGCATTCAAGTCAATTTGAGCATTTGCTGCATTTATTACAGTTCCCTGCGTTCGGTTACTTGCTTGATTTTTTAAATACATAGCAGCAGACTCTTCTTGTCCTACAGTAATATTTTTATTATTTGTCATTGTCATTGAACCAGTAGCACCACTTGCAATTTCAGCATACATTCCTGCTGAATTTTTCTTACCAGTTCCACTCAAATTAATAATTCCATTATTATCCATTGTGTAATTTCCAGCATTATCCACGCTACCAAAAATTCCTGCTGATCTATTACTTTCTACACTGATTGTTCCTGCATTAGAAGAATTAGAATTTTTTGTATACATTCCTGCTGAAGCATCTCCTTTAATCTTGATTACTCCAGTTGTTGCGTCATTTGTTATTGTTGCTCCTCCAAGACCTTGCATTCCTGCCGAAGCTCCACCTAACATTTCGATAGTACCTTTATTAGTAGCAGAACCTGTATTTGCTAACATTCCCACTGATTTTGAAGCAGGGTCTGTATTTGTTAATTTAACATTTCCTTCATTTGTAATTGCAGAATTTCCTTTTCCATACATTCCTACTGAAGCCTTACCTTTTAATTCAATAACTCCACTTGTCGTATTATTAGCAGCAGCTCCATCTTCAGCCATTACACCAATTGCTTCTTCAGACCCAGTATCCGAAGTAATTTTCAATTTATTATTTGCAACAACATTTCCTCCAGCTTTTTGTGCATAAATTCCTATCGATTTTTGATTATGAATATTTATTATATTATCATTATCTAAAGTTAACGTTCCTCCAGTTGATTTTCCATAAATTCCAATACTTTTTTCTTCAGTCGAATTTGCTGCATTTCCAACTTCAATAGTACCTTCATTTTTTATTGTTTTAGTTTTATTTGAAATCGCATAAATTCCTGCTGAAGAACCTTTTTCAACAGTAATAGTTGCTCCAGAAGTATTCGTTGCATTACTATCATTAGCATAAATTCCTGCTGAACCTGTTGCTTTTGTAGTTAATGCTCCCTTATTACTGATTGTAGAATCATTTGTACCATAAATTCCTGCTGATCCAGTCCCTAATGTCGTTATTTGTCCACCAGCTTCATTTTCTACTGTACTTTGATCTGAAAGCATTCCAACAGATGAAATTCCAGAAGTAGTTATCTGTCCAGCTGCTCCATTTTTCAACACCGAACCATTTTTCCCATAAATCGCAATCGAAGAATCATTTGCAGTTGTTATTACATTATTATTTGTTACTGTCGAATCATTAGAATAAATCCCAATTGCACCATCTTTTCCAGCTAATGCAAGTGTTCCATTATTTGTTATCACAGCTTTATTCAATCCTGAAATCGTAGTTTTCAATCCTGAAGTCAATGTTTTTCCAGAATTAATATTCACATTACCTTTATTTGATACTATAAATTGTGCTGAATCATCGACATTTGAGAATTTTGTATTATTAGCTGTAATATTATCAGCAATATTTATAGTCGTGTCATTTGCTCCATAAAATACAGCTGAATTTTTCCCCATTTTAGAAACTGTTAAATTTTGTAGTGTATTGTTTGTTATGTTTACAGTATCGTCTGCTGTAATTCCTGTTTTTCCAAAGTAGGCGAATACCGATTTATCTCCGATTGAAGTTTCTAAATTTGTTATTTTAAATACATTTTCAAAATCACTAGCTTTAGAAGAATAAAGTCCAACAGTTCCTTCTCCTAAAATCAATTTAGCATCACTTCCTTTGAAAGTAGTTCTTGTTGTACTTCCATCAGAATACACTCCAATTCCAGTATTTCCATTTGCAGAATCTCCAACTGTAATCTTTCCTTCAACTGTTCCTGTAGATCCACTTGTGAAAATTGCAATTCCACCGTTGCTTGATTTTATTTCTCCTGTGCTTGTATTTGTGAATGTTCCACCATTGTTAGTATAAAGTGCAACATTTCCACCTGAAGCTGTAGAAATAAGTCCTTCATTTGTTAATATTCCACCATTTTGAACTACTGCATGGTAATTTGAACTAGAGATAGTTGCTCCTTGCTCATTTATAACTGTATCTTTTACACTGCTATCACTTTCAGTATACAATCCTATCGAATTTGCACCTGTCGCAGTAATTGTTCCACTATTTTTGAATTTAGCTTCATTTTTAATTAACATTACTCCATAACCATTTGAACCTGTAACATTTATACTTCCACTATTTATATTATCTTTAACATTGGAAGCTGGAGTCGTTGTTTTTGTTAAATACATTCCTGTATTCCCATTTTCTATATTTATAGTTCCTGCATTAGTAGTTGTAGCAGTTCCTGAATAAATTCCAATATTACCAGTTCCTGAACTGCTTTTAATTGTTATTGTCCCATCAGTATCATTTAACATGTTTGTTGCAGAAGTACTTCCAACTCTTATCCCCATACTGCCTGTTGCACCATTTTCAATGTTGATATTTCCTGTATTTTTTATAATTGGAGTAGTAGGAGGGTTAGGAAGAGGTGGTACCGTAACAGTTGCCTCTGAATAAAGTCCAAATGAATTATTTCCATTAATTGCTATTGTTCCACTGTTTATAGCACCTTTAGGCAATTCAGCTAGTAAAGTTATACCTCCTGATTCCGATCCATTTATTGTAATATCTCCTATATTTTCAAAAATTGAGTTCTCTACGAACGGATTTTCTGTTTTCCCAACTACCATTCCATGATTTTTATTACCACCTAATGTAATACTTCCTTCATTTTTAGCTATAATCTCAATATTTTTCCCTTCTTCCCAAACTCCTTTAGAATTCTGATATCGTCTAAAATTATCAGTTGCAAATCCAGCTGAATCATCTTTATTCATAATAATTTTACCTTTATTAATTAAAATCATTTCATTTTTTTTACTACTTGAAGTGTTTTCATTAGTAATTAATAAAGCAGCCTGATTAGTCTTATTTCCTATAATCCTACCTGTTAAACCATTTATTGCAGTTACTTGTGAATAATCCCATGTATCTGCCTGTATATCCATTCCAGCTGTTGTAGGAGCATTCAATAAAATTTCTCCATTATTTTCAACAGAAAATTGTACACCATAAGTAATTACTCCCGCCGAATCCCTACTTCCATGTTTACCACCATCATTCTTACGTAATCCTGCATCTAAAGAAATTGCCCTCGCATGAGAAACATCTAAATCCAAAATAGTTCTCTCTGATATAGTAAATTTCTTATTGTCTTTCCACATATACTCTCCAAAGGAATTCTGTCTTCCACCATTATCTCCAGTTCCTGAAGGACTTACATCCCTTGACATTTTATATTGACCATCTATATTCTGATTCCCAGACATTGATTTTTTCCCTTGAATTGTATTTCCAAAACTTGCCAACGTCGGAACCGTAAATGATACTGTATTCACGCTTGGACTAGGCGGTGTAACACTCGGAGAAGAAGGCTTCTTAACACTAATCGCACTAACTTCCGAAACTGTAGGCGGAACAATTGTCACTGCCGTAGCTGATGGATTTGGTGCTTCAATTTTCATTGACAATGCTGGTGCAGTAATATCTACAGAAATTGTAGGTGGCTGCAACTTCATTCCAATGTTAGGTGCCGTTACTCCTTCTGGTGTTGCAGGACTTTCTGGTTTTGATACATTTATTGTAACCGGATTTAATGTTGGCAAAAATATTGTTGGTGCACTTATTGGTTTAGTTACATTCAAATTAATCGCTGGTTTTACCACTGGTCTTGGCATATCAATTTGAGGATTGATAGTAATTTCCTCTTTTGTAACTGATTTTGGACGTACGTTTGCCATGATTTGGATTTCCACTTCAGGTTCTTGCACGTGTAATAACGAAGCTAATCCATAATTTCTTGAATCCATTAGTGTACTTAATGATGAAACTCCATATCTTCTGCTAGATAAAACTCCTGCTTCAGCCCAATTTCCACGAGTATAAATTCCGTTATAACGATATTTTTCAGCTTTATCTCCTCTTCCTTTATAAGTACCATTACTACTTGACATAAATGTATTTACACCATATTGCCAAGAGCTCCAAGGTGATTTTACAACTTGATCTCCTTGTTCCATCAATTCAATCAATTCTAAATTCAAATCTTCTACTGATTCTTCATTTTCTTTTTTCTTTTTCTTAATTACATTCCGCGTCTGCTCTGCTGACATTATAAGCTCTTTATTCATACGCTCATACAATACACTCGAAGATGTATTTATCCCAATAGAAAACGTAATCAACCCTGTTACCAAATAAGAAAATAGTAACGATTCCGTATATTTAACATTCTTAGCTCTTTTAGCAAAAGCTTTCAAATCTTTTTTTGCTTGAATCAAATTATTATTCATGACCACTCCTTCTTAATATTTACTTTTTTACTAACAATTTCATTTAAACTTTTCACTATTTTTTAATACTTTTAACAATCTTTCTATTTATAAAAAATTATTCATTTCCCTTTTGTAATAATTACAAACTGATATTTTCCCACAAATATAGCCAATCTTATCTAAATTTTTTTACTAATTTATTTAGACTGATTGACCTACAAGATTGTACTTTTCTTTGTGTTACATTATATCATTTTTAGCTTTTCTTTACAACAATTTTTTTTATAATTTGAATAAAAAGGGAGCCAAAACTCCCTTATTAAATAAATTTACCTAATTATATAATTAAAAATTTTTACTTTTTTCTACCAAGCTGAATTTATTAAAACTTCTTCTCCATATCCACCGTTCATTTTTTGAGGATTTGTAGAATTGTAAGCTCTTTGAACTCTTATTCCACGAATTCCTAATTCTCTTGCAGCTAAAATATCATCGTCGCTGTCACCGTAGTGAATTGAAACATTGTGTTTTTTCATATAATATGATTTATCATATTTGTAGCCACCTGTCGGAGTATCAGCTGTATATTCTACGTAAACTTCTTTTGGCAAATCAAAGTATCTTTGCAATGTTTTTGATAATTTTGTTGAAGTATAGTTTTTATCTTTTGAATGTTTTGTTCTTCCTGTAATGAAAAATATGTGATCTCCTCTTTCCAAATGCATCTTAATTAAATCTTTTGCAGATTGTTTTGGAATTGAGTGTTCATCTCCGTTTTCAGCAACATAATCCCAAAATTTTTGATTATACAAATAACTTGCAGCTCCTCTTTTATCTCCTGGAATTTGGAAATGATATTGCCCGTAATTAAAGTAACCGCTTGAATGCACCAATGTATCATCAATATCAAAACTTACATTAATAGGCCCTTTCCCTTCTAAACTTTTCTTAATGTCATCAACAGATACAAAATGAACAGCCTTCTGAACTTTATCTGTAGAATAGAATCCTTCGTGAGTATAAGGAACTTTTGGTCCTGCCGCAAATACTACAGATGCAGCAAATAAAAATAATAATGCCTTTTTCATAACATTTCCTCCTATATATTTTTTTAATTTTTTTACTATCTTATCAAAATAACAAATATTTCTCTTTTATTACCTTTTAGCACTAAGATTATACCTTTTTTATAGATAAAGTCAACATCTTTTTATTTTTTTTTATAATTTTTTAAATAAAATTTCCAATTTCAACAAAAAAATCACAGTCAATCTCTCAACCGTGATTTCTTTTTTTATTTTTTCAAATAACTATTTATTATCTCATTAAAATGCTGTAACTGTTGCTAAAAATCCAAAAATTACTCCTGGTAAATTTGCAGCTGACAATGGATAATCTTTTTCTTTTTTCAAAAGTCCATAGCTTGTCCATATTGCACAGTTAATTGTTGCAGCTAAAGGTTGTAAGAAAAATGTCTTATGTCCTTGTAAATTCCCCATTATTTGAGGAACATATGATACATACATTATTACTGAAAGGGCTGTTCCAATCCATCCTATGATTTTTAAGTTTTTGTCACTCATTTTTTTCTCTCCTATATTCTATTTAGATATTATTTTAATACATTTTTTTAACATCCTCAAAGTAACATAAAATCTATTTTTCATCTACTTTCTTCTTTAATAATCCTAATAATATTGCTGATACAATCGCACCAATTATAACTGCAAACAAATATAAGAAGAATCCATTTCCACCATTTGCAGTCTTACTTAATCCCATTACCAAAATTCCTCCATGAGGTGCTGGTATTTTAACTCTGAATAATCCAATTAAAGCTCCAGCTACTGCTGAACCTACAACACTTGCTGGTATTACCCTTGTAGGATCTGCTGCTGCATAAGGAATTGCACCTTCTGTAATGAACGAAAATCCCATGATGTAGTTTGTAAGTCCTGCTTCTCTTTCTTGTTCAGTAAATTTATTTTTAAATATTGTTGATGCTAATGCAATTGCGATAGGCGGTACCATTCCTCCAGCCATAACTGCTGCCATTGAGAAAGTTCCTCCTGAAGTCATTGTTGCTGCTGTCAATGTTCCTGTTCCAAATACATATGCTACTTTGTTTATAGGTCCACCCATATCTACTGACATCATTCCACCTAATATTGCTCCTAATAATATTGCACTTGCTCCTTGCATTGAAGATAACCCGTTATTTAACCAAACATTTATGAAAGTAGCTATTGGATTAACGACTACCCACATTATTGTTCCTGTTATTAATACTGATAATACTGGATATAATAAAATCATTTTTAATCCATTTAATGATCTTGGTAATCCTGACAATACTTTTATTAAAAGTTTAACTACTACACCTGCTAAAAATCCACCAATCAATGCACCAATAAATCCTGGAGTTGGTGGGATTTTTTTACTTTCTACTCCCATTAATAAATACGGTAATTCTGTTGCAAGTAATCCTGCCACTAATCCTGAAGTTAATGCAGCACGTTCACTAATACTGAAAGCAATATATCCCCCTAATATTGGCAAGAATAAACCAAATGCACTTTTCCCAATTGTCATTAATAATTTCGCTAATGGTGCTGTTGTTCCAAATCCTCCACCAACATTCGCATTTCCTGCCAATGTATCAACTAAAAATGCCAACGCAATCAAAATTCCTCCACTTATTACCAATGGTAACATGTAAGAAACCCCACTTAATAAGTGTTTGTAAAGTCCTTTTTTATCACTAGAAGCTTCTTCACCTGAAGAAGCTTTAGAAGAACCACTCGCATGGAAAATAGGTGCTTTTCCATCTAAAACTTTTTGAATTAATTCTTTTGCATTATTAATTCCTTCTTTTGCTTCCACTTGAATCAATGGTTTTCCATCAAATCTATCAACTTCGATATTTCTATTTATTGCCAAGATAACACCTTTTGCTTTTTTGATGTCGTCACTTGTCAATATGTCCTTTCTACCATCTGCTCCATTTGTTTCTACTTTAATTTTTACTCCCATTTCTTCAGCTGCTTTTTTCAAGGCTGCTGCTGCCATATATGTATGTGCAATTCCTGTTGGACAAGCTGTTGCTGCAATAATATAAGGTTCATCACCTGAAGATGTAGAGTTAGCCACTGGTTCTTCTTTTACTTCTTCTTTTTTAGATTCATCTGGAAATTTTTCTGCTTCTGTTTTATTAATAATATCTAAAACTGCATCTGCTGTTGGAGCTTTTTCCAAAGCCGCTTTAAAATCATCATCCAATAATAATTGTGAAAGTCTAGCTAATGTTTCGATGTGAGTATTATTCGCCCCATCTGGTGCAGCAATCATAAAGAATAATGTTGCAGGATCACCGTCCAATGACTGGTAATCAATTCCGCTCATTTTTCTTCCCATTGCAAGTGCAGGTTCTTTTACATATTTTGTTTTTGCATGAGGAATTGCAATCCCTTCACCAATACCTGTTGAACTTTGCGCTTCTCTAGCCTCCAATGCTTCAACATAACCTTCATAGTCATTTAACACACCTGTTTTTTCATGCAATTTTGCAAGTTCTCTAATAAGGCTAGGCTTGTCATTTGCTTGAACATCTAGGTTTATTCTGTCTTTAATTAGTAAATCTGATATTCTCATATCTTTCCAACTTTATAATTTTATTATATTCTATATTTTACAATTTTATAAATTTTCTTTTAAAATTTCAATTTCGCTATACAATCTATCAACTAAATCTTTTTCTGCCATTCCATAAGAATAAGCTGTCGCACTTCCTGAAGCTACTGCCAATTTGAACGCATCTTCTGTAGACATTCCTTTAACAAATCCTGCCACAAATCCAGCTACCATCGAATCTCCAGCTCCAATCGAATTAATCAATTTCCCTTTTGGAACACTAGCTTCCAATACAAAATTCTTATTTACAAGTAAAGCTCCATCTCCACCACGAGATAAAATCACATTTTTTACCCCTCTGTCCAAGAAATATTTACATTTTTCAACAATTTCCTTTTTAGTTTCCAATTTTTCACCAAACATATCTCTTAATTCATGAATATTTGGTTTAACAAAAAGATTGTTATGAATATTGTCCTGCAATAAGTTTCCTCTTGTGTCAAGCACTATTTCTACATTTGCTTTTACATTTTCTGATAATTCTTTATAAATTTTGTTACTAATAGATGAAGGGATACTTCCAGATAATACCAAAATGTCTCCATCTTTCAAGTCAGCCATTTTCTTTACTAATTCTTGTAATTTTTCATCTGTTATTTTTGGCGAAACTCCAGTCAATTCTGTTTCTTTGTCATTTCCATTAACTTTTACATTAATTCTTGTGATCCCATCTAATTCTACAAATTCTGATTTTATTCCATCTTTTTGTAAATCTTTCACAATGAAATCTCCTACAAATCCTGCAACATACCCTATCGCTGTAGACTCAATTCCTAAGTTTTTCAAAACTTTTGAAACATTAATTCCCTTTCCACCTGCTCTGTAATTTACTTCTTTTGCAAGATTCAAGTTTTCTGCTTCCAATTCATTTTCCAAATACATGTCATAATCTAACGCTGGGTTTAGAGTCAATGTATAAATCATGTCTTTCCTCCTTAAAATTTATTAATAAAAATATTTTTTATATCTATTATTTTCTTTAATTGCCTCTTTTGACGTAATTATTTTACATTCTTTAAACGAAGAAAAATTAATATTTGAAACTCTATTAAATTTTCTTTTATCCGCCAAAATGAAACTTTCTTCAGACAATTCAATTGCCTTTTTCTTCAAATATGCTTCATTCACTTCTGGTGTCGTAAATCCTGTATCCAAACTTATTCCATTAGTCCCTAAAAAGCATTTGTCAAATCTATATTTAGATATGAAATTAATAGCTTCTACACCAATAATTGCCCCTGTTTGCCCTTTTATTTCTCCACCTAAAACGACTGTTTTAATTTTATATTTCATCAGTTCCTCTAAATGCATTAATCCATTAGTTACAACCGTTACTTCCAAATCTTTTAATCTTTCAATTATATAGAAAACTGTTGTTCCTGCATCCAAATATATGAAATCGCCTTTTTTTATGATTTTTGCTGCTTTTTCAGCGATTTTTTTCTTCTCAGATATATTTTCATTAAATCTATCAATTACATCCAAGTCAAAATTTAATCTTTTAATTTGTGCAACTCCACCTTTTATCTTTGTAAGCAACCCATTTGAGTACATTTTTTCTACATCTCTTCTGATTGTTGAATTTGATACATCTATAAGTTCATCCAATTCCTGGTATGAAAGTCTTCCTTTTTTTTCCAATTCTAATAAAATTTTTTCAAATCTTTCTATTTCTAACATTATTTGGTTTCCTACCTTATAAATATTTTAAAATTGTACATTTATTATACATTAAAATATACCCTAATTTTCAAATATTGTCAACTTTTTTTTGCTTTTTTTCATTTTTTTTCAAAAAAATTTACAAAAATAATTTTTAGTTGTTATTCAACACATAATTTTCTAATAAACATCTATTAACATTATATTCTATTCATGTTATAATTCGAGTAATTACAAGTGAATATTAAATTAAAAAACATAAAGGAGTATTATTATGAATTTAAAAAAAGTATTAACAACTTCATTTTTAATAACAGCTTTGGGGGCAAGTGCTGAAACTACAGCTAATTCTCAACAAGCCGCTAGACCTCAATCATCAAATGTTTCTAGCAGTCTTTATGGAATACAAGATGCTTTTTCTAATGTTTATGAAAAAGCTAAAGACTCTGTAGTTAATATCCGTACAAAAAAAACACTTATTGTAAATACTTACAACCCTCTAGAAGCCTTTTTATTTGGGACTTCTGGTAGAAGACAAGAAAGAAGGGAATCAGGAAGTTTAGGTTCAGGATTTATCACTTCAGAAAATGGTTACGTTGTTACAAATAATCACGTTATTGATGGAGCTGATGAAATATTTGTAAAATTTTCAGATGGAGAAGAATATTCAGCAAAATTAATTGGAACATCGCCTGAAGTTGATATCGCCGTTTTAAAAATTAGCTCGAATAAAACTTTCAAACCATTAAGATTTGCTAATTCAGACAATATTAAAATCGGAAACTGGGCAATTGCTTTTGGAAATCCTTTGGGACTTAATAGTTCTATGACTGTTGGAGTTATTGGAGCATCTGGTAGAAGTTCGCTTGGTATTGAGCAAGTAGAAAATTTCATTCAAACTGATGCAGCTGTAAACCAAGGAAATAGTGGAGGTCCTTTATTAAATATTAATGGAGATGTTGTTGGAGTTAACACTGCAATTTACTCACCTAATGGTGGAAATGTAGGATTAAGTTTTGCAATTCCTTCAAACCTTGTTACAACTGTAAAAGATTCTATTATTAGAACTGGAAAATACGAAAGACCTTATTTAGGAATTTCTATTTCAGAATTAACACCTGAAATTAGAAAACAAAGAAATATTCCTTCAGCTACTGGAGTTATAATTAGTGCTGTTTATAATGGTTCTTCTGCTGCTAAATATGGTATTAAACCAAATGATGTTATCCTTGAAATAAATGGTAAAAAAGTAACTTCTGCTGGTTCATTTATTGGAGAACTTGCTGCTAAGAAAACTGGAGATGCATTAAATCTTAAAGTTTACTCAAATGGAACTGAAAAAACATTAAATGTTAAGTTAGAACCTTTTAATTATCAAAATGCAAGACCTGTAAGATAGGTTAATTAAAGTAATATAAAATTAACAACACCTTCCTTAATATAGTAGTTTAAATAACTCCTATATTAATGGAAGGTGTTTTTTTATTAGTTTTGTTGTATTTTTCTTCCAAAACATATCATTTCAAAGAAAATTTATCATTTATTAATATTATTTGTATTTAGAAATCTTTTCATCAATTTTTAAGATATCTCCGTTAGGCTTATAATTTATTTTCACATAAGACATTACGCCCTTTGCTCCTGCATTCACAGCTACTACTTGACATTCCTTCAAAATTTCCATCAGCTCATCAAAATCTCCCTCTATAGTAGTTTCAAAGGGAGCAACATTCATTTTAAGATTTTTACTTTTAATAAACTTGATAACTTCATCAACTACTCTTACAATCTCTTCATTTCCTTCTACATTTGGTAATACTTGAATTGCAATACTTGCATTAACTTCTTTCTTTCCCATAATCTACTCCTTTTTAACTTTATATTTTCCATATTTAAACATTTACATTTAAAATCTTTAATATATCCTCTGCAACCTGTTCTTTCGTAAGTCTGTTATTTTCAAAAAATACATCATAAGGAATTTCATCAGTAAATTCTTTTTTAGCACCTACATTAAGCACTTTCATGTCAGAAGTACTGTAAAAACTAGAAATTTTTGTTCCAAATCCACCTTCTTTTTGCCCACTTTCCAATGTAACAACTAATTTATGATTCCGTTTTAATTCATTCAATAAATTTTCATCAAGACCACTTATAAATCTAGGATTTATTAATGTTGCATCAATTCTAACTTTTTCTTTCAATAATTCCTTCACTTCTTTACCTAATACAAAAAATTCTCCTAAGCCAATAATCGCCACATCATTTCCTTTTTCCACAACTTTATAGCTATTCAAGTTAGAATAATCTTTATCCACATCTGTTTCAGAATGTTGAACCGCTCCACCAGGCACTTTTATAAATACTGGATTTTCATTTTGATCAATCGCCCAATCAAGCATTGCTAAATATTCTTCCTTCGTAGTTGGTGCCAAATACACAATATTCGGTATATTTGAAATCATTGGTATGTCAAAATATCCTAAATGTGTTACATCATTCATACCTTTCAATGTTCCACCAAATACTAAAGTAACTGTTGGTGCTTTATTTATTGCAATGTCATGAGATATTTGGTCGTAAGTTCTTTGAATAAAAGTGCTAATTACACCAAATACTGGTTTTGCACCATTTGTTGCCATTCCTGATGAAAAAGTTGTTGCATGTTCTTCAGCAATTCCAACATCAACATATTGTTTTCTCAATTTATCCAATTTTTTTCTTCTGTCTTTTGTAAATCCAAATCCCATAGGCACACCAGCATTAATAAATGTAACTGTCGGATCTTTTTCCATTTTATCTGTCAAGAAATCAAATGTTATTGTTCTGAATTCCTCTTTTGGTTCAGGCTTAGTTTTTGGTTCTCCTGTTATTGGATCAAAATTTGCACTATAATGCCAAGGTTCTCTATCTTTTTCAGCATATGGCAACCCTTTTCCTTTTATTGTATGAATATGTAAAACTATCGGATGATCAATATCCCTCACTTCTTCAAACACTTCAATCAATTTATTAATATCGTGTCCATCTGCCACATATTTATAATCTAATCCAAGTGATTTAAAGAAATTATTTGGTGCCTCACCATTACTTTCTCTCAATTCCCTTAAATTTTTATACAATCCGCCATGATTTTCCGCAATTGATTGATCGTTATCATTTGCAATAATTATCAAGTTTCCACCTTGTTCAGCAGCATTACTTAATCCTTCATAAGCAAGTCCTCCACTTAGTGAACCATCTCCAATCAATGCAATTATATTTTCTTTAGCACCTCTTAAATCTCTAGCTTTTGCAAGTCCTGACGCTAAACTAACTGATGTTGAAGTATGTCCAACCCTAAAAAAATCATGTTCACTTTCATCTTGGTCAGTATACCCATTAACAGTTTTAAATTTATCCTCATAAAGAAATCCATCTTTTCTCCCTGTTAAAATTTTATGTGGATAAGCCTGATGCGACACATCAAACACAATTTTATCAATTGGCGAATTAAACACGTAATGCAAAGCAATCGTCATTTCAACAACACCAAAATTAGGACCTACATGTCCACCTTTAGGATAATTCGTCAATCTATTTAATAACGCCTTTCTTATATCTGCCGCTAATTCAACCAATTCTTCTTTTTTTAATTTTTTTATATCTTTTGGACTATTAATTTTATTTAATATCATTAATTTACTCCCTTTCCTTAATTGTCTACTGAATCATTTATATGCATTATACAGGTTGGAGCAGACTCCAAGTCAAGTTTTTTTTATATTTCCAAAAAAATTTAGCTTCTATTTGCCATTCTTTCTATATCCCTTTTTATCTTAGTTTGCTCACTCACACAAGAAGTCAACATCCCAATCAAACATCCAATTAAAATCGCTAATATTAAGTTTCTCTTCATTTTTTAAATTCACTCCTTTTTAAACTTTATATTATTTTCATTCATTTTATATTATCGCAAAATTTAATAAAAAAATCAATATTCTTTTTTCAAATCTTTTATGCTAAAATATAAAAAGCTATAGTTATTTATTAAATATTTTATTGAATTTTTAAGAAAGGAGCGAGTCTACTTTTCAAAAGTATTCTCAAAAATAATTATGTATAATATACTTATTGCTGATGATAATAAACAGATTGTTTCAATTTTATCTGAATATGCTAAAAAACACGGTTTTAGTGTGTCAGTTGCATATGATGGAGAAGAAGCCCTTAATATGTTTACTGATAAAAATAATAATTTTGATATTATTTTGTTAGATGTAATGATGCCGAAAAAAGATGGATTTGAGGTCTGTAAAAAAATTCGTTCGATTTCAAATATTCCAATTATAATGGTTACTGCAAAAGGAGAAGATTATGAAAAAATAATGGGCCTTGAAATTGGTGCTGATGATTATATTGTGAAACCGTTTTCTCCAGGAGAGGTTATTGCTAGAATAAATGCTGTTTTAAGAAGAATCGTACCAAATGAAACGTCTTCTAATAGCACTACTAACGACCCCAAAATCTTTACTTTCGATAACTTAATCATTAATTTAAATGATTTTACAGTTTCAATTAATAGTCAAGATGTTTCTTTGACAAAAAAAGAAATTGAAATTCTTTGGACATTAGCAAATAATCAGAAAAAAGTTTTTACTAGAGATGATTTGCTTGATGCTATTTGGGGATTTGACTATTTTGGAGATAGTCGAACTGTTGATTCTCACATTAAACGACTACGTTCAAAATTAGATAATTATCCTCACGATAATTGGGGAATTAAGACTATCTGGGGTGTTGGTTATAAATTTGAAACTCTGTAATTTTTATAATCGAAATACTCAATTGGTTTATACATTCCAAAAAAATGTAAATTTTAAATATAAATTTAAGGAAGTTTATGAAAATTTTAAGGAAAATTAATTTAAAAAACAAAATTCTTAATAAGCTGATTTTGTATTTTACAATTTCACTTGTTATTTTTTCTATATTTTTAGGTAGTTTATTTGCCTATATGTTTGTGAGAAATACTATTAATTTTAATAAAGCCATTTTAGAAAAAAGAGCACTAAAAATTGCTGATACTATTTCAGTTTTATGGTATGGTGATCGAGAATTTAGGCTATCTAAAAGACTTTCAGATGACCCTAATATCCTTTTACCACAAAATGATATTTTTGAAGAAGAAGTGATGACTGATAAAGAAATTCTTGATATTAATAAAAATTCTCAAAAGGAAAATTTTATAGAGGGAAAAGAAAACAAAAGGATTTCAGAAAACTCACATCATGAAAGACGAAGAAACATGAAAATGCTTGAAGATATTGCGATGGGAGAAATTTGGTTTGTAGATGCAAAAACTGGTGATATTATACAAGGTCACAATTATTCAGATGCGCCAACATCCTACAGAAGTTTACCACCAAATGCTGAAAATGCAATAAAAGAATCTTTGAATGGAAGAATTAACACAACTGAAAATTTCAATGAATTTTTAGATAATAAGTCAATTACAGTTGCAGCACCAATTTTTTCTAAAAAAGATAATTCAATTGTTGGAGCAGTACTGCTTCATGCTCCTGTTTCTGATATTTCAGATTCTCTAAAAAGTGGTATTTATACACTTATTATCAGTATTATTATTGCTTTAATTTTATCTATTATCAGTGCTGTATTACTTTCTTTAAGTTTTACAAAACCATTAAGCAAAATCCGAAAAACCGCTTTACTCTTAAAAAAAGGAAATTACAATGTTAAAACGGAAGTTAAACAAAAAGATGAAATTGGAGAATTGGCTCGAACGATGGATGAACTTTCAGAAAGATTGTACATCAGTTCAAAAGAAAGTGAGCGTTTTGAAAAAATGAGAAGTGACTTTATTACGAATATTTCGCATGAACTAAGAACGCCGATTACTGTTATCCGTGGTTCAATCGAAGCAATTTGTGATGGAATTATTACAGATAAAGATAAATTAACTGAATATCATAAACAAATTTTATCTGACAGTATTCACTTACAACATTTAGTTAATGATTTAATTGATTTAACGAAACTTCAAAATCCTGATTTTTCTATTCAAAAAAATGAAATTAATTTATCAGTTGTAATAAATGATGCTGTTAGAAGTATGCGGCAACTTGCTAAGAAAAAAAACATTCAAATTTCATTTACGACCGATAACGAATATTATTTTTCTGGTGATTATCAGCGAATACGTCAAATGATAATAATTATCATTGATAATGCAATCAAATTTTCAGATAAAGGAAAAGAAATAAAGCTAAATTTAAGCGACCATCAAACTTTTTGTAGATTAAACATCCAAGACGAAGGTTGTGGAATTTCTGAAGAATCCCTCAAAAATATTTTTGACCGTTTTTATAAATCGACTGACCAAAAAAACAAAGAAGGAATGGGATTAGGTCTTAATATTGCACAACAAATAGCTAAAAGACATAATATAAAAGTCAAAGCTGCTAGTAAATTAGGTAAAGGAACTTTATTTTCATTTGATTTTCCGTATCAAGATTTGAAATAATTTTAAATTTTTATTCACTTTTTAAACAGAAAATAGTCTTATTTATAATACTGTATATGCAATTTTATGTAAATACTTATACAACAAAAAAAGGGAATTTCTCATAAAAAAAATTTATATTTTTCTTATCCTTATGTGATTTTCCCTTTTCTATATCTAAAGTTATCTTTTTTGAAACTCAGTTCATATTTCAATTTATATATAGTAAAACTGCTTTAAAACTAAACTCAAAAACTACGACTATTTTACTCAACTCTTAAATTTACATAATTTTTAATTTTTTAAAATTTCTATCCCTTTTCTCGCAACAAATTTTACATACTCACCGTACATCTCCAAGGCCTCATCCTCTACATTATACTTTGGATGCTTTTCAAATTGAAAATCTATTAATTTTTCTAAAATGTTAATGTGTCTCTCTTTCAAATATAACTTCAATACATCAATAAATCTAATATTAAATGGTGTTGATTTTTCATAAATATATTTTTCTACAATCTCTTTTTTTTGAAATTCCATTAAATCTTTTAGAGGAATATTATTCAAAAAAGAATGTCCATTGTCAAAAATCGGAGCCGTTTTAACAATTTCATTGGTATCATTATTCACAATCATACCAAAATTACCAAAATGCCTATCAGTATTTCCAATAATTACATCAAAAATCATTAAATCTTGAAAATTTTCTATCCCATAAATTTCAATCGCTTTTTTTAAAAATTCTTTTTCATTTCCTATTAATTTATATATCGGAACATAACCAAAATTCTCATTTGTAAATAACTCACACTTGGAAACTAACCTTTTTCGATATTCAAAAACCTCATATTTAATGCTTTCAAACTCAAAAAGCGATTCAACTTGATTTGTATAAAATTCTAAATATGGCTCAATCCCACCATAATCACATTGCAAATAATAATCATAAGAAATATTCGAGCTTCCTTTAATTAAATAAATTTTTTCATTTTCTCTAATCCAACATTTCTCTAACATTCCTTCTGTAGTATATTCAGGCGTTTTTAAAAATCCATCACTTTTATACGAACCACCCTCAAAAGCAATTAATCCAATTATTTCATTAAAATTATTTTCATAAAGATTGTACTCTTCCCATCTAAAATTATTACTCACTTCATTAATTTTTTCTATAGTTTCTAATGAAATCTTTTCTTCAATTTTTGTAACATAATTTTTATCAAAATCTTCAATTTCAATAGGTAATGGTACAATCCAAAAACTATCATTCAAAGACAATGCAAACGTTGTATCTACATAACTCATCAAATTATCTTCTTTCATTACTTCCATTAATTCTTGCTTATGTTTCCTATTATTTGGAATTTTTCTACTTTTCACAAATTTTTTTATACAATCATCATCTTCTAAATTAAGCCATATCGGTAACATGTTTTTTTGCTCTTCGTTGACCCATAAAATTTCAAATTTCTCACTCCAACCCATCTCTGTCAATTCTGCTTGAAATGAAAAATCTATTAAAGGAATATTTTTATTTTTTAGCTGATATATTTTTTTCATAATTTACTCCTTTTTCCCAATTTTTCGAGCCATAAATATAACTAATAAAATAGCAATAATCCCAATAAAAATATTATAATAAACTGAAAAATCTTTTGGCTTTTTAGATACTTTACTCTCAATCCTATTCAAAGTTCCCAAATCTACAAAATCTCTATCTTTTATCATATCATTAAATTGTGCCAAATCGTAATTCAATTTCCCTAAATTTTCATTCCCAAAAATTATTTTATATCCACTATTTTCTGTAGCTTTAAATACAATTTTTCCCAAAATATATTTTCCTTTTACACCTTTTATTTTTAGTGGCTTATTATCTTCATTTTGAATTTCAATAATTATAGAATCTTCCCCAGAAACTTCTTCAACATTAATTTCCAAACTACTTTTAAATCCAGGAATTTTAAAAATATATCCGCTTTCGTAATATTTTGTTCCGTCTGAAACATTATATTCTCGACGAAATTCATCATCTACTACATCAATACTAATCATTTTTAATGGCAAATTTTTTGTTTTAATTTTTAAAAGTGTTGTCTTCCCTTTTTCTTCAACTTCAAACGGCAAATCCATCTCAACCATTTTTGCACTTTCAGTTTTTGGATTAAAATATTTCAAAATCGCTTCATCAAAAATATTTCCCTTATCAATCGGTGTTACAATTTTGTAGTATTCATATTTTTTCTCATTAAATTTTATTGTTAAATTCTGCTTATCAGGTGTTTTATAAATCTCTCCATCCACTATTTTATCCCAATTTTTACCATTATAGCTTCCAAATAATTGATATTTTGTATAAAAATTTTCTTTTGAAATTATCTCTAAAATATTCCCAACTAAATCTTCGTTTGAATTTTGCGAATTAAATTTCACAACAAATTCAATTCTATCACTTTTTACAATTCTCTCAGAAATTTTTGCCTGTGCAACAACATTCTCACTTTGCTTCCTTTGACTTTCTTCATTTTCAATCACAAATGGAACTTCTTTACCATTTTTATCAATTATTCTTATATCACCTAAATGATTTTTACTGTTTTCATAAATATCTTTTGTTATATAGAATTGTTTATATTTCAAATTCCCTTTTAAATTAATATCTTTATAATATTGACTCGATAAAATTTGAACTACCGTTAATAAAAATAAAGAAATTATCAATTTATTAATATTTTTCATTTCCATTCACTCCATTTAAGCAAATTTTATTCACTTTTCTCTTTTTTGCTATTTTTTTCAACTTCTTCTTTTAAAACTTTATCTAGATTTTTTAATGCAGATTGATAAATATAAGAAGTTCCAATCAAAATCGCTCCCATCACAAAATATGCAACTAATCTAAACGAACTATCAAATTTCATAAAATCTACAAAAAAGCTCTTAAATACAAAAACGATTCCAATTCCAAGTCCAATCCTTCTAACATTTTTATTCGGTGTCTTAAATCCTTTCCAAACCAAATATCCACAAATTAAAAGTCCTAAAATACTTAAATACAATCCGGCTCCAACTAAATTTAAATTATCCATAATCACATTTGAAACAAGTAAAATATAAATCATCTCTCCCAAAATCCAAAAATGATGTTTTTCGAGTTTTTTAAAAATTAAAAAATGTAAATCTGTTCGTATTGCAGCAAATAAATAAATATTCGTTATAATTAATATTATAATTCCTACAATATCTCCCAAAGTTTTTTGATATGGTTCCGTAAGCGCTATAAAAAGAAAATTATTACATAAATTTATAAACATTAAATAAACAATCTCCATTATAACCAAAAACTTCAAACTGAATTTATCATTTAATTTTTTCACTTTGTATGTAACTTCTCTTAAAAGATATATTATTGCTGGTATTATTAACATTACTTCATTATTAATTAAACTTATACTATCTTCCAAAACCTTTATTTTCAAATCCCAAACAATATCTGAAAATAAATTTGAAACAAAACTCATGCTATAAATAAAAATTATGTACTTAAAAACTCCTAGAAGTACTTTTAATATTCCATGATATATTTTTTCTCTTAACATAAAATAAACAACAAAAGAAAGTGAAACATTCATAAAATCTTGCAAATTTCCTAAAAAATAATGAGCTTCCCGTATTGAGAATCCACTTAGAAAGGCAACGCAATAAATTGCTAAAAATCCATATTTTAACTCCTTACTTTCATATTTTTTATATAAATAATAAAGTAAAACAGCTTCCATTCCCCAAGCCAATACAACCAAGTTTTTTGGCACAATCAAAGGAATAATCAATATAAAACTTCCAAGTGCAACAATATTAAATATTTTTGAAATTCTATTATCTTTAAGTTTTTCTCCAAAAAATCCGTATATAATTCCAACTCCACCAACTAATATCGTTTTTACAACTGACGGTGTATTTTTATCAAATAAACTATAAATTAACGAAAATTTTACAATTAAATTCAGACTTACTAAAAAATAATCTATAAAATTAATTTTCCTATTTTCTTTTTTATAAGAGTTTAAGAAAATAAATGTATACGCAGTTGTAAAAATCAATATGTATACAAACGCAACTATATCTTTATTTAGTTTATTATTCAAATAATATACAAGTCCAATCATATTGAAACTTCCAATTACAAATCCAAATATTTTATTTACAATCCAATCTTTTTTCCAACTAATTCCAAGCACAGTTCCTTGTAAAATTAACGAGTACACAATCAAATAATAAATTTGAACATTACTTTTGTTAATCCAAATATACGCTCCATACGGCAAATATCCACCAATTAACGACAGAATTCCAATCACTTGATTATCGTATCTCAATGACAATACAACTACAAGTGCTGTCAATATTATCGAAATTAGAAGGCCCACTGGCATTGGAAACAATTTCAAACGAATTGTAGAAAGCAAAGTCGTCAAATATAAAATTCCAATCCCACCACCAATTAATCCAACTGCAAATTGTTTCTTATTTTTCTGATAAAATCTTTCTCCAACAAATAAAAATACCATTCCAAGTAAATATGCACCCGCACTTTTTACATAATTATTTGAAAATATTTTCACAAATTGTGTTTTAAAAATTAAAAATACTCCTAAAAATATAGAAATTATTCCTAAAAAATTAAATCCTTTTAATCCAATAAATTTTTCATAAACAAATCTAGTTTTCTCTTTCTCAAATAAAAATTCATTCTCCTTCATTTTCGCTTCTTCTCTTATTTTATTATGAAAAACCGAAGCATTTTCCAATAAAAATTGCTTTTGTATCTCTGTTTTCTCACTACTTTCTTCCACAAATTTCACAATCTTCACATTCAAATCTTCCAATTCCTTTTTTAGAACTTTAGCATTTTCAGAAAAATCACTTTCCAAAATTTTTCCTGTCGTCTTTATTTTTTCGCTCATAGTTTTCAAATAATCCGAAAGTTTTTTATTTATTCCTTTTTCTAGCTCCACATTCACCTTATCCGCAACAAACATCTGAAATTTATTTATTTCATTATTCGTTTTTGCCCTCTTCACGTCCTTCAACTCTTCAATCAAAATAGAATTATTATTTTTAAAATTTTCCAACTCTTTTTCTTTTTTCTTCAATTTTTCAGTGATTTCCACTAATTTCTTTTCAAGTTCAGCTTTTTCCTCAAGAAGCTCATTTTCACGGTTAATTTCAGCTGATTTTTTTAAACTTTTTATCACTAAATTTATTTCCAAATTCAATTGTTCCATCTCATTATACTTGTTCTCAAGCTTTTTCAACTCTTTCATCTTATCAACCATAGCAAAACTCCTTTTTTAATTATAGTCATACTATAAAATCCAAACCTCAAAAAACACCTTTAATCCCTATTTTTTCAAAATTTCAATATATTTTATATTCATATTATGTTTACTTAAAAACATTTGCTCAAACTCAGTTCTAATGTTTTCAGATGCCTTTTCAGAATTATGCAAATCATCTGTATGATAAACAACCTCATATTTATCCAATCCATTTACCAATTCTAAAATATCCTCGTAATATTGCTGATGATCTGTTTTAAAGAACAATTTCCCATTCTCTTTTAAAATTACATCTAATTTATCAAATAACCCTTCTGAGATAACTCTTTTATGCTCTTCACCTTCCCAAGGATCAGGAAAATTAATATAAACCCCACTAACCTCATTTTCTGCAAAAAAATCAAGAATAGTTTCTCCTCTTTTTCTAATGAACAAAATATTCTTTAATCCTCTTTTTTCAGCTTTTCTAGCTCCTAACACCAATCTTTTAAATCTCAATTCCAAAGCAATATAATTTCTATCTGAAAATTTCTCAGCATTTTTTACCGTAAAATTCCCACTTCCACAACCAATTTCTAAATAAATTTCGTTTTCATTATTAAAAAACTCATTCCATTTACCTTTATAGCTGTCAACTTCTTCATTATCAAACATCAAATGATCTGGATAATTCACCATTTCAAACATATACTTATTATAATTTTTTTTAGGTTTCTCAAAAAAATACTCCCAAATTTCCTTCCCTTTTCTATCTTTCAACATTTCATTTTTTTCATTCATATTATTTTCCAAAACTCTTCCTTTCCCAAAAACTTTTAATTTTTAAACAATAAGACTTTTATTTTAATCACAATAAAGCTCTTCAATAATCCTTTCAAGCTCATTATTTTTTGCAAAAAATTTCGATGTATCTAAAATTTCTTCACTTTTTATACTTTCTATAATATCATCTTCATTTTTAACAATCTTCACATAATTCATTTTCCGTGCCTCATTAACAATTTCCTCAATATTTTGATAATACTTACCAATAATTGGCACCTTGTTATAATAAAGCGGTTCTAATATTGAATGACCACCAATATTAACCAGTGTTCCTCCTACAAACACATAATCTGCCAGTTGATAAAAATCTCTCAAAACTCCCATCTTATCAACTAAAACTATTTTTTTCTTCTCAAAAATTTTCTTTTCATTTTTATCTGTTTTTCTTTTCAAATTATCTCTCGAGTCGATATTCCCTTCTAATTCAAAATTTTGAATTTTTGAAAACAATTCATAATCATTCTTTGAAAATAATCGCTTTATTTCATCTTCAATTTCCTGCACTCTCTCCAAATGTCTAGGAACTATCACCAATTGATACTCATCATCTTTATTTATAACAGAAAACGCTTCTAACCATATTTTCTCTTCACCTGGTCTTGTACTTCCACAAACAATAATTTTTTTGTCTTTATTCACAAAATTCCGATAATATTTTTCTTTTTTCTCCTCATATATTCTTTCATATTTTATCGAATACTTCAAATTTTTATAAACCTTAATTTTATTCTCATCTATCCCCAATCGCAAATATCGCCCTTTATCTTCTTTACTTTGAACCATTATTCGTTTTGCACTATTCAAAACTTTTTTTACTAAAAATTTCATTTTTAAATACGATTTCATTTTCTTTTCAGTTAATCGACCATTCACAATATACAATTGCGATTTTTTCTGTGCAAAATAATAAAGATTTGGCCATATTTCCGTCTCGATAATTATCACTTTTTTTACATTAAATTTCTCAAATATTCTCTTTATAGTAAACAAATCATCCAAAGGAAAATATATTATCTCTACATTTTCATTACTGTCATACGCCTTTTTCACAGCATTATAACCTGTATCAGTCATAACAGAAATTAATACTCTCTCTCCCTTTCGTAGTAACTCCTCAATCAATTCTTTCGATAAATTAAACTCTCCAACTGAAGACATATGCACTAAAATTACATCTCTAGAAGATAAATTTTTATTTTCAATATTTTGAAACAATCTTTTTTTTATAAATCTCGATAATTTCTTATTAAAAAACGACACAAAAAATATTGCTATGTACAATAAATATCTCAAAAAATTATATATCAACATTTTTTCCCTCCAGTACAATTCTACCTCATTTTTTCAACAATTCAAAATTAATAATTTATATAGAATTATTATGTAAATAAAAAAACTATTTCTCAATGAATCTGTCATCTTGAAATAGTTTTTTATCAATTAAGTTTTAAAACTATTTAGCAGCTACTTTATCAGCTAATTTTTTACCAACTTTGAATCTAACTACTTTTTTAGCAGCAATTTTGATTTCTTTTCCACTTTGAGGATTTCTTCCTACTCTTTCTTTTCTTTCATGTACTCCAAATGTTCCCCATCCAACAAATTGAACTGTTTCGTCATTAACTAAAGCTTCCTCAACTGTTTCTAGAAATTGATTAATTAATTCCTCTGCTCTTTTTTTAGTTTCTCCTGTTGCTTTTGCATAAGCATCTACAAATTCTTTTTTTGACATATTATTTTACCTCCAAAATTATTTATCTAAATACCTTAACTATTATACACTATTTTCAGTATTTGTCCAGTATTTTTTTATTTATATCAAATTTTATTAAACTTTGCAACCATTTTTTTTAATTTTTTACAATTTTTTGTATAAATTCAATATTTCTTCCTTAACTTCGTCTATATTTTTAGAAGTTGTATCTACTTCCACTGCATCTTCAGCTTTTTTTAAAGGTGCTTCTTCTCTAGTAGAATCAATTTTATCTCTCATCAATATATTTTGATAAATCTCTTCCAAAGAAACATTTTCTCCCTTTTCAGTCAATTCTTTGTAACGTCTATTCGCTCTCTCTTTAGCATCTGCCACCAAGAAAACCTTTAAGTCAGCATTTGGAAAAACAACTGTTCCAATATCTCTTCCATCCAAAATAACATTTTTCGCCTTAGAAAATTTCCTTTGTAAATCAACCATTTTTATTCTTACTTCCTTAATAGCAGCTATTTTAGACACATTTTCCGAGACAATCGGCTTTCTAATTTCCTCACTCACATCAATACCATCTAAATAAAATCCATCTTCTCGAATATCAATCTCCAAATTATCAAGTAATTCATTTATCTTATCAAAATCTTCTAAATTTCCATCTAAAATACCCATTTTTAAAGCCTTTAAAGTTACAAGCCGATACATTGCACCAGTATCAAGATAAATTAAGTCTAAATCTTTCGCTACAAGTTTAGAAATCGTACTTTTTCCGCTCCCGGCAGGTCCATCAATCGCAATTATCATTTTTTCTCCCATTTTTTCTATTTTAAAATAATTTTATTGTCTAGTCTGTTTAATTATATTTAAAAACTAATGAAACCCAATTATTTTTCTCATTTCTATCAATTTCAACTAAATTATGTTCTTTTGTTTTTCTTAAAAATTCTTCTTCTTTATCTTTTATTATCCCAGAAAAAATAATTGTTGCTCCTTTTTCTAGCGTTTTCTCAATATTTTCTAACAATTCTGTTAAAACGTCAACCAAAATATTTGATACAACTAAATCAAATTTTTCATTTATATCTTCAACCAAGTCACCAATTACAACTTCGTAATTGTCTTTTATATTGTTTTTCTCAAAATTTTCAATTACAACGTCTTTTACATTGCTATCAATATCAATTCCAACAACCTTTTCTACTCCTAATCTCTTACCGATTAACATCAAAATCCCTGAACCACAACCTATATCAAGCAATTTCTTCTTACCTGGAACATATTTTTCTAGAAATTCTACACATAACGCTGTCGTTTCGTGAGTCCCTGTCCCAAAAGCCATTCCAGGATCAATTTCTATTACAGTTTCTTCTTCACTAGCTTCATAATCGTCCCAACTAGGCTTAATTATTATATTATCTGTTATATTCACAGTATGAAAATATTTTTTCCACTCATCTTTCCAATCATCATCACTACATTCCGAAGTATAAATTTCATACATAAATTCTTCATCATCCAACGAAAATTCTTTCAATTTATCAGAAATAATATTTAATTTTAACTTAGAAAATCTATTGTTAACGATATAGCCAATTATACTCCAAATTTCACTTTGTTTCTTAAAGTTAATATTATAATCAAGAGAATTATCTGAAAAATAATCGATTACTTCTATTTGCTTAATTCCAATTTCTTCAAACATATTTATTAATTTTGATTTTGTTTCTTCTAATGTATTAGAAAAATAATCTATTTTTACTTTAATCCAATTCATTTCTACCTTCTCATTTCATAAATTTTCTTAAACTTCATCATATCCCATGTTTACTCTCTCAATAGAAATTGCTTTCCCAGTTTTTTCATCAATTTCTACTTCTATCCCATTTATTCTAGGATTTTCCTCACAAACAGAATATCTTGCTGGCATTCCATCTTTAAATTTTTGAATACTTTCTCGTCTATTCATTCCTAAAATTCCATCATGTCCACCAGTCATTCCAACATCAGAAATATAGGCTGTCCCTCCTGGTAAAATTCTTTCATCAGCTGTTTGTGTATGAGTATGTGTACCATAAACAACTGATACTTTTCCTGTCAAATTCCATCCCATCGCTTGTTTTTCAGAAGTCGCCTCACCATGAAAATCAAGAATTATAATATCTGTTTCCTCTTTTATTTTAGGTAAAACTTCCTCTACTGCTAAAAATGGACAAGCTATAGGCGGCATAAACACTTTACCCTGTGCATTAATTACTGCAACTTTAATTCCATCTTTTTCAACTATTGTATACCCATTTCCTGGTGCACCTTTAGCAAAATTAATTGGTCTTATTAAATTTTTATGCTCATTTATATAAGGATAAATCTCTCTTTTATCCCAACTATGATTCCCTAAAGTAATTACATCTGCACCTCTTTGAAAAAATTGTTCGGCTATTTTTATATTAATCCCAAATCCTCCAGCTGAATTTTCTCCATTTACAATTATAAAATCATAATTCTGTTTTCTTTTTTCTAAAAATTTAAACAAGATATTTCTACCTGGTTGTCCTACAATATCTCCTATTATTAATACTTTCATTCTTACTCGCTTTCTAATTTTCTTTCCATCAATGTTTTCAATGGTTTAAAACCTATTCTATCATAAAATCTCTTTGCACCTTCGTTAAAATTCCAAACATTTAAAGTTATACTTTGGCATCCGTTATTTTTAGCTACTTCTATCACAAAATTATACAATTTTGTTCCTATTTGCTGTCCTCTAGCATCTTCATCTACACAAAAATCATCTATATATAATACCTTTCTAGCAACTAAAGCATTTTTACCACCTGTATATTCATACTGACACATTATATATCCTAAAATCTCATCTTTATCATCTGTATAAACGAAAATAGGTTTCATTTTATAATCTTCTATAAGAGTTTTCAATTCATTATCACTAAGTTTTCTATCTCCAACAACAAATAAATCTGGTCTACTATCAGAATGAATTTTATGAATTTGGTACATCAATTTACCTATTTTTTCTATATCTTTTTCTAATGCCTGTCTTATCATTTTTCCTCCTCTCATTACTCTATTTTTCATTGCACTGCATCTTTTATATTTAATAAAACATTAATAAATAATAATAAAACTGCCCCATTTAAAGACAGTTTATTATTTTTATTTATTTTGCGTATTCAACCGCTCTTGTTTCTCTTATTACAGTTACTCTAATTTGTCCTGGATATTGCATTTTCTCTTCAATTTCCTTAGCAACTTCTCTAGACAAAATTGTAGCTTTATCATCATCAATTTTATCTGGATGAACAATTAATCTCAATTCTCTTCCAGCTTGTATTGCATACGAGCTTTCGATTCCTTCATGACTATTTGCTATTTCTTCCAATTGTTCCAATCTCTTCAAGTAATTAGACAATGTTTCTCTTCTAGCTCCTGGTCTTGATGCCGATATCGAATCTGCAGCTTGAACTAACACTGCTTCAATACTTAATTGCTCTACTTCATTGTGATGTGCTTCTACAGCATTTATAACAATCTCATTTTCTTTAGAGAATTTTCTTAAAAATTCTCCACCATTTAAAGCATGTGAGCCTTCTTGTTCGTGTGAAAATGCTTTACCAATATCATGCAATAAACCTGCTCTCTTAGCCACTTCTACATTAGCACCAACTTCTGCTGCAAGTGCCGTAGCAATATGTGCCACTTCAATTGAATGTTGTAAAATGTTTTGTCCAAATGATGTTCTAAATTTCAATCTTCCTAACACTTTTAACACTTCTCTTGGTAATGTAGGAATTCCAACTTCTAAAATAGCTTGTTCTGCTGCATCTAAAATACTTTCATCAACTTCACCTTGAGCTTTTGCAACTACTTCTTCTATTTTAGTTGGATGAATTCTACCATCAGAAATTAATTTTTCTAATGCAATTCTAGCCACTTCTCTTCTGACACCATCAAATGATGATAAAACAACTGCTTCAGGCGTATCATCTATAATCAAGTCCACTCCTGTAGCTGCCTCAATTGCCCTAATATTTCTTCCTTCTCTTCCAATTATTCTACCTTTCATCTCTTCACTTGGCAACTGAATAACCGAAATTGTTGAATCTATAACATAATCAGGAGCTGCTTTCCCAATAGCTGTAGAAATAATTCTCTTAGAAATTCTGTCTTTTTCTCTATCCAAATTATGCTCAAAATCTCTTATTAAAACTGCTTTATCGTGATCTAATTCATTTTCCAACTTAGTAAGAATTATCTTAGCTGCATCTTCCTTCGTCAATTCCGATATTCTTTCTAACTCTTTTTCTTCCTTAGAAATTAATTCATTCAATTCATTTTCTTTTCTTGATAATTTTTCACGATGTCTTTCAATTTTGAATTCTTTTTCCTCTAATCTTTCAGTTTTTCCCTCTAAAATTTCTTCTTTTTTTACAATTCTTTCTTCTTTTAAAGCAATTTCAGATTTCATTTTTTTTATTTCTTCATCTGCTATTTTCTTTTCATTAAGCAGTTCTTCTTTTACTTTTAATGTTTCTTCTTTTCTAAACGATTCTATTTCTCTTTCAACTTCTTTTTTTGATGACTCCAATCTTCTTTTTGCATCAATTATTCTTAGCTCTAATTCACTCAATTCTCCATATTTCTTTTTAAAAATTGAGCTTCCAAAAAAATAAGCTATGAAAAAAGCCAAAAAAGAAAAAATAACAATCAACAATATAACTATTGATATGCTCATTTTTCTCCTTTCCTATTTTTTTTCAACTACATCAGCAATTTTCCAAGTTCCATCATTAGAAATTTTCCAAGTTATTTTAAAATAATTACTCTCTGAACCATAATTTACTACCATTGTCCCTTTTGCTTTATCTTTTGAAATAACATCAACTTCTGAAAATACTAATGTTAAATTTGAAAGATCATATTGTTTGAGCTGTTTAACAACATATTTATTTTTTAATGTAGGTAAAAAAAAGTTTTCTAATTTATCATATTCATTTAAACTTGCAACTTCTTTTAATTCTTCGATTACAGTCGTAATCTCATTACTAATTTTATTAGTTTCTGTTACTGTAGTAGATGCATTTAATGATGTACAGGTCATAAAAATTAATAAAATTGGTAAAAATAAATATTTTTTCATCTATTTTCCCTCCAAAAAGTTTACTTTATAATTCTATCACACTTTTTTTTTATATTCAAGTCTGTGAATTAATTTTTTATTTTTTTCTCCATCTTTTATGTTGCCACATATACTGATCTGGATATTCTCTTATGATTTTTTCAAATTCATAAAAAATCTCTTGCATATTGTATTGTATTGTTTCTTTTAATTTTCCTTTTTTCTCTACTTCCAAAATTTTCTTGTTTTTTATTTTAATTACATTGTCTTCAAACACCGCATAAGTTAAAATCAACGGAGTATTATTTTTAAAACCTAGTAATGCAGGTCCAGTTACAGCCTCAACTGGTCTTCCAAAAAATTCAACCTCAACACCTGATCCATGATGATCTGAAGCCAACGCTATCATACATTTCTCACCTAAAGCCTTATTCAAAGCATCTGTATCTTTCAACGGCAAAGAATTAAGTCCTCCTTCTTCTCTCCATTTCGTCATTAAATCATTCAACTTTCTATTTTTCTGTCGTCTGAATACCGCATAAAATTTTCTAATATTTCGCATAACACTTCCAGCTTCAAATCCACCCAAATGCAGCGAAACAATAATTACAGCCTTTTCCGAACGAGAACACGCCTCCAACATCAATTCTTCATTTTCCACAACTGTATTTCCATTTTTTGTAATTTCTTCCAAATAAATCGACGTCATTATCATTTTTCCCATTGTTTTATAAGAACCTTTAGCAATCTCAATAACTTCTTTCTCACTTTTTTCAGGAAATGCATTTTTAATATTATCAATCGTCAATTCTCTTCTTTTCTTTATCAAATAATAGCCCAACAACCCTAAATTTTCAAAAAACTTATACCTTTTTTTTAGCGGAAAAAAAGATAAAATTTTTCTTATTCCAATCACTAAAAAACCTTGAATATTTTCACTAAATGTATATTTCATATCATAATCTCCAATTTTTCTAAATAATAAATTTTTAATAGTCATTTTTAATTGTTATAATTATATCTAAAAAATACCTATTAACATATTTAATTTCTAAAATTATAACATTTTTTTCTAATTTCTTCTATAACTTTTACTAAATTTATATAAAAAAAGCTACCTCAAATCGAGATAGCTTCAACTTAATTTTACTATTTTCTGATTCCTAATCTTTCGATTAAGTTTCTGTAATCATCAACATTTCTATTTTTAATGTAGTTTAATAATCTTCTTCTTTTACCAACCATTTTTAATAATCCAACTCTTGAGTGAACATCTTTAAAATGAACTTTCAAGTGTCCTGTTAAGTGGTTAATTCTTTCTGTTAATAAAGCTACTTGAACTTCTGCAGATCCAGTATCTTGTGCATTTTTTCCAAACGCTTCAATAATTTCTTTTTTTGATTTCATTGCCATTGTTTAATTTCCTCCTAATTATATATTATCCAATCCAAGAATATAGTGGCAACTTATATTCGTAGATTAAATTACTTTAGGTATGATACCATAATTTACAGTTTTTGTAAAGAAAAAAATTTTGGAAAGTTAGGAATTTCTCTTCACTCCTACTGTGCATTTGCCATCATATCTTTTACTTTCATCAATCGAGTTATGCTTCCACGTTCATTTTCATCCAATTTCATTTGAATAAATCTTATTGTTTCCTTTAACTGAGGGATTGTTCTGTATTCCAAAGCATTGACACGACGTCTTGTTTTTTCAACTTCATCCGCCATTAATTGACATGCTTTTTCAATTTCAGACAATTTCAGTAATTCAGACATTACACTATTTAAACCATCAATCGCATCATCCAAATCAGCTGATGTCTGAGCATACCCATAAGGATATATCGAACCTTCAGCACTTGTTTCATCTTTAATAAATTCCATTTTAGGAACATTAACACTCATAATATTTTTTTTAGTGATATTAACACTAATTTTTTCTTTTGGATACGCAATCGCATTTTCAAGCATTTCATCTGACATTACACCTCTTGCTAAAAGAAAACCTTTAAATGAATCTTGTAATCTTGCTTCAACTTTTTCACGCAACTTTTTATTTTGTTTAATCATTTCAATAAATTGTCTCATAAGCTCATCTTGTTTATCTTTCAACAATTTATGTCCACTTGATGCTGTTTTCAAACGAATCTTTAACTTAGATAATTCCATCCTAGTAGGATTGACATTTAATCTTGCCATAATTATTCATCTCCTGCTGGTAGATATTTTTCCAAATATTCGTCTCTAATTCTTTTTAATTCTGTTCTAGGCAATATTTTCAATAATTCCCAACCTAAGTTTAAAGTTTCTTCTATCGTTCTGTTTGTTTCAAATCCTTGAGCTACATATTTTTCCTCAAACGCATTTGTAAATTTAACAAATGCTTTATCTGTATCTGACAATGCAGACTCTCCTAAAATTACTGCTAATTCTTTTGCTTCTTTTCCTGTCGCGTAAGCCGCAAATAATTGGTTCATCGTATCCGCATGATCTTCTCTAGTTTTATTTTTACCTATACCTTTATCTTTCAATCTCGAAAGTGATGGTAATACATCAATTGGTGGCATCAAGTTTTGTTTATACAATTCTCTTGATAAAATAATTTGTCCTTCTGTTATATATCCAGTCAAATCTGGAATTGGATGCGTTTTATCATCTTCTGGCATTGTTAATATTGGTATTTGTGTTATTGAACCTTCTCTACCTTTAATTCTTCCTGCTCTTTCATATAAAGTTGATAAATCGGTATACAAGTATCCTGGATATCCTCTTCTTCCTGGAACTTCTTTTCTAGCTGCTGATACTTCCCTCAACGCTTCACAATAGTTAGTCAAATCTGTTAAAATTACTAACACGTGCATACCTTTTTCAAATGCTAAATATTCTGCACACGTAAGTGCCATTCTTGGTGTTGCAATTCTTTCAATTGCTGGATCATCAGCCAAGTTCATAAATAATACCGTTCTATCAATTGCTCCTGTTTTCTTGAAGTCATCAATAAAGAATTGTGCTTCTTCAAAAGTTATCCCAATCGCACCAAATACAACCGCAAATTTTGAATCAGTACCTAGTACTCTTGCTTGTCTAGCTATTTGTGCCGCTAAGTCAGCATGTGGCATCCCTGAACCAGAAAATATTGGTAATTTTTGTCCTCTAACTAATGTATTCAATCCGTCAATTGCAGAAATTCCTGTTTGAATAAACTCTGAAGGGTAATCTCTGGAAACTGGATTAATCGCAGTTCCTTCAATATCTAATGTTTTTTCTGGAATAATTTTTGGACCATTATCTTTTGGTCTACCCATTCCATCAAATACTCTTCCTATCATATCTTCAGATACACCCAATGATAAAGGTCTTCCTAAAAATCTAACTTTTGAATCTTTCAAATTTAATCCAGCAGAATTTTCAAATAACTGAACCATTGCTTTATCGCCATTTACCTCAAGAACCCTACCTCTTCTCAATTCTCCAGTTTGAGTTTCAATATCAACTAATTCATAATATTTTATTCCTTCAACACCTTCAACTACCATCAAAGGTCCTACTACTTCTGTTATAGTTTTATATTCTTTAAGCATCTAGTGCACCTCCTTTTGCTACAAGATCATCTATTGCATTTTCTAACTCTTTCCCAATTTCATCAATTTTGAATAACTCATCTTCTGGTAAATATTTAGCTCTCGCTATTTTATCTCTTACCTCAAGTGAAGCAATTTCATTCAAATATGCTCCATGTTCTAATCCTCTATTACCTTCATCATAGAATTTTAAAACTAAATCTAACATTTTTTCTTGTTTTTCTAATGAAGTATATGTATCAGATTCCATAAATGCATTTTGTTGTAAATAATCTTCTCTTATTGATTTAGCTACCTCTAATTTCAATTGATCTTTTTCAGATAAAGTATCTTTACCAACCAATCTTACAATTTCTTGTAAACTATTTTCTTCTTGTAATAAAGCCATCGCTCTAGCTCTATTTTTTGAAAATGCTGGACCTATATTTTTATCCATCCATCCATCAACTTTTGTTTGATACAATGTATACGAATTCAACCAGTTAATTGCCGGAAAGTGTCTTCTATAAGCCAAGTTTGCATCTAATCCCCAGAACACTTTAACAATTCTCAATGTTGCTTGTGAAACTGGTTCTGAAATATCTCCACCTGGAGGCGAAACAGCACCAATAACTGTCAATGCTCCTTCTCTTCCGTCTTTTCCTAAGCAAACAACATGCCCAGCTCTTTCATAAAACTCAGCTGCTCTTGAACCTAAATATGCTGGATATCCTTCATCTCCTGGCATTTCTTCAAGTCTTCCTGACATTTCTCTTAATGCTTCTGCCCATCTTGATGTAGAATCAGCCATTATTGCTACTGAATATCCCATATCCCTAAAGTACTCAGCAATTGTGATTCCAGTATAAATACTAGCTTCCCTTGCTGCAACTGGCATATTTGAAGTATTTGCAATCAATACTGTTCTTTTCATTAATGATTCTCCAGTTTTAGGATCTACTATTTCGGGGAATTCCATAAGAACATCTGTCATCTCATTTCCACGTTCCCCACATCCTACATAAACAATTATTTGAGCATCTGCCCATTTTGCCATTTGGTGTTGCACTACTGTTTTCCCTGATCCAAATGGTCCTGGTACACAGGCAGTTCCACCTTTTGTTACTGGGAAAAATGTATCGATAACCCTTTGTCCTGTTATTAATGGAGCTTCTGGATTTAATTTTTTAGAATATTTTCTACCTCTTCTTACAGGCCATTTTTGCATCATTTGTACTTCTACATCACCTTTTGAAGTTTCAACTACAGCAACTGTTTCAACTACTGTAAAACTTCCTTTTGTAATAGATTTTATTGTCCCTTCTACACCGTATGGAACCATAATTTTATGATTAACCACTGCTGTTTCTTGAACAGTTCCTATTATATCTCCAGCTTCAACTTTATCTCCTACTGAAACTGCTGGTTCAAAATCCCATTTCTTTTCTCTATTCAACGAAGGTACTTCTACCCCTTTATTCAAAAAGTCTCCCGCTTTTTCTTGGAACTCTTTTAAAGGTCTTTGAATTCCATCAAACATAGCTTCTAGCAATCCTGGTCCCAACTCAACACTAAGAGGCTCTCCAGTTGAATAAACTGGTTCTCCAGGTCCTATACCTACAGTTTCTTCATAAACCTGTATAGAAGCCTTATCTCCTCTCATTTCAATTATTTCTCCAATCAGTTTACTATCAGATACTTTTACAACGTCATACACATTTGCTTCATCCATACCTTCAGCAACAACTAAAGGTCCTGAAACTTTTATTATTTTTCCTACTTTCAAGAATATCTGCTCCTTTCCACATTAGAATATGTTCGATCCTATTGCTTTTTCAACATATTCATCTATTTTACTCAATCCAATACCTAAACTTCCTTGGTTATTTGGTATCAATATAATCGCTGGTGTTAATTCCTTATTATATCTTTCAACAGTTTCTTCTACTAATGCGGCTACTTGTTCAGTAACAAATATTATCCCATATTTATCATTAGCTAAACTATCAATTCTTTTTCTTGCTTCTTCTTTAGTCACGACTGGATACACATCTACACCTAAAGCCTTAAAAGCTAAAATAGAATCTTTATCTCCTACTACACCTACTTTATGCATATGTCTCACGCAGCCTTCCTTTTATTTTATCAGAACTAATATTATTTATTTTACTAACCATTATCATTCTTAACGCATTAATTTCTCTTTCTTTCGCAACTAAGTATGTAAATAATGGTTCAGGACCAAATACTATATATTTAGATTCTTTATTTAACTCCATCAAATAATTATCACTTATTTTCTCAAATTCTGACAATCTTTTACTTTCATTAAACGCTTCCACACCTTCCACTAAAAATGCACCTAATTTTTCTCTTCTAAAATTTTGTGCAATAACTTCTGGAGTATCATTCAATGAAGCAACAATTTTATTTTTAGGAATTGTTCCACCTTCATGAACAACTGTTTCTAAAAATTTCATATCTCTATGTTGTTTTTTTACTCTAAACAAAGTTATTATATTTTGAAAATCAACAAGTCCTTCAACATAGTTAGTTATTAAAGGTACATTTACTTTTCTTGCAATACGAAGTAAATTTATATAATAATATTTATCAACTATGATATCAATTCTTTGTGGATCTTTTTTTTCATCAAAATCTTTTTCTACTTCATTAATTGCTTTAGAAAATTCATCTGGAAATTCACTATAATGTTTCGTATCAAATCTTAATTTTAATTTATCTGCTTTTTGAGTACCTGCATCCATCAATAAATACGAAAAATCATTCCCGGACAATCTTCCTTTTAATAATACTTTTAGATTATGATAATCATATTTTAAAGAAAGTATATCAACTATTTCTGTATCATTACTTAATTCTCTAACTAGATTAAACACTCTTTCAGTTTCTCTTTTCAATATCACTTCATAATCTTGAGCATTTTGAATATCAGACATATTTTGAGAATATTCTGTATCTCCCAATAATTTTAATACTTCTTCGGGAGTTTCAGCGTCAATCATTCTATCTAGCTTATTTTTAGTCAAAAGTTTTTTTTCTAAAACTCTAACCGTTACGACACTACGTCCGTAATCCATTCTATTCATTTAATATCTCCCTTACTCTTATGAATTCTTATGAAAAAAGAAGTTGAGAAATTTGAACTTCTAAATCATCTCTCATAAATTCTAATTTAACTTCAAATGTATAATTTTCTTGAACTCCATTTTCTTCCAAAATAAATCCTGAATTTACAAATTCTTTTTCAGAAATATTTGCATTCGGAAATTCTTTCTTTACTTTTCCTAAAAACTCTTTTTTAACAATTAACTTTTGGTTTTTATTCAAAGAAGAATTATCTAGATTTTTTTTCATGTAATCTATATATTCTACTTCATCCATATTTAAAAGTTTTTCTCTTAATCTATTGATTACTTTATCAATAACTTGTTGTTTCGCTTTTAATTTTTCATTTCTTACTTTCAAGCTAGCACCTGATTTTATTCTTTCTACAGTTAAATCTCTATCTCTAACTGCACTTTCTTCTAATGATGCTTTTTGAGAATTATACTTTTCAATTTCTTTTTTATATTTTTCAGCTGCCATTTTTTGAGCTACTTTTATTATTTCATCTGCTTTAGTTTTTGCATCATTTAATATTTTTGATGTTAAATTATCCAAATTAGACATTTCTTCACATCCTTTCAATTTAATTATTTAAATGATACTCCAGATAATAACATAATTGATACAACGAATGCTAATAATGCATAAGTTTCAACCATTACGGCATAAATAATACCTTTTGTTGATTGTTCTTCATTTTTTGCTAATAAGCTAATACCTGATGCTGCTACTCTTCCTTGTGCTACTGCTGAACCATATCCTGCAATTGCAATTGGTAAACAAGCCATCAAAATATATACACCTTCTGCAAAACTCATATTTGCATTCAATCTACCTAAAACCATCAATCCAATAACGAAACCATACAATCCTTGTGTACCTGGTAACAATTGTAATACTAACGATTTACCAAATTTTTCTGGTTCTTCGATCATTAATCCTGATGCTACTTCCCCTACTATTCCTACTCCTTTGGCTGATCCCCAACCTGCTAAAAATGTTGCTAACGCTGCTCCTAAAGCCGCAAAAAGTACTCCTCCATGTTGTGCTAATACACCTGATACATTATTCATTTTTTTCCTCCTAAAATTTATATTTTTTATTTATTTTTTCAAATATTTAACTAAATTTAATTAATCTTCTATATTTATATATTTACTATCTGTTCTAAAGTCTTTAAATGGTTTTCCTCCACCTTCATAAAACTTACCAAAAAATTCTACATACATAAGTCTTGAAGTGTGAACATATCCACCTAAGAACGATAAGAACATATTAAAGAAATGTCCACATACAAATATAATTGGGACAAATATTAATCCAATCCATGAACCTGCTACCATTCCAATAATCATATTAATTGCTTGAGCTATAAATCCTCCAGAAAGTCCTAAAGCCATCAATCTCGAATACGATACAAAATCTCCAACGTAACTTGAAATTCCATAAAGGCTATACAATCCGCCTCCTAATTTCGCTCCAATACCTTTAGCTTCTCTTCCACCAGTCAATACAATTCCAATCATTCCAATTACAGCAATAATTCCTGAAACTGTAGCAACAGTCGGATTTAAATTTGTCATTTTAAACAATAAATAAAGCATTCCTCCAGTTAGTGTCATATACCAAAACAGTACATCATACACTGCTTCCATTGGTTTTTTCGCTTTTATTAACAAATATGCTTTTAATGCTAATCCAAAGAAAATATGCACTATTCCAAATAATACAGAACCAACTAATAATTTATTATATTCTTTTCCAGGATCTATAAGTCCTCTTACTAATGGCAATCCAAAATAAGAACCATAAATCAATCCCCAAATTATAACTGAAAAACTTAAATAGAAAAAGAACTTCACAAATAATCTATTGCTTTTGTTTAAATTCATACATTTCAATACAAATAAAGTTCCTAATAATAATACCAATCCATATCCGACATCTGCTCCCATCATTCCAAAGAACACTATATAAAACGGTGTTAAAAATGGTGTTGGATCAATTTCATTATATTTAGGGTATGCATACATTCCTGTTAAACTTTCAAATGCACTTGCAATTTTTCCATTTTTTAATTTTATCGGTACTTCAGCATCATCTCTATCTGCTTCTTGTGTTCTCAAGTAGTAATTATCTCCTACTTCCGATTTAATAGTTTTTTCAAATGCACTTAACTTCCCAGTTGGAACCCAACCTTTTATCACACAAGTTTTCTCAGTTTGTGCCAAATTTTCCATAGTTTCTATTCTAAGTTTCTTATTTCTTAAATATTCATAAATAGCTTCTAAATGTGGCAAGTCATTAAGATAATTTTTAATCTCTTTTTTTAATACTCTTTTAGTAACTTTTAATTCCTCAATTTCCTTTTTTATATCTGAAATATAACTATTCGGTTCTTTATCAATATTCAATTCTGCCAAACTAAAACTATTATTTCTAAAAACTTCGTCTATTTTTTCTTTTTCCTCATTAGATTTATCAGAAATAACTAAATAATAAACATCTTCTTTTGTTATTTTTAATTCTTCATAATAAGTATATTTTAACTCACTAATCTTATTAATAAACGAACTTTTTAATTTAACGGGAACACTCCCCAAATAACTTGTTACATTTTTTAATTTCTTCAATTCTTGAGGATTTACATCCAATTTATTCCAAATTGAAAGATCATCAATTTCTGAATATTTTTTAGAAATCTTTGATTTTACATTTGAGTATCTTACTCCCAAATCTTTTAAATTATACGCGACTATTTTCCAATCGTATGTTCGAGCCTTTTCTGATAGCTCATTGAAAGTGTAATTATCATTACCTCTCATAATTGCTTTTAAACTTTTATCTACTGGATGATATTTTTGTAAAAGCTGAATTGCTGTATCTACCGTCGTTAAACGTTCATCTATTCTAGTCAATTCCTCATTATTATTTACTTTTTTCAATAAAATTGTTTCATTTTCTTTTTCTTCAATCTGAATATCATCAAATTCTACTTCTTTAAATTGTTGTAAACTTTTTAGAAGTGGGGCCTTCTGTGAAGCAAAAGCAATTAAATTGAATTTACTCATTTTTACTATTGACATTATTTCACAACCCTCTCTCTTAATATATTTGCTATTTCGTCAATTTTTTTATCATCGACATTCAATATATCTTTTATATTTTCCTCTTCTTTAGCAAGGAGAATATCTACAGATTTATTAGCTTCTTCAACTGTTTTTTCTTTCAAATGTTTCAACTCAGTTTGTAGATCTGAAATTATTTTATTACCATCTTCTTTAATCTTCTGATCAATTTCTTTTGCAATATTTTTAGATTCTTCATTGGCTTTTAATATAATTTCATCTGCTTCTTTTTCTGTCTTTTGTATCTTTTTTAAAACTTCTTCTGCCAAGATCTATACCTCCTTCTAACAAATTTGAATTTTAACTAATTACATTTAATTTATCAAAAAAATAATACGACAAAAAAATGACTAATTAGTCACAAAAATAATACCACTTTTTTATAATTCTGTCAAGAATTATATCTTTGAAGAACAGACCTAACTTTAAGATTTTATTGAATTTCTTTCAATTCTTTAAATACTAATTTCTTAAAAAAAACGATATCCTAAAGTTATTTTAACAATAACCTTAATATATCGCATTTCATCTACTTATCTAATCTAATATATTTTAATGAATTTTTTTCAACAAAACCTTGTCTTATAGCTTCTTCTTTTTTTTGTGCAAAATCATTTTTTGATATAGTTTCATTTTCAAGATTTTCTACATTAGTTTTTAGCTCATTTAATTCTTTTTGTTTTGCGTTTTTTTCTCTACCTAACTTATCTACACTATTAGACGCATTAGTCATAATAATTGCAGCAACCACTACTATCATTATATAAAAAGCTCCCACTACTACTTTCTTTCTATTAAAACCTTTAACATTTTTAGTAACTTTTCTCTTTTTTATTTTTGATGTTGACCAATCATTTGAAATTGTATTGTAATTTTGAGATACATTATTTGTAGTTGTTTTTGGAATATCGGGAAAATCCATCATTTGTAATTTTTTCTTTCTTGTACCACTACTCATCCCTTTATTCACCCCTTTCAAATATTCTTAATTTTGCCGAATGTGCTCTATTATTCATTTCTAACTCCTCTTTTTTGGCAACTATCGGTTTTCTCGTTATTACTTTACCTAAACTTTTTTTATTACACACACATATTGGTATGTCTGAAGGACATGTACATGGATTTTCAAATTCTCTGAATTTTTCCTTTACTATACGATCTTCCAAAGAATGAAATGTAATAACCAATAGTCTTCCTTTTGGATTTAATAAATTAATTGCTTTATCTAAAGTTTCTGTTAGTACTTCTAACTCTTTATTTACAAATATTCTAATTGCCTGAAAAGTCCTTTTAGCAGGATGTCTCTTCATACTTTTACCTATAGATTTTATGACAATATCTGCTAATTCAGTAGTTGTTTCAATATTCTTATTTTTTCTATATTCAACTATATTTCTAGCAATTTTTCTAGATTTTGGCTCTTCTCCATATTTATAAATGATATCTGCTATTTCCTTTTCAGAAAATTTATTTACAACATCATAAGCACTAATTTCTAGTCCTTTATTCATTCTCATATCAAGTTTTGCTTCAAATCTATATGAAAATCCTCTTTCAACATTGTCCAGTTGATTGGACGAAACTCCTATATCCATTAAAATTCTATCTACTTTATTATACCCTGCTAAATAAATCACAGTATCTAAATTTTTAAAATTATCTTGAAATATCTCTAATTTATCTTTATAATCTTTCAATCTCTGTTTTGAAAAATTAATAGCTTCTATATCTTGATCTATTCCTATAACTTTAGAATCTGCTGAAGATTTTTTTAAAATCCCTTCTGTATGTCCGCCACCACCTAAAGTACAATCTACATAAATAGCTCTTCTATCAGTTATTATATTTTCAATTGTTTCATCATACAAAACGGGCTTATGGTAATCCACTCGAGACCTCCTTCCTTTTTTTATTCTATATTTTATCTATAAATATTTGACTACTGTATTAATTATAATAAGTATTGTACCATAAGTTTTATTTTTTGTAAACGAAAAACACGATAAACCCGTAATTTTTTTATAAAAGTATTAATAATAAACAATTTCTTTTCCAATTTTTTTAGAAATATCTTCTCCTAAAAGCTCTTTAATCAAAGCTAATCCAAAATCTATAGCCGTTCCTGCACCCCTACTTGTAACAATATTTCCATCTTTAACAACTGATTCTCTTGTCAAAATAGCTTTTCCTTTTTCTAAATCAGATTCACATGCTGGAAAACAAATTGCTTTTCTATCTTCCAATATTCCCAACGAAGCCAACACAGTCGGTGCTGCACAAATCGCTCCAACTTTTTTATTTTTAGCAAATTTCTTTACTACTTCTAAAACCTCTTTTGATTCAAAATAATTTTTTGTCCCAGGTCCTCCAGGTAAAACTACCATTTCATACTCATCAAAATTCACATCTTTTATTAATTTATCTGCCAATACGGTAATTTTACGAGAACTTACTACTTGTTTTTCCAGATTTATAGAAATTGTATCAACTTCAATATTAGCTCTTCTCATCAAATCTACTGGTGCCAATGCTTCTATTTCTTCAAATCCATTAGCCAAAAATAATGCAACTTTTTTTCTTTCCATATCCATTCTCCTCTTAAAATTTAATTTCAAAAAAGCAAGAAGACCTGAAAAAATCAGGCCTCATATTTATTTATTTTAAATTATAATAATTTTTCTAATACTTCTGCTGGTGTATCTTGTTGTAAGATAATATCTCTATATTTTTGAGCTTCTGCATAACTACTGCTTCTAATAATTTTCTTAACTTGTAATGTTGATGAAGCACTCATACTAAATGAATCAAGTCCCATTCCTAATAACAATTTAGTAGCTTTTTTATCTCCAGCAAATTCTCCACACATACTTACACTAATACCTGCATTATGTGCAGCGTCAATTACTTTTTGAATAGCTTCTAATACTGCTGGGTTAAATGAGTTATATAAAGCTGATACCATTTCATTTCCTCTATCTACTGCTAAGAAATATTGTGTCAAATCATTAGTTCCAATCGAGAAGAAATCTACTTCTTTAGCGAATTTATAAGCTATAATTGCTGTTGATGGAGTTTCAACCATTATTCCAACTTTTATATTTCTATCGTACAATTCACCAACTTCATCTAATTCTTTTTTACATTCTTCTAAAATTTCATTAGCTTTTCTTATTTCATTAACAGAACTTATCATTGGATACATAATTTTTATTTGACCATAATGAGAAGCTCTTAAAATTGCTTTCAATTGTGTTTTGAACATATCTTTATTTTCTAATGAAATTCTGATTGCTCTATATCCTAAGAACGGATTCATTTCTTTTGGTAAGTCTAAATAAGGTAATTCTTTATCTCCACCAATATCCATTGTTCTTATTGTAACTGGTTTTCCTTGCATTTTTTGAACTACAACTTTATATGCTTCATATTGTTCTTCTTCTGTTGGGAAGTGATCAGAGTTCATAAATAAGAATTCTGTTCTGTATAATCCAATTCCAGTTGCTCCTGAAGCTATTACAGCATCAACATCATTAGGACTTCCGATATTTCCCCAAATATCTACTTTTCTTCCATCAGTTGTAACTGCTTCTTCTGAAATTAATTTTTTCAATTCTTCTTTTTCTGCAGCTAATTTTTCTTTTTTAGCAACATATTCTGCAATTAATTCTGGTGAAGGATCTAAGAATAATTCTCCTTCTTCTCCATCCATAATTACTGTTTCTCCTTCTTTCACTTCATTAAGAACACCTTTAATTCCAACTACTGCAGGTAATTCTAATGATCTAGCCATTATAGCTGAGTGAGCTGTTTTTCCACCAATTTCAGTCAAGAAACCAACACAATTTTCTAAGTCTAATTGAGCTGTATCCGATGGTGTCAAATCATAAGTTACAACTACTGTATTAGGTTCTAAATCACTTAAATCTTTTATTCTAATACCTAATAAGTTTTTCAACCATCTTTTACCTATATCTTGTAAATCTGCTGCTCTTTCTCTTAAATATGGATCGTCTAATTGTGATATCATTTCACAATATTCATTAATACCATCATGTAAAGCTTTTGCTGCTGGTAATCCTTCACCTTTAATTTTATCTTCTACTTCCATAATCAAATCTTCATCTTCAAGAAGCATTATGTGACCATCAAAAATCGCTGCTTTATCTTCACCCATTTTTTCTTTTACTTTTTCTCTAATGGCAATCAATTGAGTTTTTGATTTTTTTAAACCATCTTCTAATTTCGTTAATTCTGATTCAATTGTTGAATTTTCATCTTTTACTTCTGGTATAAGCATTTCTTCTTCTGTAAAAAGTAATACTTTCCCTATAGCTACTCCTTCTGAAGCTCCAATTCCTGTTAATCTTTTCATATTCTTCTCCTCTATATATAATATAATATTTTATAAAAAACAAATTCATTCAAAATATCAATTTATTTACGTTTAGATTTTATACTATCTCTAAATAATTTTACTATCTCACCTTTCCCAAAATCAGTTGCCATATCCATTGCATCTCCTCCATGATTATCTTTTTGCATTGGATTTGCTCCATATTTTAATAATAACTTTACTATTTCTGTATTTGATTTCAAAGTTGCATCTTGAAGTGCATTCCAACCATCATATTCACTTTTAATATTAATTAATCGAGGATTTTTTTTCAATAGTAATTCTGCTGCTTCCAAATTTTCATAATAAGCAGCTGTTCCTAACACTGTTCTATTTAAAATTGGATGCTTAACTCTTAAATCTGCATTATTTTCTAAAAATATTTTGACTAATTCATTATTATTAGATTCAATCGCAACAACTAGAGGTGTATATCCATCTAGACTTTTTTCATTAACATTGATTAATTCTTTTCTTCCTATCAAGGTATATATATCATCATCTAATGGACCATACACTTCTTTTCTATTTATTCTATTTTCATCAGGTGACTTTCTTAGTGTATTTTCTTTTAAATCCATCCTATAAATAACATATTTATTATTTTTTTTCCTAATCGCCTTAAATAATAATTTTAATTCTTTTTCTTTTTCATCTATTTCCTTTTTCAAAGTAACTAATTCCAAATCTCTAGTATATGAAAATAAATTTTGTATTTGCATAAATAATAGGCAAAAAACTAGCAATTTTACTGAAAAAAAAACAAACCTGTTTCTTAACTTTAGATATCTCATATCTTACCTCACTATAATTATACCACATGATTTTGAAAGTGTAAATATTTTGTGATTTTTTTTTCACAACAAATACAATTTACCACTCCTTAAAGAATATTTATTTTTTTCATAGATTTAAAATAAACTTTCAAAAAATTATTTCATAAAATCTGGAATATCTATTTTTTTCTCTTTTTTTTCTACATTTTCTTCTTGTTGCTTTGGAGTATCTCCATTGTCGGAATCATCTGAATCATCCGAATTATCTTCATCTGAACTTTCAGAGTCTTCAGGATTTTCTTTTTTTAAATCTTCAACAATATCTTCCTCTAATTTTATTATATCTTGCTGATTTTCTTCAATTTCTGTTTTCAATTCTTCTGTTTCTTTTGTATTACCTTGTTCTTCAACAATTTCATCTACCTTTTCAACAGTTTCTAATACCTTTTCTTTAAGTTGTTGTTCATCTTTCTTCTCTGAAACTTGTGTTTCTTCAGCTAAAATATCTTCAAACGTAGCTCCTGCAATTATTTTTCTTACAGCTTCTCCTGTTATAGTTTCTTTTTTCAATAATAATTGTGCTACATTTTCAAGTTTTTCTCTATTTTCTCTTAAAGTATTTAAAGTTTTTAAATACTCATCTGTTAGTATTTTTCTAATTTCCAAATCAATCTCTCTAACAGTTTCATCACTTTTATTAGCAGTGAACGAAAACTCTTCTTCAGAATTTTCAAAATTTATAGGTCCTAAATTTTTACTCATTCCAACTCTTTCAACATATGTTCTTGCTAATTGAGTTGCTCGCTTTATATCAGAGTATGCTCCTGTACTAATGTCTTCTAACACTAATTCTTCTGCAGCTCTACCACCGAATAAAACTTTAATTTCAGCTAAGATTTCTCTACTTGTTGTAACTAATTTTTCTTCAGGAAGTGGCATCATAAATCCACCTGCGTCCCCTCTTGGAATAATCGTTACTTTATGAACTGGATCTGCTCCTGGAGTCAACTCTGTCATTACAGCATGTCCTGCTTCATGATATGCCAACAATTTTTTTTCTTCTGGTTTAATAATCTTACCTTTTTGTCCAAGACCCATTCCAATTTTATCTACTGCTTCATCTAAATCTTGCATTGTTATTGTATCAGAAGATCTTCTAGCTGCTAAAATTGCCGCTTCATTTAATAAATTTGCAATATCTGCTCCAACAAACCCTGGAGTTATTTTCGCAATATCTTCTAATCTTACATCAGCTGCAAGTTTTTTATTTCTAGAATGAACTTTTAAAATAGCTATTCTACCTTGTAAATCAGGTGCATCGACAGTTACTCTTCTATCAAATCTACCTGCTCTTAATAATGCAGAATCTAACACATCTTCTCTATTTGTAGCAGCTAAAACTATAACTTTTGTATCTGTGTCAAATCCATCCATTTCAACTAATAATTGATTTAAAGTTTGTTCTCTTTCATCATTGCTTCCACTATTCTTTCCAGCACTTCTTCTTCTACCAATAGCATCAATTTCATCTATAAAAATAATTGACGGAGTAGATTTTTTAGCTTTTTCAAATAAATCTCTTACTCTTGAAGCTCCAACCCCAACAAACATTTCTACAAATTCAGATCCTGAAATACTAAAGAACGATGCTCCTGATTCTCCAGCTACTGCTTTTGCTAATAATGTTTTTCCAGTACCAGGTCTTCCTAGTAATAGAACTCCTTTAGGAACTCTCGCTCCAGCTTTTGTATATTTTTCTGGATTTTTTAAGAAATCTACAACTTCTTTTAGTTCTTCCTTAGCTCCATCTACACCAGCAACATCATCAAATTTAACATCTGGTTTTTTATCCATTTTATCAGCACGAGACTTACCAAAACCAAACATATTCCCAGGTCCACCTTGAGAACCTTCCATCATTTTTTTTGCAAGATAAACCATTAGTCCTATCATCAACACCATTGGTAACAAATTAATTAAAAGTGCCATAAATAATCCACTTCCTGATGGCGGTAAAGAGGTAACTTTTACTTTGTTATTAGCTATTGCTTGGACAATTATTGGGTCATTCCCCACTCTTTCAGTTATCTTTTTTGTATAATAATATACATCTTGATTTCCTTCTTTAACTTTCGAAATCAATCTATCATCTTTTTCTTGAATTTCACTAAAACTTCCATCTTTAATTTTATTTACAAATTCACTATAAGTTATATTCTTCTTCGGTTGAAAATACTCTTGTATTGACCCATAGAAAATAAATGTAAACGCTATTAATATAATTGTAAAAAATACTAACGGTGATCCAAATGGTGATTTATTGCCGTCATCTTTTGAATCATTTTTTCTGTTATTTTCTTTTCGTAGCTCTTCTAATCTTCTTTTTATATCATTTCTATTTTTATCTTCCATCTTTCCTCCCTATTATCAATATTTTTTTATCTTTTTCTAACATATTAAATTCTACTTTTTTCAAAAATTTAGAACTCTTTATATTTGAAATTAATAAGATTTCTCTCTTATCTCCAGCTTCCTCATCATTGATATTTTCAATAATTGGAATTTTATCACGCTCCCACTTAGGTATCTTTTCATCTATTAGAATTTTTTTTATTTTTTGATGTTCAGAATTTTTACCTAATATTGTATCTCCAGCTTTTCTACTTCTAACGACTAATTTACCTATTTCTAAATCTGATTCTATCTCATAATAATTGTATTCTTGACTATTTTTTTTCAAAAATTCTTTTTCAAAAATTTCAAAATTTTCATACAATATTATCTCATAATTATACCACTCAACACTTTGATTTTTCTTAATAACCACTTCAATATTATAATCTTTTTTTTCTTCTTTTTCAACTATTTTTAATTGTCCGTATTTCTTTTGCAAAATTTTACCATTTCCCAAATAAAATTCCTTCGATCCCTTCGGATTTATCAATCCTTTTTCATTAAAAATCTTTTCATAAATTTTATCAATTTTCTCTCTTGAAATTTCTCTAACACCTTTATTTTCAAGATATAGAACAAATTTATCCTTTGACATTCTTACTTCAATATTTTGAGATTTTATTTTTTTATCTCTATCATTTATTTCTAAAATCAGATTATTAATCTTATCTTTAAATCTTGGATTTATTTGAATAAATTTAGGAAAAATATTATTCCTAATAAAATTTCTCGTATAATCAATTTCATTATTTGTATAATCAATAATAAATTTTTGATTCAATTCCTCTAAAAAATTAACAATATTTGTTTTTTCAAATTGTAATATTGGTCTAATTATATGACCTCTAACTTTTGGTATCCCCTTTAATCCTCTAATAGACGTTCCTCTCAAAAGCCTAAAAATAAAGGTCTCCACATTATCATCTAAATTATGACCTGTCGCTATTTTTGTAAACCCTTCTTTTTGAAAAACTTTTTCCAATGCTTCGTATCTCAATTCTCTAGCTGACAACTCAATGGATTTCTTCATTTTTTTTGAATGACTATTCACATCAACACTTTCAATATACAATTTCACACCATTTTTTTTAGAAAAATCCTTCACAAAATTTAAGTCATTATCAACGTCTGTTCTCAAATTATGATTTACATACATTAATGCTAATTCAAGATTGTATTCACTTTTTAAATAATCCAATAAATAAAATAGAAATACTGAATCTGGTCCACCAGAAAAAGCAATTAATATTTTATCATTTTTTTTTATAATTTCTTCCCTTTTTAAATTTTTTAGTTGCTTTGAAAACCTTTTAAAATCCAGCATTTCTCTTCCCTATTCCTAAAATTATTTTAATTGCCCACTTTCTCTTCTCTTTTGCAGATGTTCTTCGTGAGTCTTTGAATAATAAGTTTTTCCTTTATAAGTAAAGAAAAATAAGTCATCTCCTCCAACAGCATCTTCAACAATTTTTACTGTTTCATAAGGTGGATTTCCAATTGGAGTTGGCGGTAATCCTTTTGTTTTATACGAATTATATGGTGTGTTTGTATTTTTCAATTCACCTCTTAACGCTTGTCTTCCCAATTCATATTTCAATGTCGCATCTGATTCCAATCTCATTCCTTTTTCTAAACGTTTTTTAAATAATCCTGCAACTTTAGATTTATCAGCATTATTTGGAACTTCAGCTTCTACAATAGATGCCAATTTCAAATTATTATAAAATTCCGTTTTATTAGGATACTTCTCTGGAGGAAATTTCTTCAAAAATTGATTCAAAATAGTTTTTACTACTTGTTCAGTTGTTACATTTTCATTAAAAATATAAGTTTCTGGATAAAAATATCCCTCAAAATTATTCCCTTCATGTGGATATGGAAAATCTACAGTTTTCAATACATTCTCTATTTCTTCTCTTGAACCTAATCCCAATGCATCCATTCTCTCGTATATTTGTTTCGTTGTAAATCCTTCAGGAATAGTTAGTCTTATTCCATTAGTTTCACTATTTTTTATTTTTCTAATAATTTCATATTTTGAAAACTTCCCATCAAATTTATAAGTTCCAATTTTTAAATTTGTATTTTTACCTTTCGTTTTCAAATATAATCTATCCATTATTCCATAATTTAATTTCAACTCTTTATAAATTTGTTGGAATGTTGTTCCTTTTTTTACATTTACATGTACATTTTTATACTCTTTTTTTCCAATAAAAAAACTTAAAAAGAACATTAGAAACATCATCAAAAGTATAAAAATAATAATATTTGATATTTTAAGTAATTTTTTCATAACTCTCCAATACATTTTTATTGTTTATTTTTAGATTTTTTTTCTTTAACTTCTTTTATTTTTGATTTTACTCCCGTATCTATTTGAAAGAATTTCTCAGGATCGGCATTGATTTCTTCTTCAATCAATCTTGCTCTTTCCTGATCAATATATTCTTTCCTTGATTTTTCAATTTCATCATTTCTCAATGCAGTATCATATTCTACAGCTTTTAAACTTGGAATCGCTTTTAAAATTGATTCATACTCATTTTTTTCATTTCCTTCCAAATCTACAACATCTTCTGGCTCTCTTGAAAACACTCTAACAACTCCCGTGTCTTGATACCTTATAACCATATATTTGTATTTTCTATCAAAAAAAAGAATTTCATTTTTAAAGCTCTTAAATAACTTAGCCTCTGTACTTAGATAAACTTTCCCTTTCTCTTCTTTAATCCAAGCCCTTTCATTATTTTCAACCCAAATTTGGTTCGCTGGAATAAAGTAATCTCTCGTAATTCTGTAACCATTCAGTTCCTGTGCAAAATTATATCTTACATTTTGAAAATTTGCTTCTTGAGGATCTGTTGTTTTTATCAAATACCAAGTTCCATAAGAAGCTGGCACATAAAATTTCAATGTCGGATTAACTTTTTCATCTATTTTCCTAATAAATTTATCAAGTTTATTAATTACCTTATTTTCTTTTTTCACTTCTTTTACATCTGTATCATCTTCATCTAAATAGATGTATCCTGCTTCTCTTTCTTCATTATTACTCTCTTCAAAATAGTCATTCCTGCTTGATTCATCTTTTTTATTAATAATTATTTCAACCTTTACTGCTTCATCTGAAATTTTCTTTTTTTTATTACTATTTTCAGCTAATAAAACATTTGAAATCAAAATAAAAATTAATAAATTAATTATTTTATTTTTTTTCAAAATTATCACCTTTTTAATATAATTTTTTACAATTATAACACACATACAATTTTTTATAAAGTAGTATTTTCAAGTGAAATAAAAATTTGAAAAATTCTTATTAAGTTATTGATAAAATTAAAAAACTGTAAATACAAGATGATTATTAATATGATTTATAATAAATAAAAAAGCAAGACCTTCGTATCTTGCTCTATTATTATTCAACTGTTGTTTCTTCTTCAGTTGCTAAAATTTGTCTACCTCTATATACTCCTGTTTTTAAATTTAATCTATGAGGTCTTCTTACTGTTCCATCAGCTTCTACGATAATGCTTGGAGCAGAAATTGAATCATGAGATCTTCTCATATTTCTTTTTGCTTTTGAAGTTCTTTTCTTAGGTACTGCCATTGTTTACCGACTCCTTTCCAATAATTGGTATGTAATAAGTAAGCATATTTATGCAATTTGCTTTCTTTAAAATATTATACAAGATATTATAATAAATAAGTCTTTATTTGTCAAGTCTTTTTCTACTTTTTCATATTTTATTTTTTATAATATCTTGTTTTTTGTTTCTTCTCTTTTCAAAAATAAAATAAAAAACTTTTATCATCTTATAAATTAATGATTTTTCAAATTAAACTCTACTTGTAGTTCCATTTTCATATTTTTTTCTTTCATTAGCATTCAAATATTTTTTTCTTAATCTAATGAAATTTGGTGTAATTTCAACTAATTCATCATTTTCAATGTATTCTAATGCTAATTCAAGTGTAAATTCTTTTGGAGGTGCTAATTTCACTGCATCATCACTTCCAGCTGCCCTCATATTTGTAAGTTTTTTCCCTTTACAAACATTTACAACCAAATCATTTTCTCTTGAATGTTCTCCAACGATCATTCCTTCATATACTTCTACACCAGGCCCAATAAATAAGATTCCTCTTGGTTGTAAGTTATTCAATGAATAACCTAAACTTGTTCCTGATTCCATTACAATAAGAACTCCTCTTCTTCTTCCTGTTACTTCACCTTTAAATGGTTCATATTCAAAGAACGAATGATTTAAAATTCCTGTACCTCTAGTTTCTGTTAAAAATTCATTTCTAAATCCAATTAATCCTCTTGAAGGCACTTTAAATTCAAGTCTAGTATAACCATCTGTTCCTTGAACCATATTTACCATTTCACCTTTTCTCAATCCTAATTTTTCAATAACAACTCCTACAAATTCATCTGCAACATCAATAATTGCCAATTCTATAGGTTCCATTTTTTGTCCATTTTTTTCTTTGTAAATTACTTCTGGTTTAGATACAGCTACTTCGTATCCTTCTCTTCTCATATTTTCTAATAATATTGATAATTGAAGTTCTCCTCTTCCCTTAACTATAAAGGCATCCGGTGAATCAGTCATTTCCAATCTCATACTTACATTATGATTTACTTCTTTTTGTAATCTTTCCAAAATATTTCTAGATGTTACAAATTTTCCATCTTTTCCAGCAAACGGTGAATCATTTACAACAAAAGTCATTGCTAATGTAGGTTCATCAATATCAATCAATGGAAGGGGTTTTGGATTATTTCTATCTGCAACTGTTTCTCCTATATCAATTTTTTCAATTCCTGCTATTGTTATGATATCTCCAGCCGATGCTTCTTCCATTTCCACTTTTTTCAATCCATCATAACCATAAATTCTAGTAACTTTAGCGTTTACCATTTCTCCATCTCTTTTAATTAAAGTTATATCGCCATTTTTTTCAACTTTTCCGTTATAAATTCTTCCAGTTCCTAATTTACCTACATATTCATCATATTCAGTATTAGTAATCAACATTTGTAAAGGCTCATTTTCATCGCCTTCTGGATCTTCAACATGTTCTAAAATCATTTCAAATAAAGGTTGCATATCTTTATCTTCATCTTCTAATTCAAGTTTTGCAAATCCATTTTTTGCAGAAGCATAAACTACTGGGAAATCCAATTGTGCGTCATTTGCTCCCAATTCAACAAATAAATCGAATACTGAATCAACAACAGCATCTGGATCAGAATTTGGTCTATCTATTTTATTTACAACAACAATTGGTCTCAAACCATGTTCTAATGCTTGTTTCAATACATATTTAGTTTGAGGCATTACTCCTTCAAATGCATCTACTAATAACAACACTGAATCAACCATTTTTAATATTCTTTGTACTTCTCCACCAAAATCAGCATGTCCTGGAGTATCTACTACATTTATTTTATAACCACCATAATGAATTGATGCATTTTTTGAAAAGATTGTTATTCCTCTTTCTTTCTCTAAATCATCACTATCCATCACTCTTTCATCTACTTTTTCATGTTCTCCAAACGTTCCTGATTGCTTCAATAACGCATCCACTAATGTTGTTTTACCGTGATCTACGTGAGCAATTATTGCTATATTTTTTATTTTATTACTCATTCTAATTTCAAGCGAACTTTCTCGCCTATATTCCTCCTTAATACTTTTCTATCTTTTAAATCTTATAAAATTAATATCCAAAAAATTTTAAAATTCATAATTTTATAGAGTATTATAACATATTTTTCAAAAAAATAAAAATACATTTTTATCTTTTGTTTAAACTTTTTACTAAAGTAAAAACTACTTTATAAATTTTATGAAAAAAATAGAATAGGGATGCATCATAAATTGAAAATTATTTCTCCACTTTATGAAACATCCCCATATCAAATTTTCTATTTAGTAAATATTACTTGACTCTCAACATCTTTAGGTAATTTTATTCCTAAAAATTCCATATTAGATTTACTAACTTTTATTTGTAAATTTTTTACGGTTTCTATTTTGAAATCACTTGGTTTTTTACCTTTTAACAAAATTTCTGCTGCAATTTCTCCTGAACGGTAACCAATTCCATAATCTGTTGTACCTTGAGAAATAAATGCACCTGCATTACTGTAAACATCATTAGTTGCAAATACTGGAACTTTTGCTTTATTCAAAACATCTAACAATGCTTTAAAATATGATGCAACTGTGTTATCTTGAGTTGCATAATAAATATCTATTTCTTTAGAAATTATATTTCCTGCTGCTAAAAGTTCTGTCCCATTTGTTATCGCTTTATCAATAACATTAAAGCCATTTTCTTTAGCTAATTTTTTCAAATTATTTACTTCAGAAACTGAATTTTGTTCAGATGAATTATAAATTATACCTATATTTTTTGCGTTTGGAAATATTTTTCTCATTAATTTAAGATTTTCAGTAATTGGAGCAGCTCCACTTGTTCCTGTAACATTTGGAATTCCTTCTAATCCTGCACTTTTAGGATCAGTTACCGATGCAAATACGACTGGTATTGATTTATCCACCTGATTTTTAGCTGCTTGAGCTGTTGGCGTTGTAACTGCAAATACTAAATCTTTTTTATCCGACGAAAATTGTTGCATTATCAATGTTTGAGCACCCATATCGTTATTAGCTATTTTATCATCATACTCTGCTTTAACTCCTGCTTTTTCCAAAGCATCTTTAAATCCTTTTTTTGCAGCATTCAAAGCTGGATGGTCTACAATTTGCGATAATCCTATCCTAAAAACCTTTTCTGACTTAGAACTTTTATTTTGATTATTTTGAGCTCCTTCATTTTTATTTCCACATGACATCAGCATGCCTCCTAACATACCGAATAACAGTACACCTCTCATAATTTTTTTCATCTGAATCTCCTCCTACATAAATAATTTTAAACTATATTTTTATAATTTCTTTATTTTTTAACTATAAATTTTATCTATTAAAAATCACAAAACCAAGTATAACTATTTTAATCTTATCTATAATTTCTCAAAAATGAAGACCACTCTTTAGTTTCTTTTGAAAAATAATTTAAAAAGTCATTTATTTTATAACCTTTTATATCAATTGTTGTGATTTTATCTTCAATTTTCAAAGATTTTATTATATTTAAATCATCTTTTGTTTTGGTTCCACCTATTATAGTATATTTACCATTAAATTTAGGTGCAGGTATAACCGTGAAGAAGAATTGGCTACTATTGGTATTAGGCCCTTTATTTGCCATTGCTAGCACACCTTCTGTATTAAAATTTAACCACTTAACAATCTCATCATTCACTAAATACCCCGTTCCACCTGTTCCATCTCCAACCGGGTCACCACCTTGTACAATAGCCTCTGGAAATGTTATTTTACCAAAAGATAATCCATCATAAAATCCATTTTTAGCTAGGAATACAAAATTTGCCACATTCTTTGGAGCAGCTTCTGGATATAAAAATACATTTATATCTCCTTTTGTCGTTCTAATAACTGCTTCCATTCTAAAATCTTCCATCTCTTTTAAAAATTTTTCATTTTGTTCATCTTTCTTTTTATCAACTTTTTGTTTCGTTTCCGATTTTGACTTTGATTTTTTTTGAGATTTTACAGTTTTCGCATTTCCTATATTTAAAACTAACAATAACAAAACACTCATTAACATCACTATTTTTCTCATAAATCCTAATATCAGCAAATTTTTTAGCTAATAAAAATTTTAACTATTTTTATTGCCTTTTCCTTTCTAAAAACTTCTTTTCACTCTTAAAATCAATTCTTCCACATCAATTTTATTATTAAAATCAAACTCTAAAATTCTAAAATCGAATTTTTCTACTTCTAAATTATATTTTAAAAGCTCTTTTTCTTCCATTAAATTATCGTAGATTACAAGAAGTAATGCTTCTTCACCACTTCCATATTGGACATCAATTACAGTAAATACTCTTTTTGGATCCATATTCAAAACTTCTCGTATAACTTCGTTTGAACGTTTTGTATTTTTCATCTCTTTATACAAACCCATAACAATATCCGGCAATCTAACTCCAAATAAAATTTTCAACTCTTCTCTTTTTTTTAATTTTACTATTGACATTCTATTTTTTCCTTCTTTAAAACTCTATTTTAACTTTGGATTGCTTTTGTCAACGGTGGAATAATTTGTTTTTTTCTAGAAACTACTCCCTTTAAAGTTACTAATCCATTTTCAACTTTAGAATTAAATGCTTTTTCAATATAATCATTTCCATTTCCCGTAACAATCGCAATAGAATCATTTGTTAAAATATTAGTTATAACGAACATGAAAAATTCTAATCCTTTTTCTGAACTAATTTTTTTTATTTCTTCAACTAATTTAGATTCTCTTTTCAAAACTTCTTCTTCATTAACAGTATTTACTTGAGCTACTCCAATTTTTTTACCGTCAATTTCAAATACTTTCATATCCATGTTAATCAATTCAGCTTCAGATTTGTTTCCTAATGCTGTTCCTGCTTTTAACATTTCCAATCCATATTCTTCTAAATTTACTCCTGCTATTTCAGCCAATTCTTTTCCAGCTTTTACATCACATACTGTACAAGTTGGAGATTTGAATAATAATGTATCAGAAATAATTGCACTTAACATTAATCCTGCTACTTCTTTTGAAGGAACTAAATTATTTTCTTTGTATATTCCTAAAATAATTGTTGCAGTACATCCTACTGGTGCCATTCTTACCATTAATGGTTCGTCTACATTAAAGTTAGAAATTCTGTGGTGATCAATTAATTCTAAAACTTTTGCTTCTTCAAATCCATCAGCAGTTTGAGTTCTTTCATTGTGATCCACTAAGATAATTTCTTTTCCGGCTACGTTTTCAACTAATTCAGGTTTTTCAACTTTAAAATAATCTAAAGCATATTTTGTTTCTTCGTTAATTTCTCCTAATCTTACTGGTTTTACATCTTTTCCTAATTTATTTTTTAATTCAGCATAAGCAATTGCTGAACAAATTGTATCTGTATCTGGATTCTTGTGTCCAAAAATTAATATTGACATATTTCCCTCCTAATTTTTTATTTTTAATTTTATAAATTTACTTTATCATTATACCTTATCTCTTTTAATTTTAAAATAGTTTTTTTTGTTTTTTTAATATTTTTTATTTAAAACATTTAATTAATTATATAATATTCCAAAACTAGCTAAAAAAAACATTATTGAGGTTGCTACTACAAATCCTAACAACCCTCCAGCAAGTACCTCTTTAAAACTATGAATCCCAGCTTTTACTCTGCTTTGAGCAACTAACAACGCCATAAAGAATGCCAATCCCAAAATTCTTACATCAGAAGTCATATACAAAAGTATCCCAAATACAGCAAATGCTATAGCACTGTGACCACTAGGCATTCCACCTTCAAGCGGAGTCCCTTTATTAAACAATGATTTTATTATTATTACCAAAATCGCAACTAAAATTATAATTAAAATCGAAACATTCCCTTTTCTAGCCGCAATCGTATGAAGCATATCCTTACTATCAAATATATCCAGTAATTTATCATAAAACAACAAATATCCCACACAAAGCGCATTTATCGCTGCCACTAAAACCGCTCCTGCTGCCACATCTTTTGCCAATTTTGCAAGTGGATGTCTTTCAGGCGAAACCATATCGACCAAAGCCTCAACTGACGTATTCATTAACTCAGTAATTATCACAAATGAAACCGATAATGAAATTATTAAAATTTCTACTTTACTAGCATTGGTAACTATAGCTAAAATCACAATTATAATTGATGCTATGATATGAACTTTCATATGCTTTTCATTTCTAATCGCAGCTGTCAGTCCTTCAATTGCAAAATTAAAACTGTCAATAATTCTTCTATCTCTTTCTCTTTCTTTTTTTACATCCCATTCATATCGATGTCTATTAAAAAGTTTGAATCTCTCTTTTAAACTTTTTTTATCTTTCATTTTTTCTCCTTTCTAAAACTGAAAGTCTAATTTTTACTTTTTGTTTTCATAATATTAATTTCTAACATAATTAAATTTTTCTAAAATTTCTTCTTCTCTTTTTCTCATAACTTTTTTATCTTCTTCTTCAATGTGGTCGTATCCTAATAAATGTAACATTCCATGACAAAGAACATAATAAAATTCCCTTTCATCTGAATGACCGTATTCGCTTGATTGCTCTCTAACTCTATCCATCGAAATTACAATATCTCCAAGTACATTCATAGGTCCAATATTCTCAGTTTCATTATACGCAAAAGAAATCACATCTGTCGGCATATCCTTGTCCCTATATTCTCTATTAATCTCTCTAATTGCTTCATTTGTAGTAATCATCAGCGACAAATAATATTCCTTTTCTTGAACTTCATCTCCAAACTCTTTTTCCAAAATAAAACTCACAAATTCAGTAATTTTATTCTCATCAAAAAACTCATCAACTTTTTCAATTTCATAAGTTATATCTAACTCTAACATCTTTATTTTCTCTCTTTCTTTTTATTTTTCAATTTTCTTCTTTCTTCTTTCATCTAATTTAGGATATTTAATTCTTTCATGATATACTCCTTGCAATGTATTTACAAATGCTTGTATAACCTTTTCAATTTCTCCTAAAGTCAATGCCGAGTCACTCAACTGATTGTCATCTATTTTCGTTCTTATCAAATATCTAATAAAATTCTCGATACCTTCTCTACTTTTATCCTCTAATGTTCTTACAGCTGCCTCAACAGTATCTGCCATCAAAATAATTCCTGATTCTTTAGTTTTAGGTTTTGGACCACTGTATCTAAAATTACTTTCAACGACTTTTTCTCCATTTTCCAAAGCCTTATAATAGAAAAATTGAACTAAAGTAGTACCATGGTGCTCTAATATTACATCTAAAATTTCTTTTGGCAATTTATTTTGTTTCCCCATAATGTATCCATCTTTTGTATGAGAAGTCAATATTAATGCACTTAAAGATGGTTTTGTCTTATTATGAGGATTTTCTCCACCTTTTTGATTTTCCACAAAAAATTCTGGTCTTTTCATTTTTCCAATATCATGATAATATGAAGCAATTCTAGCAAATGTAGCGTTTGCATTAATCGCTTCAGCTCCACTTTCTGCCAATGCACCAACCATTATGCTATGATGAAATGTTCCAGGTGCTTTTACCAATAATTGTTTCAATAACGTATGCGAAAAATCACTTAATTCCAGCAACCGCATATTTGTCAAAATATCAAACGTATTTTCAAAATATGGCAACACTCCTAACGAAATTACACCTGTTATAAGTCCTCCAAATACCGAAAAAATTATAATCGTCATCAATAATACAAGATTTAACTGATTTACAAGTCCATAACTGACTGAAACAACCGCTTGAAATATTCCAAGAAATAAACTTATTTTTATAATATCACTTCTATTCGTAAGATTATCAGCTTTATATATCGCAACTAAAGCAACTGCAATCATTACTAAAAGCCATGATTCCTCTCGCGATAAAACAAGTATATTTGTAAAAGTCAATACAAACGCAAATAACCTACCTCCCAATATTGTCCCTATTAAAGGCAGCATCGCAAATGGCAATATATACGTAAAATAATTATTCTTCAAAAAAATTATATATAATACATCTAAGAATATTATAGTTATTAACATTGGATAAAAAAGATTGGATTCCATTAATTCTTTGCAACTTCTTTTTAAAATCGTATATAACAGAGCAATTAATATAATAAAAGTTATTACTAATCCTGTTATCTTTATAACCTTAGCTCCACCTCTTACCATTCCTAATTTTTCCAATTTCAAATAGGCATCATTATCTATAATATCACCTTTTTTTACAATTGTATCCCCTTTATAGATATTCACTTCCCTGTCCTTAAGAGATGCAATGTTGTCGGCAATTTTTTTCTCAGTTGCCTGCTCATTTAATTTCAAATTTGGCTTTATAAAATTTTTCAAGAATTTTAAATCTAAATTATCAGCTCTAATCTCTTTTTCTCTTATTATTCGAGGAAAATCCTCTGTCCTTATAATTCCCTCATCATAAATTTCAGAAACAATATCAGAAATATTTACAAGATAACTTGGATCTTCTACTCTACTTAGTATCTCTTTTACGTCTTCTACTGTTAAATTATATTTTCTTGATTGTATGAATCTTTTAATGTCATCATCATTATAAAATTTAGTCTCTCTCAAATCCCTAAAAAATTCATTAATCGCTATTCGCGTTTCTTTATTAACTTCTGGGATTTTGTCATATTCTGGCGTTGTATTTCTAAAAATTTTATCTTGAATATTATCATCCAACAAATCAACAGAATAAGTTACATTTTTATAAGCGATTATATCTGATTCTGCTATACTCCCAATCGTATAATTTGGTTTTAATCGAATTGCTTCTATGAAAACTCCAAATATAAAAAACATTATCGACAATAGTAGAAATCTATAAATAAACTTACCCTTATTTTTTTGAATAGTATTCTTTACATTGCTTCTAGCATCTCGATTTCTGTTATCTTTTATTTCAAAAAGAAATTCTCGACCTAGTATATTAAAATTCATTTTTATCCTCCCTTTATTTCCCAGATTTCATTAATTCTAAAATATTATTTTTACTATCTTTTATAACATTTTTAGGTAGTGTTTCTAAAAATTTCTTTCCATAATATTTTTTGATAATTCTATTATCTAAAATAATAATATTACCGTAATCTGTTTTACTTCTAATTAATCTCCCTATTCCTTGTTTAAATTTTATAACCGCCTGTGGAACTTGATAATCATTAAATGGATTTTGTCCATTATTTTTAATATTTTCAATTATTGATTCTGTTACTGGATCATTAGGCACTTTAAATGGTAATTTCACAATAATTACTGACTTCAACTGATCTCCTTGAACGTCTACACCTTCCCAGAAACTATCCGTTCCAAGCAATATTGGATTTTTAGAATGTTTAAAGATTTCTATCATTTCATGTCTTGGATAATCATTTTGTTTAATAATTGTATATTCACTTTTACTAAAAGTTCTTGCTATCTTATTATACAAATAATTCATCATACTATAAGATGTAAATAGCAAGAAACAATGTCCTTTCGTAGCTTTTATTGATTCATTAATAAATTCTTCTAAATCATTCAAAAATTCAAGATTTGTAGGCTCCAATGCATCAGTTGGGATATAAACTTTCATTTGTTTTTCATAATTAAATGGTGATTTTATAATTTTTTCTAAAATTTTTGATTTTTTATCTTTTTTCAATCCTATACTTTTTTTATAATAATCAAATCTCTTATCAACTGCCAATGTAGCTGAAGTAAATATCATTCGATCCAATTTAGTTAATAAATTTTCATTCAATTCATCTGAAATATCATAAGGTGTTGCATACAATTTTACATTAGATCTCACAGATGTTATATTTACCCAATAAACGAAACCTTCTTCCTTCGCCTCAATAATAAACTCAAAATTTTTATAATATTTTTTCAATCTTTCATAATATCTTGAAAAATCAAAAATATATCCTTCTTTATCTTCTAAACTCAAATTCCCAACAAAATTTAAAAATTTATTTATTTGTAAAACTAAATTCCCATAACTTTCTTTAAACTTTTGATTTTCCAATTTTATTTCTTTCCATCTTGGATTATTTCTCAAAACTTTCTCATCTAATTTAACTTTAATTTCTCTAGCATCTTCTTGCGAAAACATTGCCATAAACTTATCAAAAATATCAATTCCAATATCATAAAAATCATTCAATTCTTTTACAATTCCATCTCTCATTTCATCAATCTTTACATATGTTTCTTGATCCAAGCTCTCATTCAAATATGCCAACGCTCTCATTAACGCCCCTGCATTATTTGAACCAGTTGCTCTTCGATTAAAAATATTCCCCATAAAACGTCCAAAAGAAATTTTTGTTGCTTCAAACGTAAAATAATTTCTCGCCGTATCCTCGATGTTATGTGCCTCATCAAACACAACAATATCATAATTTGGTAATATCGAATAGTTTGTATAAAATCCTGTTTGATTTCTAATTGATAAATCTGCAAAAAACATATGATGATTTACAATTAACAAATTTGCATCTGAAATATTTTTTCGAGCTTTAAAAAAATGGCACTCTGAATAATGTGGACATTTAACACCTTTACACATATCCGCTTCACTGTTTACCTTTTCCCAAACTGATACAGGTACTTCATATTTCAGTTCACTTCTATCACCTGTTTCAGTAATATTTTCATCCCATTCCAACAAATTTTTTATTAACGCCTTCTCTTCTTTTTCCTTTTCAGTATCCGATTCTAACTCAGAAATATCCACATTTCTCAATTTTCTTTTCGACAAATAATTTCCTCGCCCTTTTACTATTTGATACGAAAAATCCTTCCCTAATATTTTTTTCAACAACGGAATATCTTTATTTATAAGCTGCTCTTGTAAATTTATCGTATTTGTAGAAACAATAACTTTCAAATTATTTTCTATGGCATAAAGTAACGTAGGTAATAAATATCCTATTGTTTTCCCAGTTCCTGTTCCCGCTTCAATCAATAATTTTTTATTCTCATTCACGCTTTCCTCAATATACTTAGCCATCTCATACTGTTCTTTACGTGGCTCAAATTTTTTAAAAGTTTTATGTATAATTCCATTTTCTCCAAAATAATCGTCAATATTAATTTTAATAAATTCCTTCAACGGAACAATGACATAAATATCATCAACATCATTATTTACAATATACGAAGCACCTCCAACATCTCCGTATGTACTCGATATTGCAACATCTTCATCTGAAGGAATTAATACCCCCGAAGGATGATTGTGTATTATTACCTCATTTTTTCTCATGCTATTCAATAATGCCGCTACAGAACTCTCGTTTCCTCTAGCAATCACTTCTATATCTATTACCATTCCCTCACTATTAGGAATTCCCCTAAAAAACACTTCATTTCCTTTAGCATTTTTTATCTCTGCTTTTATCTGTTCAATCGTCTCGACATTAATCAAATCTGTAATTTCCATTTTTCCTCCTATATAAAAGATTTTACTATATCTATTCGTTTTTTTCAACTTTTTTATTTGAAAATGCCTCTTATTCTAAAAAAATTTGATAAATGACTTGATTTTTATTGAAAAAAATGATATTATACTTTGTAATTTGCATATACTATATTGTAGAGCAATATTCATAAATATATTAAATATTAGAAAGGAGATTAGCAATGGCACATTCTAAATCATCTAAAAAAAGAGTATTTATTGGTAAGAGAAATGTAGAAAGAAACCAAGCTATAAGAAGTAGAGTTAAAACTTTCGTAAAAAAAGTGCTTGCAGCTGTGGAAGCTAAAAATGTCGACGAAGCAAAAACAGCATTACAAGTTGCTTACAAAGAATTGGATAAAGCTGTAACAAAAGGTGTTCTTAAGAAAAACACTGTTTCAAGAAAAAAATCTAGACTTGCATTAAAAGTTAACTCATTAGCTAAGTAATTGCTTTTGATTAATTTTAAAAAAATTTTTTTAAAATTAGTAAAAATAAAGGATTGAAATCTATTTGGTAACAATCCTTTTTTATTTTCTTTACCCATCTAGTCAGTACTTAACTATTCTATTTACAAAAAAATTCTTACACTTTTACCATCATTCTAATTCATTTAAAAACTTAAGAACTTAAAATACTTTAAAACAAGAAACAATCTCCAATATCAAATTCTCTACTGCTGGAGCCATCTCAATCTTCCCTATTTTTATATCCTTTTCCACTTCCCAACATCTGTACACTAATTTTTTTAAATTCTCTCTAGTATAATTTTTCTCTATCTCCAATTTTTTATAAATCACATACGGATTAGGAATTTTCCCATTATTTTTAAAAATATCTTCATATTCTTCAAACTGCTTCTTAAAAACGTTGTAGTTGCTACTAAAAACCTTCCCTTCCTTTTTCAACGAACTTATCTTGTACATTGCTTCCAACTCACCATAAAGCGAATACAACACTCCCATATACTCTTTTGTTTTCTTCAAATAATTCATTGCCTCCAAAACATTATTTGTCAATATTTCTCGAACAATCTGATAAATTTGAAATTCTTTTTCTATTGATACAATCTTCTTAACTTCATCTAATACAAAGTTATTTCCACCCAAATAAGCTTTTATTTTTCCAACCTCATTTTTTATTTTAAATGGATTTTTCCCAATCATTTCAATCAAAAGCATAGCGTCCCTTTTAGAAACACCTAATTCATGACAAATATAATCTCTCATTTCATCATCACTATATTTCAAATACAAATAAACTTCAAAATCTCCATTTTCCTTCATCTCTTCTAACTTTTTAACAAGTTTTGAACCTAATTTCCCATCTTCCTTTAAATAATCAATAATTATTTCCTTATTTTGTATATTCAAACTTTCAATATATTCTAATATTTTTTCAACATTTTTCAATTTTTCAGTTCTTTTTAATATCACAATCTCAGGAACAGAAAATATTGAATTCATACTTATTTTTTCTAAAAACTTATCTTCCTCTTTCAAACTTGCATCAAATACTGTTTCTAAGATATTTGGCATTTTTTTTCTTATCCGTTCCAGTATCTCAAAATACTTGAATTCTCTATGTTTCAATCCACCTATAAAATATATCATTTTTCTCCCTTTTTTCTTCTATTTAAAATTAAATTGATTTTTTATTTTTTTTATGCTAAAATTCTCACGTATCATATAAATTAGGAGGTTTTTTTATGAATTTAGATGTTAAATCACAAAAATCAATTGCTGGTTTAAGAGCTAATGTTGCGGCTTTTCTTATTAATTTAAGTTTCTTTATACCAGGATTCAATATTTTTTTCCCAATATTAGCATTAATAATTGAAGAAAATAATAATTTTGTTAGAGAATATTCAAAACAAACATTGATTGTTAGTATATTCTTTACACTTAGCTCATTAACTTTACTTATTGCATACATTGGTACTTATGTTGCTGCAATTTTAATGACACTTATTTGTATCATTCAAGTTATCTCAATAATTTTATCTGTTTTAGGTAAAGAATTTAAAATTCCTTTTATAGATACAATTACAGATTTCTTTTTTGTTGATTAATTTTAACATTTATAGAAGTTATCTTTTTAAAGATGACTTCTTTTTTATTTTAGCACAGATATTTTAAAAAAACAACGAATATCAAAACTCTATTTTTACCTTTTACATTAAATATCATGTAAATACATCCTTTTCAAAAACTTACATTTACTAATTTTCACTATAATTCCTTTTAAAATTGTCCCCAACACACAAAAAAAAGACCAACTAAGAATGGTCTTTTTACATTCATAAATACTCACAAATCCTTTAAATATCTAATTTAATTCTTTGAATATCAGCACCAACTGCATTCAATTTTTGCTCTAATTTATCATACCCTCTATCGATGTGATAAACTCTGTTAATAATAGTTTCTCCATCAGCTACAAGTCCTGCTAACACCAATGCCGCTCCTGCTCTTAAGTCTGAAGCCATAACCTCAGCACCAGTTAGAGATAAACCACCATTTATAATAGCAATTCCGTGTCTTATAACAATATCAGTCCCCATTCTGTTAAATTCTGGTACATGCATAAATCTATTTTCAAATACAGTTTCTTCCATAGAGCTTCCACCATTTACCAACGCTTGTAACAACATCATTTGAGGTTGCATGTCAGTAGGAAATCCTGGATGAGGTAAAGTTTTTATTTTTGCTGGTTTTAATTTTTTCAAATCACCAATTACTGTTAAAATATTTCCTTCTTGCTCAAATTTTACACCCATTGCTTCTAATTCAGCTCTGAATACACCTAAATCATCTAAATTAGCATTTTCTATTTTTAATTCACCTTCTGTTATTAATGAAGCGATTACATAAGTTCCAGCTTCAATTCTATCTGGCATAATTGAATACTCAACTGCATGAAGATCTTCTACACCTTCAATTTCAATATTTGGTGTTCCTAATCCTGTAATTTTAGCTCCCATTTTATTTAAAAAGTTTCCTAAATCTACAATTTCAGGCTCTCTTGCTGCATTTGAAATTACTGTTTTTCCAGGTGCTTTTACTGCTGCCATCATAATATTTTGTGTAGCTCCGACACTTGGGAATCCTAAAGGAATTTCTGCTCCTTTTAATTTATCAGCTTTTGCATGAATATAACCATGTACTCTAGTTATTTCCGCTCCTAATAATTCAAATCCTTTCAAATGTAAATCTACCGGTCTAGAACCAATCGCACATCCTCCTGGAAGTGACACAACAGCTTCATCCAAGTTAGCAATCATAGGCCCCATTACTAAAAATGATGCTCTCATTTGTTTTACAATTTCATAACTTGCTTCATTTCTTTTGAATCCATTATTTACAATTTTATAAGTTGTTTCATCTAATTTTTCTGTTTCCATACCTAAATCTTCTAAAAGTTTCATTAACACTCTAATATCTCTTAAATTTGGTACATTTCTTAAAATGTACTCCCCTTTAGCAACTAGTGTTGCAATTATAATTGGTAAAGCGGCATTTTTTGCTCCACTTACTTTTATCGTTCCATTCAAAGGCGTTTTCCCTTTTACCTTAAATCCATCAACCACGTTTTTTTCCTCCTAATTTTTGACATATTGGACATTTTTCACCAAAAAGTTTATCTAAAAAGTTTAATTCTTTGTATTTTTTTTCATATTCAGGCATCTCTTTTTTTATGATATCCATATGAAAATCACAAATAGATTTCTCTAAAGCTTCAAAATAAATATCTGGCAGTCCTGCTTCTTTAAATTTCTCTTTTGCTGTTTTTACTACTGGATTATCCAAAGGATTTTCTATTGCATCATCTGACGCAACAACTAATCCTATTTCTCCTGTATTAACTATACTATCTACTAATTTATAAGGAATATTTTTTCTTTTTGATATTTCAATATATTTTTTTGAATAATCAAAACCTAATTCCCTTGAAATTAATAATTTTTTTGCAGCTTTATTTCCCAAGGCATCTTCTATTTCGGGATAAATGCCTTTTTCTTTTACTTGAGAAAATGTTAATGCTGCAATTACTCTTTCTTTGTACTCTCCTAAATAAATGTTTTTTTCTATCTTTGCTTCAAAAGCTCTATCTTTTGATTTTTCAATTGAATTCATTAAATCTGAACTAGAAATATTTTTATTTGTTTTCATTTTCTCTCCATTCATAATAGGCATTCTATCATAAATTTATAAATTTTTAAATATAATTTTATTCAAAATCTTTAAAAGAAAATGAATGTCAAAACGAAAATTATTTCAAATAATATATATAATTTCATAAAATTATCAATTTTTGGAATTTGATTTTTTCCTTCGTCACTGATTAACAAATTCCGTAAAACAATTAATAAAACTATATAGATTATAAGGTTTAGTATAGAAAAAGGAAATCTAACGAAACATACTATTGATATCATCATAAAAATATATATTTTAAAAGTTGTTCTTTTACTGGAAAAAAAGATATTAATTAAATTATATTTTGAATACATATACAACAAAATCAAACAAACAATCCCCATATACGGCGTTATTACTTTCATTTTTGTTATTGCATAAATAACAAAATACAAAACAATAGATATTGCTAGAATTATTAGCTTTTCATTTTTATCGACTTCTTTTTCTTTAAACACTTACTTTCCTCCTTAAATAATATCTACTTTTCTTAATTTAAAAATTTATAAATAAATAATAATATTACTTTCATATTACATTATTTTTTTATATTTTACGAACAATTATATACCTTTTTTTAATATTTTTCAAGGCTAAATATTCAATTATTTTACAAAATAACAATTTGTAAAAATATTAATCGTCACCTAAATTTATATTGTTATAAATCTTTTTCAAAGTTGATTTTTCTATATGAGTATAAATTTCTGTTGTCGATATATTTGCATGTCCTAAAATCTCTTGAACAATTCTTATATCAGCACCATTTTTTAATAATGCTGTTGCGATTGAATGCCTAAAAATATGTGGGTAAACATTCTTTTCAATTCCAGCATCTTTCGATATTTTCTTCAAATTTTTCCAAAATTTTGACCTTTTTGTATTTGGAAATATTTTAAAATTCTCTTTTGCATTTTTCAATTTCGGTCTATAATTTTCCAAATAATCTTTTATCTCTTTTTCTAATCCATCATAAATTGGAATTACTCTATATTTAGAACCTTTTCCCAAAACTTTTATAAATTCATATTCTTGATTTTCAACATCTTTTATTTCAAGATTCAAAATTTCAGAAATTCTCGCTCCAGTCGCTATCAAAAATTTTATTATCATTTTATTTTGCATGCCTTCTGGCGTATGATTACAGTTATCTACAATTCTTTTTATTTCCTGCAATGTCAATGTTTCTGGAAGTCTTTTTTCTCGCTTTAAACTTCTTATCATATTTGTCGGATCTTCCTTTACAATTTTATTCAAATAACAAAACTTATAAAAAGTCCTAATCGCAGAAATTTTTCGCAATATCGAATTTCGTTTTAATTTTTCACTAATTTTTTCGATATACTTATAAATATCATCTTCTTGAATTTCCTCTACATTTTTACTAGCACTCAAAAAAAAATGTTTCAAATCTCTTTCATATCCAATTATCGTATTCTCTGAGCTTCCTTTTTCATATCTCAAAAAATCTAAAAAATCTATTATTCTAACATTAGCTTCTCTTTTTAGTTTAATTCTTTCTTCCTTTTGTTTTTCTTCTGTTTTCAGCTTTTCTTGTTCCATATCTTTTTCCATCTTATAGCAACCCCATTATTTCTTTCGCATGAGTAATTGATGCTTCTGTAATTTTATCTCCTGAAATTATTCTTGCAACCTCTTTAATTCTCTCTTCTTGAGTCAATTCTCGAACCTTTGTTTCCGTAACATTATTTTCAACTTCTTTTTTTATGAAAAACTGTTGTCGAGCTTTTCCCGCAATCTGTGGAGAATGAGTAACACAAATTACTTGAACTTTTTCAGATAATTCCTTCAATTTATCAGCAACTCTTTTTACAGTTTCCCCTGAAATTCCTGTATCAATCTCATCAAAAATCAATACCGAAATATTATCAACCGTTGAAAATACTACCTTTAAAGCTAACATAATTCTTGAAATTTCTCCACCTGAAGCAATTTTTGCAAGTGGTTTAAAATCTTCCCCCACATTTGTTGTCATCATAAATTCCACATCATCAATACCTTTAGAATTTACTACATCTTGTTCCAAAAACTCAAATTTGAACCTAAATTTAGCATTAGACATGTTCAAATCTTCCAATTGCTCATGAATTGTAACTTCTAACCCTTTTGCAACATTTTTTCTTATTGCGCTTAATTTTTTTGAAAGTTCATAATATTTCTGCTCTTTCTCATTTTTTTCATTTTTCAAAGTTTCTAATTCATTATTTTCAAAATTAATTAGCGATAACTTATTTTGAATATCATCTCTATAATCTAATATTTCTTGAATTGTCGAACCATATTTCAATTTCAACTTATTTATTTCATCAATACGTTTAACAACCTTTTCTAGCCTATCATCATCCAACTCGATATCCTCAATATAATCATCCACAGTATAAGCAATTTCATCCAGGTCATAAATAATATTCTCAATTTTTTCTTTCAGCTCATTGTAATTTTCTGAAATCCCAACCAATTGCTCTAAATTTCTTTTAACTTTTCCTAGAGAACTTATCACTGAAAACTCTCCATCTTTTAATCTTTGAGCCGAATCCTGTAGCTTTTCTCCTATTTTTCCAGCATTAAACAATATCTTATACTCTTCTTCAAGTTCAACATCTTCATTAACTTTCAAATCTAATCCATTTATCTCACTGCACTGAAACTCAAAAACATCTTTTCTTTCCTCAACTTTTCTCTTTTCAGCCTCAATTTTATCAATTTTACTATTCAATTTTTTTATAATTCCAACTGTTTCTTCTATCTCCTTTAGTAAATCTTGACCTTCTCTCTCCAAATATTTATCTAACAATAATAAGTGATAATTTTTATTTAATAGATATTGATGCTCATGCTGACCTACTAAATCAATAATATTAACCATCAGTTCTTTTAATCTCGAAACTGTCATTCTAACACCATTTACAGTTATTTTCGCTTTTGAATTTCTATCAAAATAACGTGAAACTATTAACTCATCATCTTCAATCTCAAAACCAAGTTCATTCAATTTTTGCTTTTGATTTTTATTTAAATCAAAAATTCCCTCTGCATAAAGAGCTTCTTCATTTGTTCTTATCATTTCCAAATGACTTCTTTCACCGATTAACAAAGAAATTCCATCCAATATTATCGATTTCCCCGCTCCAGTTTCTCCTGTCATCGAAATTAGTCCTTCATCAAATTCTAAATTCAAATCTTTTATTATAGCTAAATTATTCAACCTTAATTCTCTTAGCATTTCTAATCTTTCACCTATTCCTTTTACACTTTTTCTTTTTAAATTAACAAATTTTTATTTTATTATAGAGTCTCCCCACTTTAATTTTTTCCTTAAAATACTGTAATAATCATTCTTTCCTGATTTTATTATTTTTACTTTTTTATTAGATAATCTTGCATTTATTGTATCATCTGGTTTAACTTTAATACAAATACTTCCATCAAGATTTAAATGTGCGTCATTATCTCTCGAAAATACTTTAAAACTAAGAGTATTTCCCCCATCAATAATAATCGGTCGTGCTGTTAATCCTTGCGGTGATAACGGTGTTATTGTTAATGCTTTCAAACCTGGATATACAATAGAACCCCCTGCTGAAAGTGAATATGCCGTAGAACCTGTAGGTGTTGCTACAATTACCCCATCAGCACGATATTCATTAACAAAAGTATCATTTGCGTAAACTTCCACTTGTATTAAATGTGACATCATTCCACCTTTTAACAAAACTAGCTCATTCAAAGCATAATAAACTTTTTTATTATATTTTACTTCCAAAAAAGCTCTTTCATCAACTACATATTGTCCATTTTGATATTTTTTTAACATCTCAACTAAATTTTCTGGACTTATTTCAGCAAGATAACCTAAACTTCCCATATTTACAGCCATTACAGGCACATTTTTCTTCAAAGCTTCCTTCGCTGCAACAAGTGTCGTTCCATCTCCACCAAAAGATATTATCAAATCTGCCTCTGATACATCTTCAACTTCTTCAATACCATTATTTTTTATATATTCATAATACTCTTTCAATAAACTTTCATCTAGATACTCACTTTTCACACATCTTATTTTTTTTAATATATTTTTATGTTCACTCATAAATATCACCTCTTTTTTATAGTTACCACATTTCGCAAACACAATAAAAATCAAATTTTTTTCAAATTACAAATATTTCTATTTTTTTACAACTTTATTTTTTAATTTTATCAAAATTCCACTTATTTTATTATATACTTCTCTATTAACTAACAATTTAATAACGACAGCAAAATAAATAATTTTTATTCCAAATTTCATTAAAGATATATTTTCATTTCCTAAATACAAAATCACAGGATTTATTACTATTACTAAATATAAAATCAATTTTTTATAATTAAATGAAATTTTATATCTCTTTTTAATAATCACAAACTCTATAATTATTCTTAATAAAAATGCAATCAATGTAGTCCAAGAAGCAATTAAAATCCCATGTTCTGGATATTTTGGAATCAATATTAAATTTGCAGACAAATTAAATATTAATGCACACACCGAGAAATAGAAAATAAACATACTATCTTCATGAAAATGAAAAAAGTAATCTAAACAAATTAGTGATCGAATCACGACTCCAGCTAAAATAATTGGTATCGGATTTATCGAAGATGCATAACTTGCTGGAAATACTAATCTTACTGCTTCCGGTGCAAATAGCTGAGCTCCCACACAAACAAACGAAATCAATGCTAAAAAGTCTTCCAAACTTTTCGTAATTCGTGGATTATTTTTATCAATTTTCATTGCTTCATAAAATTCTGGCGTCCAGCTATTTATAAAAGAACTTGTTACAACTGATAAAACTTGACCTCCAGTATATGCCAAAGTATAAATTCCAGCATTAGCAAATGAAGAAAATTTCGCAATCAAAATTCTATCACTAAAATTTACAATTTGGTCTGTTAATTCAATAAAAATCAATGGTACTCCATTTTTTATTGAATATTTCATATATCCAAAATTCAACTTTAATCTAAATTTCCCAAAATAATCTTTAAAATAATAAAGTAGCAACACAAGTATTGCAATCAAATTGGCAAACTGATTTCCAAAAACACCCATTTTTAAATTTTTTATAAAAATAATTGTTAAAATATAAGTTGTAAATAAACTTATCATGCTTCCAATCGCAACTTTCATGTACATCTTTTTCATTCTAAAAAGTGTCGTTGCTAAAGTATTTAAAGCATTTACTGATGCTATAACAACTGTTATGATAACTAATGGATTATATTTCACTGTTGTCAAATCAATTACGTATGAAAAAAGTGTCTTTGCTAACGGTGTCAGCAAGAAAATATATGTCAATACATTGAAGATAATAATTACCATAGCTGTTGAAAACATGTAACTTCCCAGCTCATCTTCGTTATCTTTCAATTCGATATATTTTTTCATTTGTGCATTATAAAGACCAAGTCCCAAAATAACCGCAAATAATGTTGCAATCGGACCTAATGTCCCAACTATTCCAAATTCTTCTTTTGTCAATAATCTAGTTATAATTGGCAAAAATATTAATGATCCCAATTTTGTTACTATAGTTGAAAGTGAATACACCATTGTCCCTTTTACTAAATTTTTATTATTCATCTTTTCTCCTAACTATTTTAATCCAACTAAATCATGAAGTCTAATTATTCCAACTAATTTTTTATTTTTCACAACAGGCAACACACTTATCTGGCTTTCTCTTTTTTCCATCAAATTCAGTGCATTAAGTGCCATCGCTTCAACATCAATAGAAATCGGATTTTGTATCATTATATCTCTCGCTTTATAACTAAAAAATTCATCCTTGTGAGCCAAAGCTCTTCTAATATCTCCCTCAGTTATAATTCCTTTCAATTCTCCGTTTTCTTTTCCTGTGTCAGTTATACAAACTGCTCCCATTTTCTTTTTAGTTAAAATCATCAATACATCTTCAATATTTTCATCTTTCGTAACAACTGGCAATTCATCACCACTATGCATTATATCTCTAACCGTCAAAAGCAATCTTTTTCCTAAACTTCCACCTGGATGATACTTAGCAAAATCACTTTCTTTAAAATCCTTCATTTTTATCAAAACCGCTGCCAATGCATCTCCCATTACTAAAGTTGCTGTTGTTGAACTCATTGGTGCCACACCAATTATACTAGCTTCTTTTTCAACACCAATATTTATAATAATTTCCGAATATTTAGCCAAAGTCGATTCTTCATTTCCAGTAAACGCAACTATTTTTGCACCTATTTTTTTTATTGGATTCAAAATGCTCAAAATTTCATCTGAATTTCCACTATTTGAAATTGCTATCACAATATCACCTTTACTTATCATTCCCAAATCTCCATGCAATGCCTCTGCTGCATTCATAAAAATCGAAGAAGTCCCAGTCGAAGCCAAAGTCGCCGATATTTTTCTTCCAATATGACCCGATTTCCCAATACCAGTAACAACTACTTTATTTTCTCCCATCGAATAAATTTCATTAACAAGTCTTTCAAAGCTAGAATCCATCTTTTTCTTAACCTTTTCCAACTCTTCTATTTCCAAATCAAAAATCGATTGTCCTTCTCTAATAATATCCATTTTTCTAAACAATTGTTCATCTCATAAATTCTAATAAACTTACTTATCTCTTTATTTATGAGCTTTTCCAATGTTTTCTCCTTTCAAAAATTATCTTTCAATAACTATTTTTTCTCTATTTTATCCAAAATTTTCTTAATTTCCTGACTTTTATTTTTATGACAAACAAGCAAAGCATCTTTAGTATTAACAATAACAATGTCTTCTACTCCGATTGTTGCAATAATTTTTTTATTTTCTTTATTAATTATAATATTTCCTTCTGACTCAATCTCTTCATATTTTTCAGATTTTATAATATTATTATTTTCATCTTTTGGAAATACCTCTTCCAATGATTTAAAACTTCCAACATCGTTCCAATTAATATCTGCTGGTATCACCGAAACCGATCGCGTATGCTCCATTACTCCAAAATCAATTGATATTTTTTCAAATTTCTCAAATACACTACTCACATAATCACTCAATTTTTTCCCATAAATTTCATTCAAATCAATTTTTCCCAATAAATCTTCAATTTCTTCCAAAACAAATTTATGAGTTTCTATATATTTCTTAATTTCATGTAAAATAAATTCCGATTTCCAAACAAACATTCCACTATTCCACAAATAATTTCCTTGTGCTATATATTTTTCAGCAAGTTCTTTATTCGGTTTTTCTCTAAATCGTTTTACTTTATAAATCTCCATTTCATCATGATTTTTTTTCTTATCAATATACTCAATATACCCATACCCAGTTTCTGGATATGAAGGTTTTATTCCAAGCGTTATAATTCTATCTTTTTCTGCCTTTTCAAATGCAAATTCCAAATAGTTTAAAAATTCTTCTTCTTTCCTAATCAAATGATCTGATGGTAACACAGCCATTACACTATCTTTATAAAACTTTTTAATAATTTCAGCTGCATAACCAATACAAGCTGCCGTATCTCTAGCCATTGGCTCAAAAATAATATTTTTCTCTGAAATCTCTGGCAACTCTTTTTTGATTATCTCAAAATAAGAAATATTTGTTGCAATAAATATTTTTTCACTTGGAACGATCCTAGAAATTCTATCTACTGTTTCCCTTATCATCGTTTTTTCTGACACCAAATCTAAAAATTGCTTCGGTCTTGATGTCGTTGACAATGGCCAAAATCTTGTTCCACTACCCCCAGCCATTATTAATGCTACTCTTTCCATTTTTATCTCCTCACTCATTTTTGGATACTACAAATGTTATTTTTTAATTTTTTATTACAAATTTCTTAATTTTATAAAAAAATAAACTCAAAGAATTTCCCTTGAGCTTTTATGAGGTCTTGGTGTAAGCCGGATTTTGTATTAGTTAATCATTTATCTAAATTGATAATCACTTATCAACTTTAGCGAATTACCCTTCGAGCAAAGACGGGTCGCCTCTTAACTGCTCTCTACTTATTCTTGCTTCGAGAGGGGTTTACCAAGCTAACTTAATCTCTTAAGCTACTGGTGGTCCCTTACACCACCTTTTCACCCTTACCCAAAAAATTTAGGCGGTTTCTTTTCTGTGGCACTTTCCTTAAGATTACTCTCAGCAGTCGTTAACTGCCTCTCTTACCCTATGAAGTCCAGACTTTCCTCTTAAATTTCTTCAAGCGATTAACTCCAAAACCTCTTTGTTTATTTTAACATTTTTTATATAAAAAGTGAAGAAAAAATTATCCCAATTGAAATACTTCTTCACCAAAATATTTAATCATTTCTCCATTAAAAAATCTAGATATTTCTCGTTCCATTAAATCTGCAAACAAATATTCACTTTCATAATGCCCTATATCTACCAATAATCCGCCTTCTTCCAAAGTATCAAGCGATTCATGATGTCTTAAATCTCCTGTCAAAAATACATCAATTCTATCTTTAATATCATGCATAAACGAACTTCCTCCACCAGTTACAAGTCCGATTCTTCTAATCTTACGATCTTTATCTCCAACAAATCTCACATAATCCAATCCTAAATGATATTTTATTTTTTCAACTAAAACCTTTAAAGAAATATCATGCTCTAAAGTTTTTATTCTCACAGATCCTCCACGAATTCTATCCATTCTATTTTTTCTAAAATTATATTCATCAAATTCATACTGATTAACAATTTCCAGATTTCCATTCAATTCTAATTTCTCAAATACAAAATCATTCAATCCATTCAATGCAAAATCACAATTTGTATGTATCGAATACACTGCAATTTTATTTTCTATTAATTTTAAAATTTTTCTTTCTTGAAGAGTTTCATTTGTTATTCTTTTCATTCCCGAAAAAATTACTGGATGATGTGAAATTATTAAATCCACTCCCTTTTCAATAGCTTCATCCACAGCTTTCTCTGTCAAATCCAAGCAAAACAACATTTTATTAATATCTCTATTTTCATCTCCAACCAATAACCCAACATTATCCCAATCTTCCGCAATTTTAGGATGATACAAAGTTTCCAATTCTCCTATTATATCCCTTAATCTCATCTCATTCTCCTCATTTTCAGTATATTTTCTTATCCATTATTAATTTACAGTATAATCCATTTCTTCACTAGCACTAGTAAAATCATTTTGTAACAAATCAATTGATAATTTAGTCAACGCCTTCTCTTTCAAAATATTAACATTATGTTTAGAAATATTTAAAGCCTTTGAAATTTCTTTTTCATCATAAACTTTATCTTCTAATCCATACGTCATAACCAAAATTCTCTCATCAATATAATTTAACTTTTTCGGTATATTTTCCAAAATATACATTTGAGTAATTTTATCAGCCTTCTTAAATATTTCCTCACTTTGAATTAATTCTTCCAACTCAACATTTTCAAATAAATTTTCTAAATCATGAATATACTCTTTTGTCACATTCATTTGCTTACATATTTCATCAATTGAATGCCCCATTTCTTTATCTAATTTTACTTTCAAATACAAAATATACGATAATTCCGAAGATTTAATATCTTTTAACATATTTTTTTGAAACTCTAAAATATATTTTATTGCAAAATTTTTTATAAATTCTTCTGGAGTTTTCGTGATTTCCTTTATTTGATCATAATAATTAAAACTAGATAAAACACCTAATGTAGCCTCTTGAACCGTATCCAAAAATGAAAATCCATATTTTGAATACAACAAACTTTCCTTAACTGCAACTTTTAAATATTTATCAATAAATTCTGTATCCTTATCATCAATTTTATCTTTTAAATCTTCATATTTTTCTTTAATTTCTTCCAAATAATATTTAATCGTATCTTTTTCTTCTACATAAAAATTCTCATCCTCAAGCATTATAAAATCTTGTCCATCCACAGACGTTCTCACTTCAGGAATATTTTCCAAATGAATCATCTTTAAAAGTTCAAAAAAATCATCATCTGACAAACTATTTTGTTCTATTATTTTTTCAAAACTATAATTTCCCTTTTTTCTAATATCTTCCATTATTCTCTTTATCATACTTACCTCTTTTTTTCCAACAAATTTTCCCTAATGAAGACAAAGGAGCTAGTTATCCACTTAGCTCCTATAATCCTCTAATTTTTTTCTTCTACTTGGATGTCTCAATTTTCTCAAAGCCTTAACTTCAATTTGTCTAATACGCTCTCTTGTTACATTAAAGATTTTGCCTACTTCTTCCAATGTTTTTTGCGAACCATCATCAAGACCATATCTGTATCTCAAAACTTTTTCTTCTCTTTCATTCAATGTTTTCAATACTTCATCTAATTGTTCCTTCAACAATACTCTTGTTGTTGCATCATATGGATTTGCAAATTTATCATCCTCAACAAAATCACCTAATTCACTGTCTTCTTCACTACCTACTGGTGTTTCAAGCGAAATCGGATCTTGATTCATTTCCAAAATATTTTTCACCTTGTCTACTGGTATTTCTAATTTCACAGCTAATTCTTCTGCAGTCGGTTCTTTCCCAGTTTCTTGTAAAATTATTCTGCTTTCTTTCTTAATCTTATTTATTGTCTCAATCATATGAACTGGTATTCTTATTGTTCTTCCTTGATCCGCAATTGCACGTGTAATAGCCTGTCTTATCCACCAAGTTGCATATGTTGAAAACTTAAATCCTTTTTCATACTCAAATTTTTCAACAGCTTTCATCAAGCCCATATTCCCTTCTTGAATTAAATCAAGCATCTTCAAACCTCTATTAGTATGTTTTTTTGCAATACTTACAACTAATCTTAAATTTGATTCTATTAATTTTTGTTTAGCTTCTTCATCGCCTTCCAAAACTCTTTGTGCATACTCAATTTCTTCTTCGTAACTCAATAAAGGTATTTGACCAATTTCTCTTAAGTACATTTTTATTGGCTCATCTACATCCATACTTTCAGCCATTTTCATTAAATCTGCTTTTAATAATTTATCTACTTCTGTTTCATCAATTTCACTTTCAACAAATTTATCATGAGCATCTTCTTCAAAATCATTCAATTCTAATTTTTCTATTTCTTCTAAGGAATCAGGTACTTTTAATAACATTTCTTTTTCTTTAATAGTATCAACTATTTGAACACCGTCATCTGTTAATTTTTTTATAAATTGATCAATTTTATCAGTGGAAAAACCTACAGATAAAATTTCATTGATTTCTTCGTAACTAGCTACTTTCTGCTCTCTTGCTTGTTTTATAAAATTGGTGAGACTATTTTTTAACGTTCCCTTTTTTTCAGACATAACTTTGTCTCCTTAATTGATATAATTGAATTCATTAATATTTATCTCTGTTTCTATTTCTTTGATAATTTCATCATTTAACTTATCAGGACTACATTTCGATCCCAACATTCGATATTTAACCTGTTTTTCTAGCACTTTTCCTAACTCTATTTTATACTCCAGATATTTTGAATCTTCTGAATTTAAACCTTGTAATTCTAGCTTTTCGATTTCTTCTTTCAAAGTTTCTTTTTTCTCTTTTAACTTTTCTATTCTATTTTTTATAATTCTTTTTATCCAGCTCGTATAGATTTCCCTAAAATATCTATCCCTGTCATCAATCCTTATTCTAACATCAGTCTCAATGCTTATAATTTCTTTTTTCAGTAATCTTAATTCATCAAGCCGAACTTTATTTAATTTTTCTACTTCCTCTTTTTCCAATTCCTTTTGAATCTCTTTAAAATTAAATTCAAATTCTTTTAGATTTTCAAATATTTTTACATATCTAGAAGTAGTGAATTTTTTATTCGTTAATTTATCACATTTTCCATCTTTGTCAAAATAATATCTCAATAAATATTTTAAAGTACTCTTTTCTAATTCTTCATAAAGAAAATTCCCCATGAGTTTATTTTCTACTTTTGTTATCGTTTCTTCTTGAATTTTACTGTATTTATTGATTTTTTCTTTATTTTTTTTATTAAAATCTTTCTCTTTATCTCTTGAAGAAATATTTTCTTCTCTTCCAAAAATTCCTGAAAAATCATACTCTCTTAATATAACTTCTTCTTTTATATTAAGTCTTTCAGCTAATTTTTCTGCATAAAAAACTTTATCAATTTCTGGCAGTATCTTAAAATATTGCTTAAATTGTTGAACTACATTTCTTTTAGTTAACCCATCATTCAAGTCTAAATTCTTAGTATACTTCACATACAAAAAATCAAAAAAATCTTTTGATTCCTTTAATACTCTTACAAATCCTTCTTTCCCATAAGCTTTCATAAACTCGTCTGGATCTTTTTCTTTTACATTATCACCCATAACGATACATTTAATCTTAAAACCATTTTCCTGTAAAATCATTCCAGCCTTTATTACAGCTTCTTTTCCAGCTTCATCGTTATCATATGATATAACAACATTTTCTGTATATCTCTTTATTAACATAGCTTGTTGTTTCGTAAAAGCTGTCCCCAAACTTGCAACAGAATTAAAAAAACCATTTTTATAAGCCCTCAGAACATCTAAGTACCCTTCCATAAGGATTGCATAACCTTTTTCTTTTATAATTCTAGCTTTTTCTTTTAATCCAAAAAGTTCTATACCTTTAGTAAAAATTTTTGTATCAGAAGAGTTCAAATATTTTGGTGCTCTCTTAGAAATGCTCTCATCAATTATTCTTCCTCCAAATGCAACAACTCGTTTAGAGTTATTGTAAATCGGGAACATTATTCTATTTCTAAAAGTATCAAAAATTTCTCCCTCATAATTAGTTTTTGCTAAATTTAAATTTAAAATATCTTTCTCGTTGTATCCTTTTTCTATCAGATACTTAAACAAGCTATCTTTATCATTTAGCGAAAATCCTATTTCATAAATTTCTATATCTTCCTTAGAAAAACCTCTCTCCTCCATATATTTTATAGCTTTTTTTTCTTTTTTTATATTCTCTTTAAAAAAAGACAAAGCCTCTTCCATAATGCTATAATAAACTTCAAAATCTTTTTTATAATACATTTGATAATTTTTATTAGCCTTTAATGGAATATTATATTTTTGAGCTAGTTCCTCTACTGCTTCAATAAAACTCAAATCATTTATTTTCATATAAAAACTTACAGCATTTCCACCAATTCCCGTACTAAAATCTTTAAAAATTCCTTTTACTGGACTAACTACAAATGACGGCGTTCTCTCATCTTTAAATGGAGAAAGCCCCTTATAATTAGAACCTACCTTTTTTAAATTTACATACTCACCTATAACTTCGACTATATCCAAAGCTTCAATAAAGTTTTCAATCTCCTCTTTTTGGTACTTCATGTTTTTGGATTTCTATAAAATTCAATTTTTTATAAAAATCTACCCTCCCTTTCTCTGATTAAAATTTCTATTTAAACTTTCTAGTTAATAGTAATATATTTCATAAATTTTATAAAATATATGTTTAAGTCAATTTAAATTTATAATTTTCATCCTCTAATCCTAATTATACCACAATTTTACAAAAAAACAATTCCTCAACTATTTTATTGGAGAATTCTAGCTTATTATTTTTTATTTATTCATTAATCAAACAAATCTTTAACCGAATTATTTTTTATATAATTAATTTTTTTATTTAATAAAATTAGAATTTTAGGGACAGCAAGTCTTAAATTTTTTTAATTATAGATTTGAAAATTTAACTATTTGAAATTTTATTAATTAATTACTTCAAATTTGATCGACTTTTATTCATCATCTTTTATAGTTTCTTCATTAATGACTACAACTTCATCATCCATTATATCATCAAAAACATTATCCATTATTTCAGATTTATTACAACCTTTCATAAATTCTTTTTTTGCAATTTTCCCAGAAATAATAGCCAACTCATATTTGTTAGGCATTTTTTCTAATAATTCGTCTATTGTTATTTTCTTTCTTTTCATTATTTCTCCTCTACTCATTAATGATATTAATAAGTTCTTCACATGATTTTTCTATATCAACATTTATTATTGTATAATCATATTTTGGTTGATATTCCAACTCTTTCAACGCATTTTCTAAACGAGTTTTTATTACTTCTTCTGAATCTGTTTTTCTATTTCTCAATCTATCTTCAAGAATTTCCATATTTTCAGTTTTGAAAAATACTAATACTGCATCTTTTTTCTTTTCTTTCGCAATTAATGCTCCTTGAACATCAATTTCCAAAATGACATTCAATCCTTTATTTAAATTATCTTCTACTACTTTTTTTAAAGTACCATAATAATTTCCGTGGACATTTGCATATTCGTAAAATTCATCATTTTTTATTTTATTTTCAAATTCTTCAGTCGTTAAAAAATAATAGTCTTTCCCATTAACTTCTCCAACTCTTGGTTGTCTTGTCGTTGCAGATATTGATAATGGTATATTTAATCTATCTTTTACAATTTTCGTTACGGTTGATTTCCCAGAACCACTTGGACCAGAAACTATTACAAGCTTCCCCTTTTTCATAATCTAGCCTCCTATTAGAAATTCTCATTTTTAACATGAATAGGGAAATTTATTTTATAAATCTCCCTGTTCACTTTATTATTTTTACTCTTCTGTAATTTCAGCTACTTCTTCAGTTTCTTCGCTTTCTTTTTCTAATAATTCAGCCGCCATTCTTTCAGCTTCAGCCTCAGCCTCTAAATCACTTTTCAAAGTTGCATCTAAATATTTGTAATCTTTAAATCCTGTTCCTCCAGGTATTTTCTTACCTATAATTACATTTTCTTTCAATCCTTCTAACTTATCAATTTTCCCTTCAACCGCTGCATTAGCAAGTACTTTTGTAGTTTCTTGGAATGAAGATGCTGATATAAAGCTTTCTGTATTTACAGCCGCTTTAGTAATACCTTGTATTACAGGTTCATACGTTGCTGGTTTTTTACCTTTTGAAATTAACATTTCATTTTCTTTATCAACAATTTTCTTATCGATTAATTCTTCCTCTAAGAATAATGAATCTCCAGGTTCTTTAATCTTAATTTTTTGGAACATTTGTTTTACAATAATTTCAATATGTTTATCATTTACCGAAACTCCTTGTTCCCTATACACTTGTTGCACTGATTCAAGTATAAATTGTTGTGCTGCTACCAACCCTTTAATTTTCAAGATATCATGTGGTGATACAGGTCCATCAGTTATTTTAGCACCTTTTTCAATAATCATTTCATTAGTAACAACTAAATGTTCTCCAACTGGAACTGTATATTCTCTAATTAATTCTCCTGTTTCTGGATCTTCAATAAGTATCAATCTCATACCTTTTTTCTTTTTATCTGAGAATACTACCCTACCAGATACTTCTGATAATGTTGCTTTACCTTTTGGATTTCTAGCTTCAAACAATTCTTGTACTCTAGGAAGACCTCCGGTAATATCTTTATTACCTTCACCAGTTTTCAAGATTTTTGTAATAATTTGTCCTTTTTTAACGTGATCTCCTTCGTTTATCATCAAATAAGCATTATAAGGAATATTGTATTCAGCAACTTTTTTATTATCATCATTATAAATAATAATTCTAGGGTTTACATCGTTACTTTCAATTGGTTTTATTGCAATTTTTTCAGTAACTCCATATTTAATATCTGGATTTTCTCTTACATAAATATCTCTAAACTCTGCTCTTCCTTCTTCAGATGTAATAATAGGTACTTGATACGGATCAAATTCAACTAAAACTTGTCCTTTTTTTACTTTCTCACCTTGTTTTACTTTTAAAATAGATCCAGATGGAATTTCATATCTATGTGTTCCTATAATTACTCTTCCTGTTTGCGAAACTACTAATTCTTCACCTTTATCATCAATTAATGTTTCGATACCTTTTAATTCAACTACTCCATCAATATCAGCTTTATAATCTGATTGAACAGAAGCTGCTGTTGCTACTCCACCTGTATGGAATGTACGCATTGTCAACTGTGTACCAGGTTCTCCAATTGATTGTGCTGCAATAACTCCAACTGCTTCCCCTTTTAAAATTTCTTTATGATTAGATAAATCTAATCCATAACATTTTTTACATACACCTTTTTCCAATTTACAAGTTAATGGAGATCTAATACTTACTTCTCTTATATCTAATTCTTCGATTTTTTTAATTAACTCATCTTTTATTAAAGTATTTTTTGGAGCAATAACTTCTCCATTATAAACTAAATCTTCAGATAAATATCTTCCATAAATTCTTTCTGATAATTTTTCAATTACTTCCCCAGCTTCAACCAAGTCAGAAACTAAAATTCCACCAGTACTTCCACAATCATCATGGTTTACAATAACTTCATGTGAAACGTCAACTAATCTACGAGTCAAATATCCTGAATCGGCTGTTCTTAATGCCGTATCCGCCAATCCTTTTCTAGCTCCATGTGATGACATGAAGAATTCCAAAATATTCAATCCTTCTCTAAAGTTCGCTTTAATTGGTACCTCAATGATTCTACCTTGCGTATCTGCCATCAATCCACGCATTCCACCTAATTGTCTCATTTGCGCAACTGATCCTCTGGCTCCTGAGTTTGCCATCATAAATACTGGATTAAATTCATCAAGATTTCCCATCATTTCAGCTGTTACTTTATTTGTAGCTTCAGACCAAATACTTACTGTTTTTCTATATCTTTCCTCATCGATAATATCTCCAGCTTTGTATTGCTCTTCAATTTCTGCCACATCTTTTTCAGCTTTTTCTAATATCGCTTTTTTACTTTCAGGAATTTCCAAATCTTCTATTCCAACTGTAATTCCTGCCAATGTTCCATGATGGAATCCAAAGTTTTTCAATTTATCTATTAATTCAGCTGTTTTCTCAAATCCGTATCTTTTATATAATTCAGCTATTAATGTCGCCAATTCTTTTTTACCAAAAGTTTTATCGTAAGTTCTTACTTCTTTAGGTAAAAGTAAATTAAACATTAATCTTCCAGGAGTAGTTTTTACCATTTTTCCATCAATTCTTACATTCACAATAGCATGTGTTCCAATTTCTTTAATTTGATACGCTGTTATTAATTGATTTTTACTAGAGAATGATTTCCCTTCTCCTTTTTCACCTTTTCTCTCTTTAGTCATGTAGTAACATCCCATTACCATATCTTGTGAAGGTACTGCAATTGGTTTACCACTTGAAGGTGCAATAATATTATTTGTTGCTAACATTAATAATTTTGCTTCCATTTGTGCTTCTTGCGATAATACCAAGTGAACTGCCATTTGGTCACCATCAAAATCCGCATTAAATGCAGAACATACTAACGGATGTAATCTAATAGCTTTCCCTTCAATTAAGATTGGTTCAAATGCTTGAATTGACAATCTATGTAATGTCGGAGCACGGTTCAATAGAACTGGATGATTTTTAATAATTTCTTCAATCAATTCCCACACATTTTCATCTTCTTCTTCAACCATTTTTTTAGCAACTTTAATATTTGAAGCTAAATCTCTTTTAACTAATTCTCTCATTAAGAATGGTTTATATAATTCCAATGCCATTTTTTTAGGTAATCCACATTGATTCATTTTCAAGCTAGGTCCTACTACAATAACCGATCTTCCTGAATAATCAACCCTTTTTCCTAATAAGTTTTGTCTAAATCTACCTTGTTTACCTTTTAACATATCTGACAATGATTTTAATTCTCTATTATTTTGAGTAACAACTGGTTTTCCTCTTCTACCATTATCAATCAAAGCATCCACAGCTTCTTGCAACATTCTTTTTTCATTTTTTATTACAATTTCTGGCGCATTAATTGACATCAATTTTTTAAGTCTAATATTTCTATTAATTACTCTTCTATACAAATCATTTAAATCAGAAGTTGCAAATCTTCCACCATCTAATTGAACCATTGGTCTCAAATCAGCAGGAATAACTGGCAATACAGTTAAAATCATCCATTCAGGTCTATTATTTGCTACTATCAAATCTCTTACAATTTTTAATCTTTTAATTACTTTTTTTCTCTTTTGCGAAGAAGTTTCTGTATCCATTTCTAATTCTAATTTTTTTTCTAATTCGTGTAAATCAATTTCTTCTAGCAATTTCAAGATTCCTTCTGCTCCCATTTTAGCAGTAAATCCATTTTTATATTGACTTTGATACAATCTATATTCTCTATCAGTCAAAATTTGTCCTTTTTCAAGCTCTGTTTCACCTTTATCAGTTACTATATATCTCGAAAAATATAACACTGATTCCAATTCTTTTGTGCTAATCCCTAACAAAAGACCCATTCTATTAGGTGTTCCTTTTGAATACCAAATATGAGCAATTGGTGTAGCTAATTTAATGTGACCCATTCTTTCTCTTCTTACCTTAGCGGTTGTAACTTCAACTCCACACTTTTCACAAACCATACCTTGATATCTCATTCTTTTATATTTTCCACAAGAACATTCATAATCTTTTGATGGACCAAATATTTTTTCACAAAATAACCCATCCATTTCAGGTTTTAATGTTCTATAATTTATAGTTTCTGCTTTTGTTATTTCACCATGAGACCACTCTAAAATCTTTTCAGGTGACGCTAATTTTATTTGAATACTATCAAAATCTCTTATACTCATTCGTTAAGAGCCTCCTCAATATTTAATTTCCACTTTTTTTTAAAAGTGGGAAAACTTTATTTAACTAACAATATATTTCTGAAGCCGATAAAACTCTTCACTATCATTAGTTTATAAAAACAATTTATGATATTTAACAAATTTTATCAGCTCCTAATCAATTTTATATAAATGTATTCTTTATTAAGTTAATCTAACTTTTTTAATAATCAAATTTTTAACTTATCCTTCGATATTTTTATCTAATTTAATTCTTTCTCCTTCTTTATCATAAAGAGTCACATCTAATCCTAATGATTGGAATTCTTTAATTAATACTCTAAATGATTCAGGTGCATCAGCTTCAGGCATAGGTTGACCTTTTACAATTGATTCATATGTCTTAGTTCTTCCACTTATATCATCTGATTTAACAGTTAACATTTCTTGTAAGATATTAGATGCTCCATAAGCTTCTAATGCCCAAACTTCCATTTCTCCCAATCTTTGTCCACCAAATTGCGCTTTTCCTCCTAATGGTTGTTGAGTTACTAATGAATATGGTCCAATAGCTCTCGCATGCATTTTATCTTCTACCAAGTGGTGTAATTTCAACATATACATTCTTCCAACTGTTACTGGATTATCAAATGGTTCTCCTGTTCTTCCATCAATCAATTTAACTTTACCTGTTCTGCTGTATCCAACTTCTTCCAAATAGTCTTTTACATCTTCTTCACTAGCACCATCAAATACTGGCGTAGCAATATATTTATCAATATCTCCAATTGCTAATCCCAAATGAACTTCTAATACTTGCCCAATATTCATACGTGATGGTACCCCAAGTGGATTCAAGCAAACATCAATTGGTGTCCCATTTTCCAAATGTGGCATGTCTTCAACTGGTAATACTCTAGATACAACCCCTTTATTACCATGACGTCCTGACATTTTATCTCCAACCATAATTTTTCTCTTTTCAGCGATATAAATTCTAATTAATTTATTTACACCAGCTTTTAAATCGTCGCCATTTTCTTTAGATAATTCTAAAACATCTACTACAGTTCCTTTTACCCCATGTGGTAATCTTAACGACGTATCTCTAACATCTTTTGCTTTTTCACCAAAAATTGCTCTCAATAATTTTTCTTCTGCAGGTGGTTCAGTTTCACCTTTAGGTGTTACTTTTCCAACTAAGATATCATCAGGCGTAACATGTGCACCAATTCTAATAATTCCATTTTCATCAAGATTTTTCAATGCTTCTTCTGACACATTAGGAATTTCTCTAGTAATTTCTTCATCCCCAAGTTTTGTAGTTCTTGCTTCTATATCAAATTCTTCAATATGCAATGAAGTAAACACGTCATCTTTTCTCAATCTTTCAGATATTAAAATCGCATCCTCAAAATTATATCCTTCCCAAGGCATAAATGCTAACAAAATATTTTTACCTAACGCTAAATCTCCTCCAGCTGTAGAAGGTCCATCAGCAATAATATCACCTTTTTCAACTTTATCTCCCAAATCAATAATTGGTTTTTGATGTAAACACATTGATTGGTTAGATTTTTCAAAGTTTAGTAATCTGTGAGAATGTTCTTTTCCTTCAGCATCCGTTACAACAATTTTTCTAGCATCTACATAAGTTACTTCTCCAGCTGCTTTTGAAGTTATAACCGCTTTTGAATCAACTGCTACTTTTCTTTCCAATCCTGTACCAACATAAGGTGCTTGTGTTTTCAATAATGGTACCGCTTGACGTTGCATATTTGATCCCATTAATGCCCTATTCGCATCATCGTGTTCCAAGAATGGAATCAATCCAGCTGAAACAGAAACTAATTGTTTAGGTGAAACGTCCAAAATATCAACTTTTGATTTATCAATGTGCACGATTTCATCTCCATAACGACAAACAACTTCATCAGTTAAGAAATTCCCATCTTTATCAATAGGAGTATCTGCTTGTGCTATAAACAATCCTTCTTCTTCATCTGCTGCTAAATATTCAATATCATTAAAGTCTGCTTTACCATCTTTTATTTTTACAAATGGTGTTTCAATAAATCCGTATCTATTAACTTTCCCATAAGTTGAAAGTGAAGCTATCAATCCAATATTTGGTCCTTCTGGAGTTTCTATCGGACAAATTCTTCCATAATGTGAATTATGAACGTCACGCACTTCAAACCCAGCTCTATCTCTTGATAATCCACCTGGTCCTAACGCAGAAATTCTTCTCTTATGAGTCAATTCTGATAATGGATTTGACTGATCCATAAATTGTGATAATTGTCCGCTTCCAAAGAATTCAAGAATTAAAGCATTCAATGGTTTAGTATTCAATAAACTTTGCGGTGTTAAAGTTGTAATATCTTGAATAGTCATTTTTTCTCTAACCATTTTTGCCATTTTCAACATTCCACCTTTAACTTGAATAGATAATAATTCTCCAACACCTCTAACTCTTCTGTTAGACAAGTTATCAATATCATCGATAATTCCTTCACCACTAAATAATTTCTTAATATAAGCAATAGTTTGTAAAACATCTTCTTTTGTTAAAACTATTACATCTTCAGGAATATCTAATTTCAATCTTTTATTTATTTTGTATCTTCCAACATCTGCTAAATCATATCTTTGTGGATTAAAAAACATTTGCTTAACCAAAGATCTTGCACTTTCTATTGTAACTAAATCCCCTGGTCTTAATTTTTTGAAAACTTCGATTACAGCTTCATCACTATTTTTTGTATTATCATTTACAACTGCATTTGCAATAATTCTGTCTTCTGGTTTTACTTCCCAAATAGTTACTGATGAAATTCCATTTTCAATTAATTTTTCAACAACTATATTATCAATTGGTTCTTGTGATTCAACAATAAATTCTCCTGTTTCTTCATCTACAATATCTTCTTTTATAAAACTACCTTCAAGTTTATTTCTTAATACTTCCTCTAATTCATTACCACTGTAATTTTCAGCTAATGCTGCTAAATCTACTACAGCTTCACTGAAAAATTCATTCATAATTTCTTCATTAGATGAAAAGAAATCTACCGCTTTTAAGAAAACTGTTGAAAGCACTTTCTTTCTTCTATCAATTTTTACATTTAAAACATCATTTTTATCAGTTTCAAATTCAAGCCATGTCCCTCTATAAGGAATAATTTTTCCAACAAACATATCTTTACCAGTTTGTATGTTCAATTCTTTATTAAAAGTAACTCCTGGCGATCTATGTAATTGCGAAATAACAACTCTTTCAGCTCCATTTATAATAAATGTTGCTTTATCTGTCATCAAAGGGATATCTCCAAAGTGAACTAATGTTTCTTGAATTTCACCTGTTTTTTTATTAGTCAACTTTAATCTAACTTTTAATTGACCAGAATACGTTTTCCCTCTTTTTTTACATTCTAATTCATCGTTCAATGGTTCGTCGTTATCGTGAATTTCATACCATAAATATTCCAATTTAAGCAATCCATTACTTGATTCTATCGGAAAAACTTCATTAAAAATTGCCTCTAATCCTTTATCAACTCTTTTTTGCGATGGAACTTTTGCTTGTAAAAAGTCCTCATACGAATTTAATTGAAATTCTAGAAAATCTGGCATCTCTCCTCTATCTACTATTTTCCCGAAACTATATCTTTCAATAAGTTTGTTCATTTAAAAAATTCCTCCCTATATAAAGAACATATTCTTTTTTATTAAAACTTATCATTTTATTATAATGTTCTCTCTTTATTTTTTATTTTTATAAATTTACCTTCTAATAAATAGCTTTTCTGTTCGACATAACTTAAAAATAAAGACGAACATTTATAACACTATCTAAAAATTAATACAAAAAAGAATAGATTCTAACAGTTTTAAGTCATTTAACAAAATATCTCAACTCTGTCTGTGTCACTTACTTATTTTGATTTTAGTAGTGGAAAAAGACACTCTCCTTAAAGAAAGAGTGTCTTTAAATTTTCTTTTTTATACTACTATTTTAATTCTACAGTTGCTCCTGCACCCTCTAATTGAGCTTTTAAAGCTTCTGCTTCTTCTTTAGAAACTCCTTCTTTAACAGCTTTTCCACCAGCTTCAACTAATTCTTTAGCTTCTTTTAATCCTAAACCAGTGATTCCTCTTACTTCTTTAATTACAGCTAATTTAGCTCCACCAGCTGATACTAAGATTACATCAAATTCTGATTTTTCTTCAGCTGCTCCACCTGCTGCTGCTCCACCTGCTACTGCTACTGGTTGAGCTGATACTCCAAATGTTTCTTCGATTGCTTCTACTACTTCTTTTAATTCTAATACAGACATAGCTTTTAAATCTTCTATAAATTGTTCTTTATTGAATGCCATTATTTTATTTCCTCCTATTTTTTCTTCTAATTTTAAATTTATTATATATAATTATTCAGCAACTGCTTCAGTCGCACCTTGATCTGCTACATTAGTTAACGCAACAGCTAACATTCTAACTGGCGATAACAATCCGTAAGCAATTTGACCAAGCAATTCTTCTCTTGATGGTAATTTAGCTAATGCTTCTATTGTTTTTACATCAACTCTATCATTTTCTAACATACCACCTTTAATTTGTATTTTATCTTTTAATTTATTACTAAAATCAAAAATTAATTTTGATGGAGCAATACCATCTTCATATCCTAATGCAAATGATGTTGTTCCTTCTAATAAATCGTCAAAATCTGTATCAATACCAACTTCTTTCAACGCTATTTTCATCAATCTATTTTTAGCAACAAAGTATTCTACTCCTGCTTCTCTAGCATTTTTTCTTAATTCAGTATCTTCATTAACACTAATTCCTTTATAATCAACAAAAACCATTGCTTTAGCATCTTTTAATTTGGCAGTTAAAGCTTGAACTGCTTCTACTTTAGATTGTGCTGGCAATTTGTTCACCTCCTTATATTAAAAAACCTCTGAAACAAAAACAATAGCCCAGAGGTGTTTTATCTAACGAATTCTGATTATATCCTAATTAATTCTATATATAAAACTACCTCGGTAGGGATTACAGAATTTCTTCCACCTACTGTCTTTGGTTTTTATGTTTGAATATTACAAACATCTTGAAATATTATAAAGTATTTTTCTTAAAAAGTCAAGTACTTTTTTAAAAAAATACAATTTTCTAAAAAAGTTTATAAAAATTATAATAAAAACACAGGTTTATTAAAATATACCTATGTTTTTATTTTCCTACAGCAATAAAACTGTTAATTAATTAAAACTTTTTCTTAATTACGTATTTATTTAATAGTTATAAATATTTCATAAATATAACTAAATCAGTATTATTTAACAACTATTTAGCTACATATGCTCCTGCTAATAAAGGATCTATTTTAATTCCAGGTCCCATTGTTAATGAAATAGCAACTGTTCTTAAATATTGCCCTTTAGATGCTGCTGGTTTTAATTTAACAATTTGATCTAATGCTACTTTAAAGTTTTCTACAATTGCTTCTTTAGAAAAATCAACTTTACCAATTGGCAAGTGAATTGACCCTAATTTATCAACTTTGAAAGCAACTTTCCCTTTTTTAAATTCATTAACTGTTTGCTCAACATTAGTTGTAACAGTTCCTGATTTAGGGTTAGGCATTAATCCTTTAGTTCCTAAAGTTCTTCCTAATTTACCTAATTTAGGCATCATATCCGGTGTAGCGATTACTAAATCAAAATCTAACCATCCACCTTGGATTTTATTGATGTATTCATCATCTCCTGCAAAATCTGCTCCTGCATCTAGTGCTTTTTGAATATTTTCTCCAGAAGTTATTACTAATATTTTAACTGATTTACCAGTTCCATGAGGCAATACAACTGTACCTCTAACTTGTTGATCAGCATGTCTAGGATCTACTCCTAATCTCACTGCTAATTCTACTGTTTCCACGAATTTAGCACTTTTAGTATCAAAAACTAAATCTAATGCTTCTTCCGGAGTGTATATTTTTAATTTATCTACTTTTTGAGAAATATCGTTATATCTTTTTCCTCTTTTTGCCATTTATTATTTCCTCCTTTGTGGTCATTGGCATTAAGCCTTCCACTTACTTTCTAATAATCATTTTATTTTTTAACTATTCTGCTATTTTAATTCCCATACTTCTTGCTGTACCTGCAATAACATTCATTGCCGCTTCAACGCTTCCAGCATTCAAATCTGGCATTTTTGTTTCTGCAATTTCTTGTAATTGAGCTTTAGTTATAGTCCCAGCAACTTCTTTTAATGAATTACCTGCTCCTTTTTGAACTTTAGCTGCTTTTTTTAATAAATCTGATGCAGGTGGTGTTTTTAAGATAAATGTAAAACTTCTATCTGCATATACTGTTATTTCTACTGGAATTACAAATCCCATTTTATCTTGTGTTTGTGCATTAAATGCTTTACAGAACTCAGGAATATTAACTCCGTGTTGTCCTAAAGCAGGTCCTACTGGTGGTGCAGGATTTGCTTTTCCTGCTTCCAATTGTAATTTAATCTTTCCGATTACTTCTTTAGCCATTTTTCCTCCTCTGTGGTAACTGAATTTTTAAAATCTCCCACTTTTTCTTTCTAATTAAAATTTCGCTAACTATTCTTTAAATACTTTTCAATCATCTGTTTTTAAACTTGTTTTTTACATTTGGTTTCTAATATTCTAATTTCGAAATTTCGTTATACTCTAATTCTACTGGTGTCAATCTACCGAAAACTTCAAGCATAACAGTAACTCTACCATGTTCATAATCGATATCTGTTATTTCTCCTTCTTGATCAAGGAAAGTTTCTTTAGTAACTACTACCTTATCTCCTATTTCAAAATCAATCTTATAAAGAGTTTTTTGTTCTTCATTTGTATCAATTCCTACTTTAGCTAGCAATTCACTTGCTTCTTCATCTGATAAAGGTATAGGGTCACTTCCAACTCCTACGAATCCCGTTACTCCATTAGTATTTCTTATCACATACCAAGCATCACTATCAACACGATATCCTAATCCCAATTCATTTTCTTCTTTAACAGAAAGCATTTCTATCATAACGTAACTTGGAAATAATTTTCTAGGAACTTTTACCATCTTTCCTCTTTTTTCTTCCAAAACTTCTTCTTCAGGAACTAACACCCTAAAAACTCTATCTGTTAAATTTAAGGATTGGATTCTTTTTTCTAAATCCGTAGCCACTTTTTTCTCGTAACCTGAATATGTATGAATTATATACCATTTTTTTTCGTATACAATTTCATCATCTTTTTTTTCTATATTTTCAGTCACTATTACGCGCCTCCTAAAAAGCTCCTTAATATTTCACTTATTTTCGTCAATACAAAATTAAACGCCGTATCAAAAAGAAGTGAATAAATAGCTATAAAAGCTGTTATCAACAACACTATTACTGTCACATGATAAGTTTCACCTTTCGACGGCCAATATATTTTTTTATATTCTTCACGTAAATTCGCAAAAGATTCTTTTAAATTTAATTTACTCATAAACCATCTCCATAAAATAAAATGGCAGGTCAGACAGGAATCGAACCCGTAACCCTCGGTTTTGGAGACCGATGCTCTACCAATTGAGCCACTGACCTATTTCATATTTGTACTATTTAACTTCTCTATAAAGAGAATGTCTTCTTAACACTGGATTATATTTTCTCATTTCTAATCTCTCAGGATGAGTTTTTTTATTCTTAGTTGTTACATAATGTCTCAACTTAGTTTCAGTGCATTCTAAAATTACTTGTACTCTCATTTCTTTCTATCCCTCCCAATAAAATATTGGTATTACCAGAATAAACTAGCATAAATATGATACCATCTTTTGTTTCTCTTGTCAACTATTTTTTTTATTTTTCTATAATTTATTTTTTACTACCATAATTATACTCAATAAAAATCATTACTAAAACTATTATAAATAGCATTAATTTTCTAAACATTTATTCAAAATATCAATTGCTTTATCATAAATTTCTGTTAAATTATGTTTATTTTTTTTTCTTTCAATCATTGTATAGCTTTTTTTATTCTTTTCTAACAATTCAACAAGTTTATTATCATATTCCGAATTTTTTTCTTCAGGATTTTTAACATAAATTATTTCATCAAAATTATTATTTCTGATAAAATCTTCTATTATTGGATGTTCTCTTCCTTCAGTTATGCATGCAAAAGCCTGTAACGACATAAATTCTGTATCTACAAATACTAACTTATCTGAATTTTTTATAGATTTTAAAATTCTTTCATTTTGTCCATAAACAATTTTGCTATAATCATCATATTGTAAATTTTTTGCATTTCCATTCAATTCTTCCTTAATATATTTTTTTCTATATTCTTCAACATATGTTGTATTAAAATAATTAGCTAATTTATGAGTCAAATTCGTTTTCCCTGAATTTTTTGAACCGATTATCGCTATTTTTAATACAAAAAATTCTCTGACATATCTTGGAATGAAAAACCAGTTTTTATAAGGATTTTTTCTTACCTCTGTTGCACTTATATAAAAATTATTTCTTTGAATATCTATTGTCTGTATTTCTAAATTTTTATTAAAAGTTTTTTCAAAATTTGGTAATGTCAAAAAATTATTTTTATAATTTTCTACATCTTGAGTTTCGTTTGTAAAAATCATATCTACTTTTATATTTTTTTCAAGTAATTTTTCTTGAACTCTTTCACTCCAACTTTTCCATCCATTAGGATAAAACGGTATTCCATCTTCAGCTAAATGCAGCACTTTTATATTCGATTGATGTTTGAAAGTTTGTTCCACAAATTTCAATCTGTCTTTTATCGTTGGCATCTTTTTCATTTTCGATTCATTAAAAAGTTTCAAATCTCTTTCATCGTCGGTACATACAAAAACATACAACGTATCAACATATCCACTTGCTTTTTGAATAAAATCAACATGACCAATGTGTAACGGATAAAACTTTCCAAATATTATTCCACATTTTTTATTTTTTTCCTCCAATTCTTATTCTCCTTTTATTTTTTATTTAAAATCCTCAATAACCCTTTTCCCTCTTAATTTTTACATAATTCGCCATCTTCCTCCTACGAATTTTGCTTTTTTAGTTTTGTTTAGTGACAAATCAGAATTACTAGCCTCTTCAATTTCATCATCTGATTCTTTAAACAGTAATTCTTCGTTTTCAGAATTTTCAGAATCTATATTCTTTTTTAGATTTATACCACTATTTTCCTCTTTTTGCTCTCTTCGTGCCTTTACAGTTGTTAAAATTTCAAAATTTGGTATTTCAAACGAACTACTTTCTTTAGAATTTTTTTCTGGTTTTTCTTCAGCAACCTTTTCAGAATCTTCTTTTTCAGTAATATCTTCTGCTGCTTTTTTCAAGACTTTTTCATCTTTAATTTCTTTTTCCTCAGTTTTTTTAGATATCGGTTTTTCTTCCTTTTCAATAACTTTTATTTCTTTTTCTGCTTCTTTTGTTTCCATTTTTTCAACAGTATCATTCAATTCTTGAGAACTTTTTTCTGATTCTAAAATTTCTGATTTTTCTTCAACTTTTGATTTTTCTTTTTGTTCTTCATTTTCTTTATTTTCTTTTTCTTTTACAATATTTTCTTCATTTTTTTCTTCCTGAACAACTTCCTCTTCTACTATTTCTATTTTTTCTTTATTTTTCTCTTTACTATTTTCTTCTTCTTCAATAAAGTTTTCTACATTAGGAACTACTTCAAACTCTAATTGATTATCAGGATTTAATTTTTTGGGGTTTGTATATTCTTTATTCGCATACGATTCTGCAATTGATTTTACTTCGCCTTCTTCCATATTTTTCATAGATAATTTTTCTCTAATATCTTCTAGTATTCTTTTATCTTCATCATTCAGATAATTGAAAACATCGCTATAATACTCAATATTTTTAGTATCAAATTCTTTCATGAATTGATTTATAGTTATAGATGTTGGATTATAAGCAACATGATATTGAATATCAGCATTTTTTTCAGAAAACATTTCATGAATAAATCCCATTTTTTCTAAATCAGACAAAATATCTTTTATTAAGAAGACACTCATTCCCAATCTGTCTGATAATTTTTGATAAGTATATGGTGCTTTTTTCTCTTCAAAATTTTTAATTATTAAAGACAAAATCAAAATTCCTGCTTCTCTTTTTACTTTTATTGGAACCTCTTTATTTTGATTGTACAAAAACTCATCTGAAGTTTGAATTGAAAAAGCTATTTGCGATCCTAATAGTATTGTTACCCAAACATATTGAACCCATATTAAGAAAATCGGTATTAATGCTAAACTTCCATAAATGACATTGTAATTTGTTATTGTTGATTGAAGTAATAAAAATAATAGTTTCCAACCGAAAGTCAATACAGTTGTAACAACACCAGCAATAATTGCCGGTTTAATCTTTACATTTATATTTGGAACCAAGTAAAATATAAATGAAAATAATAAAATATATGTCAAAGGCCCAGAAATACCGATAAATAAATCTATTAATATCTTTTGTTTAGGAAAACTTTTTATTATACTTTCAGCAATATACGAATTAAAAGCTGAAAACGATATAAAAAATATTGGTCCCAAAAAGATTATTGCTACATAATCTACCATTCTTCTTGCTAATGATCTTTTTTTATTAATTCTCCATATCTTATTAAACGAATTTTCTAATGTTATTAAAACTTTGGAAGCCGCATAAAACAAGACTATTATCCCCACTCCTGCTAATACTCCACCTTCTGTTGAAACTAATAATTTTTTAGCTACATCTATAATTACTTTTAACATTCCATTATTTCCTGGCCAAATTTCAAAAAATTTTTGAATGAACACTTTTTCTAAACCAAATCCTCGAGTAATTCCAAGAATAAGAGCAACAATAGGAAAAATTGCTAAAAGTGAATAATATGTAAGAGCTATTGATAACATTTGAGTATCTCGATCTCTATAATTTCTATAAATTAAATATACCATTTGTTTCAAATCATTTAATTGATTTTTGGCATTCTCTATTTTTTTATTATTTTCCATTATTATTCTCCATTTTTCTATAATTTATGATAATTATCCTATATTAAAATATTCTTTTTCATTAAATATTTCATCTAAAATTTCATCATAATTTTCAATTTTTTCCTCTTCTGCTAAAACATCTTCCAACTTCGGATTTGTTACTGGATGTTTCGGCGCAAACAATGCACATGAATCTTCATGAGGTTCTATTGATTTTTCATACGTGTCAATATCCTTCGCAATATCAATAATTTCTGTTTTATCCATCCCAATCAATGGCCTAAATACAGGTAATTTTTCCATAACTGCATTTGTACAAGTCAATCCTCCCATTGTTTGTGAAGCGACTTGTCCTAAACTTTCCCCTGTTATTAATGCTTGATATTGCATCGTATTTGCCAATCTTTCTGCTAATCTCATCATTGCTCTTCTACCTAATATTGTCGCCAAATCTTTTTTTGTTTTTTCATTGATTATTTCCTGAATTTTTAAAATATTCATCGAATAAAGTCTAGCTTTCCCTGTATAAATCGACAATATTTCTGTAAGTTCCTTAATTTTTTCCAACGCTTGTTTACTTGTAAATGGAAAACTATGAAATGTGACAAAATTCAATCTCATTCCTCTTTTTGCCATCATAAACGAAGCAACAGGACTATCTATCCCTCCAGATAGCAAAACAAGACCTTTTCCTGTTGATCCTAAAGGTAATCCTCCATAAGTTTTTATTTTATCAGTATAAATGTACACATTTTTTCTAATATCTACATTAAAAATTATATCTGCATCTTTCATTTTAACTTTTTCAAACGGACTATTAATCAAAATATGTGCTCCCAATTCTTTTGCATATTCCATTGAATTTTTTTCAAAACCTTTATTACTTCTATTTACCACAACTTTAAAATTTCTAGCTCCTTTTTCATAAGCATATTCTGCAAATTGTAAAAGCTTTTCTTTTATCTTTTCGTCTTCTCTATCAACTTTTGATGCTTGATTAAGTCCTACAATTCCAAAAACTTTTTTCATTTTTTCAGTAACTGCATCCAAATCTTCTGAATTGATAAAAAGATATGGTTTTGAAATGTCATCAAATAGCGTATACTCAAAACCTTCTAATACTTTTTTTATTTTATTTCTTAGCTTTTTTTCAAATTGTCCTCTGTTTTTTCCTTTTAAAGACAACTCTCCATAAGCTAAACCTATTGAATTTAGTAATTCTTTATTGGTATAACTCATTAATTTTTTCCTTTCTATTTTTAATTTTTCTTTCATTATTTTTAATTTCCCAATCATTATTATAAAGATTTATCAAAAAAAATGCAATAATTAATTTTTATCTCATCTTTCTAATTCTTTCAACACTTGATTTTAATACTGTTACAACCTCAGAAATTTCTTCCAAAGTATTATAAATAGAAAAGCTAAATCTTATTGCTCCATTAATTTCACTTGGATCAAGTTTCATCGCTTCTAAAATTCTGCTATTTCCAGTTTTTGAAGAACAAGCCGAACCTGTCGAAACATAAATTTCATTCATTCCTAAAAAATGAGTTAACACTTCACCTTTTGCACCTTTAAATGATACATTCAATATTTTTGGACTTGATTTTTTTATATCAAACCCTGAATTAAACTTCACATTTTCTATATTCTTTTCAATTTTTTCTGCAAACTTTTCTTTCAATTCTTGAATTTTTTTCATATCATTCTTATAATTTTTTTGTAACAATTCTACAGCTTTTGTAAAGGCAAAAATCAGCTCTGTCGGCATTGTTCTCTTCACTATTCCGTTTTCAGAATTTTCTCCTTTTACAACATTTATAACTTTTACATCCTTCTTCAAATAAATTGCTCCAATTCCTTTTGGTGCATAAATCTTATGTCCACTCATAGTTATAGCATCTACTGGAATCTCATCAAATTTAATATCTACTGTTCCAAGCCCTTGTACAAAATCTGTATGAAAATAAATATCCTTACTTTTCTCTTTTATAATTTTTCCAATTTCCTCAAGATTTTGAATTGCACCAGTTTCACTATTAACAGCTCCTATCGATACTATCAATGTATCTTCTCTCAATAGATTTTTTAATTGTTCAATATCTACATATCCATCTTTATCAACATCTAAATAATCTACTTCAAATCCTTTTTGTTCATAATAACGAAAATTTTCAAAAACGGTTGGATGTTCAATTTTAGTTGTGATTAAATGTTTTTTTGTACGAGAATTTGCTTCAATGATCCCTTGTAACAGCAAATTATTTCCATCTCCTCCACCAGCTGTAAAAAATATTCTGTTTCCGTCAACTCCCAAAAAATCTCCTACTATTTTTCGTGACTTTTTAATCTTTTGAGCAATTTTATGTGAAAATTCATGTATTGCATCAGCATTTGCAAAATTTTCTTTCATTGATTCAATCATTACATCAATGACTTCTTGCTTAGGTTTTGTACTTGCTGCATTATCTAAATATATCATTTTATTCCTTTCTAAGATCATATATTTCTATTCAAATTTTATCAATTATTTAAAAATAAGCACTTTGCAAGTATTCTCTCACAAACAAAGTGCTTAGATTTCATCAGTATTAAATTTTATAACCAACTTGTTTTATACATTTTATAATCAATTTCAGGGAAAATATTATCTCTGTATTCGATTTCTTTTATCCAAGATTCATCAAGTGTTCCATTTTTGAAATCTTCATAAATCTTAAATAATCTATGAATATGGTCACTTACTTTTTTCTGTGCATAACCAACCATTGTTCCTGTATACATTATAAATTCCCAACAAGATGTTTGAGCCATTAATAATTCTCTCGCTGCTTGGTTTAATGCTCTATATTCTAATTCATTTTGTGGATCTCTACCATTAGCTAATGATATCATTCTTTCAGCTGCTTTATGTAAATGTCTGTAAACATAATCATTTGATCCATCTATCCAAACATCATAATATCCATTTGCTCCCCAACTTGACATACTTACATCTACAACTTGATTTGTTGGGTATTTTTCTAAATATTTATATGGTGTTATTGTTGAGAAATCTGATTCAGCTGTTGCTCTGAATACCCATTCTAAGAAAATAGGCCCTTCGTACCACCAGTGTCCATAAAGTTCTGCATCATAAGGTGAGATAACTATTGGTTTTCTGTATTTCATTCTAGAGGCCAAAAATTCAATTTGTTTTGAACGATTGAAAACAAAATTATAAGCATGTTCTTTTGCCTTGTTGTATGCTACTTCTGGATCATAAACTGCTTTATAAGTTCCTTTTTTATCAGTTATCGCATGATATTTTATTCCAATATTTCTTCTTACACCATCACTATGTAAATAAGGTTTTACATAATCATAATCTAATTCATATCCCGCATCTTTATGGAACTCTCTGTAAGCTCCATCTCCTGGATATCCACTTTCCGAACTCCAAACTTGTTCAGACGATTCCAAATCTCTAGCAAATGCTGCTACAAAATTTCTTGTATAAACTGGAGAATAAATACCATAAACAGGTCTTGGATCACTATGCATAATTCCATGTGCATCAACCAAAAAATATCTAAATCCATGTTTTTCTAAGTATTTATCTTGCCCTGGATAATACGCACATTCTGCTAACCAAATTCCTTTAGGTTCTCTACCAAAATTTTTAATATAGTCTTTTTTAGCCATATACACTTGTGCATTAACTGCTTCAGGATAATCTTTCATTACTGGTAAAAATCCATGTGTTGCTGTAACTGGAATTATTTCTAAATTTCCTTGATCTTGGAATCTTCTAAATGCTCCAACTAAATCTTTATGATATTTGTTTACAAAAATATCTTTTGCAGTTTTATGTACATGTAAATTATGATTTGCAACTTTAAGCATATCAGGATACGGTTTTAATCTTTCTACTTCCTTTTCACAAAATTCAACTAATTTTGTTATATGCTTCATATATCTGTTTCTCAAAAGATCATCATTCAACATATTTACCAATGTTCCTGACATTGTTAATGTTAAATTCCAAGGTATATGATCTCTAGTTAAGTTTTCAAACATCTCTAAAAGTGGGATGTATGTTTCAGTTATTGCCTCGTATAACCAATCTTCTTCCAAAAACTCTTCGTACTCTGGATGTCTTACATAAGGTAAATGAGCATGTAAAACAAAACTTAAATATCCTTTATTCATAAATTCACTTCCTCCACACTTTTTTTTATTAATATTGTATACATCTATTATACCACATCTTTTGGTAATTTGAAAATTATTTTTTTCATATAAATCACCAAATTTTTATTATTTTTTTTATTTTTATAAAATTTTCTTTAATTTATTTACAAACTTTAGCTATAAATAATATAATTAGATTATTTTTCTTTTTAATAATTATAAAATTTAATAAAAAATTCTTAACTTATCTTTTATAAATTCTATCTTAACTTTTTCATTTTCTCCTTCTTCTCCATCAATACTCACTCCAATTTCTTCTGAAATTTCTTCAATTACACATTTTTTCGCTTGTAAACTTCGCACATTTTCATTATTAATAAGTTGTCCATTAAATAAATCAAACAAAATTTTTGAAATTTCTAAAGGATTTTCTATATTTTTTACAATTAAAATATCCATAATTCCATCATCAACATTTGCATTTTGAAGTAATTCATCAAATCCTCCAACATTTTTACCATTTAAAATCATATACAAAATTGCTTTCTCCGAAATATCTTCATTATCATCTATTTTCATTTTTAAATCAAATTTTTTTATATTTTTCAACTCATCAATACCCGTTATATAATATGCCGTTTTCCCAAAAGTTTTCTTCAATCCTTTATCTGTTGCATATGAAACTTTTGTAAAAAGTCCACCGGCATATGAAGATAAAAATATTTTATTCCCATTTATCAAACCAAAATCAACAAATTTTGATTTTTTATTCAAAATATTATTTATCCAATCTTCAATTTTTTCTCCTAGGTTCAAAGACTTTGCCAAATCGTTAGATGTCCCTGTTGGAAAAATTGCAATTTCAGGAAATTCAATATTTTCATTGTACATATCTGTCAAACATCTACTTAAAGTTCCATCTCCACCAGATAAAATCACAATATCATACTTTTCTTTTTTTAAGATTTCTACTAATCTGTCATAATCTCGACTTATACTATATAAAGTTAAAATTATCCCTTTTTTCAGCAATTCTGTCGTTATTAAATCAAAATTATTTAAAATCAAATTTGAATTACCTGATTTTGGATTGTACACTAAAAGTGCTTTTTTTAATTTTTTTCTCATGCATCATACCTCATTTTCAAAAATTTTTATTTTTTAATAAATCAAACAAATTATTTAATTTTCATTAAATGCTTTTGGTTCATATCCAATGTTAAATATGTATCTCACACTTTCTCCAGGTGACTTCGCTAATCCAAAATATATCGGTCCTATTGGCAATCTAGCCCCAACACCTAAACCATAATTTTCTTTTTGATCTTTTCCAAAATCAAATCCTTTATCTGATATTCTTGCAATTGCTCCATTTACTCCAGCAAATACAAATTTATTTATTTGATATTGTAAATTCAATTTCCCAACAAAAATACTATTTCCCGACAATTTATCCACAGGTATTCCACCAAATTCCATCGAATAATCAGTTTCTGAAAAACCACCTAATTTTGGTCTATAAGTTTCAGGAACTTTATCTCCATTAGTTGTTACATAAGTTACACTAGGTGTCACTGTTACTTTTTTTCCAAGAGGTATATTTACTTCTCCTTTTGCATACAAAGTATCAAATTTTGCTTCTTTTGAAGATCCTTTTACATAATCTACTTTAAAATAAGAACCTTTCGTAGCAAAATTAATTGCATCTCTTGAATCATGCGTTAAACTTGTTTCAAAATAAGGGAATTTTATTTTTTTATTCATAGTTTTATCCAAACTTCTATTCACATCAGATATTTGATAACCTCCACCAACTAAAAATAATGTATTCGTATTTAATTCTACTCCAAGTCCTAATCCTGCTCTAAATTTATGATTCTCAAAATCATACTTGTCATTCATAAAATATTGATTTTTTATCTTGTCTCTTTTATAATCAAAATCGGCAACTCCTAAAAGTTTATTTGATTTTCCAAAAAGAACAGTTCCCGCTCCATTTATGCCATATTCATCAGCAACAATTCCTTTTAATTGATATCGAGTATCCAACGTACCTACAAGCGTCTTATTTCCTTGAATCCCAACTGTTATTGTTGCTAGATCTTCTGTATTTGCATTTGAAGAAAAAGTCAAGTAATCCCCTGCTTTTTCCTGAACATTAATAACCAATTTATTACCATCCGCTATTTCGTAATAAACTGTTGAAAAATCACCATTTCTATACAAATTATCTACAATGCTTTCCAATTCTTTTTCATTCATTTTTCCTAATTTTTCAGGCAAATATCGTTTAAAATATTCTGTTTCATACTTTTTATTTCCTCGAATTTCCACTGATTCTATATCATATTCATTTTCCCAAGTTTTTCTAAACTCTTTTCTTTTCTCTTCTAGTTCATCAAATTTCTTTGGATTACTTAATTTTCTAATTTCATCAATATGATCTCTTGCCAATTTTTCTCCCATAGCAATAATATCCTTTGCTTTCAAAAAATCATACGCTTCCACTTTTGATAAATCTGGAGCCATGTACATGTCTAACATTCTAATCTGTCTTTCAACTTCCTGCCTACCAGCTATTGTCATTGCATCTGAAACTACATCAACCAATGTCATTTTATTTAAATCTCTCTTTTCAAATCCGCTTCCAACATTTATCCCTATTGTATAATCTGCCCCCAAAACCTTCAAATCTTGAACTGGCAAATTTCTAACAACTCCACCATCAATATACAATTTATCGCCAACTTGCATTGGATTATAAATTGATGGCAATGATAAGCTCGAACGAATCGCAGTAGCCAACGAACCTTTTGTTATCATTACTCCTTCTCCTGTATTCAAATCAGTTCCTACTGCTGCAAACTTTTTAGGATATTTCGTAAAATCATTTTTATCTAGTACACCATACAACAATTCATTCAATTTTTCACTTGCGCTTTTACCACCAATTGCCCCAGAAGTTATTTTAGGCATAAACTTCTCCATAGGCAAACTCAATGTATTTCTATCCTCAATCATATTCCTTACTATCCCTTTTTTCTCTCTATCAATTTTATCATTAAACAGTCCCATCCAATCCATACGAACTGCAATATCTTCTAATTCCTTCGCTGTATATCCTGCTGCATAAAGTCCTCCAATTATACTTCCCATACTCGTTCCCGTCACATACTCAATCGGTACTTTTTCTTCTTCCAAAACCTTCAAAACCCCAATATGTGCAAGTCCCTTTGCTGAACCCCCACCAAGTGCAATTCCAATTTTCTTATCTGTTTCTGGAACAGTATCTATCTCATTATTAACAACAAATTTTTCTTCTGATTTTTTATCTGTCTCGCTAACTAAAATCAGCTTATCTGAACATTTATTATCACACGAATTTTCACTATGTTCTAAAAAATTTTCTGCCAAAAGAAAATTATTAAAGACCAATAAACACAATACAATTTTTATCCACTTTTTTCTTTTCATTTTGTTCTCCTTTTATCATTTCATAAAAACTTAAATTATTTCATACAACTCACTTAACTTATCAACTTTATATTTTGCTTTAATTTCTGGATCCTCATCTTTTCCTAACAAATTTACCCAACAAGTATCTATTCCAAAATTAATTCCACCTTTAATATCAGCTGTTTGTCTCTCAAAAAATAAAATAGAATTAACAGTTTCATTATATCCAATTTTCCACTTTTTATCAATCTTTTTGAAAATAAAAAATACGCCTTTCAACCTGTTTTTACAACAAGCATCTAGCGTATTTTTCACAATCTTTGTCTATTTTTTCAACATTTTTTCTTGTAAGAATTTCAATGCCTTATCAACATTAGCTTCTTTAGCTTGTTCTGGCACATATTCAATATATTTAACAACATTATTTTCATCAACAATCATCAATGCTCTCGTTAATAATCCACTTTCTTTCACTAAAAGTCCATTTTGTGCTCCAAATTGATGATATTTGTAATCAGAAACTGCTTTAATTCCATTTATATCATTCGCTGTACAAAATCTTTCTTGTGCAAATGGAGTATCCACAGTAACTGAATAAAATTTAACATTTGGATATTTAGCTGCTGCCGTATTCAACATTTTTGTTTGCAACGAACAAACTTTCGTATCCAATGAAGGTGCTGTATAAATAACTTTTATTGCTTTATCTGCTAAAATATTTTTTTCTTCCAATTTGCTATTTACCGTTAATGGAACACCTTTTAACGTATCTCCAACTTTTGTTTCTTTTCCAACAATCGTAACAGGGTTTCCTCCCATAGTAATTTTTAAATTGTTGTCAGCTTTTAAGGTATCCAAGTATTGCGTATACTCTTTTGGAACTCCTGCTGGAGCTGCTGAAACTTCTTTTTTTGAACCACAAGAAACCATGATTCCTAACAATCCTGTAATTAACAATAATTTCTTCATAATCTTAAAACACAACTTTTCCGTTGTGTCCTCCTTTCACTCTAACAATTCTCTACTTAAATAAATTTCCCCTATCCAATCTATTAAAGAACTAACAGATTTTTAAGAGGATATTTGTATATGATAGTATCAAATTTTTAGATTAATGTCTATCTTTTTTTGATTTTTTTGAACTTCTTTTTCTTTTTGAAGAAGTTTTCTCTTGTTTTTTGCTTGATTTTTTATCTGATTTTTTGTCTGCTGATTTTCTTTTTCTTCTTCCACCAGATTTTTTACTGCTTGAACTTCCTCCACCATTGCTATTTGCTTTTTCTACTAATGGTTTAGAATCTTTTTTTGAATTTAAAGCTCTAATAATAAATTCTGCTTCTTGTAAAGGTACTGTTATGAATGAATATTTATCCATAATCTTAATATCTTTAACTTTTCTTCCTGGAGTTTTAGCTTTTTTATTCAATAAATCTAACAATCTACCAGCATTATAACCATCTTTAGAACCTAATGCAATAAATAATCTAGTTTTATCATCAATTTTAACTTTTACATTTTCAATTTCATTATAATTTTCAGGCAAGAATTCATCTTCATAAACATGTCTTAACACAGAAGATAAAACTTGTTGTGGATCTCTTCCTTCCAATAATTCAGTCGCCAACTGATCATATGCATTATGGTCGTTTTCTTTAATAATTTCATCCACATAAGCAATTAACGCTTCTTTTTTTGCATTTAAGATTTCTTCTACATTTGGTATGTTTTCTCTCTTAATGTCTGTTTTTGTAATTCTTTTAATTTGCGCTAATTTACTAGCTTCTCTCGGTGTTACAAACGTAATTGCAATACCTTTATGTCCAGCTCTTCCTGTTCTTCCAATTCTATGAACATAAGATTCCGCCTCTTGTGGTATCGAATAATTAATTACATGTGTCAAGTTACTTACATCTATTCCTCTTGCTGCAACATCTGTCGCTACTAATATTGTAAGTACTTTTTTCTTAAATAAATCCAACGCTTTTTGTCTTAATCCTTGAGTGATGTCTCCGTGAATACATTCAGCATCATAGTTTCTAGCTTTCAATCTATTTGTTACATCATCAACTTCAGATTTTGTTCTACAGAAAACGATTCCATAAAAATCTTGTTCATAATCTAAAACCCTTGATAATGCTTCAAATTTATCTTCTTGTTTTACTTCATAATAAATTTGTTCTGTCAAATTAGTTGTCAATTCTTTTTTTTCAACTTTTAACATTTTGTAGTTAACCATAAATCTTTTGGCAATATCCAAAATAGCTTTAGGCATTGTTGCTGAGAAGAATAACATTTTTTTCTCATCATTTGTTTTTTCTAATATTAATTCAATATCTTCAAGAAATCCCATATTAAGCATTTCATCAGCTTCATCCAATACGAAATAATCTAAGTTATCAACTTTTAAAATTTTCTTTCTCATTAAGTCCATAACTCTTCCAGGTGTTCCAACTACAATATCTACACCCTTTTTCAAGTTTTTTATTTGCTGCTCAATAGAAGCTCCTCCATACACAGCCAATACTTTTATATCTTTTTTGCCTTTTAATGAATAAATTTCATCTGCAACCTGATTTGCCAACTCTCTTGTTGGAGCTAAAATCAACGCTTTTACTGTTTTATCTGCATCTATTGTTTCCAATATTGGTATACTAAATGCTGCCGTTTTCCCTGTTCCTGTTTGTGCTTGTCCTATTAAATGTGTTCTTTCTTTTAATAATTCTGGTATTACTAATCTTTGTATTTCACTTGGTTCTTCAAATCCTTTTTTGCTCAATGCATTAAGTAACTCTGTACTCAATCCTAAATCTTCAAATTTTTGCATTCTTTCCTTTTACCTTCCTTTTTTTACTAATACAAACTATTATATCATACTTTTCATTTTTCTGCTTGATTATTTTTTTATTTTTTTCAATTTATTTCATTTAGCCCAAAAAAATATTTTCATTATTCTCGCTTATTTGCTCTAAAAAAGATAAAAGTTTTTACCAATCTTATTTCCCGCTATCTCCATAATTTTTCAACACTCTTGCACTTGGATCGTCTACATCGCATCCTTCCCACTCTTTATTTGGCATCCAGAAATCTTTTATCCATTCGGCTTTATTTGGATAAAATTTTTCAAAAATATCTCTATACAGTAGTGATTCTTTTGTAAATGGTGTTCTATATGGATATTTAACTGCTGCTTTTTTCAAGTTTTCATCGGTATATTTTTCCTCTGCATATTCTTTCAAATAATCAACCATTGAATGTCCTACTGCATCACTAAATGCTGCTTTTTCTCTATACAAAATGCTATCTGGCAAGTAGTCTAATCCTTCAAATGCTTTTCTCAACAAATATTTTCCTTTGTTATATTTATTCATTTTTTTCTCAGGATTCACGCTCATAACATAATCTACGAAATCCAAGTCACCAAACGGAACTCTTGCTTCTAACGAATTTGCAGCAATAACTCTATCAGCTCTCAACACATCATACATATACAATTCTCTAATTCTCTTTTGAGATTCTTTTTGAAATTCTTCAGGTGTCGGTGCAAAATCTGTATATTTGTAACCAAATATTTCATCACTCACTTCTCCTGTCATAAGCACTTTCAAATCAGTGTTTTCGTAAATATATTTACACACTAAATACATTCCAATACTTGCTCTTATTGTTGTAATATCCCATGTTTCCAAATGCCAAATTACTTTTTCCAACGAATCCAAAACGTCTTTTTTTGTCATAATTACTTCCGTATGCTCCGTTCCTAAAAAATCTGCTACTTCTTTCGCATATCTCAAGTCAATCGGATCTGTTTCCATTCCAATTGCAAAAGTTTTTATCGGTTTATCCAAAAATTTTTGAGAAACTGCACAAACCAATGAAGAATCCAATCCACCACTCAACAAAAATCCCAACGGCGCATCCGAATGCAATCTTTTTATTATACCTTTTTCCAATTTTTCTCTAATCTTAGAAGTTATCGTATCCAAATCTTCATCAATAATTCTTTTTGGATCCGCTAAATCATTGTACAAATGAAATTCTCCATCTTTGTAATAATGACCTGGAGGGAATGGAAATACTTCATCACAAAATTCTATTAACCCTTTAGCTTCTGATGAAAATGCGATTCCACCAGTTTCTTTATCATATCCATAAAACATCGGTCTTATACCAATTGGATCTCTCCCAGCCATTATTTCACCAGTTTCTCCATCAAATAAAACTAAGGCAAATTCAGCATCTAACATTTTCAGCATAATTTCAAATCCAAATTTTTCATAAAGCGGAATAAGTACTTCACAATCACTTTCAGACTTAAATTCAAACTCATCCTTCAACAATTCCTTCAATTCCAAGAAATTATAAATCTCCCCATTACAAATCAATTTTTTACTCTCTCTTTCAAACGGCTGATTTCCTTTCGCCGACAAATCCATAATTGATAATCTATGAAATCCCCAAATTCCATCTTCTTCTTTGATTGTTTGGTTATCAGGCCCTCTATGAAAAATATTGTCATAACTTTTTTTAAACATTTCCTTATTAATTTTTTGTTTTGATGCAAATACAAATCCACACATACTAATTCTCTCCTTCTTTTTCTTTTAAATTTTCATAACTACTTAATTGCTAAACAAAGAAAAAACCGCAATCTCTAAAAAATTGCGGGTATTATAAATATATACATTTTATGAATTAATATGTTACAAACTTGTCAAAACAAATTTACAATTAAGATTTTTCATAATTACAATGTACGGAAATGCCTTTACATGCACTCGATACCCGCCAATACTAACGTAATTGGATCACGTCTCAGTCTACTAAAATTTCTTTTTATTGATTTAATTTATCATTTTAATTATTTAAGATTTACATTAAATCTCTTATTTCCAAAAGAAATTCTTTCGGTGAGCAACTCCAGAGTGTTCTTCACTAATTACTCCATTGTTAGACTTCCACCATCTCTAACTCGCTCTTAACTTCTGTAAAAAGCTACTCTCTCTATCACAGTCTTTTCATCTATTTAGCTTTATTATGTATTTATATTATCACAAAAAATCATAATTGTAAAATATATTATTATTAAGCAAACATTTATATTACTTATATTTTAATTTTATTATTTTTCAAAAAATTCTGTTGCCAATTCTTTCAAAAAATAAACATCTGACACTCCACAAAGTTCCCTTGCCGAGTGCATTGCAAGCATAGGTATTCCAATGTCTATTCCATCAATTTCCAAGTGAGTTGAAGAAATAGGTCCTATTGTACTTCCTCCTAATTCATTTGACTCATTTACAAACGGCTGTATTTTAATATCTGTTCCATCAATTATTTGTTTTATTACAGAAGTTGAAAATCCGTCTGAAGTATATTTTTGTCTAGCACTAATTTTTACTGAAATACCTTCATTAATTCTACCTCTACTTGTAGGATCGGTTTTATTCATATGTGCAGGATGTGCTGCATGCGCTGCATCTGCCGATAACATAAACGATCCGCTTAACATTCTCAAGAAATTCTCTCTTGTATAGCCTAATCCTAACACTATTCTTTCCAATGTGTGTGTCAAATAATTTGAATCTGCCCCTTGTTTTGTTGCACTTCCAATTTCTTCGTTATCAAAAGCCACAAAAACATTTATTTGCTTTTGATTATGCTCACTTTCCACCAATCCTAAAAGTCCTGCATAAACCGAAACTAAATTATCTATTCTTGGTGCTGAAATAAATTCTTCATTTGCTCCTAAAAGGCATCCTTTTTCAGCATTGTAAACATACAAATCAAAATCTAAAATATCTTCTTTTTTCAAATTAATTTTATCAAAAATATAATTTAATAAAAAATTATCTTTTTCAAATGTCTGATTGATTAATCCCATTACTGGAAGTACATCTTTTTGTCTGTCAATTTTTACCCCATTGTTAACATCTCTGTTTTGATGTATTGCTAAATTTGGTATTGTCATTAACGGCTCATCAAATTTTATAGCAACCGTTTTTGGAAAAAATGGATCATTTGTTCTAAGAATAACTCTTCCTGCAATTGAAAGTGGTCTGTCAAACCATGTACTTAAAATTGGTCCACCGTAAACTTCCGTATTCAATCGAATTATGTTTTCTGTAATCATCTCAGGATTTGGTTTTATTCTGAAACAAGGAGAATCTGTGTGCGATCCAAATATTTTAAAACCTCTTGACAAATCTACATCTTTCCCCACTGTAAATGCAATTATTGCAGAATTTGATTGTTTTACAAAATATTTGCCACCTTTTTTCAATTCCCATTCTTCTCTCGGATTCAATCTTTGAAATCCATTTTCTTCCAAAATATCTGATGAATTTTTTACTGCATGATAGGCACTTGGACTGTCATCGATAAATTCAATTACCTCTCTAGCAAAACTTTTTATCTCTAAATCTATAAACCTTTTTTGTATTTGCTGCATCTCTTCATTCGTGTGTATCATTTTCATCCCTCTCTTTCAAAAAAAATTCAACTCTATTTACTAAAAATATATGTTTATCAATTTTTTTGAATTTCTTACTTTGATAAAAGTATACCTTGAAAATCTTAAATTTCAATAGATTGAAACTAAATTAAATGTTTTTTAATAAATCTCAGAAAATTTACTAATTAAATAATCAATATAATATGACGAATCAAGTTCTTTTCCAGTCATGTCTTTTATTATTTCTTTTGGTGTTTTTGTTTTTCCAAATTGATGAATATTGCTTTTCAAAATTTCATTTATTTTACCGAATTCTCCATTTTTTAATTCATCTAAAATATTTACTTTTTTGTTAATTGTATCATAAATTTGTGCAGAATAAGCACTTCCTAGCGCATATGAAGGAAAATATCCAAATAATCCTGAAGCCCAGTGAACATCTTGCAAAATTCCTTTTGAATAAGTTTCCGGTCTAATTCCCAAATATTTTTCATATTTATCAGCCCAAGCTTTTGCCAATTCATCTACATCAACTTCCTTATCCAAGTCACCAAAAATTTCTTTTTCAAGCTCATATCTTATCAAAATATGAATTGGATATGTCAATTCATCAGCTTCAATTCTAATAAACGACTCTTCAACTTCATTTGCTAAAACATACAAATCATCAGCAATTATCCCATTTTTTGACAATATTCCATCAAAAACTTTTTCAATTTTAGGATAAAGAAAACTTAAAAATTCTCGACTTCTTCCAAACATATTTTCATAAATTCTCGATTGTGATTCATGAATTCCCATTGAAGTTCCATTTCCTAAAATCGTATTAGATATCTCGTCTGTAATGTGTTGCTCATACAAAGCATGTCCACCTTCATGAATTGTTGAATAAACTGAACTCAATAAGTTATCCTCATAATAATGTGTCGTAATTCTAACATCTTTATTTCCCATATCAGTAGTAAATGGATGCTCACTTTCCTTCAAAATACCTCTCTCAAAATCAAATTTCATCACATCTAGAATCTCTTTCGACAGCTCTTTCTGCTTCTGAATATCAAATTTCAATAATTTGAATTTTTTTCTTTTTTCTTCATCTAAAACTTTTTTCTCGCTCTTAGCAATTTTCTTAATCAACGGCGACAATTCCGTTCTTACCTTCTCAAAAAATTTATCCAATTCAACAACTGTCATTTCTGGCTCATAATCGTCCAAAAGCGTATTATATGGATGCCCTTCATATCCTCTCAATTTAATAAATTTCTTATTATATTCTATAATTTGTTTCAAATAATCTTTAAAAATCTCATAATTATCCTCATTTTTAGCTCTCTCCCAAACTCTTGAAGCTACTAAAACAATCTCCGAATATTTTTGATAATCCTCTTTAGGTATTTTTTTCATCTTTTCAAACGTTTCTTTTTTTATCTCTTGAATAATTTTTTTATCTAATTCATTCAAAGAACTTTCATCAACTGAATAAACAAGCTCCTTAAATTCATCATTTATCACAGTCGAATAACTTTCTCCCGACAAGTAATTAAGTGTCTTAGACTTTTTCTCAATCGCTAATCTAGGTGCCTCTGTTTCCAAATCCCAATTCAACAACGTTATCGCATCATCAAATGCTGCTTTTTTCTCTAATATTTCTTTAATTTTTTTCATTTTTTCGTCCATTTTTTCCTCCTCAAATTTCATTTTTATACAGAATACTTTTTATTATATCACATTAATTTATTTTTTTGTAACGGACAAAAAGAAAATAATGTGTTATAATTAATTATGTAAAAAATCATTTTTAATTGGGAGGAAATATATATGTCATATCAAACGATTATTGTTGGAATTGCTGGTGGAACTGGGTCTGGTAAAACTAGTGTAACTAAGGCGATTATCGAAGATTTAGAAAAAAAAGGAATTCATTCAATTTTATTGGAGCAGGATTCGTATTATAAAAGAAATGATCATTTGACTTATGAGGAAAGAGTGGGATTAAATTATGATCACCCTGATGCGATTGATTTTGACTTGCTAGAAGAACATATTTTATCTTTAAAAAATGGAAAATCTATTGAAAAGCCGATTTATGATTTCCAAGTTCATAATAGAGTTAATGAAACCGAGCACATTGAACCTGCGAATTTGATAATTGTAGAAGGTATTTTAGTTCTTGCTATACCAAAAATTCGTGATTTGTTTAATGCAAAAATTTTCGTTGATACCGATGATGATGAAAGACTGCTAAGAAGGATTGAAAGGGATTTACATGAACGTGCGAGAAGTTTTGAGAGTATAAAAAATCAATATATTAATACAGTAAAACCAATGCACTTGGAATTTGTTGAGCCTTCAAAAAGATACGCAGATGTTATTATTCCTAGAGGAAAAGATAATAAAGTTGGAATAAAAATGGTTGCAAGTCGTCTTAGATACTTGTTTAATCATTTAGAAAAAAAATAAAAATTTAATTTTAATTTGAGAGGAGAAATATTTTATGAAAATAGTTGTAATTGGTGGTGGAGCAGCAGGAATGATGTTTTCCACTCAATATAAAAAAGTGAATCCTAATGATGAAGTTTTTTTGTTTGAAAAATCTTCATATGTTGCTTGGGCTGGTTGTCCGACACCTTATTTTATTGCTGATGAATTGAAAAAAAGTGATGTTTTACATGGAACACCTGAAGACTTTATAAAAAGAGGAGTTAACGTAAAAATTCATCATAAAGTGACTGGGATTGACTTTCAAAATAAGACTTTGAATGTTGAAGGAGAAGAAATAAACGGAATTTTTGGTTATGATAAACTTGTGATTGCTGTTGGAGCAAAATCGTTTATTCCAAATATTTCTGGATATTCTAAAGATTTGACTAATGTTTTCACGCTTTCTCATGCAGAAGAGGCTTTTAAAATTAAAGATTATCTTACTGAAAATAAAAATAAATTGAAAAAAGCTGTGATTGTTGGAGCTGGATTTATTGGGCTTGAAACTGCAGAAGCCTTTAACAAAAAAGGATTAAATGTTACAATCATTGAAAAATCTGGAGAAATTTTACCTTCATTTTCTGAAAAATTGAAAGCTGGAGTTTATAAAGAAATTGAAAATCAAGGAATTTCTTTGAAATTGAATGCCGGTGTTACTGAAATTGTTTCACAAAATGGGAAAGCAAATGCTGTAAAATTAGATAGTGGAGAAATCGTTAATTTTGATATTGCATTATTTAGTATTGGAATTACTCCTAACATTGATTTTATTCCTAAAAATTTAAAAACTGACCAAGGAAAAATTGTTGTAAATGATAAATTCGAGACTAATTTACCTGATGTTTATGCAATTGGAGATTGTATATTTAATAAATTCTACAAAACAGATAGAAATCTTTATGCACCGTTTGGAGATGTCGCTAATAAACACGGTATGATGTTGGCGAAATACTTATCTGGAAAAAATATTAGTTGGAAAGGGTTGTTAAGATCTTTTGCAACTTCATTTTATGACATTAGATTGGCACAAACTGGATTGACATTGAAAGAAGCATTAGATCTAGGATATAATGCAGATGTTGTTGAAATGCATGCAATGTATAAAAATTCTGGATTTGAGGATTCTATCCCTGGAAAAGTTGAAGTTGTCTATGATAAAGATAAAAAAGTGTTGTTAGGTGGAAGTATGGTTGGAGCTCAAGCTGTTGCTCAATTTATCGACCAAATTGCGATTGTTACAACTTTAGAAACACCTATTGAAAAATTTATCGAAATTGATTTTGCTTATTCACCTACAAATGCGAGTGTTTGGAATCCATTGTTGGTAGTTTATAGAAAAGTTATTAAATAATTTTTTAAGCAGTTTTACTATAATTAAATAAAATTACGAATAATCTTAAAAATACAATAAATAGGAGGAAGTTCTGTGAAAATTAAATTGAAAAAATTAAAAAAAAATGTTCAGCATAACAAAAGATTTAGAATAAATTATCAGATTTTTTTTATGTTTCTCGCCATTTATAGTTTTGCAACATCACTACTTGATTTGCATGGCGATATCAGTATTTCCAAAAATCCTATTTTAGAATTTATTGATTTTTCGATTTATTTGATTTTTGCTATCGACTACATAGTTCGGTTTATTTTTGCAAAATACAAAGCTGATTTTATAGAAAATAATATTCCTGATTTAATCTCGATTATTCCATATTACTCGATTTTTAGACTATTTAGAATATTTAAAATCAGAAAATTTGCGAAACTTTTTCGATATCTAAAACTTTCTAAACTTTATTTATTCGTAAAAAAGACATACAAAAAAATTAAAAAATTTTTAAAATTGAATGGTTTGATTTATTTATTGATGATGGCTGCACTTGGAATTCTTATTTCTGCTCTTATTATTTCTTATGTAGAAAAAATGAAATATGGAGACAGTTTATGGTGGGCCTTTGTTACAGCAACAACCGTTGGATATGGAGATATTTCACCAAGAACTCATGTTGGTAGATTTGTAGCGATTTTCCTTATGCTTATTGGAGTTGGAACTTTTGGAATGATTACAGGTACTGTCACAACCTATTTTTTAAACAAACAAAATGAGTTTGTACCTGATGATGATTTAGAAAAATTTATTTTAAAATCCGAAAATTATAGCGATTCTGAGAAGAAGGAAATTATCACTTTTATAGATTTTTTAAAATCTAAACGAGAAAAATAATAAAATTGTGGGAAATTTGGAAGTGTTAGAAATTTATACTTTCAACATTAAATCCCACAATTGAGAGTGTACAGAATTTTGTGTAAACTCAAAATATAATATATGGTACAGGATGGT
>CAURGH010000001.1:0-218395 GCA_963524305.1 uncultured Leptotrichia sp. | reverse complement strand
CCGTGTCTACATACAAGTTTCCCTATATGCTTACTAAAATTTTCGTGCAATTCATTTCACGACTAAAGTCGCGAGTGTTCTTGCACTATTTAATAAAAAAATCATTTAAATCAACTTTATGTTTCATAAAATAAGGTGATTTTTTTTCAAAATATTTGATTTGTCTTTCTAACTTTTTATCTTGATATTTTTCTAATTTTTCTCTCGAATTCCATTTTCTCAACCATCTAGCACTCACAAATTCCGATAATATTCTAATTATTTTTTTCATACAAAATTTTCTTTACCCTTTCTTCAGGATCATGACTAACAACCACATCTATTTTTTCTTCTTGAATTTTCTCCAAAATATCAATTCCTCTTTCATAATCTCTAAAATTATCTTGCACTAATTTAGGAAGCGTTCTCATTCTTTTTGTATACTTCATCAAATCTACTCCCCAACATACATCAGCCGCTATAAATAAATTTTTTTCCTTCACAAAAAGACAGCCTTGCCCTCGAGAATGTCCATTTATCGAAGCTAAATACAAACTTCCATCTCCAAATAAGTCATTAACTTTTACTGGAAAATCTTTTAATTCCTTGTATTCTTTTATTATTTCTACCCTCTCTTCAAAATATTTTGGAAGGAATTCCTTAAAAATAAGATCCTTTAACCTACTATTTTTATAATTTTTATAACAATCTTCTGTTATTATAATTTTTGCATTTTGAAATTTTTTCACATCTCCAATATGATCTGGATGTAAATGTGATAAAATTACATATCGAATTTCATTTTGCTTAATTCCTCTTTTTAAAAGTTGCTCAGAAATTAAATCTTCCTTCTTCAATACAATCGGATTGGGTGCTCGATAAAGAAAATATTTAAAATTATTTTTCAAAATATCAATTCCGTAGCCTGTATCATATAAAATATATCCAATTTCTCTATGTTTTATCAAAAAAACTCCAGCAGGAAAATTTATTATTCCAGAAAGTTTTTTTTCATTTTTCGATTTTTTAAACATTACTTCTAATTTATTTTTACAATAGCCACATGAAAAATAATCAACTCTTTCTATTATATTCGACATATTTTTTTACACCTTCTCTTACTGTCATTTTTGGCTTGTACCCCAATTCTTTCTTTGCCTTTTCAACTGATAAAGTCTGAGAATATCTCAACAAATATAGCGTATACAATGTTAACGGGGGCTCTTTTCTAATTTTAAAAAATGAATAAACTTTTTCTAGGATTGTCACAATGCCTTTTGTAAAAGGATAATTGAAATTCACATATTTACCTTTTATTCCCATTTCATCAAAAAACAAATCTAAAATTTCCTTAAACTTCATAGGTTCATCATTTGTTATATTATAAATTTTTCCTAATGCATTTTCATTTTCCATAGCTAATCTTAATGATAATGCTACATTTTCAACACAAGTTACATCTATCATTTGATTCCCACCTGCAAACAACGGAATACCTATTTTACCATTCAATTTCAAAAGTCTTGGAACTATACTCGTATCCCCTACTCCAAAAAGCCCTCTCGGTCGAACTATTACCCACGATTTATAAGAACTTTCTTTTATTGATTTCTCAGCCATTAGTTTACTTTTTATATAAAAATTAAGGTTATTTTCAGTTGGAGCTTCTTCTTCTTTCACCTGTAAACTATCACCTTTTTTTGCATAAACACTTGGCGAAGATACAAATACAAGCCTTTTCACATATTTTTTCTCACAAAAATCCAATACGTTTTGAGTTCCTAAAACATTTGCATTATAAAAATCTTCCCATCTTCCCCAAACTGTCGAAAGCCCTCCAGCATGAATAACAAAATCAATTTTATCTGGTATTTTTTCTAAATCTTCTCTATTTTCAAGATTTCCTTTCACAAATTTCACATTCTTATAATTCTCAGACAAATATTTCCCTTTTTTCTCATTTCTCCCAAAAGCCACAACTTCATAATTATTTTCCAGAAGTTCTTGAATCATGTATTCGCCTAAAAAACCAGTAGCCCCTGTTAGTAATACTTTCATCTTCATTTCCTTTCAAAAATTATTTATTTTTAGATATCATTTTGTAATTTTTTTATCAAAACCTCTAGTTTATTTCTTTCATCAATCTATCAATTTCACTCTTCAACACTTCACTTGGATTATATTCTCTATATTTTTCAGAAACTTTTTTCAAATTATTCCATTCTTTACGATTCAAAAGTTCTCTTAACGCATTTTCAATTGAATTAATATCCTTCAATTTTGCTGGAATACCAATGTCTGCTATTTTCCCTCTCACTGCAAAATCGAACTGATCGTAATCGTGAGGAATTATAACTGAGGGTTTGTTGTATTTTATGGCATTGTATAATATTCCTGCACCGCCGTGATGAATAACATAATCTACCACAGGCAACACTGCTCCATAGTCGATGTATTCGTAAATATGCACATTATCTCTACTTTTTATAACAGATTTTCCTTTCCCATTAATATTCCCCAATGAAACAATAAAACACACGTCTGGAAACTTAGAACTCAATTCTTCAACTATTCTTACAAGATTATTTTTTCCCCATAACAAATGCGTTCCATTTGTAACTAAGATACTTTTTTTAAATTTAGAAATATCTTCCAAGGTGTAATCCTTCACATCAAACTCAGATAAACAAGGCCCTGCCCATATTACTTGTTTTGGATAATCATCTCTAAACTCTAATTCTTTCATACCTAAAGCTAATATTGACTGTGGCGAATACAAATTTTCTTCCTTTTTTTCATTATATAGCTTAAAATCAAGTATTTTCAACTGTTTTGAAGCCAACATACACACTATCCTCTTAAAACTTCTTATTACAAATCTTCCGAAACTATCTCTAAATTTATACAAAAAACCTTCTCTTGGGTACCAGCCACCCATATAACTCGGTGTCGTCGTCTTACTTTCAATCGCAAATGGTGTTGGTATAGAAGTTATCCAAGGAATACCCATCTTTTTTGCAATTAATCCTGCTGGAATCGCAATAAAATCAGCAATTACAACATCAGGTTTTCTATTTTTGAAACCTTCTTCAAACTCTCTCGCAATCTCAGGAACTTGCGATATATTTCTTTTAAATTGTTTCCAATAAATAAAAGTATTTGTTTTTTCAGACGTGTTCGCAATATCCTCGAAAAACGTAGGTTTATCTGGCAAAACTGGTACATGCTTTAACCCCAATTTTTCTAAAAATTCTTGTCTTTTAACACCACTATACACGCAAATGTCGTATTTTTCATCATTTATCAACGGTCTTATTAACTCTAATATTGGAAATAGGTGTCCACTATAAGGTGGTACAACTACATCAATCTTTATTTTTTTTTGTTCCTCCACAAATATTCATCCTCACTTAAATCTCTATTTATTTTTTTCTTTTTTCTCTCTCATTTTGTATAAAAACACCCCAGTTGCAACACTCACATTTAATGACTCAATATTTCCATAAATTGGAATAATCGCCTTAATATCAGAATTTTCAATCAAATAATCTGAAACTCCTCCACCTTCATGTCCAAAAATATAGGCATTTCTCTCTTTTTGCTCAATCTCATCATAAGAAATAGAATTCTCATGCAATGCTGTTGCTATCGTTAAATAATTCTTCTCCTTTAAAAATTTCACAATATTTTCTGGTGTTTCATAAATCACATTCAATTTAAAAATTCCACTCATTGTAGCTCTAACTGTTTTTGGATTATACACATCAACAGATCCTTTTGTCAAAATCAAATTTCTAAAATCAGTCGCAATCATTGTTCTAATAATCGTCCCCACATTTCCTGGATCTTGTACATCATCCAAAATCACGACATCTCCTTCAATATCATCAATTGTATTCAAATTTTTTGAATACAAAAATATTATTCCTTGACTGTTTTCTTGCGTCGAAACTTCATTAAACAGCTCATCTTTTAATATCGTCAAATTATCATGTTCACCAATATTGTAATTTTCATTAAAATATTCGTATCTCGATTCCTTCACAATTATTTTATTAAAATTAATTTTCTCATTTAGAAATTTTTCCCCTTCTGCCTTGAAAATATTATTCTCATCTCTATATTTTTTCTTATCTAATTTTTTTAATAATTTGTAAAATTTATTATCCGAACTTGCAATAACGTCTTTCATTTTTCTCCTTTTCAATTTCCCTAATTAATAAAAAATACTCAGACCACTTAAAATTAAATATTTATAAATTTCTCTCTCATTTAAATATTATAAGTCCGTCTGAGCAATTAATTCTTATTTTAATGTAACTGGCAATTTTTCTCCACCTAAAATATGATAATGAATATGGAACACTTCTTGTCCTCCATTTCCATTAATATTTGTTATAACTCTATATCCTTCTTCAGCAATTCCAAGTTCTCTAGCTATTTTAGCAATTACTAATTGTAATCTTCCAAGTAACAACGCATCTTCCTCTGTCGCTGCATCTAAATTTCTAATTTCTTTTTTTGGTATTACTAACACATGAACTTTAGCTTGAGGATTAATATCATGAAATGCTAAAAAATCCTCATCTTCATAAACTATATTAGCCGGTATTTCTTTATCTATTATTTTTTTAAATATTGTTGACACAACAATCACCTCTTTTATATTTCTTTTTTATTCTAAACAAAATAAATTACGATTTTTTAAGTTTAATAAAATTTGCTTAACATCCACAACTGCAACCACAATCTTCAATTTTTCCAACTCTTCTTGCGTGTCTTCCACCTTCAAATTCTGTTGTAATAAACGTATCTACAATTGCTTTTCCTAATTCGTCTCCAATAACTCTTGCTCCCAATGAAACAATATTTGCATTATTGTGAAGTCTTGACATTCTAGCTGTAAATTCATTGTGACACAAAGCTGCTCTAATTCCTTCAACTTTATTTGCTGCTATCGAAATTCCAATTCCTGTTCCACAAATAATTACTCCTAAATTCCCTTCTTCTGCTAAAACTTTTTCAGCAACAGATCTCGCAATATCAGGATAATCCACTGAATCCAATGTATCAGTCCCAACATTCACTACTTCATGCCCTTGTTCTTCCAAATGTTTCATTATTGTATTTTTAAATTCTACTCCTGCATGATCATTTCCAATTATTATTTTCATAGTCTAAAATTGAGTTCATTTACAAAATATGAATTTATCAAGTTGTAAAATCACTCTCTCCTTTCCTTAGAATACATTTTTATTTTTTACAAACATTTTAAACTTCAAAAAAATTATTTTGTCAATCTTTCCAATAATTCATCTGATATTCTCTTCAAATTTCCATCATTATCCACAAAAACATTTACTGTTTCAGCTTTTGCCTTCAAAACATTTTTAGAATCATACATCTCATAAGAAAATCTAATTTTTATATTATTGATTTCTTCTATTTTTGCAAACACTTCAATTTCATCGTCATATTTAGCCGAATCAATATAATCAATATTTAGCGTTTTTACTGGTAAAATAAATCCCAATTCTTCCATTGATTTATATGGAAAAACATCTCGAAAATACTCTGTTCGTGCTATTTCCATCCATTTCAAATAATTTGAATGATAGACAACTCCCATTTTATCAGTATCGTAATAATACACTTTTAATTTAACGCTTTTCTTTTTCAAATTTGTTTTTTTCATAATTATTCCTTAATTACTTAAATTATTGCTCTTTAACTTCGATTTTTACAACTTTTTTCTCTTTTTTTGCCAATGAAGAAATTAAAACTCTAAGCGATGTAATAATTCTTCCATTTTTCCCAATAACTTTTCCCATATCTTCCTTAGCTACATTTATTGTAATATCCACATATTTCCCTTTTTCATTGCTTTCAATCGTATAATTTTCAGTCGAGTCCAATAAATTCTCAACCCAAAAATTAACTGTTTCAAAGTATCTACTCATTTTCCCTCCAATTCTCTTCTATTTTTTCAATTTTCCACAATTTACAATACTCCTAGCCATTCTCGTCTATCCTGTATTTCCATCTCAATACCTTTTTTTTGTAATTTTTCCAAAACTTTATCCATATCTTCAAGCAAATATGAATTTGTAATAATTTTTATAAGACCATTCTTATTATCCAAAGTCCTAACATTTCCAAGTCCATCATACGCTTCCACAATTTTATTTATAAAATCAATATGCTCTTTTTTGGTTTGGATAATATATTCCCAACTTTTCAATTTTTTCCCTTCCTAACTATACTCTTTTTTGAGTATATCAAAAACTTCCTATTATAAGAAACCTATCTACATTTTTATAAATAAATCTCAACTAATTACTGTTTTAATAATTTAATAAAATTAATAAATTCTTGTACTGAAAATTCTTCTGTTCTAGCTAATTTTGTTTTCCCTAATTTTTCCAATGCTTCTCCAATTTCTTCCTTGCTCAATCCCAATTTCATCAAATTATTCGCAACACTTTTCCTCTTATTTGAAAAAGCCTCTTTCAAATATTTAAAATATTCTTTTTCTGTAATCTGATTTTCATATTTTTTATCTTTCAAAATCTTAATTACAATAAACGCCGAATCTACTTTAGGAACAGGATTAAACTTTTCTTTTGGAACAGTAAATAAATATTCAGCTTCTGCATAAAACTGAACTGCATGCGTCAGTGAACTCATATTTTTACTGTGAGGCTTTGAAGCTATTCTCTCCGCCACCTCTTTTTGAACCATCAAATATATTTCAGAAATTTTTTCTCTATGCTCAATCAACTTATTAATAATCGGCGAAGTTATGTAATAAGGTATATTTGCAACAACTTTAATATCTTTTTTCTCCGATAAATACTCTTCCAATTCAACTTCCATAAAATCATTATGAATCAACGTAAAATTCTCTTTTTCTCCAAATTTTTTCATCAAAACTGGTATCAAATCATCATCAATTTCAAACGCAATCAAACTTTTCGCACTTTCAACCAATTTTTCTGTCAAAAATCCTAATCCAGGCCCGATTTCAATTACATCTGTTTCTTCGTTAACTTCTGTCACATCTAAAATTTCATCCGATAATTCCGTATCTTCTAAAAAATTTTGTCCGTATTTTTTCTTCGCTTCATGCTTATGATTTCCAGAATTTTCTTTTTTACTTTTTCTTTTTGCCAACTTTTCTCCTATTTTTTTATTTTATCTATTAAAATTTTTAACTCACAAAAGTAAGAAAAATTATAATCCTTCTTACTTTTGCAATCAATTTATTTTTACTCAAATACTTCTGGATTCGCAATCCCAATATATTCAAGATTTCTATAATTTCCATTATAATCAAGACCATACCCAACTACAAATTCATTTGGTATTTCAAAACCAATATATTGAACATCTACTTCAACTTCTCTTCTTTCAGGTTTGTTCAACAAAGTACACAATGACACTTTCTTAGGTTCTCTGCTTCCAAATAATTTCAATACTTTTTTCAATGTGAATCCCGAATCAATAATATCCTCTACAACCAAAACATTTTTCCCTTTTATTGTCGTTCTTAAATCTTTCAAAATTTTAACTTCTCTTGTTGTTTCAGTTCCTTCATAACTAGAAACTTCGATAAAATCTATTTCCAATGGCAATTTAATTTCTCTAATTAAATCTGCCATAAACACTACTGATCCTTTTAATAATCCAATAACTACAAGCGGTTCCTTTTCATCTTTAAAATCCTTTGTTATTTGTTCACCTAATTCTCTAACTCTTTTCGATAATTCCTCTTTAGTTATTAATTGCGATTTTATCCCGAAATCTACTTTTTTTGACATTTTTGTACTCCATTTCCTTGATCTTTTTATGTTATTTATTTTATGTTACTAAAATTATAACATTTTTTGGTATTTTCTTCAATAATATTAATAAACTTATTTTACTTTAAATAATTTCAATCTCAAAGCATTCAACAATACAGATACTGAACTAAATGACATCGCAAATGCCGCTATCATCGGATCCAATTTAGGACCATTGAAAAATGCATACAAAATTCCAGCTGCAACTGGTATTCCTAAAACATTGTAGAAAAATGCCCAAAATAAATTCTCTTTAATATTCGTAATTGTTGCCTTACTCAATGCAATCGCATTAGCCACATCTCTCAAGTCATTTCTAATCAAAATAATATCCGCTGATTCTATTGCAACATCAGTTCCACTTCCAATCGCAATTCCAACATTTGCTTGTGCTAACGCTGGTGAATCATTAATCCCATCTCCAACCATCGCTACAAACTCATCTTTTTCTTGTAGTTTTTTCACTTCTTCTGATTTTTGATATGGCAACACTTCCGAAACAACTGTATTAATTCCAACTTGTTTTGCAATATATTCTGCTGTTTTTTGATTATCACCAGTAAGCATAATCGCTTTAACGCCTAACTTATGTAATTTATCAATAGCTTCTTTACTTGTAGGCTTTATCACATCTGCGACTGCTATTAATCCAACTAACTCATTATCAATTGACATATACATTGGTGTTTTCCCTTGATTCGACAATACATCATAATCTTTATCAGAAATTGCAATATCAATTTTCTTATTATCCATCAATTTTTTATTTCCAATTTGAATTTCTTTTCCATCAATTGTCGCTCTAATTCCATAACCAGGCAACGCTCTAAATTTATCATATTTTTTCAATTCAATATTTTTATCTTTTGCACCTTTCACAATCGCCTCAGCCAATGGATGTTTCGAATGATTTTCCACACTAGCCGCCAATTGCAACAATTCATTTTCATCGTGATTTCCATAAACTTTAAAATCTGTCAAAACTGGTTTCCCAACAGTAATTGTCCCAGTTTTATCAAACACAACTGTTTTTATTTTGTAAGTAGTTTCCAATGCCTCACCACTTTTAATAAGTATTCCATTTTCAGCACCTTTTCCAGTCCCAACCATTATTGAAGTCGGTGTTGCAAGACCTAATGCACATGGACACGCAATAACTAAAACTGATATGAAAAACGACAATGCTGAAACTAATCCTGAACCTGAAATATACCAAGAAATTCCTGTAATTAAAGCAATTCCCATAACTATTGGCACAAAATATTTCGCAACAGTATCGGCCATTCTAGAAATAGGAGCTTTTGAACCTTGTGCCTCTTCCACCAATTTTATAATTTGTGACAACATCGTATTTTTCCCAATTTCAGTAGCTTCAAATCGAATACTCCCATTTTTATTAATACTTCCACCTACAACTTTATCTCCAACATTTTTCGTAACAGGCAAACTTTCTCCAGTAAGCATAGATTCATCTACAGAAGTTGATCCTTCTACTACAACTCCATCAACTGCAATCTTCTCACCTGGTTTTGCCACAACAATATCTCCAACTTTCAATTTTTCAATTAAAACTTCTTTTTCTACACCATTTTCAATGATTTTCGCCTTTTTTGGTTGTAATCCAATTAATTTTTTAATCGCAGATGAAGTTTGACCTTTTGTTCTAGCTTCTAATAATTTTCCTAAAGAAATCAATGTTATAATAATTCCTGCTGATTCATAGTGTAAATCCATCGCATATTTATGTGCATGAGCTGGATCAATTATCGCATGAATAGTAGAAATTATACTATAAATCAATGCCGCTCCTGATCCCATCGCTATTAACGAGTCCATATTAGGTGATTTTCTAAATATATTTTTTATTCCGTGTATAAAAAAATCTCTCCCAGCATATATAATTGGTATCACAAACACCAATTGTGCTAATGCAAAATTCACTGGATGTGCCTTATGATTCAAAAAACTTGGGACTGGTGCTCCTAACATATGATGTCCCATTGAAATATACAATAATGGAACTGAAAAGATAATCCCCAATATGAGTTTATTTTTCATTTCTTTTATTTTATCTTGATACATCTGAACCTTCTCATCCTCAGATACCTTTTCTAACAATCCATATCCACTTTTTTCAACGATTTCCCTTATTTTATCAAAGTCATATTTGTTCTCGTCAAAACTAACATTCATTTTTTCTGTTGCCAAATTTACTGTCGCATTAATTCCCTCTTTTTTATTAACGGCCTTTTCTACTGCCATAGCACAAGCCGCACAACTCATTCCTGTAACTGTATAATTTTCTGTTTTCATTCTATTCTCCTTTTCTTTTTTATCTGTGTTATGAAATCCATTCTTAGATATTATTCTTTTAATTCTCACAGTGATTATGTTCCTTGCAATTACATTGTCCTGGAAGACAGTCACACTTGACTTTATCAACTGCATATTTTCTCTTATTCTCGATCGCTTTTCCAATCAATTCCAAATCTGCATAGCTTAGTTCATTTTCCTCAATTGCCTTTACAATTAGCTCTCCTGACTTTGTCTTGCAAATCTTCTCAAAAACTCCCATTAACTCTCTTTTAGATAAATCATCTTGAGAATATTCTGTAAAATAAACATATTTATTGCCTTCTTCCCTTTTTTTTAAGATCCCTTTTTCCAATAACCTTTTCTTGTCAAGTATATTTTTCAAAAAAAACGCCACAATAATTATTTTCATGTATTTCACATGCAAACAATAATCGTAGCGTATTATAAAAATATATAAATTAACAGTTCAAGTATATAATAATTTAAAACTAGTTTTTAGGCTGATATTTTTCAACAATTTTTGAAATTTCTTGATTAATAATATTATCATTAATTTCATAAGTATTTGTCACTGTTTCTAATTTTAAAGTTGCCTTTTCCTTTTTTTGAGAATTTTTATCAGCTTTTGTCTTTATATTAACTGCCATTGTACTTCCTATTGGCAATTCACCATTTTTAGCTAGACTTCCTCTAGAAACTGCAATTTTAATCGACACTGTTTTACTCTTGCTATCTTTTTTGCTGCCTTTTGTCACAACAACTGGTGCTATATCAATAACATTCCCCTCATATTTTTTCCCATTTACAGAACTTATTAATGTAACTTCATTTCCAATTTTAATATTTTTCAATTTAGATTCTTTTACATTAGCATCTACCCACATATTTTTTAAATTTGCAACAGTCAATGCAGGTTGATTTTCCTGTATTTTTTGACCAACACTTAAATTTTTATATGAAGTTTTTCCTGTAATTGGTGAATACAATCTAGTTCTAGCCATATTTGTATAAACTATTCTAAATTTGCTTACCGCTTGCTGAAACGCAGGGTATTCTTCCAATGATTCTGTTAGCTGTGACTTTGGAGTAATTGCATTTGCCATGCTAACCTTTAACTCTGACTGTGCAGATTCATAAGCATCTTGAGCTAAAGATATCTTATCTTCATCTCCTAGTCTTTTTGCATTCTCATATACACTTTCCAATCTATTTACAGCTGCTTTCCTTGTCTCAATTTCCTGATCCAAAGCATTACTTTGAGCAACTAAAGCATAGTAGCTCTTTACTGCTTGAGCAACTCCAGCTTCAGCATTTTGCAAATCCAGTTTAGCATTCGTATCATCTAGAACTATTAGCAAGTCTCCTTTGTTTACTTCTTTTGCATTTCCAGCGACCAATTCTTTAATGGTACCATTTATTTGAGGTAAAATTGATGCTTGCTGAGCATTCACATAAGCACTTTCTGCTTTTATATTATATTGACCAACTAACTGGTAATATGCTATCCCCGCAATTGCTGCCACCAATATGGCTCCTGCTGGAATTATTTTTTTAAAATCCCAAGCTCTTTCATCTTTATTTTTATCACTTTCGCCAAGCTTTATTCCTAATACTCCTGATCTGTCTGCAACTTTTTCTTTCACAGTATCAATAGTACTGCTTTCTATACTTACTATTTCTTTTTTTAAATCTTCTGACACTTGTTTTCTCCTTTCATTTATTTCTATAGTTATCAAATTCTATAAAAATAAATTGCTTTATTTAACATCTTTAACCTATAGCATAATATTTTTTAATAAATTAATTTCCTTCTCTATTACTGTTATTTTAATTTTTATTTAAAATATATTTTTCTATTGCTTTAGCAACTCCATGATTTATATTTGTATCCGTCACATAATTTGCAGCTTTTTTTGCCAATTCAGTACTATTACCCATAGCAACTCCCGTTCCTGCAAATTCCAACATTTCTATATCGTTATTCCCATCACCTAGAGCCATTACTTCTTCTCTTTTTATATTTAATTTTTTTGCCAGTTCTTTAAGTGCTACAGCTTTATTCATACCTAACGGTAAAACCTCATAAATATGATCTTGGCTCAACACTCCTTCGTACATTTTTTTCAACAAGTCTTCTTTATCATTCTGAAATCTTTTTACTTCTTTTTCATCTCCTAAATACATAGCTTTAAAAAACACATGCTTACCACTGACAGCTTCCTCCAATGAAATTGGCTTTATATCAACATAAACTATATTTGCATCTTTTTTAGTGCATTCTCTCGCATCACTTCCGACCACGAAGTAATCATCATCATTTGAAATTGTTAAGTCTATATCATATCCTTCCTTTATTTTATTTAAATATAAGACATCTTCTCTTGTTATTTCTTTAAAATTCAATAATTTCCAGTCAGTAGTTTTACGAAGAGAACATCCGTTATTCAAAATAACATACTCATCTAAATTATATTTCTCAAGCTCAAGCTCTCCATATAATGGTAACACGCCAAATAGAGGTCTTCCTGTACAAAGTACTACTTTTACTCCAGACTCAATCGCCTTTTGAATAGCTTCCCTTTGTGGAGCATCAATATGTTTTTTCTCATTTAATAATGTACCATCCATGTCTATCGCCAACAATTTTATCATTTTTTTCTCCTTTTGGATTTTTTTTATCACACTTTATATCCTTATTCTTTTTTATAAAAGTTGTATCAATTTAATATAACTCCAATCTTAAAAGCAGTTTTAACATAACTTCTATTTTAAAAATACTATTTTGAAAAGCTTTTTACCAAACTCTCATAATTGACTGGCAATTCCAAAACTTCCTTGATTTTATTGTTTGATATTTTAAAATTAAACGGTACACTTTGAATATTAAATCCCTCTAAGATACTGTTGTCATCATCATAAAATGCAGGAAAAGTAAATTTATTATTCAAAACATATCCTTTCACCTCTTCTAAACTGCTACTTCCAAGAAAAACAACCGCCACATTTACATCTTTTTTATATTTTTCATAAAATTTTTGCACTTCTGGCAATTCTGCTCTACAATGAGGACACCACTCTGCCGCTAATATAAACAATGTATCCTTTCCGTTATTAAATATTTTTTTACTTTCAATGCTTTTCCCATTTAAATCTTTTAAAATAAAAACTGGTATGTCAATATTTTCATTCTTTTGAATATGAAATTCATTTCCAAAACTTATATTAAACAGTAACAACATTGACAGAAACAATACTATCTTTTTCATAATTCATTCTCCTTTTCCATTCAAATATATTTTACAAGCAGAAAGTGGACAAATTTCAAATTAACGATTTTGTCCACTTATAACACTATTTCCCTAAATCTTGAACTAATGAATCAAAATCAACTGGAACTTCTAAGAATTTTTCAACTTTATTGTTTGAAATCACTACATTATAAGGAAAACCTTGAACAGCAAATCCTCTTAAAATGCTTCCATCTTTGTCATAAAATACTGGGAATGTGTATTCATTTGTTTTAACATAATCTTTTGTTTTACCTAAATCAGTGTTTGAATTAGTAAATACAACTATTACATTTACCTTATCTTTGTATTTATCATAAAATTTTTGTACTTCTGGCAACTCTGCTTTACAATGTGGACACCATTCTGCCGCTACCACAAATAAAGTCTTTTTACCATTGTCCATCAACTTTTTACTACTAACTTTTTTCCCATCAAAATTTTCTAAATCAAATGCTGATACTTTTGCTCCTGGCTTTTGATCCACATAAAATTCTTTTTCGCATCCTATCAAAAATAATGCAACCATAGAAATTAAAAATACTATTTTTTTCATTTTTCCTCCTAAATTTTTTTTTCTTATATTTATTTTTCTTCAATAAATTTTTCAAAAACTGGTCCAATATCGTAACCATTATCTTTTGCTATTCTAAAATACACTTTTGATTTATTTTTATCATTTTTTGTGTAATAATATACACCTAAATTATAAAATGCTGTAGAATTCAACTTCGCTGCTGCCTTTAAATTCAATATTCTTATATTTTTATCCTTTTCAGGATAATACAAGCTCAAATCTACTGTTGAATAATCATCACCGTTTTCAGAAAGTTTTTCTAATATTTGTTTAGCTTCCTTACTTTTTCTAACATTGTCCTTAATTTCAGATTTAGTCTTTTCAGCCTCAATCTCTTCCAATACATATGCCAATCTATACCCAGCTGGAATTGATCCTAACTGATATGCCTTGTTATAAATATTTTTAGCCTTCTTCAACTCATTTTTAGTTTCATAAAGTCTTCCCAAATAATTCATAACATCTACATCACCCTTTTGAATCGCTTTTTGGTAATAATCCTCAGCTTTATCATAATCTTTCATATTTTCATATATAAATCCTTGATATCCTAAAATCACTGATTTATCAGATTTTGCAGCATCTAGCACTTGCAATGCTAACTGATAATTATCTTTACTTCTATTTACTAGTTTTGAGGCTAACTCAAAAGCTGACAAATAATATTTATCTTTCTCAAAAGACTGATTATATAATTGAACCGCTTCATCTTCTTTATCTTCACTTTCAAGAATTTTTCCTTTCGCATACAAAGCTGGGGAAAATCCTTCTGAAATAAATTCTTTCAATATATCATAAGCCTTTTCATAATCTGACATCACTTCCAAAACTAAAGTTCCAAGCTCTTTTTTCTCATCCTTTGAAATTGAACCATTCTTTAATTTTTTGTCTAAATTTTCCATTTTTTTGTACTCATCAGAAAACTTTTTGTTATACTCATAAGAGTAAGTCGCATACATATCTCCTGCATCTTTCCCTTTTTTCAAGTACTCCTGTGCCTTCCCAAACTCAAATTTATCCTCATAAATTCTTCCTAATGTAAAATACGATCTAACAAACCCTTGTTTAGCAGAACTTTCCAATAAAGGAATAATTTGGTCATCATTAGGATTTTGCTTTTGCAAGTAAGAGGCTTTGTAAAATTCTGCTATCCCTTTACTTTTTTTGAGATATCTATTCCAAAAATCTTCTCCTGTTTCTCCTAAATATGCATACGCCAGTCCAAATACATCTTTATTTCCTAAATCAGCTGTTTTTTCCAATTGTTTTATTACACTATTTTCATCTTTTTTTAATAATATTCCCATTAATGATTTTTCAAGCTCATCATAACCTCTAGCACTTTTTGAACATGAAAATAACATAAACGGAATAAATAAAAAACAGAATATTTTTTTCATACGTTCTCATTCCTATCTTTATTCTATTTTGATGTATTTATTTTATTGTTGTTCCTAATTTTACTTCGTTATCAATTATAACTAATTTTGTTTTTTTCTTTTCAGTCGTTGTCAACAACATTCCTTGCGACAATTCTCCACGTAATGTAACTGGTTCTAAATTTAACACTGCCATCACTTTTTTTCCAACTAATTCTTGCTCATTTGGATACCATTTAGCAATTCCAGAAACAATTTGCCTTTTCTCTTTTCCAGTATTAACAATAAATCTTAATAATTTATCAGCACCTTCAATTTTACTAGCCTTAACAATTTCAACAACTTTTATTTCAACTTTTGAAAAATCATCAATTGTTATAGGATTTTCGATAGTTAAATTTTCATTGTATTCTTTTTTAGGCTCTTCTTCAAATTCAACTCTAGGGAAAATTGGTTCAGCTGCATTTAATTTTCCTCCAACTGGATACGCTCCCCAAGCCTTAATATCTTCTAATTTCATTTTCTCAGCATCCACTTCAAGTCCTAGTTGATTCAACATTTTTTGAGCTGTATCTGGCATAAATGGTGAAATTAAAGCTGCTATTTTATACAATCCTTCCACCAAATTATACATCACTGTTGACAATCTATCTCTAGAATCTTCATCTTTAGCTAATTTCCAAGGTTCACACTCATCGATATATTTATTCATTCTAGAAATAAATTTCCAAATTTCCTTCAATGCTTCAGAAAATTGATATTCATTCATTCTCTTTTCAACATTTACTAAAACTTCTTCCCATAATGCCTTTATCTCAGCATCAAATGTATCTGTCACTTCATTCAAGACAACTTTTGAATCAAAATATTTCTTTTGCATTCCAATTGTTCTATTTAAAAGGTTCCCTAAATCATTTGCTAAATCTGAATTAATTCTTTGGACCATTGCTCGTTTTGAATAGTCAGCATCTTGTCCGTATGTAGCTTCTCTCATCAAATAATATCTAAATGGATCCAATCCATATTTTTCAACTTCTTCTGCTGGATTTACTACATTTCCAAGTGATTTGGACATTTTCTCACCTTCTACAGTCCACCATCCGTGCGCTGCAATAGTTTCTGGCAATTTTATTCCTGCAGACATCAACATCGCTGGCCAAATAATCGCATGAAATCTCAAAATATCTTTCCCAATCACATGATTTACTGTCCCATTAGTCCAAACATTCGCAAACTCCTCTGGATCCTTAGCAAACCCTGCTCCTGTCAAGTAATTAGTTAAAGCATCAAACCAAACATAAATTACATGCCCTTCTTCCAACTCCAATGGTATTCCCCAATCAAAAGTTGTTCTAGAAATCGATAAATCTTGCAACCCTTGTTTTATAAATGCTATAACTTCATTCTTCTTACCTTCTGGCTTAATAAATTCAGGATGTTCCTCAATGTATTTCAACAAAGCATCTTCATATTTAGATAATTTGAAAAAATATGAAACTTCTTTTACATCAATAACTTCTTTCCCCATATATTTTCCATCAACCAACTGATTTTCAGGAACAAAAGTTTCTTCTGAAACGCAATATTTCCCCCAGTACTCACCTTTGTAAATATCACCATTATCATTCACTCTTTTCACGATTTCTCTGACACTATTAATGTGTCTTTCTTGAGTTGTTCTCATAAAATCAGTGTTTGAAATATTCAATTTTTCCCATAAAGTTGTAAAATTCAACGACATTTTATCTACCCATTGTTGCGGTGTATATCCATTTTTATCTGCAGCTTCTTGAATTTTTTGTCCGTGCTCATCTACTCCTGTCAAAAACTTAACATCATATCCAGTTAATCTTTTGTATCTCGCAACTACATCACAAACAATTGTAGAATAAGCAGTTCCAACATGTGGTGCTGCATTAGGATAATAAATTGGTGTTGTTATATAAAATGATTTTGGCATTTTTTCCTCCTATTTTTAAAAATTTTCTTCATTAAATTCTATTTTTTTATTTTTCTTATTATATTTTTCATTATAAATCTCAAAAGCCTTATATCCAGCTGAATGGATTTTTTCTTTCACTATTTTTGTGGCTTCTTCCATTGATAATTCCTTTGGAAGATAAAAAGGCTCTGCAACATAATGAACACATCTTGCAAATGGTTTTGGAATTTCTAATTTATCCCACATATTTTTAAATATCCATTTCCTACTAGAATACGAACTCACAGGCAATATCGGTGCTCCAGTTCTCTGAGCTATAAAAATTGCTCCTGCTTTTGGTTCAAATATAGGCCCTTTCGGCCCATCAATAGCAATTCCTATCGTATAATCTTTTTTAGCATACCTCATCGCTTCCTTCAAACTTTTGATATTATCTCTATTCGATGATCCTCTTATTAGCTCATTCCCCTCTCTTGCAAGAAGTTCCGACAAAATCTCTCCATCTTTTGAAGCACTAACTATCGATGCTTTCTTTTTTATAACCCTAGTCGCATTACAAACAGTAAATATCTTTCTATGCCAAAACACGACTATATTTTGCTGATTCATCTCTGCACCATCAGCATAATAATATTCTCGCCTTGTCATAAAACTCAACATTCTATAAATAGAATGAAGAAATATTCCAAAAAACTTATATTTATTCATTATTTTCTCCAAAAATTATCTGATTTTAATAAATTCTATTATTTCTATTCCAACTTTTAACTACAATTTTTTAATAATTTACAATAAAATTTCAAAAAATTTATTTATGCGTACATTTTTCTAAAATAACTTGTTATTTCTAATATTTTTTCTTCTATTTTTTCATTTGTTTGCTCATTTCTGTAATCATCATCTCTACTTGTACAAATCAATGTAGCATATCCAAATAAAAAATACCATAATCTTCTTACTGATAATTTTGCTTCTTGAAAAGTTAGTTTAGGAAAACTTACCATTAAAATTTCTTCAGTTAATAAAGTTTTTAATGTTTCATCGTAAAGTTCTTTGAATCTTTCTGCACCATCAAGAAAAATCGCCCTAAAAAGCTCTCTTTCTTCTCTTGCAAAAACTACAAAACCAACTGCACTATTTAATAACTTTCGCTCAGAGTAATTCCCATAAAGATACTTTTTCAACTTTTCTTTCGATAAAATAATAATTTCTTCTTTTAAGTCGTCTACTGTATTAAAATTAAAATATATTGGTGCCGTTGAACTCTTTAAATATTTAGCAATTTTTCTAACGCTTAAATTATTAAAGCCTTCTATTTTCATCAACTCATAGGCTGCTTCAACTATAATTTCCTTTGTAAATTTTACTTTCGGCATAAATTTACACTGCTCCTTTTCTATTTCTTTCTTTCATATACACAAAACTTCCAATTATCATATTTTTTTTCTTCAATCACTTTCCAATCACAATTTTTTATAACAGGAAAATATGCATCTGCTTCATCATCAGAAAAATCAACATAACTAATATATAATTTATCAATTATTTCCTTTTCCAAAGCCATTTTATAAATCTGTTCTCCTCCAATTATAAAAATTTCTTCTTTAGAATCTTTAAAACTGTCTGTCATTTTTTGAAAGTCATCAAACACTTCCACTTTTGTAGTTTCATTTTCCAACTTTTTCAAATCTGACTTTAAAATTTCTCTCGATAAAATTATATTTTTTCTATTCGGCAACAATCTTCCAATACTTTCAAAAGTTTTTCTTCCCATAATAACTGTCTTTCCATTCGTTATTCGTCTAAAATTTTTCAAATCTTCTGGAATATGCCACAATAATTTGTTCTCTTTCCCAATTTCTCGATTTTTTCCAATCGCTACTATTATACTAAACATTTTTCTTCCTATCCAATATTTACTCTTTTTTTACTAAACTGCTACTTCAAATTTTATCAAAGGATGACTTTCATAATCTTCCAATTTTATATCGTCAAATGTCAATTCATTAAATGGCTTATCCGCTATCTTAATTTTTGGTAATTTTAAAGGTTTTCTAGTCAACTGTTCTTTCAATCCTTCAATATGATTTTCATAAATATGAGCATCAATTATTGTATGAGAAAACTCTCCAACTTCATAACCACATTCCTTCGCCAACATCATTGTCAATAACGAATAACAAGCCAAATTAAATGGTATTCCTAAAGCAATATCTCCACTTCTTTGAGTCAAATGACAATTCAATTTATTTCCTAAAACATTAAATGCAAATGTGTAATGACAAGGTGGCAACTTACTTATTGTTGCATTCCCAGGATTCCAAGCAACTACAATCATTCTTCTTCCATTTTTATGATTAGGATTTATCTTCAATTCTTTCAAAGTATCAATCACATATTGAATTTGATCAAATACTAACTGTCCATTTTCTTCCCTCGTTGTCCAAGGATTATTCTCATCTACAAAAACTTCTCCATCCAAAGCAATCTCTGGAACTGGATATCTTCTCCAAAATCTTCCATAAGCAGTTTCCAACCTACCTTCTTCATCTGCCCATGCATCCCATATTTTCGTTTTTTCTCTCAATGTTCTAATATGCTCTTCTCCTGACAAATACCAAAAAAGCTCATGCAACATCGAATTAAAATACATTTTTTTTGTTGTCAATAAAGGATATCCTTCACTCAAATCAACTTTATATGTATACGCAAAAGTTGAAATAGTATCCACACCTGTTCTATTTTCTTTCCTTACTCCATTTTCCAAAACATGTTTTACTAAATCCAAATATTGTTTCATCTATCGTTAACTACTCCTTCCAAAATTTTCGACTCTATTTTTAAATATTTTCCATTCAATTTATAATGAAAAATCAAAATCATTCTGTCTTAATGCTTCATACAATATTATTGAAGCCGAATTTGCTAAATTTATCGATCTTCCCATTGGAATCATTGGAATAGTTATATTGTATTCCTTGTATTTATTCAATATTTCTTCTGGTATCCCTCTTGATTCAGGTCCAAACATTATAAAATCATTTTTTTGAAATTTTACATCTGAATATTTTTGATTTGTTTTAGTTGTTGCAAAGTATAAATTTACATCTTTATTTTCGATATTTTCTTTATAAAAATGGTCAAAATCTTCCCAAATAAAAAGTTGAACTTTTTCCCAATAATCCAATCCACCTTTTTTAATATATTTATCTTCCAATGAAAATCCCAAAGGTTTTATCAAATGTAATTTCGTATTTGTTAAAACACATGTTCTGCCTATATTTCCTGTATTTGTTGGAATTTCTGGATTTAAAAATACTATATTCATTTTATGTTATCCCTCTTTCTTATTTTACTATACTTAAATTTTTATCATTTTAACTAACTTAACATCACTATTTAAAGATATTTTTTATTTATAATTTAATTATTTAATATTCATCAATTTTTTATAATCTGACAATTTTATTTTATCAGTTTTTAGAGTATCCAATTTCTTAGTAACATTATCTCCTCTTTCAAATCCTCCAAAACCAATTTTTGAATTCACATGTGTAATTGCAATTGCTAAAGCATCCGCCGCATCATCAGGCTTCGGTATTTCATCTAATTTCAATATCAACTTTACCATTTCCTGAATTTGCTTTTTAGTTGCTCTTCCATAACCTGCAATACCCATTTTCACTTGAAGTGGCGTATAACTAAATAAATTTAATCTATTTTTTTGACCAACAAGAGTTATAACTCCTCTTGCCTGTCCAACTTCAATTATGGTTTTTTGGTTTTTAAAAAAGAATAAATTTTCAATAGCCATATCTGTAGGCTTCCATAATTTTATAATCTTTTCCAAAGCATCATAAATCTGCTCTAATCGAACTGGCATATCTTCCGATTTATCTGTAAAAATACACCCGTAATCTAATGTTGTATATTTCCCATTTTCATAGTCAATAATTGAGTATCCAACAATAGCTGTACCGGGATCTATACCTAAAACTCTCATATTTCTCCTCAATATTTTGATGTTATATTATATCACAAATACATCATTTTTTCAAACGCAAATACTCCTTTCAAATCATAAATTTGTATATAAAAACAATAAAAAAATAGCCTAAAACTAAATTTAGACTACTTTTCTTTTTTTTAATTTCCAAATAACTTATTTTAGCTAACAAAACTATTTGAAATCAAAATTTTATTATAAACTATTTTTATACTCAACTTCCAATTTATTCAAAAATTCATACAATTTTTTATTCATTGTTACATAATCATATTTTTTTATTTCTTCTGGATTTTCGATATATCTGAATTTTTCAAATTCTTGTTCTAAATTTTTTTCATTTGCAATTAACTCAGCTACGATTCCCTTATCGAACTCCATATGACATTGAAAACCATATACTAACGGAGTAAATCTTATAATTTGTCTTGGACATCCAACGCTTTTCGCCAAAACAACACTACCTTCAACTAATCCTGGCATATCACCGTGCCAATGACCTACAATTTCTCTCTTTCTATCAAAATGACTTAATTTTTCATCTTTCAATCCTTCTTCTGTCAATTCAATCGCAAAATTTCCAATTTCTTTTTCAGGACTGTGATCGAATTTCCCACCTAAACTATCTCCAATTAATTGTGCTCCTAAGCAAACTCCTACGACAGCTTTTTTCGCATCAATACATTTTTTTATAAATTCCTTTTCTTTTTTCGCATCAAAATGTGAACATTCTTCCAATGTTGTTGCAGGTGATTGAGGCCCTCCCATTACAAATAAAAAGTCAATCCCTTCAGTATTTTCTGGTAATTTATCTCCTTCAAATACCTTTGAAAATGTAACTTCATACCCTTTATTTTCTGCCCATTTTAAATACGCTCCTGGAGCTTCAAAACTTTCATGTTGTAAAATATGTACTCTCATTTTTCTGTTATGTGTGATAAATTTTAATCAATCATAATTCCTAATTAAATAACTATACTTTTAGATTATCCTATAAAAATAAATCACACTCTCCTTTCTTTTATTGTTTAAATATAAATTTCCATCAAAATATTTCTACAAAAAATATTTATCTCTCTTCAAATAAACCTTATCATACCCTATTTTAGTAATTTTCACTACCCCTTTAAATTCTTTCTTTTGAGTTTTTCCATTAATAACAAATACTTTCAAGATTGTATTTTCCCTATAACCCTTAATATTTTCTAATTTCCTAACCCCAACTAATACGGTCATCCCATTTTTTAATTTCAAATATTTATCATTGGAAATAACAATTTCTCTATACTCCAATATCTCTTCAATATCTTTAAATTTAATGATATCCTGTATTTTTAATTCTCGTTTCGCATTACTTTCCTTATCAAAAATATTTTCCAAAATTCCATAAATTTTTTCTTCAATACTTTCATCCTTTTTCATTTCAATCTTTTGTCGCTTAACAAAATCTCTATCTTCCTCAATATTCTCTTGCTCCAACATCTTCTCAATCTCGCTCAAAGTTACAGCATCCTTCAAATAATATTTATTAATTTGAGTTCTCACTAATTTTGTCATAGTTGCAAAAGTTCCCAATTTTTGTCCAATATCTCTGACTAGCGAACGAATATAAGTTCCACTGCTCACACTTGCATAAAATGATACTTTATTTTCCAAAAAATCAATTTTGATATCTTTTATATAATTTATGCGAATTTTTCTAGCTTTCCTCTCAACTTCAATACCTTTTCTCGCTAAATCATATAACTTTTCTCCATTAATTTTTATTGCCGAATACATTGGAGGAGTTTGCTCAATCTCTCCAACAAAACTATTAATCACGTTTTCAACCTCATCTTGTGAAACGTTCACATTTCCTTTTTCAGTAATTTCTCCTTCTGCATCATAAGTATCCGTTTCATAACCCATTTCCAATTCTACATAATATTCCTTGTCCTTTTTCATCAGATCATCAGAAAATTTTGTAGCATTATTAAGCATCACTATCAGCAGCCCTTCAGCCATTGGATCCAAAGTTCCAGCATGTCCGACTTTATTAGCTTTTATCAGCCATTTCAACCTATTTATCGCTCCAAATGAACTAACACTCTTCTCTTTATTCAAAAGAACTATCCCATTTTTCTCAAATTTTTTTACTTTCATTTTCCTCCTCACCTACATTATTGGCGACACCAACTTAAACAATGAATTTCTAATTTTTTTCCAAAAAGCTCTTTTTTCAATTTGTTTTTTCTCAATTTTTTCACATTTTTCTAAATCTTTAAAAAATTGATTTCTTATATTTTGACTAATTTCTCGATTGTAAAAAACTGAATTTATCTCATAATTTATCTCAAGGCTTCTCATATCAAAATTACAAGTTCCTATCGTAGAAAATTCACCATCGACTACGATATTTTTACAATGTAAAAATCCTGCTTTGTATCTATAAATCTCAATTCCCGCATTAGTCAATTCCTCAAAATATGTTTCCGCAATCCAATACGGGATTTTTTTATCAGGAACTCCTGTCATTATAATCTTTATTTTAATTCCAGCTAAAGCCATTATTGTCAATTGATTTACAAGTGCACTATCAGGCACAAAATATGGACTTTGAATCAGTACTTCCTTTTTCGCACTAGATATCAATTTTGAATATAAATATTTTAAAGATGTCCATTCTGTATCTGGCCCGCTCGAAGAAACTTGCATTAAATAATATTTTTCATCATCTTTTACAATATTTTTCTCAATAACTTCATCTAATTTTATTGTTTCAAAATCATTTTTCCCACCACTATTCAGCCAATCTGTAATAAAAATTGTCAAATACTGTATCACTAATTCCCCTTCAACTCTAAAATTAGTATCTCGCCATTCATTAAATCTCGAACCACCAGTAATGTACTCCTCTCCTAAATTCATTCCACCTGTATGAAGAATCTTACTATCAATTATCGTCATTTTACGATGATTTCTATAATTCAATTTTGATAACGCAAATTTAATATCTAAAAAATACCTAAATTCAATTCCTGCTTTTAACAATTCTTTTCTATATTTTTTTGAAATTGCTCTAAAAGATCCCAATCCATCAAACAGCAGTCGTATTTTCACGCCTTCTTTCGCCTTTTTTATCAATAAATCTTTTATTTGCTGCCCCAACTTATCTGAACGCCATATAAAATACTCCATCAAAATACTTTCTTTCGCCTCACTGATATCTTTTATAATTGAGTCAAACGCTTCCTTCCCTGAATAATAAATTTCATAATGCTTATTTCTCGTAATCGTCGTTTTTTCTGCCGTTGCCAACAATTTTACAATTTCAATTTCAGAATCACTTATATTCTCTTTATCAATACTACGATACGATGACTTTTCCAAAAATCTTTCATCTAAGAAAAAATCAACTGGGTCATATTTCAAAAAATTCCTAACCCTAAACCATCTGCCTTCTTGTTTTTCACGATTAGAAATTGCCCTATTCTTTCTCCAATTTATCCCGAACAATAAATATAAAACAATCCCAATCAATGGAAATACCGTAATTGCAAATATCCAAGACACCATTGCTGACGATGGCTTATCTGATACCAAAATTGCTATTAAACAAAAAATATAAATCACTAGATGTATATGCTCAATTGACATAATCCACATAAGTTCTGCATTCCCATGTCCAAACATTCTTTTCTCCCTAAAAAAATATTATAAAATGTGAATTTATAAATTTTTCAAAAGTTATAAACTCACATTTTTTCAATAAATATTTTTACCTATTTTTTTACATAAGCAATTGTTTCAATTTCAACTAACGCATTTTTAGGTAATTTCCCTACTTCAAAAGCTGATCTAGCTGGATATGGTTCTGAAAAATAACCTGCATAAATTTCATTTACTGTTCCAAAATCTGCAATATTATCTAATAAAACTGTTGTTTTTATTACATTTGCTGTTGTTAAACCATTGTTTTCTAAAATTGCTTTTATGTTTTCCATTACTTGTTTTGCTTGTCCTTCAACTGTTGTTTCTTCAATTTCTTGAGTTTCTGGATTAATCGCTATTTGCCCTGAAATATACAAAAAATCTCCTGCTAATCTATATGCTGAATAAGGTCCCACTGCATTTGGTATTTTTTTCATCGATATTTCCTCCTATTTTTTAATAAATATTCTCACTCTAGAATAAAAAATAATTTTTTTACTCAAAAGTTCTACAAGTTCATTTTAACATAATTTTTCAGTAATAATCAACATTTTTTTATTATCCTTTTTTGTTTATTTTCTAAAAAATAAATTTTAAAATTAAATATTTTTTAGCTATTGACTTCTAGAATTTATAGAGTATAATAATAATGACATAGATGAAGGGATGTGATTTTATGAAAATCATTATTAGCGGAAAACAATTGAAAGTTACAGATGCAATTAAAAACTATACTGAAGAAAAGATACAAAAAATTTTTAAATATACAGAAGCTATAACAGAAGTCGATGTTGTTTTATCAGTAGAATCTACAAAATCTGAAGGGGACGTTCACAAAGCTGACGGATTAGTTTATGCAAGTGGAACAAAAATAAAAGTTGAAACAGAAAACAGTGATTTATACGCTGCAATTGATGAATTATCTGATAAATTAGAAAGACAAGTTAGAAAATATAAAGAAAAACAAAAAGATTTCAACAAAAAGGGATCTCGTTAATCTTAAATCTTTTATAAATTATTTGATATTAGTTAACCAAAAAATAGAGCACTCAAAAATGCTCTATTTTTATTTTAAATCACAATTTTTATGAATCTATCTCTAAAATAGCCTTTTCAAACTGCTCTCTCGAAATATTAAACGAATTTAACGCTTTCAATAACTGTTTTGAATTATAATATCCTATTTTCAAAATATCTCCTAATTTGGCTCTTCTCTCTTTTGAATTAGTTCCTGAAGTAAGTCCATTATCAATTAAATCACTTGAACTAAAGATATTTTCTCCAACCGACTCATCTCTATGCGTAATAACATGTTTAAGTGCCTCCAAAATAGAAGCATCAGAAGCATTCTCAACTCCAATGTTATCAACTTTTGTAGCCTCTTTTTTACTAATAAAAGCATGCTTAATTTTAGGAATCCGATTTTCTATAACACTTCTTATTTTTTTCCCAGCAAAGTCCGGATCCGTAAAAAGTATCATTTCATTTGTTTTTGATAATTCTTCCAACTTTTTCAACGTCTTTTTATTCACAGCAGAAAAACCATTTAATGCAATTATATGTGCATCCACTACTCTCTTTAATGCAGTTACATCGTCACGACCTTCCACCAGAATAATCTCATTTATTTTCAATTTTTCCATTTATTTTCCTCAATCATTTATAAATTTATAATTTTCGTTATTTAAATTACTCCCACCTATAAAAGCGGGAGTATCCTCATCAAATTTCACTATATAAAATCTTACTTTTCAATTTTAGCATTTTTCAATATTTCCAATAACCAATCCCAAGTTTCTTTAACTGACCAAATTTCCATTCTTTCTTCAGGGGTATGTGCTCCAAAAATATTTGGTCCTACTGAAATAATATCCAAATCTTTTATATTTACATCAAAAATTCCACATTCTAAACCTGCGTGAATTGCTCTAATTTCAGGATTTTTATTCGCAACTTTTTTAAATGCTTCTGTTGCAATATCTCTAATTTTTGAGTTTTCTCTATATTCCCAAGACATATAAGATGAATCAATTCTTACTGCCGCTCCATGTTTTTCAGAAACTTCTATAACTTTTTTCATAATTTCATCCAATGATTTATTTACAGAACTTCTTGGCAAAGTTTGAATTTTTATTACCAATTTACCATTTTCATTTTTAGTCTTAATAACACCCACATTTATCGATGTTTCTACCAAATCATCAATATTTTTACTCATTGCTAAAACCCCATTAGGAAGTTCATTTATTAATGAAATCAATCTATTTGAATCAGATTCTGAAACTCCTATTTCATTACCTTTTTTGTCAATTTCAACTACTTCTATCATAGGCGTTTTATCAATAATTTTCATATCTTTAATTATATTTTCAAAAGCCAATTCAGCCAATTTTTTTACATCTTCAACAGTTTCATCTTTAAGATTCACAGCCAATGTAGCCACAGCTTCTCTAGGAATTGCATTTACTTTATCTCCACCATCAATATTTACAATAGAAAAATTATATTTTTTATTAAGATGAGCCAAAACCTCACCTAAAATTTTATTTGCATTTCCAAATCCACAATGAATTTCTGCTCCTGAATGTCCTCCAGTTAAACCTTTTACATCAATAGTAACCAATTTGCTTTCAGGATCAATTTCTTTCGTATCAAGTGTCAATTCTGTAACTGTTCTTCCTCCACCAGCACTACTCACATAAATTTTCCCATGCTCCTCAGTATCAAGATTAATCATTGTCTTTCCAGTAAAAATACTATAATCCAAATTATTTACACCAGTCATTCCATCTTCTTCATCAACTGTAATTATCATTTCCAAAGCAGGATGCTCGATATCGTTTCTATCCATCAATTCAAGCATATAAGCCACTGCAATCCCATCATCTCCACCAAGTGTAGTCCCATTAGCTCTCAAGAATCCATCTTTCACAACTAACTCAATTCCTTGTGTTTCAAAATCAAAATCTGTATTTTTATTTTTTTCCCAAACCATGTCCATATGACCTTGTAAAATTACAGGTGAATAATTTTCATATCCTTTTGTCGCTGGTTTTTTTATAAATATATTCAAAACTTCATCTTGTATCACTTCAAGATTTCTTTCTTTTGCAAAATTATACAACCAATCACTTATTTTTTTTTCTTTTTTTGAAGCTCTCGGTATTTTTGAAATTTCACTAAAATAATGAAAAACTCCTTTTGGTTCTAAATTTTCTAAATTTATTTCTTTACTCATTTTTCTACCTTCTTTCTGCTTTTCTATATTTTTGCTTTTTTTTTACTAAATTAATGAATCAAAGAGTTCCTCTAACTCCGTCATTTCCCTTTGAGATAAATCATAACCTGACTTTAATTTTTTCAATAACGGATTATCTTCTCCTAGCGAACTCCTCTCCAATATTTTAATTACCAATTTTTTATAAAATTCCATTTGTTAATCCTCTTCTCCTTCTTTCATAAATTCCAAGTCATCAAATGTCAACTGGACAATATTCGTTTTAGTTATCGAACTTAATTGAACTCCAATTAATCTAACTTCATTCTTTTTCTCTAAGGATCTAAAACTTTCAATCGCAATATTAGCAATTTGTTTATAATCATTCGTTGCGTTTTTTAGCCTCTTTGCCTTCGTATGCGTAACAAAGTTTGAATACCTTATTTTTAATGTAACCGTTTTTATAAATTCTTTTTTCTCTTTTAATTTCTCACTCAAGATTTTTGATTGCTTTTTCAATTCATCTTCCAATTCAAGAACATCGTTAATCGAATGATTAAAAGTCACTTCTCGTCCATACGACTGCCTTTTCCTAGCATTATTAATTTCAGAAACATGCAATCCTCTAACCACATTATACAAAAACTCTCCCTTTACATTACCAAACTTATTTATCAAATCGAATTTACCAAAACTATGTAAATCTTTTCCATTCTCAACTTTAAACATTTTCAATGTTTCTCGAGTTTTCTTTCCAATTCCTGGAATTATTCCTAATTCTTTATCTTTCAAATATTCTACAAATTGCTCTCTATTCCAAAAAATAAAATATCCATTCGGTTTATTGATATCACTCGCAATTTTAGCACTAACCTTGCTAAAACCTATCCCAACAGAACAAGTTAATCCCACATTTTTAAAAATATATTCTTTAAATCGCCTAACAAACTTTTCTATATTATTATTTTTTATAAATTCAGTAATATCAATATATCCCTCATCTACCGAAGTAAATTCATACTTATCCGTAAATCTTTTTATTAAATTTTGAATTTCTCTTCCAATTCTAAAATATTTTTCTTTATCAATTCTAACTAAGGTCAAATTTGGACATAATCTTTTTGCTTCTACTACAGGCATTGCAGATTTCACACCATATTTTCTTGCTTCATAACTTGCTGTCGTCACCACTCCATACCCAACAGCTATTGGTATTCCTCGCAACCTAGGATTATCTCTCTGCTCTACTGATGCAAAAAAAGCATCCATATCATAATGCAAATATATTTTTTTATTCATCTCATTCAATCCATAATTTTAATATGTACTCAATGTTGGCAAAATCATATTAAATTCACCATTTTCAATTTTATATTTATACGTAGCCATATTCGCCAATTCCAAACTGTGTGTAACAATTATTATCGCTTGATTTTCTTCTTTACTAATCTTTTTAAATAACTCATTTATCACATTACTAGTTTCCGTATCCAAATTTCCTGTTGGTTCGTCAGCCAATATCATTTCAGGATTATTAATCATCGCCCTAGCAATTGCTACTCTTTGTTTTTCTCCACCTGATAATTCATTTGGCTTATGATTTATCCTGTGACCTAAATCCACCATTTTCAACAATTCTTTTGCTCTTTTTTTAGCCTTATCTCTTGTCATATTTTTATTAACCAATGCTGGCATCATAACATTTTCAATCGCTGTAAATTCATTAAGCAAATAATGAAATTGAAATACGAATCCTATTTTTCTATTTCTCAAAATATTTTTTAATCTTTCATCCTTCATATTTACTTTTTTTTCATCAATCAAAACATCTCCACTTGTTGGAACATCAAGTAATCCAAGAATATTCAATAATGAAGTTTTTCCACTTCCAGATTTCCCCTGAATTGACACAAAATCTCCACTGTTAAATGTTAAATTTATATTTTTTAACACATGAATTTCTTCAGCCTTCGTTTTATATATCTTACTCACATTCTTCAATTCTAAAATCTTTTTATTCATATTTCAATGCCTCCACAGGTTTCATTTTTGCAGCTCTAGATGCTGGATAAATTGTAGAAATAAACACTATAAAGAAAGTTACAATATATATTGCTGAAATTTCTCCTGAAGAAATATACAATGGCAACTCATCTAAATAATAATATTTTCCTGATGCCATATATATTTTAAATAATTCTTTTAATAAAATTAACACTAATGGAGAAAAAATCATTGAAAATACTATTCCTGAAATTCCTATAATTAGCCCTTCTATCGTGAATATTTTTCTAATATTAGAATTTGTATATCCAATTGACTTTAGAATTCCAATATCTTTAATTTTTTCTCTAACAATCATATTTAAAATAACCGACACAGCAAACGAAGCGACTAATAATAGCAAACTTAATATTGCAATTAACACATATTTTTCAAATTGAACCGCATGTAATAAATTTTCATTTAATTTTTTCCAAGTTATTGCACCAAAATCTTTACTTGGCAAGTTCGCTATAACTTTTTCAAAAACTTTATCTACCTTTTGAGGATTCGCAGTTATAATACCAACTTCAGTAGCAACTTCTCCTCTTTCACTCATAATTTGCATTGTTTTCAAAGGCACCACGACTAAATTTGAATCATAATCCAAAAAACCTGTTTTAAAAATCCCTCTTACAATCAATTTTACTTCTTTATTTTCAGCAGAAACTAGACTTATCTCCTGTCCTACTTTTACATTCATTTCCTTCGATAATTCTTCTCCAATTAACACCGAATTTAACTCAGAAATATTATTATTCCCATTTAAAATTCTTAATTTTAGATCTTTTTTTACATTCTCAGCTGTCATTCCTTTTGCAAGAACCCCTTTTGCAAATCCCTTATATTTCAAGATTGACTGACTATTAATTTGAGGAATAACTGCTGTTACCTCTTTTATTCCCTTTGTATTGTTAATCACACTATTATAATTTTCAAAAAAAGCGTCTTTTTTACTTTTTACCAAAATATGTGGACTCAAAGTCAAAAGAGTGTTTATCATATTTTTATTCAATCCATTAGAAATCGTAAGTGATACAACAAATACTGTAACTGCAATTCCTACACCTAAAATAGAAAAAATACTTTGAAATTTTCTCTCAACAACATGTCTCCAAGCTATAAAAAACTCTACCATTTTTGCCTTAAACTCTCCTTTCTATCATTTTTTATTTCTATTTTACATCATCAGACATTTCTGATGTGACATTATAATTTCTCATCAAATCTTCTTTTTGTGCCTCAACTTTTGCTCTATCCAAAACAATTTCATCCCCTTTTTCTGTTTCCAATATTACAAATTCCGAATTTACTTTTCTTAATTTTTGCACAAAATCTTTGAAATTTTTATATTTCTCACCATTTATTTTCAAAATTATCACGTTTTCTAATTCGGAATACCCTAAATTTACATCAAATGGCAATACACTCGTCAAAATAACTAATTGATCATAATCTTTATAAGTATCTTCTTTCTCATAAACAGGTGGTACTTCACCTTTCGATTCTTTTAACAATGTCAAATAATTGTTTGTCAATGGCTCGAAAACCAATCCCCCATACACAAAATATGACGGTGGTGTCTGAATTTTAACTTCCGTCACAACACTATATCTAATATTTTTACTATTTAACTTAACTGATCCTGTTATTTTTTTCTTATTTCTTACAATTTCATAACTCAACATATCTCCAAAATTCTTTTGTTGATTAATATAAGAGAAATCCGTTTTTTCATTAGGTCTAAATTCAACTGTTCCATCAGATTCAATCCATTTATTATCTAATTTTAATAAAACATCATCTTTTTGAAGAACTCCCTCAAAAGGCGAATTTTTAAATACTTTTTTTATTAGCACACCTTTTGAATCATTAGGTAATCCCAACATTTTTCTATGTGCCAGACTTTCAAGTGCACTCCACTGAATTCCTAATCTTGGAGGTCCATCATAATTTTCATCCTTTACATCATTCAAAAAGTTTTTCAAAATATTCACTGGTATAAAATATCCAATATTATCAGCATTTGTAATTCCCGCAAAAGCAACTCCTACTACCTTTCCATTATTTGTAACAGGACCTCCACTATTCCCACTATTTATCGCAGCATCCGTTTGTCCAATCAAAAATCTCTCATTTGTCAATGTATACGTATTATGCTCCATTCTAGAAACTATCCCTTGCGTTGTACTCAATTTATCTCCACCCAAAGGATATCCATAAACAACTACTTTTTCCTGAATGCTCGGCAAATTTCCTAAAGTTAACGAGGTCGTACCTTTAAAAAAATCTTTATCATCCACTTCAACTAAAGCTAAATCATATTCTTCCGACACAAATTTAACTTTGGCTTCATATTTTTTAGAATCCCCCTCTTTTCTTATCTGCAAAAATTTTGCATTTATCACTGCATGAGCATTCGTAATAATCTTGTTTCCCTCAATTATAAAACCTGTTGCCGTAGAATTAAAGCTCTGACCATATTGCCAAGGTGCACTATAATTGTACGATTGATGTGCCGCATAAACTTTTACTAATGCCTTACTAACTGAACTTTCAGCTGAAAAGACAGTCATCACACACATAAAAAATCCCATTAGAATTACTTTTTTTATCTTCATCTTACCTCCTATTTTCCTACATTTTTTTCCCATTCTCAAACTCAATTTTCGCACCCGATCTTTTTTCTACAAGTTTTAAAAATAACAACGGATTATCAATATTCAAAATAAATTTTATACTTCTTTTATCTTTTGTTATCACTTCCAAAACACGCTCAAATTTTTGCCCTTTCACTTTATCAATTTTTACAAAAAGAGCTTTCACATCAGATAATTTCACTCGCACTCTCGAATTAGCAATTTCATTTTTATCAACTGTTAACTTATATCCCACCAAAACTATCGTAGAAATAATAACATAAAGTAATAAAATTACTCCCAAAATTATCTTTATTGCCGACATTTTTTCCAATCCCATAAACTGTTTATACAACGAATACACAGCAGTTCCCGTTAGTACTATAAAAAAAATAGACGATGAAATCATATATTTTTTACTTGTCCTAAAAGTATATTTATCAATTTCACCTTCTATTTTGTAATCTTTAAAATTTTTTTCAAAAGTTGACATATCAAACAAATTTTCCATAATAAATCTCCTATAAAAACAAAGTTATTTTTTTACTATTCTATTCGATTATTCAATGATTTTATAAGTTGTTTCCCCTTTCCTTTTTAAATTATAAACTTCACGTGCTAATTTTTCTGTTTTATCACTATTATTAAGATTTTTTTGATTATCTTCCAAAGCCTTTTTTTTATTTTCATAAACAATTAATTGTTGTTTTACTTCATTTAATTCTTTTTTTACTTTCTCTTTTTTTTGATTTATATCATACATTTGAAAAGCAAACCATGCTAAAAGTAAAGCTACGAAAGCATTTAAACCAATAAATGTTTTTTTATTCATATTTATATTTTCTCTCCTTTTTTTCATTCAAAATTACTTTTATAAAATTCCTCAAAATAGACTTTTAAAACTTTTCAATAATTAATTCTTATTACAACCAACACATATTTTCTGTATATTTTATTATATTTACTATTTCATTTTCCCTTTAATATTTTTCTCATTTTTTATTTTTTCAATTTCTTTGACAAAACTGTCTAAATTATCAAATTTTTTATAAACTGATGCAAATCTGACATAAGCCACTTCATCCAAATCCAACAAATATGAAACGATTTTATCACCTAACTGACTAGACTTAATCTCACCAGAAAAATTTGTCAAAATTTCTCTTTCTAATTTATCCAAAATTTCCTCAATTTTCTCCATATTTATATTTCTCTTTTCTAAAGCTCTAATTATCCCATTATAAACCTTTTCCCTTGAATAAAGTTGCTTTTCTCCATTTTTCTTTATAACAAAAAGTGTCAAATCTACAACTTTCTCGTGAGTCGTAAATCTTTTTTGACATTCCTCACACTCTCTACGTCTTTTTATCGAATTTCCATCCGAATAAGATCTACTATCAATAACTTTAGTATTATCACTACCACAATATGGACATTTCATATATTTTTAAACCTCTTCACTCTTAATTATTTCCATGATTTCTTCTTGTGTCTTAGCCTTTAATAAATTTTCTCTAAATTTATCTTCTTTTATCACTCTAGAAATTCTTGCTAGAACTCTCAAATATTCTTTTGTATTATCAATTGGACATAAGAACATAAAAATTATTTTCACTTTTTCTTTTTCGTCTTCTAGTGTACCATACTCAACACCAGTTTTTGAAATTCCTATGGTTATAATTAACTCATCAACTGTTGTCGTTTTGGCATGGGGAACTGCTACCTCTTTCCCAATTCCTGTAGTACCCATTTCTTCTCTTGAAAAAATATCATTCAAACCTAATTCTGAATTTTTTATTATATTTGTTTGTTTTAAACCTTCATAAAGCTCTTTAATTACAGCATTTTTAGTTTTTCCTTTTAAATCTAAATTGATTGTCTTCACCTTAATATAATCAGTAATGTTATTTGTCGACATCTATATTCCCTCCACAACGAATTTTTTTATTTCTAAATGTACTTGTAAATTTATATTTATGTATTTTTCAAAAAAATATGTAATTTTTTTTAACGCTTTTGAATATTTTTTCAATTCATTTTGAATTTTTTTCAAATCACTAGAATTTTTTCCATTTATTTTTACTAGATTATCATACACTTTTCCCAATTTTTCACCTAAAATTTTTTTCAATTCCATTTTATCATAAATTCCATGTTCAATCATTATTCTACGTAAAAACGATACGCCAATATAATATTTATATTCTTCTGTCATACTTTCAATTCCATCAATATAATCTAAAATTTCTAAAATTTTATCAAAAAATATATGATTTTCATAACTCAAATCATATATTTTCTCAACACCATCTAAAATATATAGTGCTATTTCTAATTTTTCGATATTTTTAGTTATATTATTAAAAACTTTTATAGTTTCTGTGTCATCAATAATGTGATAATTATTTTTTTCAGTTATTAACATTTCAACTATATTTAAAGGATTTAAAGAAGCAATATTTCTTTTTTTTGATTTTCTAATTCCATATGCCATTCCTACTAACTTCCCGTATTCCTGACTAAAAATCATTATCAGTAAATTTGCTTCTCCTACTTCCTTTTTTTTCAATATTAACCCTTTTACTTTTAATTTTTTCATAATTAATTTTTTGTAATCTTTCAATTAATTTTTCAAATTTCCATAATTGTATTTCAATCAAAAATCTCTGATTTTATTTTTATTTAAAATTAGACAAATAATAAACAACTCTTGAATTACCATCTGTTACAAATATTTTTGCAGGATATGTATATTCCCCGACTTTTTTATAATCACTAAATCCAACAGTCACACCACCACTTTTTATTGAAGTCAACCAGTTATTAGTGAAAACAAATGTGTCGTTTCCTTTAGTTTGTGTTTTTTTAGAAGTTAATTTACTTAATTTATTGAACACACCTAAAATATTTGCTTCATCTTTTTGTATTTTTTGTTTAACTGTTTGTTTTAATGAAGGATAATATATAGTTTTACTATTTCCTGTAAAAGTGTATATTTCTCCTTTGTTTACGCTTGGTGCAGTAATTTGTAACTTCATTGTACCATTATGATACGACATAATGTATCTTTTAGTTTTTTTCGATCCATTAATTGTTAGCGATTCTGATACATTCGCTGTAAAATTTCTCTTTTCCCAAAAATCTTTAGAAAAAGAAAACACTGATATTAGTAAAAATATTGCTACTAATCTTTTTCCCATTGAAATACTTTTTAATCCATTTAACATCCTTTATCACCTCTATAATTATTTGGTTAATTATGATTTTAGCACATTTCAATTCATTTTTTCTTTAGTTTGTCTGTGATGTTTCTTTATTCTTTTTAAATTCTTCTTCAACGCTCTTATTTATTTCTGTATTTAAAGTATTTGTACTCCATTTATACACTAATACACTTTGAATATCAAACACATTATATGCTGGTTTAAATCTCATTTCCTTCATTTTTTTAAACGCATTTATATCTCTAATTTTAAATGCTCCAATTTTTATACCTTTAGGGAAAATATCACTTACTCCTGAAGTTTCTATATTAAATACTGTTTTATCATTTACATTTTCATTATAATTCAAGATTGAAAAAGTTCCATTTCCGTTTCCTCTTAAAATTTGCATATCTGTTCCATTTACGACTACACTCATTCTAGATTTTTTACTTGTTAGCAACATAACTTCTGAATATTCATCATTTATTTTAGAAATTTTTCCAATTAGATAACCATCATACATTACTGGTAAATTTAATGATAATCCTTGATTTTTACCTTTGTTTATGTATATTGTGTCTGAAGAACTTCCATTTTCAACTAAAGCTATATCTGCTGCAATATACTCAGATGGTTGTTTCGTTCTCATTTCCAACATTTGTCTTAATTTTTCATTTTCGATTTTTAAATTTGCTAATTCCATATTTTGAACTTTATTTTTTTGTAATTCAAAATCTCTTGTTTTATTTTTTTCTACATATTCATCTATATAACTTATATCATTCACTCTCGACTTAAATTTTAACGTTTGCTTATAAAGCATTCCCTTCATTTTAGCAAGCCTAAAATTGACTGCCTGTGTCATTCCATCTGCAAATTTAAAAGTCGTTGCTAGTCTATTTTTAAAAGCAAATAAAACTGTTATTAAAATTGCAATAATTAATACATTTCTACCTAGATTTTTTTTAGGAGATTTACCTATACCCATTCTTACTCAATATCCTCCATTTCTTATTTCTTAAATCACTTTTAGTTAGTATTATACTATATTTTTATTACTTTGTAAATGTAGAAACGACTTTAAACTGAGTTTTTTTTTATTATTTTCTAAAAATATTCATTTGATATTTATGAACTTTTGTAGTAAAATAAATTGTATTGAAAATCAAATAATACATAACAAAATATTAAGATTATAAATAATAACTTTTTTGTTAGAAAGGCAGGAATAAATGAAAATAGGAATTGATAAAATCGGATTTGCAATGCCTAAATATTTTTTAGATATCGCAGATTTGGCAAAAGCTAGAAACATTAATGCTAATAAATATGTAAAAGGGCTTTTACAATTGGAAATGAGTATAGCACCAACTACTCAAGATATAGTTACTTTAGGTGCTACAGCTGCCTCGGAATTTTTGACCGATGAAGATAAAAAAAATATTGATATGGTAATAATCGGTACAGAATCTGGGATTGACCAAAGTAAATCAGCTTCTATTTTTATCCATAGTTTATTGGGGTTATCTCCATTTACGAGAGCTATTGAAGTGAAAGAGGCTTGTTACGGGGGAACAGCAGCTATTGCCATTGCTAAAAATCATGTAGTTTCTAATCCAGAATCATCTGTTCTTGTAATAACTAGTGATCTGGCAAAATATGGAATTGGGGCAACAGGAGAATCAACACAAGGTGCTGGTAGCTGTGCAATGTTAATAAAAAAAGATCCAAGCATCTTAATTTTAAATGATGACAATGTTTATCAGACTCGAGATATTATGGATTTTTGGCGTCCTAATTATTCCGATTTTCCTCATGTTGATGGACATTTTTCAACAAAACAATATTTAGATTGTTTAGAAACAACTTGGAATGAGTATTCTAAAAAATTTAATAAATCTTTAGATGCTTTTGAGGCAATTTGTTTTCACTTACCTTTTCCAAAAATCGGTTTAAAAGGCTTGAACACAATAGTTCCAAAACAGGAAAATGAAAATTTAAAGAATAAATTAAATGAAAATTTCCATACTTCAATTATTTATAATCAAAAAGTAGGAAATATTTATACTGGCTCTCTTTATTTGAACTTACTTTCGCTTCTTGAAAACTCAAAATCTTTATCTAGTGGCGATAATATTTTAATGTACAGTTATGGGAGTGGTGCTGTTTGTGAAATATTTAGTGTAACTTTGGTTGATGGTTTTGAGAAACGATTGCGTTCTGATAGAATGGAAGATTTTAATGCTCGAACTAAACTTTCTATTGAAGAATATGAAAAAATGTTTTTTGAGAAAATTGAGTTAGACGAGAATGGAAATTCTAGTTTTATTAATGATGATAATAGTTTGTTCTCGTTAGAAAAAATTGAAAATCATATACGAATTTATAAAAAAAATAATTTTTAGGAGAAGAATTATGAAGAAAAAAAATTGGCTTGGATTTCAAAAAAAAACAAGATTTGAGCGTATAGATATGTTGAAGAAAAATGAAATTATTGACAGTGATTTTGAAAATTTATTAAAAGAAAATAAAAACTTATCTACTGAAATTGCTGGACAAATGATTGAAAATAATATTGGTACATTTTCTTTGCCATTTGGAGTAGCGCCTAATTTTTTGATAAATGATATTGAATATACGGTTCCTATGGTTACTGAAGAACCTTCTGTAATTGCAGCTTGTAGTTTTGCAGCTAAACTTGTTTCAAAATCTGGTGGTTTTTCTACAAAAATTTTAGATAGAAAAATGATTGGTGAAATTGCTTTATTTGACATTGAAAATTTTGATGTAGCAGCTGAAAAAATTCTAAATTCAAGAGAAAAAATATTAAAAGTTGCAAACGAGGCTTATCCATCAATTGTAGCACGTGGTGGCGGTGCTTGTGAAATCGAAGTAAAAAAACTTGAAGAAGGAAATACTTCTTTTTTGGTCGTTTATTTGACTATCGATGTAAAAGAAGCAATGGGTGCAAATATTATAAATACTATGTTAGAAGCGATTAAACCTTTACTTGAAGAAATTACTCACTCAAAATCTTTAATGGCGATTTTATCAAATTATGCTACAAAATCATTGGTTAAGGCAAATTGTGAATTGGATGTTAAATTGCTTGGTGGAAGTGAAGTTGCTAAAAAAATAGATTTAGCTAGCAGATTTGCTAAAATGGATATTTATCGTGCGACTACACATAATAAAGGGATTTTTAATGGTATCGATGCTGTTGTGATTGCTACAGGAAACGACTGGAGATCTATTGAAGCTGCTGGAAATGCTTATGCTGTAAAAAATGGACGATATGAAGGACTTACAACTTGGACTTTCAACGAAAATACAAACAAATTAAATGGAGAGCTTATTTTACCAATGCCTGTCGCAAGTGTTGGCGGTTCTATTGGGCTAAATCCTTCTGTTAAAGCGGCTTTTCATATTTTAAATAATCCTAATGCAAAAACTTTAGCAGGTATTGTCGTTTCTGTTGGATTAGCACAGAATTTGGCTGCTCTTAAAGCATTAGTTACGACTGGTATTCAGAAAGGGCATATGAAACTACAGGCCCGTTCTCTAGCTCTTTTTGCTGGGTCTAGTACTGATGAGGTTGATTTGCTTGTAGAGGAGCTTTTGAAGGTTCGGCATATGAATTTGAGTGTGGCGAAGGAATTGTTGGAGGAAATGAGAAAATAATGTTTCTATTACTTAAATTTTCTTTTTGCTAAAAAATATATTAAATAAGAAATAGTCAATTATAATTTTTTATTGTATTTAAATTGACTATTTTTTTATTTTCTCTCAATCTCCCCTGTTTCTAAAATTCTAAGCCCATTCCCCTTAGGAAAATCTTGATTACTCAAAGCAATTATTCTCTTTGTAGCAGAATTTCTGCTATCAATCTTCACTTTTGGAATACTTTTTTCTTGTTTCACTGATATGATTTTACCACTAATAAAATTACCATTATTGTCAAGTTTTATTTTAAATATCGGTGCGATTCCACTGATTCCTGACAAAGTTATATTTCCAAATGTGGCAAAATTTCCAGCACTATAGGAAATAAATCTATTTTTATAAAGTTCTATTGCACGCGTTACATGAGGGCCTTGTCCAAAAACTATATCAGCGCCTGAATCCACAGCACTTCTAGCGAATTTAAAAACATTTCCTCTATTTTCATCATGAAAAATTTCATTATTTCGAGTAATATGTTCGTGATCCTTGCCTTCAGCACCACCATGAAAATAGACTACAACAATATTTGTCTTACTTTTCAAAAATTTAATTAATTTTGAAGCATATTCATAATCATTTATATCTACTGTTTTTAAATTGGGTGCAAACGAAACAAATCCATATTTTATGCCATCTTTTTCCAATATTGAATATTCTACTTTATTCTTAATCCCTGAATACTTAATTCCCAATCCATCGAGATTTTTCATCGTTTGTGAAATACCAGTTTCACCAAAATCGTTGCTATGATTATTCGCTAAGCTCAAATAGTCAAAACCAGCATTCTTTAAATATTCTCCATATTTCGATGGCATTCTAAAAACATAACAAACCGATGGATTGTCACAAGTTTTTGCATCTCCACCTTTATCAAACAATGTTCCTTCCAAATTTCCAGTTGTTATATCTGCATCTCTTAAAACTCCTTCAACATCCTTTAAAATGTTCGTATTCGGCAATAATTCCTCACTTGGATAATTACTTCCTAACATAATATCTCCAACACCAATAATCGAAATTTCTTTTTTCATTTCTTCTTTTTTTGTTTTTCTCGTATTTTTATTATTTGAATTACTATTTTCAAATTGACCACAACTGAAATTTAAACTCAATATGAAAATTAAAATCAAATATTTCTGTAATTTTCTCAAATTTCCTCCAAAATTTTAATATTTCTTACTTCATCACTTAGATATTTTCTATATCCCTTTATTCTTTCTCAAATTTTACTTCAAATTCTTTTCCCAAAAATGCAATTCCAATTTTCAAAATTCTTTCAACACCAGCATTTTTCAAAACTGAAGCATATTCTTTCTCATCAATTTGATTTAATGCAATTTCACATTCTTTTTCAAGTTTTTCTTTTAATTTATCTACACTAAACTTTTCATCTGTATTTATATTCACAATTTTCAATTCAAAAATAATTCCTTCTCTTCCTTCCAAAATATTTTTAGGTTTCAAAAGTAAATCATATCGACCTTTTCCAGCAAAGCCATTCGATGTAATTTCATACTCATTTCTTAAAATCAAAATTATTCCAAGCATAAATCCGTGATAAAACTGCTCTTTATAAATTCCATTCACATCAAAAATTCCTGTATTTTCTAATAAAACTTTATTTAATTCCAACTTAAATTTTTTAACATCTCCATTTTTTAACGCTTCTGTCATATCTAAAAAATTATTAGTATCCTTGAAATATATTTCAATAAACATTTCAGAAAACATTTCTAAAATTTCTTTATTTGGAATTTTTATACTCGTATTTTTTTTCATAACATCATATTCCTCAGCCAAAGTCAAATACCCGCTATGAAAAAATAGATTCCAAATATTTTTCTCAAAATTAGCTTCTAAATTCCCAAAAGTCATATTATCATTAATTCTTTTTAAAACACTTTCTTTATTTAACAATTTTGAAAATTCATCAAAAATCTCATTCTTCAATTTTTCTAAATACAGCTGAATCAAGCCATTACCGCTCGTATTCACCCAATAAGGTCGCAATTTCCCCTTTTTCAAAAAATTAATAATCGACCAAGGATTATACACTTTTGTATCTCCGAACAAATAACCATTGTACCATTTTTGAACATCTTCCAACTCATATTCCAAACCAAAATCTTTCAAAGCATCTTCAACTTCATTTTCCATAATCCCAAAATATTCCGTAAATTCACTATCCAAAATCGTATGAACTTCCAAATTATTCAACCCTGAAAAAATATTTTCCTTCGCAACTCTTAAAATTCCAGTTATTACACTCATTTCAAGATATTCATTATCCTTCAAAACAGATCCGTAAAAACTCTTGAAAAAATCAATAGTTTCACTATAATATCCTTTTATATAGGAATTTATTATCGGCTGATCATATTCATCAATTAAAATAATAACTTTTTTTCCATAATAGTCATACACATATTTTGTCAAATTCAATAATGATCTTTCCCAGTCACCTTCATCTTTTTCTAACCAAATATCTTCAAATTTTTTCAAATCTCTCTTATTCAAATGTTCCATTAAATCTTCAAATTTTGCATAAATATCTGATATCGTTGACTTTATTGATTTAAAACCACTTTCCCAGTCATTTTTATTGTAATTTTTAAACGAAATTGAAATCACAGGAAATTCTCCTTGCTTTTCAAAATACTCACTTTTGGAAATATTAAGTCCTTCAAATAGTTTTTTATTTTCTTCTCTGTTCTCAACATCAAAAAAATATTTTAACATCGACATGTTCAATGTTTTTCCAAATCGTCTTGGACGAGTAAACAATTTAACAATAGAACCGTCCTCTAAAATGTTTTCTATAAGCTCTGATTTATCAAAATAATAGTAATTTTTTTCAATCATATCTTTAAAATCAGACAATCCAATTGGTAATTTCTTTTTCCTTTTTTTCATAATAATCCCCTCTTTATTTTTTAATTTTATTAATTTCTATTCGTTTTATAAACTCCTTCCAAACGTCTTCTTGTAGCAGTTTTTGAATACCAAGTATCCTCCAAAATAAGTGCATCTTTAAGTGGCGTTTTCAAAACTTGCTGTTTCATATGATTTATAAACATACATCTCGAAGAATGATGATTGTCTAGCGTAACACAAGATGCAAAGTGTATTGCCACTTCTTCCGGCTTAATTTTCCCTTCTTTTTTAAGACATTTTCCCACATTTGACAAAAGAGAATTTACTCCTTTTCCATTACATCCTCCACATTCAAACATAAGAAGTCTCATATCTTGATCTTGCGAATATTTTTCAAATCCGCCACTTCTTTCGTAAAATGACTGACTGCAATGGTATCCGCTGCATCGTCTTTTTGCAATCTCACATTGAATTATTACAATTAATTTAATTTTTGATAAATCCATATTTATAATACCTCCTAAAAATATCTATTTATTAATTTAGTTTTCTAATTCAAATTTTATCAAAAATAGAAACCTTTTGTCAATTAAATTTTATTACTAAAAAAAGTCCCTATCCAATTAAAGACAGAGACTTTGAATATATTTTATTTCAAATATTCTACATCATTCCTGGCATTCCCATTCCACCTGGCATTCCTGCACCTGCTGGTTTTTCTTCTTTTTTGTTTCCAACAGCTACTTCTGTAGTTAACAATACTGATGATACTGAGATTGCATTTTGAATTGCTGAACGAGTAACTTTAGCAGGATCTATAATTCCAACTTTTACCATATCAACATATTCTTCATTTGCTGCATCAAATCCGATACCTTGTTCAGAATTTCTAACTTTTTCTAAAACTACTCCTGAATCAAGACCAGCATTTATAACAATTTGTCTTAATGGAGAAAATAACGCTTTTTTCACGATTTCTACACCTAAACCTTCTTCTCCTTCTAATTTGAAATCTTCAATAGCTTTAGAGATTTCAACTAAAATAGTTCCTCCTCCAGGTACAATTCCTTCTTCAACGGCAGCTTTTGTCGCATTCAAGGCATCTTCTATTCTTAATTTTCTTTCTTTCATTTCAGTTTCTGTAGCCGCTCCAACTTTAATAACCGCAACTCCTCCAGATAATTTAGCCAATCTTTCTTGTAATTTTTCTCTATCATAATCTGAAGTTGTTTCTTCGATTTGATGTTTAAGTTGATGGACTCTTGCTTCAATTTCCTCTTTCATTCCCAAACCGTCTACGATTACTGTATTATCTTTACTAACTCTAACTTTTTTAGCTTGTCCTAAAAAGTCAATTTCTGTCATTTCCAATTTAATTCCTTTTTCTTCAGAAATAACTTCTCCACCAGTTAAAATCGCAATATCTTGCAACATCGCTTTTCTTCTATCTCCAAACGCTGGTGCTTTAACAGCCACAACATTCAATGTTCCTCTCAATTTATTTACAACTAATGTTGCCAACGCTTCTCCTTCTACATCTTCCGCAATTATCAACATCGGTCTACCAGTTTCAACAGTTTTTTCCAAAATTGGTAATAATTCTTTCATACTAGCGATTTTTTTATCTGTAATCAATAAATAAGGATTATCCAATTCAACAACCATTCTTTCAGTGTCAGAAACCATGTAAGGTGACAAATATCCATTATCAAATTGCATTCCTTCCACAACTTCCAATGTTGTATCCAATGATTTAGCTTCTTCAACTGTAATTACACCTGATTCTCCAACTTTTTCCATTGCTTGAGCAATTAAATTACCAATTTCCTTATCTCCAGCTGAAATTGCTCCAACTTGTGCTATTTCCTCATTTGATTCAATTTTTTTCGATCTTTTTGCCAATTCTTCAATCACTTTTTTAGTTGCTTGTTCCATACCTTTTCTAATGAAAACAGGATTTGCTCCAGAAGCTACCATTTTCAATCCTTCTTTAATCAACGCTTGCGCTAGAACAGTTGCTGTTGTAGTTCCGTCTCCAGCCACATCATTTGATTTTGTTGCAACTTCTTTTACTATTTGTGCTCCTAAATTTTCAATCGGATCATCCAATTCAATCTCTTTTGCAATCGTAACACCATCATTCGTAATAATCGGCATTCCAAATCCTCTATCCAACACAACATTTCTACCTTTAGGCCCTAATGTTATTTTCACTGCATCTGCTAATGTATCTACTCCAATTTCAAGCGATTTTCTCGCATCTTCATTAAATTTTATAACTTTTGACATTTTCCATTCTCCTTATTTTTTAATTTATAATTTATACTAGTCAGTTATCGCTAAAACATTATCTAAATTCAAAATTAAATAAGTTTCATCTCCATCTTTCACTTCAGTCCCAGTATATTTTTCATGAATAATTTTATCTCCAACTTTGATATCTTCAATTTCTTTTCCAATAGCCACAACTTCTCCAGTAGTCGGCTGATCCTCACCAGTTTTTCCTGGCAAAACAATTCCACTTTTTCTAACTTCTTCTTCTTTAACTTTTTTTACTAATATTCTTTTCCCTAATGGTCTAATATTCATATTTCCTCCTCATTTATTCTCTTCAACAATTTTTTACTAAATTATTCAACAATAAACATAATATAAAATATATCTAAGAATTTTACATGTTACTTATTAATTTAGTAATTTTATATAAGTTTAAATATTTAAAAAAGTTAGCACTCTCTTGATAAGATTGCTAACTATATAATAATATATTTTTTATTTTTTTTCAAGTATTTTTTTCTGATTTGATGTTTCTTCATTCATTAAAATAGATTTTGATTTTTCTACAATAATTTCATATTTCTTATCCGTATCAAATTCAAGATTTTTTATTTTTTCAGCAATTTCATCAGTCATTGCTTCATTCCCAATAACTAAAACAATGTAACTTTCACTATTATTTGCATCTACCAATTTCCCAATTTTTACTTCACTAATACTATTTCCAAAACTTTTATACAGTACATTTTCTATCGTCTTTAAATCACTTTCTAAAGAAATTTTATCTTCAGTAGCATTAGGCACTGTTATTTCTTCTGACTTATCCTTTAGCTGTTCTTCTTTCAAATATTTCGATAAATCTTGTACTGTCAAATATTTTTCATTTGAAATCTGTTTTATATTCAAACTATATTTTCCCAAATTATACTTCCCTAATTTTTTTTCTAAATTCTTAATATCTTGATTTTTAACATTATCTCCAACAATTTTCAAAGTTATCACTTTATTTTTTTTATCAATTGAATCGTCGAAAACATAGTGATTATTCAATTCTTTAGAAATAAAGTTTTTTAGTGAATTATCTCTTGCCGTATCTTGCACCAAAATAGTTGCAGTATATATACTTGGAAGTACTACAAGTAAACTTCCTATATAAAAAATTACTTGCTGTCTTAGGGACATTCTTCTTTTTCCTTCAAAAATATCTCCATAATAAATTTTTAACCCAACAAGTGTTGCCATCATTATAAAAAATACATTTATAATGAATAAATATCCAGCTCCAAGAAAAATTTTAGGATTTCCATGAGCAATTCCAAATCCTACTACACATAGAGGTGGCATTAATGCCGTAGCAATAGCCACTCCAGGAACTACATTTCCACCATCTTCCTTTGCTTTTCCTATTACTCCTGCAATTCCACCAAAAATTGCAATTAATACATCCCATAAAGTAGGAGATGTTCTAGCTAAAATTTGTGGAGTTACATCATTTATTGGACTTACCAAAAAATAAAATGTTGAACTAATAACACTTATTAAAACAAAAATTCCTAGCCTAAAAAGAGAAAGATAAATTCTTCTCAAATTTCCAGTTGATAGCCCAAGTCCTAATGATTGAATTGGTGACATCAAAGGTGAAATCAACATTGCTCCAATAATTACCGCAACAGAATTCGTATTTAATCCAATTGATGCAATAACCATTGCACAAACCAAAATAAATAATGTTTCTTTTGTAAAATCAGAATCTTCAATAATATTTCGTTTTAAAATTCTATACTTCTCATATTTTATTTTTTCCATTTTATATTCTCCTTTTGGCCTTAAATTTTCTAAAATTTATTTTTCATAATACTCAAAATTAATAATATTAAACAACTATTTTTCAAATAAAACTAAAATTTCACTACTTTTATATTTTTTAAGTTTGAACAAATAATTTACCATCTCTAATGTACATATTTTTAATTTTTACATGTTTTTTTATTCTATCTTTATTTTTATCCTCATATTCCTCACCATATTTATACACTGGCGTAGTCTCAATATAGTTACTCAATAAGGATTTCAACATTTTTGCTTCCGAAGAATCTGCTACTTCCTTACCATTTTCATCTAAAATCTTATCAATCGACAAATCTACTAAATACAATTCTTCTTTGTTTGTATCATATCTGACATTTGTACTCAAATACATTTTTCCACTAATTCCACTTCCAACAAGCGAAGCTGAATAATCAGCGTCAATATACATTTTATCATCTTTGAAATCAACTTTAGGATTTTTCAAAGTAACCTTTGCAAACAAGAAATTTTTTGTAATTGGAAATTTCTTATCCACTTTTCCTTGTATTATAGACTTTGGAACACTTAAAGTTTTATTTTCCAAAAAAGTGCAAGAAACTATTCCTAATGCAACTACAAATACTAGAATCATGATTAATGCCAATTTTTTTAGAAAACTGTTTTTCTTTTTTCCCATTTTTACATCTCCTTTTAATATTTATCTTTAATTATTATATCATACCAATAATTAAAATAATATGAGAAAAAAATATGTATCATCTTTTTAAAACACTATAGATACTTCTTCAAAAATTTCCCAGTCCAAGATCCTTCATTTTCTGCAATTTCTTCAGGAGTCCCTTCTGCAATAATCTGTCCACCTTTGTAACCACCTTCAGGCCCTATATCAATAATGTGATCCGCAACCTTGATTACATCCAAATTATGCTCAATTACTAAGACTGTATTCCCTTTATCAACCAATCTGTTTAATACTTCTAATAATTTTCTGATGTCTTCAAAGTGAAGTCCTGTCGTTGGTTCGTCCAAAATGTAAATAGTTTTTCCTCTTGACATTTTTGATAATTCAGTTGCAAGTTTTATCCGTTGAGCTTCTCCACCCGAAAGAGTTGTCGCAGGTTGTCCTAATTGAATGTAATTCATTCCTACATCCATCAATGTTTGTAATTTTCTCTCAAGTGACGGAATATTTTTGAAAAATTCGTATGCTTCTTCAACTGTCATTTCTAGCACATCTGCGATACTTTTTCCTTTGTACTGAACTTCTAATGTTTCTCGATTGTATCGTTTTCCTTTACAAACTTCACATTCCACATAAACATCTGGCAAGAAATTCATTTCAATTTTGTTAATTCCAGCACCGCTACATGCTTCACATCGTCCACCTTTTACATTAAATGAAAATCTTCCTTTCGTGTATCCACGCACTTTCGCATCGTTTGCCTGTGCAAATAAATCACGAATATCATCAAAAATTTTCGTATATGTCGCAGTATTCGATCTCGGAGTTCTTCCAATTGGCGACTGATTAATATCAATCACTTTTTCTAAGTTTTCAAGCCCATCAATTCCACCATTTTCAAGCGGATACAATTTCCCTTTATTCAGCCTATTGTGAAGCTCTGGAAACAATGTCTGATTAATCAATGTCGACTTCCCACTTCCTGAAACTCCTGTCACGACCGTCAAAACTTCAAGTGGAATATGTGCTGTCACATTTTTCAAATTATTTCCTTTTGCATTTTTCAAAACAATTTCTTTAGTTGCTTTTCTTCTTTTTTCAGGCACTTCAATTTTAATTTTTCCGTTCAAATATTGTGCTGTCAATGATTTTTTGTTTCTCATAACTTGTTTTGGCGTTCCTTGGGCTACAACCTTTCCTCCATTAATTCCAGCACCTGGACCTATGTCAATCAGATAATCCGCTTCTCTCATCGTATCTTCATCATGCTCTACAACAATCAAACTATTCCCAATATCACGCAAATCTTTCAAAGTCGCAAGTAACTTGTCATTATCCCTTTGATGAAGTCCAATACTCGGCTCGTCAAGCACATAAATTACGCCAGTAAGCCTACTTCCAATTTGAGTCGCAAGCCTAATTCTTTGCGATTCTCCACCAGACAGCGTTTTTGTCATTCTAGCAAGACTTAAGTAATCAAGCCCAACATTTATCATAAATTTTAGCCGTTCTTTTATTTCTTTCAAAATTTCAGCTGCAATCTGCATTTGTTTTTCCGTAAGCTGAATTTTTTCATAAAAATCAAGTGCATCAACAACACTCACTTCAGTCAAGTCAATAATACTCTTATCATTCACCGTTATCGCCAATACAACATCTTTAAGTCTTTTCCCGTGACAAGTTTTACAAGTTCTCTCTGTCATATATTTTGCTTCCATCTCTTCTCTTGCTGATTCAGAAGCAGTTTCCTTGTATCTTCGCTCAATTCCATGCACAATCCCTTCAAATCCTCGTTTTCCGTTATAGCTAAAACTGTCTCCGCTCCAAGAAAATTTAAATTGCTTATCACTTCCATAAAAAATCACATCTTTTTCTTTTCGAGTCAATTTAGAAACTTTTTTATTCAAGTCAATTTTATGTGCCTTTGCCATTGCTATGAATAAATCCCAGTTCCATCCCTTTTTGGTTGTTGCTCCCGGAAAAATTATTCCTCCTTCATTAATCGACAAATTCTTATCCACAATCAATTTATTCTCATCAACTTCCAATCTTGAACCAAGCCCATTACAAACTTCACAAGCTCCATATGGTGCGTTAAATGAAAAAAGTCTTGGCACAACATCTGGAAACACAACATCTGGATGTTCTGGACAAGAAAAATTCTCACTAAATTTGTTATCTTCCCCATTAATATTCACAATTATTTTCCCATCAGAAAGCTCACTCGCAGTTTCAATCGCCTCTGTCAATCGACTCAAAAACTCCTTATTATCCGTCTTAAACACAACTCTATCAACAACAACTTCAATATGATGCCTTTTATTCTTATCCAAAACAATTTCATCACTCAAGTCAAGAATATCGCCATTCACTCGAACTCTTTGAAACCCTCTTTTCTGCAAATTCAAAAACAAATTTTTATGAGTTCCCTTTTTATCAATCACAACTGGCGACAAAATTATCATTTTATCCTTTTCTTTCCTAGAACTCATCAAATTATCGACAATTTCCTGAATCGACTGTTTTTCCACTTTTCTATGACAAATCGGACAATGTGCCTCTCCAATATGTGCCCACAAAAGCCGCATATAGTCATAAATTTCAGTAGTTGTACCAACAGTCGAACGCGGATTTTTCGACACACTTTTCTGTTCAATCGAAATCGCAGGAGAAAGCCCTTCAATACTATCTAATTCAGGTTTCTTCATCTGCCCAATAAACATTCTCGCATAAGCCGACAAGCTCTCAACATACCTTCTCTGCCCTTCTGAATAAATTGTATCAAACGCAAGTGAAGACTTCCCACTCCCAGAAACCCCAGTAATTACAACTAGCTCATTTTTTGGAATCTCAATATCAATATTTTGTAAATTATGCTCTCTAGCTCCAGTAATCTTTATTTTGTTGTCTTTCATTCTCTTCAATGTTCCTCTCTAATTTTTCTCCTCAATTAACTTAAATCCCTCTAAATCAGCTTTTTTAAATTCTTCAATCAATTTTTTTCCATATATCCAAACCTTTTGTTGCCAAGGATGTCCTAAATATCCAAAGTGAAAATTAACATCTATAAAAAAATAATAATCTCCATTTGGACAATATGTTGGAAAATATGCAGTATACCCGCCACCCCAGTAGCGTTCATCTTTAACTTCTATAATTTTAGGCTCATCTTTAATACGAGGATTATATCTAAAGCAAGAATGTTGCCAATCCAATGCATACAATTCCCCATTTTCCTTAGTACATTTCAAAAAAATTTCCGTTATTTTATCCCGAATTTCTTTTTTAAATCCCCAATCTACAAACCCTTCAATTTCCTCTAGATTTCCATAATGATAACTAATATCATAAACTATATATGGTTCTTTAAATTCAAACGCTATTTCTTTTTTATCAATACTAGGATTAAAATTAAATCTATCATAAACTATATCCCAGACTTTATTATATTCTTCATCATCTAATATTACCATTTTTTCATACTCCAGTCTATAAAAATTTTTACACAAAAAATTCTGTTCCATAAATTATTTAACAATCTATGAAACAGATTTTTCAATTATTATTTTAATCTAAATATTTTTTATATTCATTTGTTAATTCTTGTATTCTTTGCTGTATTAAACTGATTTTTTTCTCTGCTGCAAATTGTTCTCCTGTACACACACTATCAAAAAAAATGTCTTTTGTTAAATCTTCCAATTCTTCATAAACACTTTTCAACCAGTTTTCTTGTGAATTAACTAATTCTTGCTTTAATTTATAGTAACTTATTCCACCTTTATCAAATTTTTGAATTAGTTTGTTGTATATTTTAACCATTTTTTGATTTTCATTTTTCAATATTTTCAAATGCTCTCTATCATTTTCATCGCAAAAACTAATCTCTGTTAATACAACACCTGGAAATTGTGAATTAACTAATTCTTGTTTTAATTTATTATACTCATCCATTTTTCTTTGTTTATTTTCTAGTACCCTTAAATGTTCTCTATCATTTTCTCCACATTCACCAACAAATTTTTCTGTAATTTTTCCTAAACCTTTTGAATAAGAAACCAAAGAAAATATCATAAATATAAAAATTATTTTTCTCATATAAATTTTATTTTTCATACGGAAGTCCAGACGCTTTTGGTGCTCTTGATTTTCCTACAAATCCAACCAATGCTAACAAAGTTAAAATATATGGTATCATTGTCAAAAATTCTTGTGGTATTGGCATTCTTGTAGCTTTTGCCATATCTGCAAACACTTGTCCAAACGCAAATAATAGACTCGCCAAAATTGCACCTAGAGGATTCCATTTTCCAAAAATCATCGCTGCCATCGCAATATATCCTCTTCCTGCCGACATATTATTTGAAAATGACGGAAGTAACACAGCTGTTAAGTAAGCTCCTCCAAGCCCACCTAATGCTCCTGATAAAAGCACACTAATGTATCTAATTTTATAAACACTTATCCCAACTGTATCTGCTGCCAATGGATGTTCCCCAACCGAACGAATTCTCAATCCTAAAACAGTTTTATACAATAAGAAATACATTGCAATTGCAAGTCCATAAACTACAACTATCATCAACATTTGATTAGCAAGAGATGGATCACCTTTTGCATTTACTGCATTTGGTGTGCTTCCAGCCGTTTTATAAATTGCCTTTATCAAATACGATGTTGTCGCTGCTGCAAACAAATTAATTGCTACCCCACTTATAATTTGATTTCCTTTTAAATTAATACTAATAAACGCATGAATCAATGAAATTAAAATTCCTACAAATATTCCAGCAATTATTCCTAAATATGGATTACTAGTGGAAATATTTACGACTGCTGTTGCAAATGCTCCACTTAACATAATTCCTTCAAGACCAATATTAACAACTCCACTTTTTTCAGAAATACACGCTCCAACAGATGTTATTAAAATTGGAGGTGCAATAATTATCGTCTGTTTCAATAAATATAATATATCCATTCTACTTTTCCCTTTCGTTTAATTTTTATTTATTTCTTATTTCTATTTTTCTTTTTTCTTAACTAAGAATTTAAATAAATTTTCTGATGCTACAAAAATAATAATCAATGCTTGTATAATCGACACAATCTCTTTATCAATTTGATATCTTTGTTGTAACATTTGTCCTCCAACTTCAAGTGCCGCATAAAATATTGATGCAACCAATATTCCAAATGGATTATTTTTTCCTAACAACGCAACTGCTAATCCTGTAAATCCATAATCTCCCATGATTCTATCTGTGTAAACGAATTGTGCTGAACCTCCTAATACTCTTTCAGCCCCTCCAAGTCCTGCACAAGCTCCAGCAATACCCATTGCTAAAAACATCATATTTCTAGGATTAATTCCTGAATTTTCAGAAACTGTTTCACTATTTCCTACTGCTTTAATTTCATAACCTTTTTTAAAATATTTAAAGAAATAATATACTCCAACTATTGTTAAAATCGCTATTATAAAACCTAAATTCAAATTTTGTTTGGTCATTTTAGCAAACATTAATGGTAATCTTGAACCTACAAAAACTCTTGGAGATTGTGTATTTTGTGATGCTGGATCTTTTAGCGGTCCATTTAATAAAAAATTTTGAAATTCAAAAATTATGTAATTTAACATTATCGTACTGATTACTTCACTTACTCCAAATTTTGATCTCAAAATTCCAGCTATTCCAGCCCACAAGAAACCAGCTATTATTGCAACTATAATTACTACTACAAAGTTTCCTAAAACATAATTTTTAAAAGTTACTGCCCAAAATGTCGCTGCTAATCCTCCAGCAATCATTTGCCCTTGAGCTCCAATATTGAATAATCCTGCTTTAAAAGCTACCATTGCAGCCAATGCTGAAAATATCAGTGGTGTCGAAGTAAATAAAGTTTTTGCTAACCCACTTAAAAATGGTGAACGTGGTGAAGCTTGATAAAATGCTGCTTTCATCATATCTCCATAAGCAAGAAATGGATTAACTCCTCTTGTCATCATTATTATCCCACCTATAATCATCGCAATAACTACTGCTAATATCGACGGAATAAATTCTTTTAGTTTTTGTTTATTAATCATTTAATTTTCCTCCTGCCATCAATATTCCTATTTTTTCTGTCGTTGCATCTTTTCTATCCAAAATTCCTACAATTTTTCCAGAATACATAACTGCTATTCTATCACTCAATGCCATAATTTCCGAAAGTTCAGCTGACACTACCATAATTGCCTTTTTCTTAGTTTTCTCATGCAAAATAGTATTATGAATCATCTCAATAGCTCCTATATCAACTCCTCTAGTTGGCTGAGCTGCAATAATAAATTTATTTTCTCTCTCAAGTTCTCTCGCAACCACAACTTTTTGTTGGTTACCACCCGATAATCCACCAAATTTTATTTTTCCATCTTGTGGTCTAATATCGTATTTATCTATATATTCCTTTGTTTTTTTCTCAATCAATCCATAATCCAATAAAGCCCCTTTAGAATACTGATCTTGTAATCCTAATGCCATATTTTCTTCCACAGTAAAATCATCGATTGTAGCTCTTTTATGTCTATTTTCAGGAATATGAGCCAACCCTTTCTCTTTAACAATTTTCGGTGCTCTATTCTCTAATTTCTGTCCTGCGATTTCATACGTCCCACTTTCAACTTTCATTAATCCAGCAAGTGCCTCAATCAACTCAGTTTGTCCATTACCTTCTACCCCAGCAATTCCCAACACTTCTCCTTCTCGAATCTCAAATGAAACTCCTTTAACTTTCTCAATATTACTCTCATTTTTTACAACTAAATCTTTAACTTTTACAACAGGTTCCCCTAATTTCACATCAGGTCTTTTAACTTCAAATAACACAACTCTTCCAACCATCAAGTTAGCAATTTTCTCTTTAGTCGCTTCTGAAGTTTTCAAATTCCCAACATCTTTTCCTCTTCTAATAACAGTAATATTATCTGACAAGTCCAATACTTCCTGTAATTTATGTGATATGAATACAATTGTTTTTCCTTCTTTTATAAGATTTCTCATGATTTCATATAATTCTTTTACTTCTTGAGGTGTCAAAACTGCACTTGGTTCATCAAATATCAATAATTCCGCACCTTTAAATAATATTTTTAAAATTTCAATTCTTTGTTGAATCCCAACTGATAAATCTGAAACTTTCGCATCTGGATCAATATTCAATCCATATCTTTCTGAAACTTCTTTTACCTTTTTTCTAGCAGTTTTCAAATCAAAGAAAACCCCACATTGTCTAGGTTCAAATCCTAACACCATATTTTCCGCTACAGTCAATGTGTCCACCAACATAAAATGCTGATAAACCATTCCTATCCCAAGGTTTGCAGCTACTGTAGGTGTCGATATTGTCGTTTTTTCACCTTTATAGAAAATTTCTCCTGATGTTGGTGAATAAAGACCGTTTAGTATTTTCATCAGTGTAGATTTTCCTGCACCATTTTCTCCAACAATTGCATGGATCTCACCCTTTTTTATCTTCAGAGTAATATCATCATTCGCAACTATTTTCCCACCTAAAAACTCTTTCCTTATATTTTTCATCTCTAAAATATAGTCACTCATATTTTCTTGCTACTTAAATATGTATTTTCGAATTACTAATTTACAGTAGCTTCTCCTTTCCTTAAATTTATCTAATTTAAAAGATTTATTTAACTAATTTTTTTTATGCAAATATTTCTTAAAAGAAATCTGATACATAATAGTTTGAACTGGTTCTTAATAAATCTAAAATATTAGCTTCTAACATAACCACATCAATTTGATAATCTTTGTAATAATATTTCGGCTTTTCTCCATTTACAAAAACAACCGTATTATTTTCATTATATGTATAACCATGATACTCACTATTTTCTAAAACTAGGACTCTTCTTTTCAATTTCAATTTGTTCTTCGCCAAACCTTCAATAATATCTTTTGGAAACCCAGTTATATAAAGATTATTGCTTACATCTGGAAAAATTGCTTGTTCTTCAATATTCTTTGAAATTACAATATCTTTGTCAAATTTATAAACTGAATCATCTTTATACGTATCCAATCCAGCATCTTCATAAGTCTCTTTTATAAAATACTCCAACCGTTTTTTCTCAAAATTTTCCACAACTTCTTTTCTTCTAGTTTTTAATTCCGCAATCAAAAATTCTTTATCCAATTCGGAATAAACCAAATTCGCATCAAATCCTTTTCTATCCAGCAACTGATACAATACATAAATTTGTCTATTTAAATATTCTTGGTCAGTCCCTGCATATTGTGTCATTGTTACAGCTTTTGACATTCCAACTAATTGTTGACGATAATATCCATCCAATGATGAAGCTGGCATTTCCAAGATTTTTTCTTCTTCTGACAATTGATCATCCTTCAAATCCTGCATTTCATCATAAAATCTCTTTTCCAGCAATAAAGAATATTTTTTATTGTTGTTAACCGTTTTCAAAAATTTATTAAAATCATTATAGAATTTATTTTTTCCAAATAAATCTGTCGGATAATGAATTTGAAATATTTTTATCAAATACTTTCCAGGTATAACTTTTTTATATTTCTCTTCGCCTTTTATTGTTACTTTTATGTCATTAAATGAAGGTTTTTCTTCTTCTTTCCATCTTATCTCTTTTTTTATCTTGTCAAATAATGCAAAGTTTATTACACTTACACATATCATTAACAATAGAATTACTTTTTTCACATTTCCTCCCTTTTGCTTTTTTCAGAAGTTTTTTCAACATTTTATCTTAAAAGTATAATAACATTAATCACATTCAAAGTAAAGTTAAAATCTAAAATTTTTTTAAAGTTCTTCTTTTATTGCAATCGCAATATTTTCTGGAACAACTTCCATTAATTCCTCTAATTCAGCTTCTCTAATCCGTTTTACAGTTCCAAATTTTTTAATTAATTCTTTTTTTCGTTTAGGTCCTATACCATTTATATCGTCTAATGCACTTTTAATATTTCTCTTACTTCGTAATTTTCTGTGATGTGTTATTCCAAATCTATGTGCTTCATCCCTCAACCTTTGCAAAATTTTCAAAGTTTCATCCTTTTTCTCAAAAATATATGGCTCACTTTCGTAGCTTTTAAATATTTCTTCTTCTCTTTTTGCAATTCCAATAATATCTGTATACTCGATTTTCCCTAAATTTTCTAAAACATCGACTGCCACTCCTAATTGACCTTTTCCACCATCAATCAAAATCAAATTTGGCAATTCTTTAATTGATAATTTTGAATATCGTCGTGTCAATGCTTCTCGCATCATTAAAAAATCATCTGGCGTATCTTTTACCGTAATTTTAAAATGTCTATATTCCTTAGGCGTAATTTCTCCATCAATTGCAACCGTCATTGCCGCAACCGCATCTTTTCCTTGAATATTTGAAATATCAAAACACTCAATCCTATAAGGCAAACTTTTCAATCTCAATTCTTTTCTCAAATTCCGTAATCCTTCTTGAATATTTCTCTTTCTTCGATAAAATTTCTCAACTTCCTCACGTAAATTCAAATACCCCATCTCTAAAAGTTTCTCTCTTCGACTCTGAATCTTCGGAAAATGAAATTTTATTTCCTTATGTTTTTCTAATTTTGCCCATTCCTTCAACAATTCCTGATTTTTCTCAAATCTCATATCACAAATTATATTTTTGGGAATATTCCTTTTTTCATAATACAACGTTATCAATCTCTCGAATAAATTTTCCTCCTGACCTCTTTCCATCGAAATTATAAGATGATTTTTATTAATGACTTTACCTTCTCTAATATTCAAAATGCATAAAAACACATTTTCTCTCTTCTCTTCAAACACAAACACATCTTCATCAATTTCTTTACTATACTCAATAATTTGTGTTTCCAACATTCTTTTTAGCGATGACAATTTCTCCCTCTCAATAATCGCCCTCTCAAATTCCATTTCTTCACTAAACTTTTTCATTCTATTTTCCAATATTTCCAAAACTTCCGAAGAATGTCCTTTTAAAAAATTCTTAAAATTATTAACATTAATCATATATTCCTCTGAAATATCCTTATACATACAAGGTCCTGGACATGTTTTCATATGATATTTTAAGCAAGGTTTCGTTACCTTTTCCATATTTCTATTACAATCTCTCACTGGAAATATTTTCAAAAGCGATTTCATTGCGAAAAAAATTCCCATTGGATACGGTCCAAAATACTCTGCATTTTCATTCAATCTTTTCGTGCTCCGCACTATTTCTACTTTTGGAAACAGCTCTTTCGTAAATTTAATATATGGATACGTTTTCTCATCTTTCAACAAAATATTATATTTCGGTTTATACTTCTTTATTAAATTATTTTCTAAAATTAACGCTTCAACTTCTGTTTTACAAATAAAAAACTCAATATCTCTTATATTTTTTACTAATTCCAAAGTCTTTGAATTATGCGATTTTATATTTGAAAAATATGAAGAAACTCTATTTCTAAGATTTTTAGCCTTTCCAACATAAATTATTTTATTTCTCTCATTTTTCATCAAATATACGCCTGGATCAGTCGGTATGTCGTGATATTTTATTGGTGATTTTATTTCTTCCATCATTTTTTCCTTTTAATTTAAAAATTATATTTCTGTTTTCGCTCCAACTTCTCTGTGATATTTTCCAACGTTATATGTCACTTTTTTCGACAAATCTTCATATAATTTATTCACAAAAGTTACTGATCTGTGTTGTCCTCCAGAACATCCGATTCCTATTCTCAAATGGGATTTTCCTTCTTTTTCATATTTTGGAATCAAATACATCAACATTTCCAACAGCATTTTATAAAAATCTTGACTTTCAGGCATTCCCATAACGTAATCGCTAACATCTTTATGATTACCAGTCTTTTTTTTCAAACTTTCAATATAATACGGATTCGGCAAAAATCTCAAATCAAACATCAAATGTAAATCCAACGGAATTCCATACTTGAAACCAAATGAACTTATACTAATATTCATTTTTTTATTCCCAGAAAAAAATTCTTTTTCTAATAATGCTTGTAATTCCTTCACAGAAAGCGTACTCGTATCAATTACTAAATCTGCTTTTACCATAAAGTTTTCCATTATTTTTCTTTCAGCTTCAATATTTGAAATCAAAGTATCATACATGTTTAGTGGATGCTTTCTTCTAGAAAGCTCATATCTGCTGAGTAAAACTTCTGTTCGTGCATCCAAATAAATTATTTTGTAATCTATGCCCTTTTGTTCCAATATTTTCAATTTCTCATTCAATTGTTTAATAAACTGTTCATTTCTAACATCTATCGCAATCGCAATTTTCTCTTGCTTTCTACTATTCAAAAATATTTCATCTAAATATTGAAACAAATTTATCGGAAAATTATCAATACAAAAATAATCTCTGTCTTCAAAACAATTCATTGCTTCTGACTTTCCAGCTCCACTCATTCCAGTAACTATAACAAGTTCTTTTTCTATTTTATTTTCTTTTGTTTCCATTTTTTCTCACCTTCGCTATTTAAGATTATTTTTTATTTTTCATATTTTAAATATATATTACTTTTCATTAAATTATATCATTTTTAAGTTTTTTTTCAAAATATTTTTCTTTTCAAACTAATATAATTTTTTATAAAATTTATGCTAAGTTCACAAAAATTTAAAATTTTTAACTATAATAGAAAAGAACTGTTTCATAAGTAAATCAAATCTTATTTATAAATATTACAATTCAAAATAATTTTTTACTTATGCAACAGCTCTTTGATTTTTTATTATTATCAATTAAACTATTTTTTATAGAATAGAAATTCCCAATAAATTTATTAAACTTTATCAAAAATTTTAATATTCTGTTATCAAATAATTAAATGCTCCTAAAGCCGCTTTTGCACCTTCACCCATTGCAATTATAATTTGTTTTTGCTTGATGTTAGTAACATCTCCTGATGCAAAAATTCCTTTTACTGATGTTGAATTATTTTCAGGATTTATTACAACTTCTCCAGCTCTGTTAAGCTCTGCAATTCCTTTTAACAATTCACTGCTTGGCGCCAATCCAACTTCAACAAACATTCCATCTACTTTCAATGTTTTTTCTTCATTTTCATTTCTGTTTTTGTAATTAATACTTTCTACAAATTCTGACCCTTGAACACTAGTTGTTGCTGTATTTAAAATTACATCAATGTTGTCTCTTTCAGTTAATTTATCTTGCAACACTTTATCTGCTTTCAATTCAGGCATAAACTCAATCAAAGTTACATGATTAGCAATTCCAGACATATCTAAAGCTGCTTCCACTCCAGAATTTCCTCCTCCAACAACTGCTACATTTAATCCTTTATAAAAAGGCCCATCACAAGTCGAGCAATAGTGCACTCCTTTTCCAACATACTCAGCTTCTCCAGGAATATTCAAAGCTCTAGGCTTAGCTCCAGTTGCCAAAATAACTGTTTTTGTTTTATAACTTTTTCCATCATCAGTTACTAAAACTTTATCTTTACCATCTTCTTTAATTTCTTTTACAACATGTCCTTCTTTAAACGCAACTTCATTATCTTTCAAATGAGCTTCCAAAGATTCAGCAAATTTTGCTCCAGTAGTCGATTTTGTACCAATAATATTTTCAATTTCATTAGTATCTAAAACTTGTCCTCCAATTTTTACTCCAATCATCGCTACATTAAGCCCTTTTCTAGCTGAATAAATAGCCGCTGAAACCGCTGATGGCCCTGCTCCAATCACTGTAACATCATACAATTTACTTTCATCTATTTTTTGTAATTTCCCTTCATCTAATGCACCTAAATTTAAACTAAAATCCATTATTTTACCTCCTAAATCTTTCTATAAAAATTATCTTGCCCAAGTTTCTGGGCTTTTGCTCCATTCTAAAGCAATTTTTGCTTCTTCATCTGACAAATAATCAGTATTCGCCAATAAATTAATCAAAACATCAAAATTAGAAAGCGAACTAAATTTACAATTAAATTTATCGTAATTTTCTTTAGCTGAAGCAAATCCATATGTAAAAATTGATTTAACTTCCATGTCAGAAACACCTTCTTTTTGCAACACATCTACAGCAATTAAGCTACTTTTTCCAGTCGTAATCAAATCTTCAATTACGACAACTTTTTTCCCTTGAACTTCTGCTCCTTCGATTTGTTTTCCAGCTCCGTGATCTTTTGGTTTATTTCTAACATACGCCAACGGTTTTTTCATTCTATCCGCAATAAATGACGCCCAAGGAATACCTGCAGTCGCAACTCCCACGATTACATCCACATCTTTATCAATCGCTTCCACAAATCCTTCAACAATCGCATCTCTTTCTTCAGAAAATCCCAACACGAATCTATTATCACAATAAATCGGACTTTTAATTCCTGATGCAAATGTAAATGGTTCATTTACATTAATTTTTACTGCTTTCACATCAAATAATGCTTTTGCAACTCTTTCCTCTAAACTTAAATTATTACTCATAAAATTCCACTTCCTTTCCGTTTTCTAAATTATCATTAAACTTATTATTTTGATAAACAACTTCACCATTTACTATTGTTAAAACATTTTTCCCCTTTAATTTCCAATTTTCATATGGTGTCCATCCACATTTTGACTCAATCGTATCATCTACACCAACTGTCCATTCTTTATCCAAATCAACAGCAATTACATCCGCATAATATCCTTCTTTCAATTTCCCTCTTTTTGAGATTTTCATTATTTTGGCAGGATTTTCTGACATCAATTTTTGAATCATTTCCAATTTAACTTTCCCTTCATTATACGCATTCAGCATCAATGCTAACGAAGTTTCAACCCCAGGCATTCCAAAAGTAATTTTTTCTAACTTTTCACTAATCAAATGAGGTGCATGGTCAGTTCCAATCGTGTCAACTTCCCCATTATTCAATGCTTCCCACAAAAATTCATTATCTTTTTTCGTTCTCAATTCAGGTTTCATTCTCAAAAGCATTTTATTTCTATCTGTACTCTCTCTAATTTCCTCATTCAAAAACAAATGATGCGGTGTAACTTCGGCATAAACTGGATGTTTTTCTGTATTTAATTCAGGATCTTTCTTTGCTTTCAATACTTTTTTCAATTCTTCTTTAGACGGAATATGACACACATAAAGTCCATTTCCATAATTTTTGTTATATTCCACAGCTTTATCAATCATCTCATTTTCCGCATGAACCAACACAAGTTTAGAGTTTTTAAATACATTTTTCAATATATCTTCATCTTCAATCAACATTTCCCCTGTTGTTACATTCATAAAGATCTTTACTGTATTTGCTTCCTTCGCTTCAAGCACTTTTCTTATCTCATCAATATTATTATTTCTGCTTCCACCAAAATGAAATCCATAATTTACAATTGATTTTTCACTCGCTAATTTTTTCTTATCTTTCAAAGCTTCCAATGTCGTAGTTGTTGGAATGGTGTTTGGCATATCATAAAATGTTGTAACACCTGCTTTTGCACAAGCTCTACTTCCTGTCGCAAAATCCTCTTTTGCTGTAATTCCAGGCTCTCTCATATGAGTATGAACATCAATCACACCTGGCATAACAGTTTTACCATTTAAATCAATGATCTCTAATTTCTCATTTTTCTCAATATTTCTAATTTCTTCTTCGGAAAAGCCTTCACTAATTTTATCAATTTTATCACTCAAAATCAACAATTCAATATTATTTCCGTGAGCATCTTTCCCATTTTTTAAATATAGCATTTTCTCCCCTTTCTTTAACTTTTTCCTTAAAACTATTTATAAAAACATAAAAATAACAAATTAATAAATTATTTCGTATTTTAAAAAAAATCTCTAAAAAATATTATCACTTACTAGTATATTAATTAGAGATTTTATTATCTTTTTATCTTCCTTCTAATTTATCCAACAATCTTTCCATTCTTTCAACTTGTTGTGATTGCAATTGTAATTTTTCATCTAATGTAAGTTTTTTTGCTTTTTCTTTTCTAGGTTTTACAGTTGTTTTCGTTAAGCCAGTTGTTTTTGGTTGTGTTCTTTCAACTGGTGCTATTACTGGAGCTAGTACTTCAACTGTTCCATCATTAACTTCTTGATCCTCAGTACTTTGAGATACTGGTGCTTCTTCTTGTGTTTGAACTGGTGCTACAACTTCTGCTTTAGTTGCCTCTATATTTTTTTGATCTCCATCATTTACAAAATTACTAAATGATAATTGTGAAGCACCTTCATATGCTCCATAGATATCTCTATATTTATCATCATTTACAAGATTACTAAACGATAATTGTGAAACTAACACACCCATCGCCAAAATTATTACTCTTTTTTTCATAATTTACTCCTTTATTTTTTATTTTTTTGTTTTGACAAATAATTTTCATTCTGTCTACTCATTATAACACAAAAATATTATTTTTTAAACTACAGTTTTACCTATTTTTACATTATAAAAAACAAAGAATTTTACAATGCTTCTGATATTTCTTCTAATATTTTTTGAGCTGCTTCCGCTGGATTTTCAGCTTTTGTAATTGGTCTCCCGACAACCAAGAAATCTACATTGTTCTTTATTGCATCATATGGAGTCATAATTCTATTTTGGTCATCATTACTTTTTCCATCAGCATTTAATGTAAATTTAGGTCTTACTCCAGGACAAACTGTCACAAAATCTTGACCTAATTTTTCTTTAATTTTTGCAGATTCTAAAGGCGAGCACACAATTCCGTGCATATTGCTATTTTTCGCAACTGTAGCCATATTTATTACCATTTCTTCTAAATTCATGCTACTTTTAAACATTTCATTAATGTCATCTTCTGATAAATTTGTAAGCACTGTTACTCCAATTAATAAACTTTCTGAGCCCCTTTCTTTCACTAATTGAGCAACTTCCCTCATTGTTTTGCTTCCATTTGAACAGTGAATATTAAACATAAACACATTTTTTTTAATAGCGTTTGCACAAGCCATTTTAACTGTATTCGTAATATCATGAAATTTCAAGTCTAAAAATACTTTTTTCCCTTTTTCATGTAAATACTCAACTAATTTTCCATCAGTACTCAAGTAACTTTCCAATCCAACTTTATACATTGAAATATTATCACCTAATTTTTCCACCAAATTTTTTGCATCTTCAAAATTATTGTAATCCAATGCTACAAATATTTTTTCTTTAGCTTTTTCATTTATTTTACTCATACTTTTCTCCCTCTCAAAATTTAATTAACTATTTTCTATTTCCCAATTTTTTTCTGTATGCAACACCGTCATCAGAATGTGCAAACCCAATAATTTCTGAAATATTTGATAAATTTCTCTCTTCACAATATTTTTGTAATCCTTCTTTTACTTCCAAAGCCACTAATGGATTTGAAAAAAATGCTGTTCCAAGCGAAATTACAGACGCTCCCGCTAAGAAAAATTCAATCGCATCTTGTGCACTGCTAATTCCACCCATTCCCAAAATCGGAATTGACACTGCTTGTGATACTTGATGAATCATTCTCAATGCAATTGGTTTTACTGCTGGACCAGACATTCCACCATAAATATTCCCTAAAATTGGCTTCCCAGTATTTATATCAATCGCCATTCCAAGCAAAGTGTTTATCATCGAAATCGCATCTGCACCTTCCTCTTCCACAATTTTAGCAATTTCCACGATATTTGTAACATTTGGAGACAATTTTACTAATAATGGTTTTTTCGTAACTTTTCGCACTTCTCTAGTTACAAGCCTTGCCATTTCAGGATTTGCACCAAAAGCCATTCCACCATCCTTTACATTTGGACAAGAAATATTTAATTCTAACATTTTTATTTCGTCAAGTTTATCCAATCTTTTTGTTAATTCAACATATTGTTCCAACACGCTTCCATTAATATTTGCAACAATCGGTACGTTTATATATTTTTTTATTTCCTTCAAAGTATGTTTTTCAAAATAGTCAATTCCAGGATTTTCAAGCCCTACACTATTTAACATTCCTGCTGGAGTTTCTGCTATTCTCGATCCTTTATTCCCTGGACGAGGCTCCATAGTAAGCCCTTTTATCACAATCGCTCCCAATTCATTTGGATCAAAATAATCTTTATATTCTGTCCCAAATGCAAAACATCCACTCCCTGTAAAAATTGGATTTTCCAAATCTATTCCCAAAAAATTCGTTGCAAGTCTATTTTTTCTATTTTCCACTCAACTCACCTCTATTCTCATCAAAAATTTCAGCATAAAATACTGGCCCACTCTGACAAACTTTTTTCATTCCCTCTTCAGTCGGTATTGAACATCCTACACAAGCTCCAACGCCACAAGCCATTCTCTCTTCCATCGAAACCTGAGAAACAATCCCATTTTCATTTGAAATTTCAGTAATCAATTCCAAAACTTTATGAGGCCCGCAAGAATAAATCATATCTATTTTTTCACCTGATGAAATCTCATTTTTCAACAATTCTATCACATTTGCCTTTTCTCCAACAGTCCCATCATCGCTACAAATCTTCACTTCAATTCTTTTATCACTCAAATCGAAATTATCTAACATTTTTAATGTTTCTCTATCTCTTCCACCTGCAATGAAAATAATTCTCTTATTCTCTTTTTTATCTAATAATTCCTTCAAAAGTTGCTTCAACGGAGCCAATCCAATTCCACCACCAACAACGACTATTTTATCTGAATTTTGAGTCACTGCAAATCCATTTCCCAACGGACCTTGAATATTCATAACATCTCCTAGAGCATAAGCCGTCAATTCTCTAGTCCCTCTTCCTAAAACTTTATAAAGAAATTCCAATTCCCCACTCTTATGATCCACATTATGTAAACTAATCGGTCTTCTCAAAGTCATAATCTCATTCTTCAATTTCAGCATATAAAACTGCCCAGCTTTAGGAACAATCTTACTATCTTGAGTATTTTTCGATTTAACTCTCATCAAAAAATTATCTCCACCAACACATCTATTTTCTAAAATTTCCACATCTTCCAAAAAATTTGTTTTATGATTATTTTCCAACTTTCATTTCCTTTCCAAATAAATATTTTTCTCTCCAAAAATCTATTTTCTTTTATCAAAAATATCAACTAACATTTTCGATTGCCATCTTTCATTCAAGATTTATAAAAAAACTATTTCGTTTTCAACTTAATTTCTTCTTCTGAAATTATTCTCTCGCAATAATAACATTTATATTTTGTCGTTTCACTATCTTTCACTCGATTAAATTTTGTATTAATTGTTTCGTGATTTGAAATACACTTTGAATTATCACATTTCATAAGCCCTATAATTTCATCTAATTTTTCCAATTTCATTTTTTTCACAACTTTATAATTTTCAATAATATTTATCGTCACATTTGGTGCCACCAAAGAAATTTTATCAAGCTCACTTTTATCTAACACTTTTTCCTCAATTTTAATAATTCCTTTTCTCCCAAGCGAACTGCTGTGCATATTAGCTGCCACAGTTATAACTTCACTATATTCCTCCAAATCTAATATTTCCACTATCGCAAACACTTTTTTTGCTGGAATGTGATCAATTACAATCCCATTTTTTATCGCTGTTATCTGCAATTCTCTTACATTTTCAGTCATTTTTTTCTCCTTTAATTCCAAAGATTCATCAATCTATTTAAAAAACCAAAATCAATAAATTCGATAAATTTACATCAATAAAACAAATTTTCTAAAAAAATTCTTTCGCCTTTCCAAGTACAGTCATCATCATTGCTTGTCTAATAGGTACCCCATTTCTAGCCTGTTTGAAATACAACGCATGTTTTGTATCATCCAAGTCAGTCGAAATCTCATCAACTCTAGGCAAAGGATGTAAAATTATCATATCGTCCTTGCATTTCCCTAATATATTTTCCTTATTAATAACATAAATTCCCTTCACTTGCTCATAATCCTCAATATCAGGAAATCTCTCCTTTTGAATTCTTGTCATATAAAAAACATCAATTTTTTCAAGACAATCTCTAAAATCTTCCAGAATCTCATACTCGATATTATTTTTTTTCAATTCATCTAACAAATATTGTGGCATTTGCAAAATTTGTGGTGCGATAAAATAAATTTTTGGATTAAAGTGAGTCAATGCTTTTACCAATGAATGAACTGTTCTCCCGTATTTCAAATCTCCAACAAATGCAATTTCTAAATTTTCTAATCTCCCTTTTTCTTCCAAAATCGTATATAAATCAAGTAAAGTCTGACTTGGATGTTGATTTGATCCATCTCCAGCATTAATTATCGCCTTTTTAGAAGTTTCATCAGCCAATCTAGCCGCACCATCTAGAGGATGTCTAACAACAATCAAATCTGAATAAGCTTCAACCATTTTTATCGTATCCCTAAATGATTCCCCCTTTTTCAACGATGACTGTTCCACTGGAGGTAGCTGCAACACTTGAGCTCCCAATCTATGAGCAGCTGATTCAAACGACATTTTCGTTCTCGTACTTGGCTCAAAAAACAATGTTGCTATAATTTTCCCATACAAAAATTTCAATTTCTTATCATCAGGTGTTTCATCGATTTTTCTTGCCAATTCCAAAATATTCAATATTTCTTCCTTGCTCATATCATTCATAGAAATAATACTTTCCATCGTTTTTTCCTCTCTTTCCAAAAAAAAAGGATAATAAACGTTAACCCTTTATTACTCCTTTTTTCATATATAATAACTTTTTTTATTTATAAAATAATCATAAAAAATAGAATTTTTCAATGAAAAAATAATCGTTAGGAATATCTTCATTTTTTCTAATTCAATCATTTTTTCCATCTCCAATCTCTATCCAAAATCTAAATCTGTAATATGATACCAAATTTTTCTATTTTTTTCAAGCAAAATCTATCAAATAATTTCATATTCTAATTTCGTTATCTCTTTTATTCTCTCAATAACCTCTTTATTCTCTTTTTCCTCGCTACTATTTTTATAAACCAATTTTTTCAAATTCAAGTCAACCTTTTTAATCAAATCAACCATAAGTAATATCTGATTAAGCGACCCCTTTTTATTTTTAGAAACAATAATCACTTCTGAATCTTTCCGATATTCACACATAAAATCCAACACACTATAATTCCCCTCTATCGGCAAAAGCAATCCACCAGTTATCCTAATAAACACAAAATCGTTCTTTAATAAAGATTTATTAACCTTTTCTCGTAATTCAGCTAATTTATCAATTTTCTCTTCAATATTATCCGAAATATTTGTTTTAATAACAATTGTCGTGTATTTCGCCTTCTCAGAAATTTCTTTTGAATACATATCTTCCACAATTTTTTTACCAACATTTATTTCTGTACCCGCAATAAAACAAATTTTCCCACGCTTATTTTCACGATAACGAACAATATGGTGTCTTCTACATCTTGCTTCATAATTTTCTGTAGCTCCTACCATCACAAGCGGATCATCATAATATGCAGGTTTCCCATCTATCAATCTCTGACTCGCATAAGCAGGCTTCCCACAAACCATACAAATCGCATGTAATTTATCCACTTGATCAGAAATACTCATCAATTCTGGCATTGGATGGTAAGGTTCCGCACGAAAACTCATATCCAATCCTGCTACAATAACTCTTTTCCCATATTCAACATATTTTTTACAAAAATTCACAACCTCTTGCCCAAAAAACTGCACTTCATCAATCCCAATAACTTCTGCATCAATGTTTTTCTCCATAATTTTATCCATTTCCTCAACAGACGCTACAGGATAAGCCTCTAAACTGTCCTTTCCATGCGAAAAAATCCCATCTTCACCATATCTATTATCAATTCCATGCTTAAAAACAACAATTTTCTGTTTCGCATATTTCGCTCTTCTCAATCGTCTTATCAATTCTTCACTTTTCCCAGAAAACATGCTTCCTGTAACTACTTCAAGCGATCCCAATCTATTTACTTGCTCCATTCCATTTCCTTTCAAAAAAATTTCACTTTATAAAATACATCTAAAATTTTAATAAAAAATTTATCCTTAAAAAATTACATCGACAAAAAGAAGAGAGCTACTTGGCTCTCCCTAAAAAATTTTAATTTTCTATCACTATCAAAGCAAAATTTAAATTTCTTCGATATCGTAAACTTCTGCACCTTTTTTATTAATTGTTTTCTTTTCAATTGACCATTTGTCAGAAAGTGTCGCAAGATCCTTTTTCATAGCTTCCAAAAATTCATCATTATCATAATTCAATGAAATCAAAGTAGGCCCCGCACCACTTATATATTCACCTAACGCATTATGTTTTTTAGAAAAATCAAATATTTTATCAGAATCATTTATTAACGAAAATCTATATGGCTGATGAATTTTATCTCCCAATAAAAATCTCAAATTATCATATTTTCCTTTGATAAATGAATCTACCAGTAATCCTAATTTTGCAATATTGTTAACAGCATCATGTGCCGAATATGCTTTTGGCAACACGCTTCTTGATTTTTCAGTTGACAATTTAAAATTCGGAATCATCACATAAAAACACAAATTATCCGCTGTTGGCAATATGCTATAAACTGTTTTCCCCTCATCACACGCAGTCAACACCATTCCACCAAAAATCGCTGGCATAACATTATCTGGATGTCCTTCCATCTCAATAGCAATATCAGCAATTTTATCAATATCCAATTCATTTTTTGCAAAAGTATTCGCAATTAATATTCCCGCAACAATCGCACTCGAACTGCTTCCCAATCCTCTCGAAAGCGGAATACTATTTTTCGTAATATTCACTCTGCAATTAGGAATATCACTACTCAAATATTTTTTTGTATGATTAATCGCTTCATTAATAAAATTATCTTTTATCGGTATTGAAAATGGCTCTCCATTTTCAAAAAATTCTGTTTTTTCACTCTCTTCAACTTCCAATTCCAACGCATAATCCAATGCCACACCCAAGCAATCATACCCAACTCCAATATTTGCTGATGTTCCTGGCACTTTTACCTTAAATTTCAAACTCATTTCTCTCCCTTCTTTTTTTCTTTTTCATTATCATAAAAAATATTCAAAGCCAAAACAATTTATTACAATCATTAAAAAATCCAATTTCCCCAAATATCAAACTAAACGCTCAAATCCAAATAATATGCCCAATTTATTTGATCTAAAGCTCTTAATTTCTTCAATGATCCTTTTTCAACTTCACTATCTACTGTCAACAACATTATCGCATTTTCATTTTCTTTTCTTCCAACATTCATTGTAGCAATATTAATATTTTCTTTCCCTAAAATCGCTCCAACAGCTCCAATAACTCCTGGAACATCATTATTACTCAAATAAATCATATTATCAGCAATCACAATATCAACATTATGATCTTTTATCGAAACAATTCTTTCATCGTTATTCAATCCAACTGTCCCAACCACTTGAATTTTTTTACCTTCATCACTAATCACGACAATTTCCAACGCCGAAGAATAATTTTTATATTTCTCATCTTTTTTATTAACTGTAATATCAATTCCTCTTTTTTCAGCCAACGATCTAGAATTAATGTAATTAACTTCCTCTTTCAATACAGGTTCCAACAACCCTTTTAACGTAGTCGCATCAACCAAAGCTGTTTCTTGCTCAGCAATTTCACCATAATAATTTATCGTAACATTTGAAATCGCATCTTTACTAATTTGGAAATAAATTTTCCCCAATCTTTCCGCCAAAGTAATATATGGTTTTACAATCGCATACTCTTCTCTTCCAATCGATGGTAAATTCACAGCTGTTTCAACAATTTCCCCTCTCAATCCATTCAAAACTTGTTTAACAACTTGCGTTCCAACATTTCTTTGTGCCTCATAAGTAGTCGCTCCAATATGTGGAGTAGTAATCGCATTTTCAAATTCATATAGCACACATTCACTTCTAGGCTCAACAGTATGTACATCATAACCAAAACTAGCTATTTTACCACTTCTAAGACCTTCTGCAACCGCTTCCTCATTAAACAATCCTCCACGTGCAGCATTTACCAATCTTACACCATCTTTCAATTTAGAAATGTTGTCTTTGTTAATCATGTCAATAGTTTCAGAAGTTTTTGGAGTATGAATAGTTATAACATCTGAGGCTTCAAGCAATTCATCCAATGTTTCAACCTTTTTACAACCATTTCTCTTGAATATTTCATCAGAAATATACGGATCATACGCAATCAAATTCATTCCAAAAGCCTTCATTCTTTTTGCCATCAAACTTCCAATTCTTCCCAATCCAATAATTCCTAATGTTTTTTCAAATAATTCATTTCCAACAAAAATTTCTCTTTCCCATTTTCCTGATTTAATAAAATTATTTGCCGCCACAATATTTCTAGCACTTGCCAACATCAATCCAATCGCAATTTCACAAGCCGAAACCGTATTACTATCAGGCGTATTCGCCACAATTACACCATGTGCAGTCGCTTCAGGTATATCAATATTATCTGTTCCATTCCCAGCACGTCCAACTATTTTCAGTTTCTTAGCCTTATCCAACAACTCTCTATTAACTTTAATAACACTTCTAACAATCAAAGCATCATACTCATGAATCGTATTCAAAAGCTCTTCTCTAGAAATTCCAACTTTAATATCAACTTTAACATCTTTTTGACTAGTCAATCCAGCTATTGCTTGATCGTCAATATATTCTCCAACTAAAACTCTAAACATAAAAACACTCCCTTATTTTAATACTTATATCATTTTTCCATTAACAATTTATATCTTAACAAAAAATATTTATTTTTATTTTATTGTATCATTATTTTTAATAATATACAAGAGTTATTGATTTTTCATAAAACAAAAATAAAAATGATTTATAAGCAAGAAAAATCTCTTTTTTTCTTATTATTCAAAAAAAAATCAAAAATCTATAATTTATATAAAATTATTATATATATATATATATTGTAAATTTTATTTTTTTTATCAATTTTACATTCCTAAAGAAATGCTATTTTTATTGACTTTTAGAGCATTTTTAAAAATTTATTATTTTTATTTTTTTCCCATTTTTTCTCTTTTTTCATATATATCTTCTTAATCAAGTATTTTTTCTAAGTTATTTCACAGTATAGTTTGCTATAATAAGTTTACCAAAGTTCAAAGGTAGATTGGAGGTTACATGAAAAAAATATTGATAATGGCTGGTGCTTTAGTACTTTCGACAACAGCATTTGCTGATTTAAAAAGTACAATTACAAATCAATACAAAAATAATGATTTGACAATTAATATTGCTAGTGCATTAAACAAGAGAACATCAACTGAAAATGAGGTGGCTCCAACTGACAGTGCTGCTGCTTCAGTAAGAGATAGAATTATTACATTCGCTCAAACAAAATTAGGTTCTCCATATGTTTGGGGTGCTACAGGGCCTAACAGTTTCGATTGTTCAGGTTTTGTTGGTTATGTTTTCAAAAATGCAGCAAATGTTAATTTACCTAGAGTATCTAGTTCACAAGCAACATTTAGACCAAGAATTTCATCAATGAATATGAAAAAAGGTGATTTACTATTTTTTGAAACAACTGGAAAAGGTCGTATTTCTCACGTAGGTATCTATATGGGTAATGGACAATTTATTCACGCTTCTTCAGGAAGTAAGAGAGTAACTGTTTCTAGTTTAGATAGTAATTTTTACAGCAAGACATTCAGATGGGCTATAAATCCATTTAGTTAATTTATATTATTTAGAAATCAAACAGTACATACAAAAATTAAATATAATAAAAATATAAGTAGCTTTGGATAAGGAGCAAGTTCAAGAAAATATTATTATTTTCTATTCGGGGATTTGCTCCTTTTTTATTATTTTAAATTTTGTTTCATTTAATATTACAATTTATAACATACATTTTCAATAAATTTTGCACACTCCATAAATATCTAAAAAAAGACTATTTCGTAAATCTAGTATCTCACAAAATAGTCTTATTAACAAATTCTATTATCAATATTCAAAAATTCCTCAAAATTATCCAATTTCTACAAATTTTCTTTTTCTTTTATCAAACATTACAGATTCATTAATTCCAAATGATTTAGCATATTCTCCAGCTTCCTTTATTTTATATCCCACATGTTCTGGATAATGTGCATCACTCGACAAAATAACTGGTATATCGTACTTTTTAACCATTTCCATAAAATCAGGATATGGAGTTATCTCTTTTATTGGATATCTATGTTCTGTCCCTGTATTTATATCGACAACCATATTATTCGCCTTCAATACTTTCGCTGTATTTTCTAAAATTTCTTGAACATCAGATTTTTTAGGAATATTTTTAAATAATCTCAAATTAAATGGATGTCCTAAAATATCATATTTCCCTGTATTTGCAATTAATTCTATTTCTTTTGCATAATCCTTCCAAATTTCTTTTAATGGTTTATCATCAAAATGATGCTTCAATTTACTAAAATCAAATCCCCAACCATTTATAAAATGTACAGAAGTAATCAAATAATCCCATTCATAATTTGAAAGCAACTCTGCCACTTTCTCCTGATTTCTAAAATTACAAACTTCTAGTCCCATTTTAACTGGATATCCTTTAGATTTTAACATATTTATAAAATCTCTATACTCATCTAACGTATGACAAAATTTAGTTTTTTGCTCAAGCCATTGTTTTTGAAATTCACCTATTTCTGAATCATCTAAGATTAATTCATCGTAATACAAATCCTTAAATTCCTTAAATCCATGTGTATGTTCTGTTATACCAATCTCCTTTAATCCCATTTTTTTAGCCTGTTCAAAAAACAATTTTACCCACTCTTCATCATATTGTCCAAACTCAAAGTGCATATGATAATCCATCAACATACCTTTTCCTCCTAATACTTATTCTATTTTAATAAAAAGGAAGGCCATCCTTTTAAAAATTAAAAATCTCTTTTCATTTTAAGATAGCCTTTTTCTTCTATTTTTTTTCTTGAATTACTTTCCATTGATTATTTTCTTTTTTGAAATTAACAGTCGAAGTAGCTAAATTTATTTTAGGTGTTGTTTTTAAATAGTTGTATTCTATTCTAATATATTCATCTATATCCACATCTACTTCATCTTTATCTTTGTCAACTTTAGCATATTTGCTTGTGTTGTCTGTTAAATATTTATTTAATGCATCTTCGTCATATCCTTTTATTAGGAACACGATTTGTCCTGTATCTCCATTTTCTTTTACTTCATAAACACTAACTTCAAATTGCTCAATCAACATATTGTTAACTTCATTCCATTGTTTTTCTAATTTTGGATCTTCAATTTTTTTTATATATTCATCTACATCCTTATTAACTGTTTGCAACATTTCTCTTGAACCAAAATTCGCAACTTCAGCCATTGCTTTTGCATATTCTGCTCCAGCATCTTTTAACGAACTAAATTTCTTAACTTCTACTTGTTGTGCAACTTTTTCCTCTGGTGTCATTTTTTTTGTCGCACCTTCCGCTATAACTGATAATTGTCCCAACACTAATATTGCTAGTAATAATTTTTTCATCTTTCCTCCTTTATTTTTTCAAAAAAATTTTTCATACTTCCTTTACCCATAACTGACAAAGCTCAGTTAAATATGTTTTTTATTATACCATAAAATACGACAATTATACAAATTTATTTTTTTGACCAAAATAAAAACGCCATTTTTGCTCTATTTAAAGATTCAAAAGCTATGGCGTTATTTAAAAATCTATTATAATTCTTTATTCATTTGGATTGTCTGTAAATTCAAATCCTTGTTTTTCTAAATGTTTTTTAGTTTCTAAATGTGATTGTCCGTAAATTCTATCAATCATTTCCTTATATGTTGGCAATTGAGAAGTACCATCTTCTTTTCTCCATTGAATTGTTTCTTTTTCATGGATTTCCACACCTTCTTCAACTTTTTTACCATCATATTTATCAAAAAATACAAACGATTCAAAAGGAACTCTTGGTTTCAATGTTTTATGAGAATTTTCCCCTGGAACTCCCAACGTTGTTCCTAAGACAGGAAATACACCTTGTGGCAATTCAAATAAATCAATTAATGCCTGAGGATCCCTTCTTAATCCTCCAATAGTAGTCGTTCCATATCCTAATGACTCTGCAGCAGCTTGAATTGACGTCAACATTATCCCTGCATCAATTGCTCCAACCAATATTCCATCAGCAGTATGTGCAGCAACATTCGGTCTATTAATAGATTTCGAAGCATATTGTCCTCTATGATAATCAATTAAAATAGTTATAAACACATCTGAATTTGCAATATGTCCTTGTCCACCACATATTTCAGCGATTTTTTTTAATTTCTCTTTATCTCTAGTCACTATTAATGAAATTTGTTGCCCATTTACAGAACTTGGTGCTCTTTGAGCTGTTCTCAATATCAATTCTAAATCTTCGTCTTTAACTTTTTCTCCCGTAAAATTTCTTACTGATCTTCTATTTTGTAATTGTTCTATTATCTTATTCATATTTTACTTCCTACCTTTTCTATTTAATAATTAATTTTATCATACAACATTTGTATTGTCAAATGTTATTTAAAAAAAAGACTATCTCTAAATTATATTAGAAATAGTCTTTCAAGTAAATTATTCTCAATATCAAAATCCATCAATTTAAGAAAAATTTCTTACTATTTAATTCGATTTTATTTACAGTTAATAAAATTATTCTTCTATGAAATCAATAACTTCAGTTGGTTCAATATTCCAAATTTCTCTAGCATATTCCATGATTGTTCTATCAGAACTGAATTTACCAGCATTTGCAATATTAATTAATGCTTTTCTAGCCCAATCTTTTTTATTTTTATAAGCATTGTCAATTCTTGTTTGAGCTTCTCTGTATGAATCAAAATCTCTTAATAAGAAGTAAACATCTGGTCTAGAACCGTCAGCTCCGTATAATAATGAAGTTTGTAATTCTTTGAAAATACCTCTATGATCATCATCAAATGTTCCGTCACCTAATTGATTTACAACTTTTTTCAATCCTTCTACTTTATTATAGTCATCAAAAGGATTATATTGTCCATTTCTTTGGAATTCTTCAACTTCAGCTGCACTTAATCCAAAGATAAATTCATTTTCTAATCCTGCTTCTTCAACAATTTCAACATTAGCTCCATCCATTGTTCCTAAAGTTAATGCTCCATTTAACATAAATTTCATATTACCTGTTCCTGAAGCTTCTTTACTTGCTGTTGAAATTTGTTCAGAAATATCAGCTGCTGGGAATATTTTTTCAGCAAGAGATACTCTATAGTTTTCTAAGAATACAACTTTAATTTTTCCATTAATATCAGCATCGTTATTAATTCTTTCAGCAAGAGTATTGATTAATTTAATAATACTTTTAGCTCTTCTATATCCTGCTGCTGCTTTTGCTCCAAAAATAAATGTTCTTGGTTCAATATCTAATAATGGATTTTCTTTTAATTTATTGTACAAGTCCATAATATGTAAAACATTTAATAATTGTCTTTTATATTCATGTAATCTTTTTACTTGAATATCAAAAATTGAATGAGGATTTACTTCAATTCCTGTAGTTTCTTTAATATAGTTTGCCAATCTTTCTTTATTGTGAAGTTTGATTTCAGCAACTCTATTTAAAATATTTTCATCATCTAAATATTTTTCTAATTCTTTTAATTTATATAAATCAGTAGTCCATCCATCACCGATTAATTCTGTAATTAAACTAGATAATTCTGGATTTGCTTTCAATAACCATCTTCTTTGAGTAATTCCATTTGTTTTGTTCAAGAATTTTTCTGGATATAAATCATACCAGTCTTTCAATTCAGAATTTTTCAAGATTTCAGTATGCAATGCAGCAACTCCATTTACCTTATGAGAACCAACAATTGCTAACCAAGCCATTCTTACTTGACCATTTCCAATGATTGACATATATTGAATTTTTCCAAAATCTCCAGGATATTTTTGATGTAATTCTTCAACGAATCTTCTGTTAATTTCTTCAATAATTTGGTAAATTCTTGGTAATAATGGTTGGAATAAAGCGATATCCCATTTTTCCAATGCTTCTGATAAAATTGTATGGTTAGTATAAGCAAATACTTTTTTACAAATACTCCAAGCTTCATCCCATAATAATTTTTCAGAATCCAAGAAAATTCTCATTAATTCAGGTATTGCAACTACTGGGTGAGTATCATTTAATTGAATTGCAACTTTTTCAGCAAATTTAGAGAAATCATTTCCATAAGTTCCTTTATATCTTCTAACAATATCTTGTAATGATGCTGATGTAAAGAAGAATTGTTGTTTCAATCTCAATAATTTACCATCTTTTTCTGTATCATTTGGATATAATACTCTTGAAATATCTTTAGCTTCTACAGCTTTTGCTGATGCTTGTAAATAAGTTTGATCGTTGAATAATTTCAAGTCAAATCCTTCAGGAGATCTAGCTTCCCATAATCTCAATGTATTAATAGTATCATTTCCATATCCAACAACTGGAACATCATAAGCTACTGCTAACACATTTTCTGTGTTTACTCTTTTGAAATATTCTTTTCCAACTTCATCTTTATGAACTTCGATTTGTCCACCAAATTTTATTTCATATACTCTATCCCTTCTTACGATAGACCAAGGATCACCATATCTAGTCCAGTCATCAGGATATTCTACTTGGTATCCATTTTCAATTTTTTGTTCAAACATTCCATATTTATATCTTAATCCGTATCCGTGTCCTGGTAATTTACAAGTAGCCATCGAATCTAAGAAACATGCTGCTAATCTTCCTAATCCACCATTTCCTAATCCTGTATCGAATTCTTGATCTTCAACTTTATTAATGTCAACACCTAATTCTTCTAATGTTTCTTTTACTGCTTCATTTATTTTCAAGTTAATTAAGTTATTTCCTAAATATCTCCCCATCAAAAACTCAGCTGAGAAATAGTATGCTTGTTTAACTTGTTTTACTGCATAAGTTTTTTTAGTGTTATACCATTTTTCCGATATGTAATCCATGGCTGCTCTCGAAACTGCATAATACAATTCGTAATCATGAGCTTCATCTAAAGTTTTCCCAAAATCGCTTCTTAGCTTTCTAACAATACTTGCTTTTAAATCAGCTTTGTTAATATTTTTCATTTTGCCTCCTATAAAATTTTTATAATTGAACTTTTTATTATACTGCATAAAATATTAATTAATATTACTTTTTATATGAATTTGGTATGTCTTTATTTGAATAAAAACTTACCACTATTATTATACACATTTTTCTCAAAAATTTCTAGTTTTTTTTTCATTTCTAGATTTTTTTTAAAATATTATAATATTTAATATCCTAAATTAATTTAAAATTATTTCTTCTTTTTATTTTTTCTTTCCAATTCTTTTCTTTCTCTTCTTGAAAGATGTTTTACTGGTTCTTTTTCTTCTGATCCATCTTCGTCCGTGTAATCATATGAAATATTTGAAACTTCTTCATGTTCTAGATTATTTGTTTCTTCTTCAGGATTTTTAATTTTCAATTTCATAATGAATGAACTTGTTTCTCTTTTTATTGCATCAATCATTTCATTATAAATATCGAACCCAACAATTTTATAGTCATGAATAGGATTTCTTTGACCATAAGATCTCAATCTAATTCCTTCTCTCAATTCAGTTAAATCTTTAAGATGTTGTCTCCATTTTGTATCTAATACTTCAAGCATAATATATCTTTCAATATTTCTAAAAGTTTCTTCTCCAACATAGCTTTCTTTATTATCATATTCTCTAACTAAATCATTATAAACTGTTTCAATAATAGTTTCATTATCTTTATTTAATAAATCGTCACTAATTTTATAATCAAAAATTTCATTTAATTTATCACCTAATAAGTTAGCATCTCTTTCACCTTCATTACTACCTTTATAAGCATTGTTAACAGTATCTTCGATAGTTTCTCTCATCATATCTAAAATTAACTCTTTCAAGTTTTCATTTTTCAATACAGCATCTCTTTGAGCATAAACAACTTCTCTTTGCATATTGTTAACATCATCATATTCAATCAAGCTCTTTCTCGAAGAAAAGTTTCTACTTTCAATTCTTTTTTGTGCATTTTCTACACCTTTTGTTATTTGTCTATGTCTGATATCTTCATCTTCATCAATTTTCAACATTTTCATCATGTTTTTCAATTTATCTCCACCGAATAATCTCATCAAATCATCGTCAAGTGACAAATAAAATTCTGAAACTCCAGGATCTCCTTGTCTTCCCGCACGTCCTCTTAACTGATTATCAATACGACGAGATTCATGTCTTTCAGTACCTAAAATGAATAATCCACCAGCTTCAATAACTTTTTTCTTGTTTTCTTCACATTCTCTAACATAAGTATTATAAACATCATCGTAACCATCAGCACCTTTAGGAACTATTTTCGTAGCAAATGCTTCAGCATCTCCTCCTAATTTAATATCCGTTCCTCTACCAGCCATATTTGTTGCAATAGTAACTGTTTTGTATCTTCCTGCTTGTGCAATAATTTCCGCTTCTCTTTCATGATGTTTTGCATTCAAGATTTCATGAGGAATTCTAGCTTGTTTTAATAACGCTGAAACTTCTTCTGAATGTTGAATCGAAGCTGTACCAACTAAAACTGGCTGTCCTTTTGCATGTAACTCTACAATTTTTTTAGTAATTGCTTTGTATTTAGCTTTTTGATTCATGTAAATTACATCTGGTAAATCAACTCTCGCTATTGGTCTATTCGTAGGCACAACAATAACTTTTAAATTATAAATTTGTTTAAATTCTTCTTCCTCAGTTTTAGCTGTACCAGTCATTCCTGAAAGCTTATTATACATTCTAAAATAATTTTGTAATGTAATAGTCGCTAATGTTTGGTTTTCTCCAGCAACTTCTAAGTGTTCTTTTGCCTCAATCGCTTGATGTAACCCATCAGAATATCTTCTACCTTCCATCAATCTTCCAGTAAATTCATCTACGATAATAACTTCTCCATCAGCGTTAATAATATAATCTCTATCAAGTTTAAATAACTCTTTTGCTTTCAATGCTTGTGTTAAAAAGTGAGTCAACTCAACATATTCAGGCGAATATAAATTATCTATTTTCAAGATTCTTTCTACATTTTTAATACCTTTATCTGTAATTGTTACTGTATGAGATTTTTCATCTACTTCATAATCTTCCCAATCTTCATCAGGAATAACAGTATTTTTCTTATCTTTAATTTCCTCTGTTTTATAACTTCTCTTCAATTTTTTGGCAACATCTGCAAAAGTATTATACCATTCAGTAGTTTCTTCAGCAGCACCAGAAATAATCAACGGCGTTCTAGCTTCATCAATTAAAATCGAATCAATTTCATCGACTATTACATAATTGTGTCCTCTTTGCACTTTTTCACTTAAATCTCCAACCATGTTATCTCTCAAATAATCAAATCCAAATTCATTATTTGTACCATAAGTAATGTCTGCATTATATGCCGCTTTTCTTTGCTCATTAGTTATATTTCCAACAACCACATCAGAAGTTAATCCTAAAAAACTATATAAATCAGCCATTATATCTCTATCCCGTTTTGCCAAATAGTCATTAACTGTTACGACATGCACACCTTTTCCAGTCAACGCATTCAAGTAAATAGGAAGTGTCGCCATCAACGTTTTCCCTTCCCCTGTTTTCATTTCTGCAATGCTTCCATTATGCAAAATCATACCACCAATCATTTGCACATCATAGTGTCTCATTCCCATTAATCTTTTAGAAGCCTCTCTCACTGTCGCAAACGCTTCAACTAAAATATCGTCTAATGTTTCTGATTTTTCTAATCTTTCCTTAAATTCCACAGTCTTATGCTGTAACTCTTCATCAGTCAATTTTTCAAACTCTGGCTCAATCGCATTTATTTTTGCCACAACTTTTCTCATTTTCTTTATTTCACGCTCATCAGCAGTTCCAAATACTTTTGTTACTATATTTTTTAACATTTAATTTACCTCTCCATAATTTTTTTGTTTTGTAATCTTTATGTGTTTTATTTCGTAAATTATCTATTCTCTTATTCTCAAATTATTTTCCAATCCTTTTTTTATCTTAATATCCAATAAATTCACATTCTTTTGACGTATATTAAGAATATTTGAATAAAAATTTATATTCTGTTCATTAAAAAAAATATTAAAAGGATTAAAAATTGTTTTCTTTTCCTGCTCTTTTTCTTTTTTCTTTTTAATTTTTTTTAGTTCTTCCGCAAGTGTTTTATTACTTGAACTATCTCCCATTTTATTTATTTCATTAATTAGATGCTCAATATCTTTATGACTTAAATTATTTTCATTAACAAATGAATTTAATCTTTGATTAAAACTCGATGTCCCAAGTAGACTTGAATAAGACATCATAAAAACAAAACACATCATAATTAATATAATTGTTTTTCTTTTTTTCATTTATTTCTTCATTTCTCCATAATAATTTTTTTACTTAAACTAATGTCATTCATCGCTATTGTAAAAATTATATTTTCTATTTTTTACTTTTCAAAATGTTTCATACAACATTTATATTTTTACAATTATTTATTAATTCATAAAATATATTATATCATTTTTTATACATTTTGTCTATTTCAAAAAAAGCATTAATATCCCCCATTTTTATTGGATTTTACGGAATTTTTTCAAAAAATAAAAAAAAAGTTGACAAAACAATGCATCTATGATATATTATTTAAGTAATGGCGACATGGTCGAGTGGCTTAGGCAGCGGTCTGCAAAACCGTTTACACCAGTTCGAATCTGGTTGTCGCCTCCATATCAATTTTTAAACAGTTACTTTATAAAGTGGCTTTTTTTATTTACTTTTTATAAAGATACTTTCAAAAAATCTTACCTTTTTATTTTAGTAATTTACACTTCTTTGAAAATATTAATTAGAAAACTAAAAATATATAGTTATAAAATTTTAAATTTATGATATAATAAATTTGACAATAAAAATATTTTATCAAAAACATAAAATAATAACAAAACTAAAGTAAGGGGACATTATATGAGAAAATTAAAATTTATTTTATTATCAACTTTTATCGTTGGAACTTTATTTTCGTGTGGATCTTTTCCAAAAGGACTGGCGACTAAAACACCGATATATAATGCCGATAATGTTGATTTTTACTATGATTTGACCTATAAAAAAGATGGTGAAACTCATTATGAGAGGCAAATCTGGGATCAAGCGTATGATATTTTAGATAATGCTCACGATTTTTTTCTGATGGATATTTTTGTATTTAATGATTTTGTTGGAAAAGGTGTTAAAGAAAAGCTGCAGCCGTTGCCACTTGCTGAAGAATTTGCAGAAAAAATTTTAGAAAAAAGGAAAAAAGATCCTAATGTAAGAATTTATTTAATTTTAGATGAAAGTAATACATTTTATGGAGCTTATGATAACAAGACTCATAAAAAATTAGAAGAAGCTGGAGTAAAAATTGGATATGTAGATTTAGCAAAATTAAGAGATCCAATGTTGGTTTATTCAACTCCTTGGAGACTTTTTATAAGGCCTTTTGGTAATCCTAAAAATGTTGGTAAAACTAAAAATCCAATTTATGAAGAAACTGATCCTGTAACAATTCGTAGCATTTTACGTGCTTTGAATGCAAAAGCGGATCACCGAAAATTGATTATGAATGAAAAAACTGCAATGTTAACTTCTGCAAATCCACATGCTGAAGGTTCAAAACATTCTAATGTTGCGTTTAAATTTTCATCACCAATAATAAAAGATATTTACAATGCTGAAAAGCCTGTTGCTAAAATTACTAAAAAAGACGGTAGTTTAAAACAATCTTTACCATATCAAAAATTTGATATAGAGCCTTCTAATAATGACAAAATAAAATTACAATATTTTACTGAAGGACAAACAGGTATTGATATTACAAAAGAGCTGAAAAATACTCAACCAGGCGATAGAGTTTTTATTGCTCAATTTTTCTTAGCTGACAGACAAGTAATCAATGACATAAGAAAAGCTGCAAGAAGAGGCGTTAAATTTGAAATTTTATTAAATAATTCAACGGCTGGATTGCCAAATAAAGCATCTGCTGGAGAACTTATGAAATATGCACGAAAACATGGTTATGATATTACAATTAAATTTTATAATAAAGGTGAAGAGATGTATCATGTAAAAATGATGTCTATTTTTAAAAAAAATTACATGATAACATATGGCGGATCAACTAATTTCACGCGAAGAAACATGAGAAATTTCAATTTAGAAAATGAATTAAAAATAATTTCTACTTATGACCAAAAAGTCTCACAACAAATTTCTGATTATTACGATAGACTTTGGACAAATCGTGATGGAGATTTCACGCTTCCATATGATAGTGAAAAAAATGAAAAAGTCACAAATGATTTGTTGTTTAGATTTTTGGAAATGAATGGAATGGGTGCTTTTTAATTACTTATAAAAAACACCAGAAAGGATAATATTATGAGAACAAAAAAGAAGAAAAAACATATTGAGGAAACTTTTGGTGAAGAAATAGCAAACTTTGCAAGTCATACTGCTGGTGCTGGATTATCAATTATTGCACTTGTTATTTTAACAATTAGAGCTAGTTGGGCAAGAAATCCCGCTGCAATTTTTTCGTTTATTGTATTCAGCGTTGGTCTAATTATTTTATACACAATGTCTTCAATTTATCACGGTTTAAAGCCTGGTACAGCTAAAAATGTGTTTGAAATTTTAGATCACTCAGCTATTTATATTTTAATTGCTGCTTCATACACTCCATTTTTATTACTAGTTGTTTCAGAACCAATGAATATTATTATTTGCTGGCTTCAATGGATTATTTGTATAGCAGGTATTGTTTTTAAAGCATTTTTTACAGGTAGATTTAAAATATTTTCAACTTTGCTTTATTTAATGATGGGTTGGATGATTGTATTTGCTTGGAATGATTTAGTTTCTAATATAAATACTGTTTCATTTGTATTTTTAGTTATGGGAGGAATTCTTTACTCACTTGGAACAATTTTTTATACTTGGAAAATGTTTAAATTCAATCATATGATTTGGCATATATTTGTAATATTAGGAAGTGCTGCACACGTGGTTTCAGTTTACTTTTTAGTGTAGTATATAATATGAAATATAAAAAATAAATTTACATAATTTTAAATAGTTTTGAGTATAAATTTCAACATTGAATAAAACATTCTTTTAAATTTTCTCAAATTTAATTTCATATCAAAATAAAAAATAGAGAATAAATAAACTATTAATTTCTAAATTCTCTATTTTTTATTTAACTTTTTATCAAATATTAAAATAACTCAGGAAATTTTACTTTCAAAATTTCATCCCATTCAGCTACTTTAACCTTATTTTCTTCCAATAATCTTTCGATATCATCACCTTCAACAGTAACTTTTTCCATCACATCATTTCTAGTTAACGCTTTTACAACATCTAAATCAGCGTCAGAAACTACTTCTCCAAAAATTGTATGATTTCCATTTAGCCATTCAGTTGGAACAGTTGTAATGAAAAATTGACTTCCATTAGTTCTTGGTCCAGCATTTGCCATCGCCAATTTACCTGGAATTGAAAAATCTAATCCGTTATCTACTTCATCTTCAAATTTATATCCAGGTTCTCCCATACCAGTTCCTGTTGGATCTCCACCTTGTGCCATAAAATCTTCAATTACTCTATGGAAAGTCAATCCGTCATAGTATCCATGTTTCACTAAATTTACAAAACTTGCTACTGTAATTGGCGATTTTTCTGGAAATAAATTAATATTTATCTCACCTTTATTTGTTTTAAAATTTACTTTCATTTTTCTCCTTCATAATTAATTATTTTTCTATTTTCCAGAAACTTTTTTATTAGTATCTACTTTTTTTGCATCGAAAATTGCTTTTGGGTATGCTTTTGAATTATCCCAATACCAACCTCCATTGTACATAAAACTATTTTCTTTTGAATTATAAGTCAAATTTTTACCTTCTTGAAAATGAACAAATTTGTATTTTTTTAAATAATTTTTAAATTTTTCTGTATCTTGAACTAAAACTCCAACTTTTGGATTATTAAAAGTTTCTCCATCAAAAACACAACTTTCAAAATTAATTTCTACTTTATAATCTTTGTCATTAATTTTTTTAAATTCTCCAAATTCTCCAGGAACTGTACAATAAGAATCTTTTTCTATTTTTGCAGTCCCGTCCTTTCTTTCATTGGCAACTCCATTTACAAAAACTAATATTCCAACTAAAAATAATGCTAATAAATTTTTTTTCATTTTTCTTGCCTCCTAATTCTTCATTTGAAATAAATTTATAAACTTTTATAATATTTTTAATTTACTATTTTGATTCTTCTTCTTGATCTTCCAATATATTTTCTGAAAACTCTCCTATTTGTCTATATTTTTCATATCTTTTTTGAAGTAATTCTTTCAACGACCATTTATCAATCTTCTTAAATTCTTTTAAAACTGCTTCCTTCAAGTTTTTAGCCACTTCTGGAAGATTTCTGTGAGCTCCTCCCAAAGGTTCTTCAATAATTTCATCAATTATTCCTAAATTTTTCAAGCTAATCGCATCCATTTTTAAATTTTTAGCAGCTTCAGGCGCTTTAGAAGCATCATTGTATAAAATTGAAGCACACCCTTCTGGAGAAATTACCGAGTAAACACTATTTTCAAGCATTAAAATCGAGTCTGCTACACCAATTCCTAATGCTCCTCCACTTCCACCTTCTCCGATTACTACTGTAACTATAGGGACTTTCAATCCAAACATTTCAGATAAATTTTTAGCTATTGCTTCTCCTTGACCTTTTTCTTCTGCTTCAATTCCTGGATAAGCTCCAGCTGTATCAATCAAAGTTAAAATTGGTAACTTAAATCTTTCAGCCATACGCATCAATCTCAACGCTTTTCTATATCCTTCCGGACTTGCCATACCAAAATTTCTATAAATATTTTCTTCAATATCTCTTCCCTTTTGATGTCCAATTATCATAATTTTATAATCATCAACAGTAGCCAATCCTCCAACAATCGCATTATCATCTTTCGACAATCTATCTCCATGCAATTCGACAAAATCTTGTGTTAATTCATTGATATAATCTAATGTATAAGGTCTTTTGGGATCTCTAGAAATCTGTATTCTAGACCATGAATCCATCTCATTTTCTTCAAAACTCTTATACTTTTCCTCTAATTCTTTTTCTAATGCTGAAATTTGAACTGAAAAATCCATATTTTTTTCTTTAGAAAAACTCTTCAATTCTTCGATATTATTTTCTAATTCTTTTATTTCATCTTTTAAGCTCATTTTCTTCCCTCTTTCTTTAGCAAACTTTATTAACTATACTAATTTTTCAATTATACGATAAATCGTTGTTTTCAAATCTTTTCTTTCAGATATAACATCTATCATACCGTGTTCTAATAAAAATTCTGCTCTTTGAAATCCTTTAGGCAATTTTTGATTAACTGTTTGTTCAATAACTCTTGGTCCTGCAAACGCTATTAACGCATTAGGCTCTGTAACGATTACATCTCCTAACATTGCAAAAGAAGCCGTTACTCCCCCTGTCGTTGGATCAACTGGAACTGAAATAAATGGTATACCTGCTTCGTTTAATCTTTTTATCGCTCCAGAAGTTTTCGCCATTTGCATAAGTGATAAAATTCCCTCTTGCATTCTCGCTCCACCAGAACTAGAAACTACAATTACTGGTATTTTCTTTTCTAATCCTCTTTCCAAAGCTCTCGTAACTTTTTCTCCTACAACAGAACCCATGCTTCCACCCATAAAGCTAAAATCCATTGCTGCAATACTTACTTCCATTCCATTCATTTTTCCAATTCCACTAATTACTCCATCAATCATTCTGCTTTTTTCTCTTGCAATTTCAATTTTTTCATCATATCCAGGAAAATTTAAAATATTTTTTGAACTTAAAGTAATATCTTCTTCTAAAAATGTTCCTTCATCAATTAACAATTCAATTCTTTCAAATGCTGTCAATCTAAAATAATTTCCACATTTTGGACATATATTCAAATTATTTTTTAAATCTTCGTTATATATTATTTCATTACACACATTACATTTTTTCCATTTATTATCATCCACAACATCAACTGTTAATTTAGATTTTGATGTCAATGTCACATATTTTTTTTTCGCTTTTTTTGAAAATAATCCCATCTTTTTCACCTCTCTAAAATTTGTTTTCATAAATAACAAGTGTTATTTATAAATATATAAAACTCATACAAAAAATAAATTAATTATTTTCTAGTTACATTATACCACATTTTAAAGCAGAATATCATTTTTTATTGAAAAAATATATTTATCAAAGGAAATTTGATAACAATATAAATAAAAGCGATCACTATTATCTTTTATTCCGTATTTAGAATCTCCTATAATTGGATTTCCAATATTTGCTAATTGTGCTCTTATCTGATGTTTTCTTCCTGTTACCAAATCAATATCCAATACCGAAATATTTTTATCTCTAGTTTTTATTCTATTTTTTAATTTTGGAAATTCCTTTTCAGATATTTTTTTTAAATTTGTAATACTTTCTTTAGAATCTTTTGAAATTTTTTCTTTAGAAACTCTAACTCCATTTTCTTGAGTCGTTAAATAATTTTTTATTGTAAATTTTTCATTTTTTACGTTTCCATGAACTACTGCAATATATTTCTTTTCAACTTCATTTTTTCTAATTTTTTCAGAAATATATCGCAAGAATTTCAAATTTTTACAACCAATAACTAATCCTGAAGTTTCATAATCTAATCTATTCGCAAAATTTATATTTTCATTGGCATAAATTTGCTTAAATACTTCAGAAATTCCATATTTATGACCTGTCCCCTTATGCATCGGCACTCTTTCCCTTTTATTTACAATAAAAAAATCTTCATTTTCAAAAATTACCATCTCTTTATATTTTTTTTCATCAAAAGAAAATTTATTTTTAGAAAAATTTGCTTTTTTTAATTGATTTTTCCCATTTCCTAAATATTTTATTGTTATTTTGTCTTTTAAAGAAAGTCTGTAATTTTCTTTAACCTTTTTATCGTTGACTCTCACATCACCTTTTCGTAATGCTTGAAATATCTTGCTTAGAGGTTCATCCGGATATTTTTTTTTTAGATATCTATCCATTCTCATATTCTCTATTTCGGTATCAACTTTATATTCAAAAATTTCCATTTTATCCCTCTTCTGAATGAATTCTTATACTTTGAGCAAGTCCAATCATAATGAATGATGACAGGAATGAACTTCCCCCATAACTCATGAATAGTAGTGGTTTTCCTGTAACTGGAACTAGACCTATTGTCATTCCTACATTTACAATAACGTGCATAAAGAAAATTCCACAAATTCCAGAAATAATCAGCTTCCCAAACTGATTAGATATAAAACGGGTTATCCGCATGAGATTGAAAATCAGCAAGAAATAAAGTAATAATACCATTGTTGAACCTACAAATCCCATTTCTTCTGAAATTACTGAAAAAATGAAATCTGTTTGTGCTTCTGGTAAAAATTCCAATCTACTTTGGCTTCCTTGTAAAACTCCTTTCCCCATAATTCCTCCAGCTCCTACTGAAATTTTTGATTGAGTTACGTGCCATCCACTTCCTCTTAAATCTTTTTCAGGATTCAGGAAGTTTTCCACCCTCGTTCTCTGATAATCCTTCAGGACATATTTATACACAGGATAAACTGACAGTAAAATTACAAATCCTATAATCCATATAGGCTTCATATTTGCACCATACAGAAATATCATGAATATAAACGATGTCACTGTAATTAATGTTGTCCCTAAATCTGGTTGTAGTAAAATCAATAAAATTAAAGGTACAACAGGTAAAATCGCTCCAACAATATCTGCCAAGTTGTTAATTCCTTTTTGATATCTATTTACAATCCACCAAGCAATTATAATAACAATCGCTATTTTTACAAATTCTGATGGTTGCAATTGGAATGGTCCTATTTTTAGCCATCTTTGAGCTCCTAATGTCTTTTTCCCAGCAAATCTTACTAACAATAGTATCACAACACACACACCGTACAGTTTTTTTATATGCGGTGTAAAATCCAATTGTCTATAATCAAAAAGCGATAATAAAATTATTAAAAAAGTCCCTACTGCTATCCATACTAAATTTTGGATAACAAATTTTGGATCTCTTGTAGCGCTATACACAAAAATTGTACTTATTGTTACAAGAAGATATGTACACAACAGAACCATTTTATCCATACGATAGAAATTTTCTTTTAAATTTTCAATCAATCTACCACTATTAATCATTTTTTCCTCCTTCTATATTTCCTAAAATTGTAATATTTTTCTCTGTATATCGTGTTTTTAGAAACTCATTTATATCTTCTATTTTTGTTTCTTTAACTTCTTTTTTCAAATTCTCAATATCTAAAATTTCATTTTTTCTAGTATAATAATTTCCTAAAATACTCATTCTAGATCGAGGATTTTCCATTGAAAACGCAATTCTACTCAAATATTTGTTTTTAGCCTTTTGCAATTCAACTTCTGTAATTCCATTTTTTCTAAATTTTTCAAATTCATCTAATGTAAGTTTTATTGCCCTTTCATAGTTTTCGATATTTGTTCCTATGTAAGTTGAAACAATTCCACCTTCTTGATAATATTGATTATAAGTGTATACAGAATATGCCAATCCATTTTTTTCTCTAATTTCCTGAAAAAGTCTAGAACTCATAGACCCTCCCATTATACTCGATGAAATATCATTATAAATCTTCGTTTTACTATTATATTTTTCACCCTCAAAAGAAATACAAATATTAACTTGATTTATCTCTTTTACCTCTTTTCTCTCACCAACGACAAACGAAAAATCAATTTTTTCTCTTCTATTGACTTTTTTATCTCCCAATTTATCAAAATATTCGTCTACTTTACTTATAATTTCATCTTCATTAAAATTCCCAGAAACAATTATCACGATATTATCTTTCGTATATCTTTCTTTATAATATTTTTTTATTTCTTCTGAAGTAAATCCTTTCACACTTTTTTCTGTCCCAATAATCGGTTTACTATACTGACCATTTATACAATCCCCATAATTCAATTCAAACACCAAATCATCGGGAGAATCTTTATACATCTTGATCTCTTCAACTATAACATCTTTTTCTTTTTCTAATTCTTCACTGTCAATCAAAGAATTTGTTACAATATCAAATAAAATATCAACTGATTTTCCTAAAAATTCTGTCAATGCATTAATATAAAATACTGTTTCCTCTTTAGTTGTATGTGCATTTACACTTGCTCCCAAATAATCTACTTCTTCCGATATTTGAAAATAGTTTCTTTTTTTCGTTCCTTTAAAAATCATATGTTCCAAAACATGTGAAATTCCTTCTTCTGAGTCACTTTCATCTTTTGAACCTGTTTTTACAAACACTCCAACTGAACAAGTCGAAATATTCTCTAATTTATCGAAAATAATTTCAATTCCTGACGCTGTTTTTACTTTTTTTATCATATTAATCCCCTTTCATAAATTTTACTTTTTTTATAAATCCTTCTTCAATATTTATAAATCTTTAATTTTTTATTTTCCGATAATATTATTTATTTTACTAAATATACTAATATTCAGAATCTTTAAATAACTTAACTCCTATTGCAAAAAATGCAATTAATGGTAAGAAACACGCTAAATATATAGGTATTCCTCCTGAAGTTGCAACTGATTTTAAAATCGTACTAACTCCATAATACGAGTAACCAATAATTACCGATAAACCTATATTTACTGCAGCTCCTCCCCTTACATATCTACTTCCCAATGACAATCCAATCAAACACATTACAAACGAAGAAAGTGCAAACGATATTCTATAATAAAAATCTATTCTCAAATTCAAAGAATCTGCTCCAACCCTTGTAAAGTAAACGATTTTTTCTCTTAATTCTGGCATTGTTAAATTTTTAGCCTCTACTGGACTCGCTAAAACATCGTCCATTGATGCAACAAAATTAAAAGTTTTTGTATCTATTGGAACTGAAACATTTGTTTTTAAGTTTCTTTCTTTTAAATCTTTAAATGTCCATCTTTTTGTTTTAAAATCTATCTTTCCTGAAGAAGCTGTATAAAGTTTTTCAATTTTTTTAAAATCTTTTGAAACTTTTAAAATCTCAACATATTGTAATGTCCCGTCTTTTTTACTGGCATGTCCACTATAAAGTATGGTATCTTTATCAATTTTTACAAGTATAAAATCTTTTTCCGCTCTTACTGGATCTTTGTTTTCAACTTTTCTTTCTTTTAAGTTTTCTTTTTTTGTGTTCCATTTTCCTAAAGTATCATAATTTATCCAAAGTACCAACATGCTTATTAAAAATGAAAAAATCATTGGAAACAATGCTATCCTAGAAAAGCTAATTCCACTTGTTTTCATTGCAGCTATTTCTAGTTGTTTTGCCATTTTACTTATACACAAAAGACTTCCTAATAGCACACCTAGAGGTGCTGTATTAGTCATAATTTCTGGAATCCCATAACCTAAATACTTAAAAGCATCATGAAGCTTAAATTTCCCATCCATAATCCAACCTGTCAAATTTAAACTTTCTGCTAATAAAAATATCGAGAAAAACATCATCATACCCAGAAAAAAACTTTTTATATAATTCACAATTATATACTTATCTAACTTATTCATCTAATTTCTCCTATATTTTTTGATTGAAAAATACACACATAATACAAATAAAATGAAATTTGGTATCCACATAGCAATATTAGCAGGAACATTTCTTTTTAGAACCATAATTTTCGCATAGTTTACTACTGCAATATATCCAAATATTACTATCAAACTTACACCAAAACTTATACCCTTTCCACTTCTTCTGTGACCTACTGACAACAACACTCCCAACCAACACAAAAATGTACTCGCTAAAGGCCCTATCAATCTTTGATAAATTTCAACCAAAGCTTTTAATGCTGCTTCTCTTTCTTCTGGTTTGTTTATATTTGCTTTATAAAATTGCTTTAATTCCTTTAAATTCATTTCTTTACGGCTTTTTTTGTATTCTTTGTTTTTATCTTCCTTAAAAAAAGTAGAAAGTGGAACATCTTGATTTTTGTACGATGCTTCTACTTGACTATTTCCATTTTTATCAAATGAATACCCTTTCACATTCTGCATTTTTATAATTCCTGGATCAAATGTCGCTTTTTCAGCTAAAAATACTATTGGATAAGGATTGTTCCCTTGTCTATTCAAAATTAAAAAATTACTTGCAGTCGCTTTTTTATTATCAACCTTATCAATATAAAATCCAAATCCTTTTTCCTCATTTGTCAAAAATATTTTTTCTTCTGTCAATGAGCTAGGCTTTGTCGCTAAAACTTGTTTCGTTTGTGCATTTATATTAGCTAAAGCTTTTGGATTTACATAAACTTCTAATCCTAATCCTATTAATGTTAAAACTACTCCAAAAACAAATGCTGGTTTTATTATTCTGAAAAGTCCTATTCCAGAACCTTCCATTGCGATAATCTCATTTGTTTCTGAAAGTCCACCATAAACCAACATCACACCTAAAAAGGCTCCCATTGGTATTGTCTGCACCAATACACCTGGTGTAGCGTAAAAGAAATAATCAATTATCGAAATAAATGGTAAATCACTAGCAAATAACCGTTCCATTACTTCCATAACTACATTTAACATTAAAATAAATGTGAATATACTAATACCAAACAATGATGGCAAAATTAGTGAACTATAAATATATCTATCTATTATTTTCATTATTCCCTAGTCCTTTACTTATTTTTTTTCTTTTAGGATTTTTTAGTTTATCTAAAACTTCCTTTTCTATACTCTTTTCTAGTTCTTTTCTTCTATAAATATCTAACCTTTTTTGAATAAAATCTGGAAAAGCTTCAGAATAAACTAGCATATATTTTGTATTAAGTTGTACAACTATACTTTTTTCCCTAATTTCCTTAATTTTCTTATTACTTGAAGTAAACGATTCTAATAATACAACTACGTATATAATAAAAACTATAAATGTAACTTTTATTATCGAAAAAATGATTCCCAAAAAACTGTCCCATCTTTTGAGTTTCATATTTTGAAAAAATTTTCTATGAAAAAATAAAAAAGTAGAAAACAGAATATACTGAATCACAATTATAATAATATAAATTTTCAATTGTTCTTTTAAATTTTTATTATTGATTTTTATAATTTCGTATATGAGTCTTGTAATATAAATTATCAGAATATATTTAAATAAATGAATAAATTCCAATACAAATCCTCTTCTTCTACCTATTAACACATATATAATCAATAATATTATAATTATAATATCTAATATCATTTCTCTCTCCTACTTTTACATTATTTATATATTCTCGGAACCCTTTGACTTATTCCGCACAATATTTCATACGATATCGTATTACATAAATCGGCAACTTCCACAACACTAATATTTTCTCCAAAAAATTCTACTGTATCGCCTTTTTTCGCTTTACCAACCAATTCTTTTGGCAATGCTATTATAAGCTGATCCATACAAACTCTACCTACAATTTTACATCTATAACCTTTATAATACACATATCCTTTATTCGATAAATCTCTTCTCACTCCATCAGCATACCCTATTGAAACAGTCGCATAAGTTTCTCCAGCTTTACCCAAATATGTATTTCCGTAACTTATATAGCTGTCTTTATACAATGTTTTTATATAACTTATTTTAGCAAATAACGACATTACAGGTTTGAATTTATATGGTTTTGTTTCGTCTTCAGTTACACCACCGTATGCAATTATCCCTACTCTTACAAAATCATATCCATCATTTTTCAATTTTATAGTACCAAAACTGTTAAGTAAGTGTTTATACTTAACAGCTGGTATTTTAGAGGTTATTTTATCACAAATTTCCTTAAAATTATCTTCTTGAAATTTGGTATATTTTTCATCTGTATCAGATGAAGAAAAATGAGAAAATATTCCAATTGGATTTACATATTTGCATTTTTCTAATTTAGAAATTAATTTATCAATTTCCTCTTTTTGAAAACCAACTCTTCCCATTCCTGTATCTACTGTTATAAATACATTTGTCTTAGTTTTTGAATTTTCCAAATATTCAATTTCTTCAAAATCAGTTACCATAAAATAAATGTTTTTTTCTGAAATTTTATCCATATATGCATATTCTATAGGTCCTAGAATAAGAATCTCAACATTTTCATCAACTTCTTTTATTTTCAATGCTTCTTCAGCTGTTGCAACCGCAAAAAATTTTATACCTTTTTTTATCAATGCTTCACAAATCCTTAACATACCGTGACCGTAAGCATCTGCTTTAATTACAGCTATTATTTTTTCTTTCGGTGCAACTTTTTCAATCTCATCTATATTTGCATATAAATTATTTATATTTATCTCTGCCCAACAACGCATTCTTACTTCACCTTCTAAAATTTTATTAATAAATTAAACTAATACTTTATCGCTTTCATCATATCCGTTAACTGATTTACCAGTTCTTCTATTGTTGCTATCTTTATTTTTATCCTCTCTTTTAAATCTTCTTAACAAGTAAACTATTGGACTCGCAATAAAGATTGATGAGTATGTACCAAAAGTTATCCCAATAAACAATGTCATACTAAATGTTTTTAATGTACTTCCTCCAAAGATTAATAAAACTATTACTGAAAATAATGTTGTTAATGAAGTATATAACGATCTTGCAAATACTTGATTTATACTATGATCAATAACTTCTGAAAAAGATTTTTTATGTTTGCTTTTTTTATTTTCTTTATCATTTTCTCTTATTCTATCAAAAATAACTATTGTATCATTAATTGAATATCCTAAAATTGTCAAAATAGCTGCAATAAATGGCGTATCTGCTTCATATCTCAATAACGCTATTAAACCAATTGTTATAACAATATCATGTAATAACGCCAATATTCCTGCAATTGCATAAATCCATTCAAATCTAACTGTAATGTAAATTACAATCAAAATACTTCCGATTATCAAAGCACTTACCGCATTAGAAGTCAATTCCTTACCTATTGTCGCTCCAACTGTATCATATTTTACTAAATCATATTTTCCTGTTTTTTCTTTTAATGTATTTAATACTTTTGTTTTTTCCACATTAGTTAACTGTTCAGTTTTTACAATTACTGTATTGCCTTCAGAAAATTGGATTCTTTGCCCTCTTAATTTAGGAACTTCTGAAACTAAATCTGTTAACGTCTTATCTACCAACGATTTATCCATTGTTTTTTCATATTTTATTTGAAATAAATCTCCACCTTTAAAATCTACTCCCAAATTTAATTTTATGGTAAATATACTAATTATCGAAATTAGTGTCAAAATTAGTGAAAATCCTAAAAAATATTTTTGGTTTTTAATTATTTTCAAGTTCAGCATTTTTTACTCCTTTCCAAAATAATTTTTCTTTTTCTACTTTAAAAGTCGACAAAACGAATTTTAAAATTACTTTTGTAACGAAAACTGCTGTAAATATTGTTACAAAAACCCCAAGTGATAACGTAACTGCAAATCCTTTTATCGGTCCTGTTCCTAAGAAAAACAACACTCCTGCAATTAATAATGTCGTTATATTTCCATCAATTATCGCTGGTAACGCATGTTTAAATCCTTTTTCAACAGAATCTTGTACGGAATATCCTCTTGCTAATTCTTCTTTTATTCTCTCAAAAGTAATTACATTCGCATCAACTGCCATTCCTAATGTCAAGATAAATCCTGCAATCCCTGGTAATGTTAACACTGCACCTACAGCACTCAATAAACTCATTACGAATAATCCGTTTATCAATAAAGCTATATCCGCAACAATTCCTGGTATTTTATAAATTGCTATCATAAATACTGATATTACAACTACAGCTATAACTCCTGCAATTTTTGTTTGATCAATTGATTCACTTCCTAAAGTAGCTCCAACTGTTCTTGACTCCAAAATTTTGATATTTACTGGTAAAGCTCCTGATTTCAATAAGTTAGATAAATTTGTTGCTTCTTCATAAGCATCTTTACTTCCACCTAAACTAATTTGCCCTTTTCCACCAGCAATTTCAGTTTGAATTGTTGGTGCTGACTGCTCTTTACCATCTAACATAATTGCCAATTGTTTACCAATGTTTTCTCTAGTTATTTTAGCGAAAGCATCTGCTCCTTTTGTATTTAACTCAAAACTTACAACTGGTCTTCCTACTTGATCTCTATCTACAACGGCATTTTTTATCGCTGAACCTTCTAGTAATGTTGGTCCATAAGTACCATTTGCTTCTTTTATTTTAAATTCCAATTTAGCTGTTGTACCGATTAAACTTTTTGCTTTTTCAGGATCTTTTACTCCAGCTAATTCTACTATCAATTTATCATTTCCACTTAACTGAATTACTGGTTCAGATACTCCTAAACTATTAATTCTTCTTTCGATAATATCTCTTACCTTTTCCATCGTATCATTTTCAATTTTACCTTGCGCTTGTAAAACTATCGAAGTTCCACCTCTCAAGTCCAATCCTAATTTTATCTTATTATAATAAAGTACTAATACCGATAAAATTACTAATACAAAAAGCCAAATATAATGTCTTTTCTTATTTTCCATTTTCTTCCTTTCCCAAATTTTCAATTTGTAATATCTATTAAATTTTTTTAACTAAAATTACTTTATCATATCCAAATAATTTTGTAAAATTATCGTTGCAGCAACCATATCCACAACTTTTCTTCGTTCTTTCCCATTCTTTTTAGAATAATTTTTCAAATAATGTTCCGCTTCAGTTGTTGTGTAACGCTCATCTACAAAGAAAATTTGAATATTTGGAATATTTTTTTTCAATTCTTCCACAAATTCTTCCACTTTTTCAACTTGACGTTTTTTTGAACCATCAAGACTTTTCGGCATTCCTACGACAATTTTTTTCGTACCTTCATCATCTAAAATCTCTTTTATTCTTGCAATTGGATCTATTTTAGTTCTGTCAATTACTTCAAGAGCAGTCGCTAGAATTCCCAAAGGATCGCATTTTGCAACCCCAATTCTTACATCTCCAACATCAAGTCCAATAAATTTTCTCATCTTCTTCTCATTTCTAAATTTTATTATTCAAATTATGAATTAATTTTTGACAAGGGGATAAACCCCTTGCTAATTGGCATTTATTCAATTATATAAATTACAATTTTTCATTTACAAACTCAAATGCTTTATCAACAGCTTCTTTTACAGCATTTCCATCTTTTCCACCAGCTTGTGCAAAATCAGGTCTTCCTCCACCGTTTCCACCAGCAACTTGAGCCGCAACTTTTACTATTTCTCCAGCTTTTACTTTTGAAATCAAGTCTTTTGTAACTCCAACTACGAAAATTGCTTTTCCATCATTATTTGTTCCCAAAATAATAATTCCTGATTGAAGTTTTTCTTTTCCTCTATCTACGATTTCTTTTAATTCATTTACATCTTTATTTGTAAACGCAGCTTTTAATACTTTTACTCCATTTATTTCATCTACATTTTCAAGTAATTCATTGATTTCATATTTTACTAATTTAGTTTGTAATTGCTCATATTCTTTTACGATATTTTTAGCTTCTGCAATGTACTTCTCTACAACATCAACCATATTTTTTCCATCAGTTTTCAACATTCCAGCAACTTTACTTAATTTTTCTTCAAGTGTATTAACATATTTCAAACTTGCATGTCCTGTTGTTGCTGTAATTCTACGAGTTCCTGAAGCTATTCCACTTTCAGATTCGATATTGAATAATCCGATTTCTCCAGTAGATTTAACGTGTGCACCTCCACAAAGTTCGATTGAATATCCGTCAATTTCAACGACACGAACTACATCCCCATATTTATCAGAGAAAAGTGCCATCGCTCCTCTTTTTTTCGCATCTTCAATATTTTCAAAATCAATTTTAACTTTCAAGTTAGATAAAATAATGTCATTTACAGATTTTTCGATTTTTTCAATCATTTCTGGCTCAATTGCTTCATAATGTGAAAAGTCAAATCTCAATTTTTCATCATCCACAAGCGAACCAGATTGCTCAACGTGAGTTCCTAAATTTTCTCTTAAAACTTTATGTAAAATATGTGTTGCAGTATGGTTTCTTTGAATATCTTTTCTACGATCCACATCAATTTTCATTTTTGCTTCTGCACCAACTGCTGGAGCAATTCCTTTTACAATCTCTACTTGATGAATAAACACATCATGTTTTTTGACAACATTTACAACTTTTCCTTCAAATTCTCCAGAAGCAATAATTCCAGTATCAGCAACTTGTCCTCCTGATTCTGCATAAAATGGTGTTCTATCAAAAATTACTTCATACCCTGAAATTCCTTCACTTTTAGCAATATGCAAAATTTTTCCTTCATCTTCAAATTTTTCATATCCTGTAAATTCAGTTTTTCCGTGTTCTTCAAAGAATTTATCAATAAAATCATCTTTTATCATATCTGAAACTGTAACTCTGCTATTTTTTGATCTTTTTACTTGTTCTTCTAATTTTTGGTTAAACTCTTCTTCAGAAACTTCATACCCTTGATTTTCCAAAATTAATTCTGTCAATTCAAATGGAAGTCCAAATGTGTCGTATAATTTAAACGAAGCATCTGCAGAAAGTTTTTTAATTCCTTCTTTATCCATTTTTTCAATTTCTTCAGTTAGCATTTCAATTCCATTTTTCAATGTCAACGCAAATCTTTCTTGCTCAAGTCTTAAAACTTTTTCAATGTATTCTTGTTTTTCAACTAATTCTGGATATGCCTCTTTCATATTTTCCACAACATAAGGCACTAATTTATACAAGAACAAATCATCTTTCGTGATGTCCAATTTTTGTTTTGCAACAATTCCCGCACCAAATGCTCTTCTTATAATTTTTCTTAAAATATATCCACGACCTTCATTTGATGGCAAAACTCCATCCGCTATCAAAAATACTGATGCTCTAATATGATCCGCAATAACTTTTACCGTAATTTCAAATTCTTCTTTCTTAATATCCAAGACTTTTTCAATACCTTTTATTATTGGCATAAATATATCAGTTTCAAAGTTATTATCTTTTTTTTGCACAACTGAAGCTATTCTTTCAAGTCCCGCTCCTGTATCAATATTTTTTTCTGGAAGTGGCACAAGCGAACCGTCTTCAAGTCTATTCCATTCAGTAAACACAAGATTCCAAATTTCTAAAAATCTATCTCCTTCATCTCCTGGCTTACAGTTAATTTCTTCATTATTTTTCCCCATATTTTGTGTATCATAATAAATTTCACTACAAGGCCCACAAGAACCTACAGGTCCAGCTGCCCACCAGTTATCTTCTTCTCCAAGTCTAACAATTCTATCTTCAGGCACTCCAATTTCTTTATTCCAAATTTCATAAGCCTCATCGTCTGTTTTATAAACAGAAACATAAAGTCTTTCTGGATCTAATTTCAAAATTTTTGTTATATATTCCCAAGACCATTCAATTGCTTCTTTTTTAAAGTAATCTCCAAACGAGAAGTTCCCCAGCATTTCAAAAAATGTATGGTGTCTAGGTGTTCTTCCTACATTCTCCAAATCATTAGTTCTTATACATTTTTGATAAGTCGTAATTCTTGGAAACGGAGCTTCTTTCTCTCCCAAGAAAAATGGCTTAAACGGCACCATCCCAGCAACCGTCAACAACAAACTTTTATCATCTGGTATTAACGAAGCACTTTCAAAATGTTTATGCTCCTTTGATTTAAAAAAATCTACAAAACTTTTTCTTATTTCATTTCCTGTCATTATTTATCCGAGATTGTAAAAACAACCTCTCTCCTTTCTTAATTTATCTTCTTATTTATTTTTTAATATTTTAAAATCATTATTTTTAATTAATATCGCTTCCTTATTATTTATTAATTTCAAATCTAATTTATCTTTATACAATTCAACTATTTTTTCAGAACTTTCTGCAAATGGTTCTTCACCAAAATGAGGAACTATATAAAAATCTATCAGGTTCATTCCCGTGTAATCACTTAGTTCCTTTGCTAACGTTTTATCATCTGCAAGAGAAGCATACTCGATATTAGGACCTGTTATTACAGACCCCGCTGATTCTCCAATATAAAGCAATCCATTCTCTATTCTTTCCTTCAAACAAGAAATTAAATTTTTTCTTTTCAATTCTTGTAATAAATAGAATGTATTTCCACCAGAAATAAAAATTATCTCTGCCTTCGATAATTTCTCCTTTATAGTTTTTTCTGAAAAAACAGAAATATCAAAATTATCCACTTCATATCCAATATCCTCAAAAACCTTCTCTGTAAGATACATGTAGTTCTTATACTCTTCCACATTAGCTGCCGTTGGAATAAATAATATTTTTTTACTTTTAGCATTTTTATCCAAAAATTCTTTTACAAATCCTATACTTTCGTATAAAGAGGATGTCAAAATCATATTTTTCAAAAAAATCAACCTCCTAATCCAGCTTAAAGTTATCTCCAAGATAAACTCTTCTGGCAGTTTCATCATTCGCAATTTGCTCACCAGTTCCAGAAATCAAGATTGTCCCTTCAGCCATTATATATGCTCTTTCAGTAATTCTAAGTGTTTCACGCACATTATGGTCTGTAATTAAAACTCCTAACCCTCTTTCTTTTAATTGGATAATTATATTTTGAATGTCTTCTACTGCAATCGGATCAACTCCTGCAAAAGGCTCATCCAGCAAAATAAAATCTGGATTTGTAGAAATCGTTCGAGCAATTTCCACACGTCTTCGTTCCCCTCCTGAAAGTGCATACCCTAAACTTTTTGCAACATGTGAAAGTTTAAATTCTTCAATCAGACCTTGCATTGTAGCAATACGCTCTTTTTTAGGAACTCCTCGCATTTCTAAAACTGAAACTATATTTTCTTCCACAGTCAAATTTCTAAAAACCGATGCCTCTTGTGGCAAATATCCAAGTCCTAGTCTAGCCCTTTTGTACATTGGAAAATCAGTTATATCTTCTCCATTGTACATTACACGCCCACTATTCGGCTTAACGATTCCTGTTATCATATAGAATGTTGTCGTCTTACCAGCTCCATTTGGTCCCAAAAGTCCAACGACTTCTCCCTTTTCCATACCTAAACTAACACTTTTCACAACTTCTCTATTTTTATAGATTTTCTTTAAACTGTCAGCCTCTATACTAATTTTTCTAGACATAACATCTCCTAATTTTTATATTTTTATAATACTATTGATAATCGTCTAAATAATCAAATTCAATTAATTAAACGATTATCGTTATTTTTATCTAAAATCTTTTTGAGTATTCTACTCCATTATATCTCAATGTAGCAGTTCCTCCCTTACCACTTTCACTTCCATCACTCCATGATATTGGAATATCAATCGCTTTTTTATGTACGTTTATTCTTACTGAACTTGGTAATTTCCCACCATTTTCTGGATAATAAATGTTACTTGCAGCTCTAGCAAGCATTTCTCTAGTACTTTCTGTAGGAACTTTTACATCAAATGATTTATCCGAAGAATCTGTACCAGCTTTTGCAGTTGCAGTCATTTTTACATCCTTATCTTTACCGCCATAAAATTGTTTATTAACTTTTCCACTTGGGGATAAAATAGTTGAATTTGATGATTTCCATTTCACATTAACTGGAACTCCATTATCAGCTGTCGCTGTTCGTGGCAACACAATTTTACCTTTTTCATTAGCATTTTCTATCGTTAATTTCCCAATAACATTTTGTACAGCTTCTTTATTTTTAGGATCCGATTTACTTTGTTCAACAGTTCCGTTATTAACTTCATATTGCATTTTAATATTTCCAGAATTTTCCAATATTCTTCTATCCATATCGTATACTGCTCTATCTGAAGAAATTTGAGTTTTCCCCTGATATGTTCTAACATGACCGTTCAATCCAATTTTCTTAGTTTTCAAATATATTACTGCACTATCAGCACTTGTATTAATATTTTTAAATTGTGGCAAAGTACTTACGATTTTAACACTTTTCTCAGCATGCCCTTCTCCCTTATTCATGTCAAACCAAACGAAGTTAGCAGTTAACTTCGTATTATTTTTTAAGTCAATCATAACTTTATCTCTAGCCAATATTGTATTTTTAGCAATGTCAATTTCATTATATTGAGAATCCATAATTACATCTTTATAAGTCATATGAACATTATTTTTTATTTCTCCTCTTGTGATACTCATATTTTTAGAATTTTGAGAAATAAAATATAATTTTGCAGTTTCCCCTGTAAAGTTAACTGCTTCCGCTTCCACAAGTGGTGTAGGATCCGTCATGAAGTTCTTAGTATTTCCACGGATTTTACCTTTTACATGTCCATCAAATTTAAATTCTTTCTTTTCAAAACTTCCTTGACCTGTATCAGAAGTAACCCTGTCTCCTTGCACACTTGTTAACACCATTTTATTCGCAAATATATCTTTAACAACCGTATTCATTCTACCATTATCTCCGCTAACAGTAAAGTTTTGTTTAGTAACCGAAAATTTATTATTAAATGTAGCATCACCTGTTTTAAACAAATATACTAATCCAGTCCCTTTCATATGGTAATCTTGATAATTCATCGTATAATCTTGATTTGTTGTCAAAACTTGATTTCCCATATCGTAAACTGCTGATTGGTAAGTTCCTGTTATTCTTTGTGCAAAATGTTCAAAAGTACCATTTCCATCTCCAGTAACAATCTTCTTATTTTCATCATAAAAAACATGCTGACCAGTAACTCTCATCTCTCTACCAGTATACTGAACATTTCCTGAAGCATCAACCTGTTTTTTCTTTAAGAAATATGAACCTCTATCTGCAACAATGTGACTTTCTTTACCCATATAAATAACATGTCCAGCAGCATCTATTCTTTCTTCCTTCATAAAATAGTTAGCCATATCAGCTGTAATTGTATTTTCTGGATCTTTATACTTAACATTTCCAACCGCATTACCTATTTTATTAATATCGTCATATCTCATAGAATCCGCACTCAACGTTTTATTAGCCTTCAAATCACGATAAATAGCATGTCCTTGCGCATCAGTAATTTTATTAATGTCATCGTGGTGCATTTTATCAGATTGAAATTCTCTTTGATTACTAATTTCCTTATAGAACACATGTCCTTCTGCATCCAAGATTTTATGAACTTCATCATATCTCATTTTATCAGCTTTTACTTCTTTTGACTTTTGTGGATCAAGTTCTTTATAAATCACATGTCCTTCTGCATCTAAAACTTTATTCGTACTGTTATAAATCGCCTTATCAGCCCTCATATCTTTCTTTTGCTTATGATCCTGATAAATAACATTTCCTGAACCTACAATAGTTTCAAATTTCGTTGTTGTCTCAATTTTATTAGCTTCCAACTGCGTTTTATCAACATTATTAAGAACTTTCGTTCTCGTATTTGAAATTATCAAATCACCCTGTTTCTTGTAATCAACCTGTTCCGTATACAAATTCCACTTATTATCCTTCGATGTTCCAAAAACCTTTCCCTTCAAAGTAACATCAAGCGTTTCTGTATTTAATTCACCTTCTTTTGATTTTACAATCATATTTTTCTTCAACATATCAATTACAACATTTTTAAATTTTACAATTTTATCTTTATCCGTACCACCAACTTGCTCATCAGCATAAACAATTACTTCATCTCTCAACTTATATACAACTTTTTTCATTTTCATCTCTTTTTGTAATTGCTCAACTGGTGAACCAATTTTTTTATAAAATACAGCATATATAAAATATACTAGTATCAGCAGCAATCCTGCATACGTTATTTTTTTCCACATTATTTTTTCTCCTCTAATTTAGCCTTTAATTCAGATAAAAATTTTAATGCTTCCATAGGCGTAATATTATTTATATCCTTTTCTTCAATTTCATCAATAATATCGCTCATTACTTCCATTTTCTCATCTGCTTCTTTTTTCTTTTCATCTTCGTCATCATCAAATCCTAGATTTTCTCCAAAAAGCGATAATTGATGAACATTTACCGTTTTCTCAATAAGCTCTTTTTTCTGCTCCAATCTCTTCAAGATTTTCTTGCTTTCCTTCAAAATTTCCTTCGGCAAACCTGCCAATTTAGCAACTTCAATACCATAAGATTTATCTGCTCCACCTTTTACGATATTTCTTAAAAACATCACTTTTCCATCTTTTTCATTGACTTCAATTCTATAATTAACAATATCATCAAATTTATTCTCCAAATCTGTTAATTCATGATAATGCGTTGCAAATATCGTTTTTGCCTTAATTTCATTGTGAATATAAATTGAAATCGCCGTTGCAATCGAAACTCCATCAAATGTCGATGTACCTCTTCCAACTTCATCTAAAATAATCAAACTTTTTTCAGTCGCATTATTCAAAATATTAGAAACCTCGCTCATTTCAACCATAAATGTACTTTGTCCTGACAAAATATCATCTGAAGCACCTATTCTCGTCAAATATTTATCAATAATTGACAATTTAGCCTCTTTTGCTGGAACATATGAACCAACCTGTGCCATAATTGATATTAAAGCCACTTGCTTCATATAAGTCGATTTTCCAGACATATTTGGACCCGTTAAAACTACAAAGCGCTCATTCTCTTTTAATTTAGTGCTATTCGCTATAAAATCAGACCTTCCAATCAATTTTTCTACAACAGGATGTCTACCTTCCACGATTTTCAAAGCATCACTATTTTCCAACATTTCGGGTTTCACATAATCATTTTCAATAGCTATTGTTGCAAACGAAACAATTACATCTAAATACGCCAATTTTTCAGCTAAATTAGTCAAAATATTTCTTTCATCCTTAACTTGCGCACTAATCTCTTTAAATAAATAATACTCCAAATCAGAAATTTTTGCCTTAGAATTTATTATAGTATCCTCATATTTTTTCAATTCTGGAGTTATAAATCTTTCAGCATTTGCAAGAGTTTGTTTTCTCGTATAAGTATCTGGCACTAAATCTAAGTTAGATTTTGTAACTTCTATAAAATACCCGAAAACCTTATTATATTTGATTTTCATATTTTTAATTCCCGTAGCTTCTTTTTCCCTTTGCTCAATTTCTAGCAAAAAGTCTTTTCCAGAATTCATTATTTGATGAATTTCGTCCAATTCCTGATTATATCCTCTTTTTATCATGCCACCTTCTCTTACTGTAAAAGGTGCATCCTCATCAATGCTCTCATCAATTAGCACATATACATCATACAATTTTTTCACATTAATCTCTTCAAAAAAATTAGTTTCCTTCAAAATATTCATAATTTCAATCGAAGATTTCAACGTATTTTTCAATGCTAATAAATCTTTCCCATTTTCATTTCCAAAAATTATTTTTCCTAGCAATCTTTCCAAATCATATACATTATCTAATTTTTCTTTCAAATCTTCTCGAATTAAAATATTATCAATAAAATATTGAACATCTTTTTGTCTTTTTTCTATCTCTTTCACATTTAACAGCGGATTATTTATATATCTTTTCAAAAGTCGTGTCCCCATCGAAGTCCTACATCTATCTAAAACCCACAAAAGCGATCCATAAACCGTCTTTTCTCTCTGATTTTTTGTCAATTCCAAATTTTTTCTCGTAATCGAATTTATTTCCGCATAATTAGAAGTATTTAAAAACTCAATTTTTTCAACAGTCAATTCATTTTCAAGCTGCATGGTTTGTGCATAATCCAATGCCATAGCTGCTGCTCCAATAACAGCCTTTTTGTCCTTTATTCCATAACTTTCCAAAGAAATCACACCAAAATAATCCATCAAGAATTTATTACTATCACGAGTTTTCCCAACTAAACTTACACTAGCTTGATTTTTTTCAACATAATCATCTATTTGATCTCTTACATCTTCATAGAATGCATCCAGCAGCAAAATCTCTTTCGGCTCTATTTTATTCAATTCATTAAACAATTTTGAATAATCTTTTTCCTTCTCAATTTCCGTTACCTTAAATTCTCCAGTCGTAATATCAATGTACGCAATCCCTATTTTCCCATCAGCTTCTCTTATGCTAAGTAAATAGTTATTACTTTTTGAATCCAACGAGTCCACATCAATAACCGTCCCAGGTGTAACAACTTTCACTACTTCCCTTTTCACAATGCCTTTAGCCGATTTTGGGTCCTCTACTTGCTCACAAATAGCCACTTTATAGCCTTTTGAAACCAATTTCGTTATATACGAACTCGCCGAGTGATACGGAACTCCTGCCAAAGGAACATTTTCATCCTTTTCCTTATTTCTAGACGTTAAAGTAAGTCCCAATTCTTTTGAAGCCTTCACTGCATCTTCAAAAAACATCTCATAGAAATCACCTAATCTAAAAAATAATATCGAATCTTCATAATCTTTTTTTATCTCATTATACTGCTTCATCAATGGTGTACTTGCCATTTTTTTACCTCTGTTTCATTATTAATATTTTACAGATTAGTATAGCATAATTTAACGGTTTTTTCAATTTTATAAAGCGCTTCACTAACAAATATTACAGAAAAAGACTACCTAAGTAGCCTCTTTCCCTAAATTTATTCATATTTATATCGCTGTTACGTTAAATGAAATTGATTCTAACACTTTCAATAACGCACCTGTTGTGTCTAATGATGTTAAACAAGCAATTCCTTGCTCACTTGCAGCTCTTCTAATTTTAAATCCGTCATTTGTCGCACTTTTTTTCTTAGCCGCTGTATTTATAACCATATCTACATAACCTTTGTAAATAACATCTAAAACGCTATATCCATAATGAGTTTCATCAATTTTACCAACAACTTCAACTCTGTTCAAACCATGTTCTTTGAAAAATTTCGCCGTTCCTTCTGTTGCAAGAATACTGTATCCCAACTCATAAAATCTCTTAGCCAATTTAAACGCTTCTTCTTTAGCCGCTCCACTTATTGTAAATAGCACACTTCCTTGATCCTTAACTTTAATTCCAGCCGAAATTAATCCTTTATACAATGATTTTTCTAAAGTACTGTCACTTCCCATTACTTCCCCAGTTGATTTCATTTCAGGCCCTAATGTTGTATCTACATCTTTCAATTTTTGGAAACTGAACACTGGAACTTTTGTATGAATTGTATCTCCAGAAGGAATTAATCCTGTTTTATATCCTTTACTTGCCAATGTTTCTCCCAAAATTCCTTTCATAGCCAAGTTTGCCATTGGAACTTTTGTGATTTTACTTAAGAATGGAACTGTTCTCGAACTTCTTGGGTTAACTTCAAGTACAAATACTTCACCTTTACTAATTACATACTGAATATTCAACAATCCAATAATATTCAATCCTTTAGCCAATCTAACTGTATACTCAACTAATGTATCAATTTGTTCTTGCGTTAAACTTTGTGGAGGATAAACTGCAATTGAATCTCCAGAGTGAACCCCAGCTCTTTCAATATGCTCCATAATTCCAGGAATTACAACTGTTTCCCCATCACAAATCGCATCTACCTCTATTTCTTTACCAACCAAGTATCTATCTGTCAACACCGGATGATCAGGCGATACTTTTACTGCATTTTCCATATAATGTCTTAATTCTTCTTCTCTATATACGATTTCCATCGCACGACCACCTAAAACGTAAGAAGGTCTAACCAATACTGGATATCCAATTTCAGCAGCATTTTTTACAGCTGTTTCTGTATCAAATGCAGTTTTTCCTAATGGTTGAGGAATATTTAATTTATGAAGCAACTCTTCAAATTTATCTCTGTTTTCAGCATTATCAATTTCTTCTAACGCCGTTCCAAGTATTTTAACACCATGTTTAGCTAATTTTTCTGCCAAGTTAATCGCTGTTTGTCCACCAAACTGAACTACAACTCCTTCTGGTTTTTCCAATTCAATTATCGCCATGACATCTTCTTCAGTCAATGGTTCAAAATAAAGTTTGTCAGAAATTGAGAAATCTGTCGATACAGTTTCTGGATTATTATTTATAATAATTGCTTCATATCCAAATTCTTTAATTGCTTTTACCGCATGAACTGTCGCATAGTCAAATTCCACTCCTTGCCCAATTCTAATCGGTCCCGAACCTAGCACAACAATTTTTTTCTTATCAGTTATAACTGACTCATTTTCTTGCTCATAAGAAGAGTAAAAATAAGGTGTTTCAGATTTAAATTCTGCCGCACAAGTATCAACCATTTTAAATACTGGTTTAATATTATTTTCATGTCTTAACTTATAAATTTCTTCTTCAGTCGTATTCCATCTATGAGCAATTACTTTATCAGAGAATCCATATTTTTTAGCATAAAGCAACACATCTACATTTCCAACATTGTTTTTCAATTCTTTTTCAATATCTATAATATTTTGCATTTTATCTAAGAAGAACATATCAATTTTTGTAACTTCATGAATATTTCCAGGCGTTACTCCTCTTCTCAAAGCCTCACCAATAAAGAATAATCTTTCATCTCCAGCTTTCTTGATTCTTCTCATAATGTAATCCAATTTAAATTCCTCACCATTTGGTAATCCTAAATGATGAACACCATATTCCAACGAACGAATAGCTTTCAACAAACTTTCTTCATATGTTCTACCCATTGCCATTACTTCTCCAGTTGCTTTCATCTGAGTTCCCAAATGTCTATCCGCTTTTTCAAATTTATCAAATGGAAATCTAGGAATTTTACTTACAACATAATCCAATGAAGGTTCAAAGCACGCGTAAGAATTTTTCGTTACAGGATTTATAATTTCATCCAATGTTAATCCTACTGCAATTTTAGCTGCAATTTTAGCTATCGGATATCCTGTCGCCTTTGAAGCCAATGCCGAAGAACGAGAAACTCTTGGATTTACTTCAATAATATAATATTTAAATGAATTTGGATCCAATGCCAATTGAACATTACATCCTCCTTCAATTTTCAATGCTCTAATTATTCTCAATGAAACATCTCTCAACAAATGATACTCTCTATCAGTCAATGTTTGCGAAGGTGCAACTACAATCGAATCTCCTGTATGAATCCCAACTGGATCAATATTTTCCATATTACACACCACAATCGCAGTATCATTACTATCACGCATTACTTCATACTCAATTTCTTTATACCCTGCAATTGATTTTTCCAATAAACATTGAGTTACTGGTGAATAGTGAAGTCCATTAGTTACAATTTCATCTAATTCTTTTGGATTATGGCAAATTCCTCCTCCAGTTCCTCCCATCGTAAATGCAGGTCTTACAATTACTGGATAACCTATTTTTGCCACAAAATCTTTAGCTTCTTGCAAATTATGAATTATTTCTGATTCAGGAACTGGTTCTCCCAATTCATTCATTAAATCTCTAAACAATTCTCTATCTTCTGCTTGTTTTATAGAATCTAGTTTTGTCCCTAATAACTCAACTCCACATTCTTTTAAAACACCTGATTCATGCAACTCAACCGCCAAGTTCAATCCTACTTGACCTCCTAATGTTGGAAGCAAAGCATCTGGTCTTTCTTTTCTAATTATTTTTGAAACAAATTCCAAAGTCAATGGTTCAATGTACACTTTATCGGCTATTTCTTTATCTGTCATTATCGTTGCGGGATTTGAATTTACTAAAATTACTTTATATCCTTCTTCTCTAAGTGATAGACACGCTTGCGTTCCAGCATAATCAAATTCTGCCGCTTGTCCTATAATTATTGGTCCCGATCCTATCACTAAAATAGTTTCTATATCTTTTCGTTTTGGCATTTTTATCTCTCCTTAATTTATTTTTCTAAATTTATTACTTTTCCGTTTATGATTTTGCATATTTAATTAATAAATGCTTTTTTTCGTACTATTTTTTTTCATATTTTCTATAAATTCATCAAATAAATAATTTGGATCATGTGGTCCTGGCGAAGCTTCTGGGTGATATTGCACTGAAAATACCGGATATTTTTTATGTCTTACCCCTTCACAAGTTTTATCATTTACTGCAATATGTGTTAATTCCAATTCTGTATCCTTCAAAGAATCTATATCAACTGCATAACCATGATTTTGTGCAGTAATATCCACTTTCCCTGTCAATAAGTTTAACACCGGCTGATTTGCTCCACGATGTCCAAATGGCAATTTATATGTCTTAGCACCACATGCCAATGAAATCAATTGGTGTCCCATACAAATTCCAAAAATTGGTACCTTCCCAATAAGTTCTCTTATTATCGCAATAGTTTCTGGCACATCTACTGGATCTCCAGGCCCATTACTAAGCATTATTCCATCTGGTTTTTGTCTTAATATTTCTTTTGCTGGAGCATCATGTGGCATTACAACAACATCACAATCTCTCGAATTTAATTCTCTTAAAATTCCTGATTTCATTCCTAAATCTAATAATACGACTCTCATTCCTCTACCTGAAGAAAGAAAAGCTTTTTTTGTTGAAACCTGCTCGATTTGATTAGTCGGTAAAGAATTGTTTTTTAAATAGGCAACAACTTCTTGAGGATCTTTATCCGCACTAACGATAATCCCCTTAATTGTTCCATGCTCTCTAATTTTTTTTGTCAAACTACGTGTATCAACACCTGAAATTCCTGGTATATTTAAGTCTTTCAAAATCTCATCTAATGTAAATTCATTTCTAAAATTAGAAGGTTTTTTACATATTTCACGAGTTATAATACCTTTTATGCTAGGATTAATAGTTTCATAATCATCTCTATTTATCCCATAATTCCCTATTAATGGATATGTAAATGTAATAATCTGTCCATTATATGAAGGATCTGAGATTGTTTCTTGATAACCAGTCATCGCAGTATTAAAAACTACTTCACCAGCCATTTCTACATCTGCTCCAAACCCGTATCCTTTGTATACGCTACCATCTTCTAAAACTAACTGTTTATCCAATGAGTACATAATAATTTACCTCCTCTATTTTTGTAATGCATTTTTATCTAAAATTTAAAAATTTTATCTCATTTCATATTCAATTTCACTAAAAATATCGTTATTCTCGAAAAAATTGCAAAATTTTTTTACTAAAAAATATTTCTATTTTTTAGTAATTTTTTCTTTTTTATCATTTTCTTAAATCTTCTAATTATACCTTTTTTAAAAAATTTTTTCAAGTCCAAATTTCAATAATTGTATTAATTTTTTATTAAATGAAAAAATCACAAAAAAACTGCTTCATAAAAATCATATCATTCATTGGAAAACCAATTTTCATTAATCTAAATTTTTTAATAAACGATATAAAATTCATAAAACAGTTATTTTAATACTATAATTTTATAAGAGTTTTTTATTTAATTCATACTCTATATTAATATTTCATATCAAGAAAATCCCATTTCTATTATGCTTCTGTAACAATATTTATCAATTCTTCTATAGTTTTTTCTCCAACAGACGCTTTTTCTCCATTGATGTAAACTACTGGTACACCTTGAATATTTTTTTCAGAAACTTCTTGTGTATAAACTCCTCCATCAATCAATGAAGTTGTAATATTGCTATTTCCCATAGAAATAACATTCAATGCTTGAATTACTTCTGGACATTTTGTACATGAAAGCGAAACATAAGTTTCAATATTCAACGGTTTATTTATTGCTTGAACTCTAGATAATTGCTCACCTTCTAATTTTTTACCCATTCCAGCTAATCCTAAAACAGCTAAAATAAAGCTATTGAACTCATGCCCTCCAGGAATTCCATTAAAATTAATTCCTGATTCTTCGCCATCTTTCAATAAAGTAAATGAAATTGGTCTTGTAATATTATACGATTTTTCTAATTCAACATCTTCTCCAAAAGTTTTTTTAGTGTAATTTACTTTCGATGAAATTCTATCTACTTCTTGTAAAAAACTATCTAATTCTTTCGATTTATCACTTTCATCCAAAAAAGCTACCATTTCAATATTCCCATTTATATTATTAAAATATCCTTTTAGTTGTTCTACAATATTTGAATCTAATAATGCCATCTCAATCATCCTTTCTACAATTCTTCCTAAATTTATTATATCATATTTTTTCCTAGCTTCCTATTTATCTTTTTCATTTTCAAAATTTATTCTCAAACTACTATGTGTTTATTATCACATCTTGCTATTTTAAAATTTTGAATTAAACAAGCCTGTTCTATCAATTCAAAACAGGCCCTCTTTTTATACATAATTTTAATTTTTGCTTCTATTTTTTTAATCTATTATATTTTACCTACTAAATCTAATCCTGGTTTTAATGTAGCTTCTCCTTCTTTCCATTTAGCTGGACAAACTAATCCTGGATTATCATGTACAAATTTAGCAGCTTTTGCTCTTCTTACTAATTCTGAAGCATCTCTTCCGATTCCTCCATCGTTTACTTCATATGCAACGATTTTACCTTCAGGATTTACAATGAATGTTCCTCTGAAAGCCATTCCTGATTCTTCATCCAACACATCAAAGATTCTCGCTACTTCTTTTTTAGGATCTCCAATCATTCCATAAGTTACTTTGCTGATTGCTTCTGAATGATCGTGCCATGCTTTATGAGTAAAGTGTGTATCAGTACTTACTGAATAAACATCAAATCCTAAATCTTTCAATTCTTTATGATGATCTTCTAAATCTTCCAACTCTGTAGGACAAACAAATGTAAAGTCTGCTGGATAAAACATGAAAATATTCCATTTCCCTAAAAAATCTTTTTCAAATGAAACTTCTTTAAATTCTTCATTTTGGTACATTTGTACCGTAAAGTCTTCTACTTTTTTTCCAATTAATGACATAATTGAATACCTCCTATTTATTTTCTATCATACGTATTTTGAACTATTTCTAATTTGAAATAATTACAATTATTTCTCCATTACATTATATAAAATTTTAAAACTTTTGTCAAACACTTTTTTCTATTTAAACTTAAAAATTTCTCTCAAAATTTTTTTCTCTCGTTATTAATTCATCTCAAATTCAATGTACACCGTTTTTGAGATATCTAATTTTCTCGGATTAACTACAATTCTTTTTTCTGAAACTTTATCCAACAATTCTTTTTCAGATTTTTCTAATATTTTCGAGTCATTTAAAACATTTCCGTAATAATTGTAGTTATAATCTGAATACGGTCTAATTACACCTTGTGATTTATCAGTTATTGTTACGGGATTTTTTAAGTTTAAATCTGTTTTTCCTAAAATTACTTGTGCTTTTTTCAAAGCTTCTTTGTAAGCATTTTCATACAATTCATCTTCTAATTTTTGTTTATTATCAATATCGTATTCAATGTATCCATTTGTACCAATTCCCAATGTTTGAGCTACACTTATAATATTTCCTATATTTTTCATATCTCTAGTTTCTACTTCAATTGTATGAGTTACTGTATTAATCTCTTTTTTCACACTTTCTCTTTTTTCCAAACTGACTTCATCATTAGTAAACCCTACTATCTTAATTTTATTTCCTAATCCTTTTGAACCTAATTTTTGTTGTAATCCATTAAATTTATCCAAAGCCTTTTGATACGCTGCTTTAGCCGATTTATCTCTCATTTCTATTTCAAAAATATTCACACCTTGTGCATTTCTTTTCACTTCATAAATCTTTTCATTCGCTAAAACTGACAAAAAATCTTTTAACGAATTCAACGTAACATTATCCGCTTCAACTGATAAAACTGTTTTAAATTCTTTTTCACCTTTATTTATAACCTCTGTATCCCAATCATACGATTTATCTGTAGAATATGATGTTGAATTTATTTTATCATATCTAGCTCCCGATTTACTCAATAAACTCTTAAATTTCTCCAATTTTTGTGCATTCTCTTTACTCGCTTTATCCAAATTTTTATCTTCCGTTTGAATTGTCAACTGAACTTTTGCTGAATTTGGCATAATTTCTTTTTTAGCAATTCCTCTAACTTGAATTCTTTTCCCTGAAACAATGTCTGAAAAACTTAAAAAACAAGTCATCATACACATCAATAATATTATTCTTTTCATTTTTATTTTGAAGCAATCCATAACTTTTAACTTATGAAATTCTTCTCTCCTTTCATTTATTTCCTCATCTTAATTTAACACTTATAAATTTCCAGATTTTCGTATATTTATTTTTCTATATTTATTAAATTTTAAATAACTGCCCTGTTTTAAAAATACAACTTCAACAAATATTTTTTCTAACTTTTTAATAACTCTCATTCAAAAAATCTATTTTTCTAACATTTCATACATTACCGATATATTTTGCGTTAATTTCAAAGGTTTTGGAGCATAATCCACTTTCGCTACCATTTTTGCATTCGTAACACTCACTGTATCAAAATTCGTTTCTTTTGCAATACTTTTTGATGCAGGCGCTGCTGCAACTGTCCAATTTTCATCCATTCTATCAATCATTTTTTGCTGAAAATCAACATCCTCACTCACAACAATTACATCTCCAACCTTTAAGTTACTAGATTTTAAAATACTTGCTGCTTTCTGTTTTGCTTGATTATACGCTTCATTATACATTTCTGATTCAATTTCCGCTCTATTTGATAAATCAAATTTAATTGAACCTACAATATTCAAATCATTTTTATTAGCCAAAGCAATTATTGTATTCAAATCCTTCAAATTTTTTGTAACAACATTCAATTTATGTGTAACTTCATATTCTTCTTCCTTTTTCAAGTCACCACCGTAATTCTCTCGAATTTCATATCCTCCAAAAGAAACACTTGCTCCAGTCGAACCCATTTTTTGCAATTTATTATTCACAAAATTTATTTTCGCAAAAAGTTTATTCAATGTCCCGCTCAAAGTTTTATCATTTTCCCTCAATTTCACTTCATAGACATCTCCATTCGATTTTCCTATATTCACAACTTGATTATCACTACTATCATCTTCGTCATCAAAATCCTCATCATCGTTATAATTCTCTATCTTTTTCGTAATACTTTTAAGTTTCTCCCCTTCGTTTATCTCTATCAATTCTCCAATTTTATCATAAGCCACATTTTTAACCAATATTTTCATTTCAGCAGTATACGAAGTTGGATTTGACTTTGCTAAATTGTTATTTTCATTCCCATTCACTTTAATTTTCCTATCAGAAATCGACTCAGTTTCAAGGCTATCTATTCCTATGTTTTCTGCCTTCAATGTCGCTTTAAATCCTTGCAATTTCTGATTAACTTTTTCTGTGGCCTTAGTCAAACTTTTATCTCTCCCAGTAATCTCAAAATGTAAAGTCGCCATATTTGGCAAAATTTCCTTTTCAACATTACCAGTAACACTAATTTTCTTAACCGGCTCTCCCATTACAAACGAATTTAATGCCAAAAACGCACTAAATATCACTAATAATCGTTTCATTTTCCCTCCTTATAATTTTTTACTACTATTTTTGAAGTATTTCATACATTACTGATACATCTTGTGTTAATTTTAAAGGTTTCGGAGTGTAATCTACTGTTCCTCTTCTTTTTCTAGCACTAGCAAAATCAGCTGAATACGAATATTCTTCTTTTGTTCCTGCAACTAAACCAAGAGCATTGCTACTTTCTACAGTCCAGTCCTTATCAATCCTGTCAATCATCTTCTGTTGAAAATCCACATCCTCGCTCACAACAATCGGTTCTCCTAATCTCATTGAACTCGATTTTAAAATACTTGTAGCCTTTTGTTTTGCCTGGTCATACGCTTCTTTATACATTTTTGATTCAATCTCACTCTTATTCGACAAATCAAATTTAATCGAACCATCAATATTCAATCCGTTATCATCAGCCAATGCAATTATTGTATTCAATTTTTTTAAATCCTTCACTTTCAAAGTCAAATTATGAGTCACAGAAAACATATCAATCCATTTTTCTTCATATGCACCAAAATTTTCATTTATTTTATAACTTCCAAAAATTATATTATTCCCTGTATTTATCGACTGTAATTTATCTTTTGTCACATTCATTTTCTCAAATAATTTATTCAACGCACCATCAATAGTTTTATCTTTTTCCTTCAAATTTATAACAAAAAGATTCTCTTTAAAATCTTTCTTAATACCATTCAAATCTCCACTTGAATTAACGTCCATCAAATTTGCCAACCTATTAAAATCAATATCTCTCACAAAAATTGACATTTCAGCAGTATAAGAAGTTGGTGTTCTTTCTTCTTTCTTATTTTGAAGAAAATTTTTTCTATCCCCCTCAATCTCATCCTCTCTCTCTTTAATTTTCTCATCATAAAAAGAAACCGTCTTTATATCATCCGCTTGGATTTTCTGCTTTCTCAACGCATTCTTAAATCTCTCAAGTTTCTGGTTCACATCATTTGTCGCCAAATTCAAATCTCTATTCTTCGATTCTATCTTAAAATTCAAAACCGCCGTATCTGGCATTATTTCCCGTTCTGAATTACCTGTGACACTTATTTTTCTAATCACATTTTCACTCGCAGAAAATGTATTTAAACTAGAAAGTATGCACAGTGCCATTAGTACTTTTTTCATATTTACCTCCTATTTTTGGTTATTTATTTATTATTGATTTTCGATTTTTACACATTATCCATATTCAAAAGAAATTTTTTCAAACTAGGAAATTTTGTTATATATTTTAAAATTTCTTTATCTAAAACTATCTTTCCTTTTTTATCTTTAAAAGAACTTCTTAATATAAAACTTTTTCTGCTTTCACATAATTTTTTCTGATTTAAGTTTAATATATTTATCGTTTTTACTGCCATTTCATACTTTATTCCAGTTTCATATTTAGGAATTATCTCACCTGTACTAATACTATACTCGAAATATTCTTCAGGATCAATTTCAATTAGATTTATAAAATTATCATCCCACTTATTTTCCTTAAATGAACCACAAGTTTGATTCTCCAGACAGCCTGTCAAAAAATTTTTATATTCATGAAACAATTTAGGAAATTTATCTTTTGGTTTCACATGTTCAATCTGACTTTTTTCAACATTAATCTCCCTCTCACAATAAGGACAAAAATAGATTCCATCGAATTTCTGTTCATTTTCAAGCATATATTTCTTTAATTTAGTCTTTATTTCATAATCAAAATCCTTCCAATTTTTTAATTTACTTTTCCTCTTAAATTCTTTAAAAAAATCAGGCTCACTAATTTTGTTTACTTTCAGCATTTTTTCTCCCCTTCTTCACTTGCAAATCCATATCCACCAAAAATAAATCTCTATCATCTTCTCCTAAAATATCCTTTATTTTAGTATATTTTTCCTTAAATTCAGAATTCTCATAATTATCATTTTTAACCATTTCTTTTACCAAAGTAAGCAAATTATTCACACTGGGATTTCTATCTGTTTCTAATCCCATTATATCTTCAAGTATTCTTCCTGTAGTCTGTCCATATGAATTTCCAAACTCATCTCCCGTTTTAACTTTTACAATTCCATTTTCATTTTTTTCCAATAAAATTATATTCTCTTTTTCCACACTTCCTAAAATATGTGGCGAATGAGTTGCCAAAATAATCTGATTATTTCTACCAATTTTTCTATAAACATCAACAATTTTTTGCTGCCATTTCGGATGTAACGACAATTCAGGCTCATCAATCATAATTATGGAATTTTCAGGCTCCAGCATTTTTATCGCCAAAGTCCGTAAAAATAACTGCTTTTCCCCAGAAGAAAGCTCATTTATTCCAAATTTTTTTCCGCTAGAATCAGTAAAAATCGGCATACTATTCTCATCTTTCGATATTTCTGAAAGTTTTATATCCAACTCTAAAATTTCAAAAATTCCATTAATTTCCGCAAAAACTTTTTTTCTAACTTGTCCCATCGTCAAATTTTCTTCTTCATTCGCAACTTTTGAAATCCGTGTCGCAATATACGACGGAATATCTTTAATTTCATGTGAATCCACAATATTAATAAACCTATATTCTTTCTTCAAATTAGTTTGCGCTTTCTTAATTTCCTCAAAATTAATCTCCGTTGGAACATAAATTAATTTTGGAAATATTTTTAAGTTTTCAAAACTTTTACTTATTATTTTGGAATTTTTATTTTCAAATTTATTATTTTTACAATCATCATTATAAAATTTTATATTTCTCAAACAATCTGTAAATTCAATATCTTTTTGCAATTCTTTTTCAGTTTCTGTCAATCTTTCACTATTCATAAGACTTTCCAATACTTCTCTTTCATTCTCTTCATAAAATAAATCCACATTAACAGCTTTGCTTCTAAACATTTCAAACCAATAACGAATACTTTCCAAAACTCTAGTTTTTCCACTCCCATTAATCCCAGCCAGAACTATCAAATCCAAAACTTTTCCTTCTGACTCAAAATTTATATCTAATTTTTCAAGTCCGTTGTATTCTTTTATGTGAAGATTTTTTATTTTCATTTGTGGTCACTCCTTTCTTACAAATTATTTAACTTTTTTCAATTATCTCAATTTCCTCCTCATTCAACCCATACAACTCATAAACCATCCTATCAATTTCTTTATCTGTAATTTCAATCTCATTTTTTATATCCATAGCCTTTTTCTGCTCTTCCACAAACACTTTTTCCCATTCCAGTTCTTCGTTCAGACTCAGTTTTATCTTTGTTTTTTTCAATTTCTTTACAAATTCAGAAAATTCCATCAGATACCAGTCCTGTAATTTTGTTGATAATTTTTCCAATTCAAATTTTCTAGCTATCAATCTTTGGAATGATGAAACTTTTTCCTGTAACTCTTTATTTAGAGATAGCATTTTATCAGCTTTTTCGATAAAAGGCTGTTGATCTTGCAAAGAAATTTCTTTTATTGGAAATTTTCCCACTCCATTTGCAAAATATTCATAAACTCCACTTCCTGTTTGTTTTCCAATAGAACTATAACGAAATTTAAATAATTTTGAATTTAATATTGTTAATAAATATTTAAGTTTAATTTTTTCATTTGTGTCAAAAATAACTGTCGTGTTTGTTAATCCGATATACTCTTTTGTATCATCATAACAAAATTGATTAGTTGTACTTCTATAAGAACACCATATTTTACTTAAATGATAATATTCTTTATGCATAGGCCTTGAATATCTCCACCAAATTCTACCCTCATTTTTAACTGTTGCTCTGTCATTTAATTTTTCTCTATTTTTTTCTAAATATTCCTTTATTCCTATAGGTAAATCTTCAAAATTTTCTATATTTTCAAAATATAGTAATTTCTTTTGACTGTTTTTTATTGTATATCTACTTATTCCTTCTCCACTAATATGATTTTTCATAAACTCATTCGGGAAATTTAAGTTATTACTTTCAAATAAAAATATATCATTTGCTGCTGTTTCCATTCCCTTTCCTATTATTACTAAATCTTGTAATTTTGGATTATTTTCATCTATTTTAGTATTTAATTTTTGTATTTGTTTATCAACTATTGCAAATACGTCATCTTTTTTTAATTCAATTTCATATTCTTTATTTCCATTCAAATATTTTAAAATTTCATCATTACTGTAATTCTTTTCTTTTAAATTTATTCCTTTAACTTTTCTATTTTCTTTACCAAACATTATTATACAAGATGTTATAGAAGCCTCTTCAAAAATCATATATTTTTCAAAATTTATTATTTTTTCTAATCTTCTCTTTTCAACAATGTAATTTCTTAATTTTTGAGCTTTATCTGAAAATAAAAAAGCATTTGAGATTATAAAGCCTACTTCTCCTTTTGATATTTTCAATGCCTTATAAATAAAGTAAAATAATATATCACTTTTATCTTGCCATATTTCTGAGTATCTATTCATTAAATAACTCACGATTGGTGATTTTGCTCCAAATGTTTGAACATTGAAATACGGTGGATTCCCCACAACAATATCAAATCCACCATTTTCAAACACTTGCGGAAACTTCTTTTCCCAGTCAAATGCCATTTCTCCTGCTATTTCAGGGTCATCTATCAATGAATTTCCACATTTTATATTATTTTCAAGTGAAGCCAATGTTTTGTTCTTATCAGCAGTTTTTAGCCACAATGATAATTTCGTAATTTCCACACTTTCCTTATTTAAATCCACTCCAAAAATATTATTTTGTAAAATTTCCTTTGTTGTGTCTGAAAATAAATCCTTAACTCCTGTCAAATCAAAAATTTTATTATCCAAATAATCATTATAATTTAACAGATATTCAAAAGCCGTAATCAGAAATGCTCCACTTCCGCAGGCAGGGTCGACAATTTTTATATTTTTTACAGCTTCCCTGTATTTTGTCCAAAAATCTATATGTTTTTTGAAATTCTCACTATAAATTCTTTTATCGCTCTTTTTATTTGCATAACTTATTTCAAAATCTTTTTCAGTAAGTTCAGGGAGTTCATCTTCTCCAAGTTCTTTTCTCTTATCATCAAGCCAATTTTTTATAGAATTTTCCACAATATATTTTGTTATATACTTTGGTGTATAAAAAATTCCATCTTTTTTTCTTTTGCTCTTCTTGCTGTCAAATTCTTCTCCTGATACAGATTTTTTCAATTCCTCTATATCGCTTACAGATTGCTCAAAAATATGCCCTAATATATTTTCATTCAGTTCAGAATCAAAATCATATTCAGAAATTTTTCGCATTTCTTCAAAAACTTCATTATCTACATAAAGTCCATCTAAAACATCATCATTTTTAAACAATCCTCCGTTAAAATGAGCAATATTTTTTCTTGCATTCCCTAAATTTATCCAGCTACAAAGCATTTTAAAAACTTCAAAAATATCTCCAAAGTTTTTACCTTTTTCCAAAGTTTTGTAAAAAATCTCATTTGGAAGCAATCCTTTATCTTCACAAAAACAAATAAACAAAAACCTATCCAATAATTTTTGAACTTTTTCAATTATGATATTTTCATTTACTGTAGGATTATTTTTTCGCATATTTTCAAATATATGTAATCTAATAGTTTTGTATTCATTATAAAACTTTTTTTCAATTTCAGACTGCTTTTTCTGATATTCTTCAGAAAGTTCTATTGTTTTTGCCTTTTTCTCTTCAGTTCCTACCAGAGCATAAAATGAAAGAATGTAAATAAATTTCTTAAATTCCAAATCGTCTTTTAACTTTTCAAGAAAAAATACTTGATATTCTGTCATATCATTTGACCTGTAAAGCCGTATTTCCTTATAATTTGAAACTATAACCCACTGACAATTTTTCCCATATTTAGGAGCATAATTAAATGCTTGTTCCACGGGAGTCCTAGTATCTCCAGATCTTTTTTGTCTTACATCCAAGGAAACTTTTGCTCCTTTCAGTTCAATTACAGCTCTTACATCTTTCTTTCCATCCACATCAAAAAATCCTAAAACTCCATCAGCCTTCTGACCATCCATTTTAGTTTTCGTTTCCCTCTCAAGATTCCACTCTTTTTCACCATCCGACTTATTCACAGCCCTTAAAACCGTTGTAAATATATCATATAAAAATTCTCCTTGAAATTCCTCTTCCTTTGAATTATCCAGAACTCCATTTTCAAGGTTATTTATCCACTTATCCAATGCTTTTCTTCTTTCAGATAAATTATGCTTGCTCAAATCCACTTCTTCTTCAGCTTTTTTAGCCAGTATTTTCTGATTAAATAAATTATTCATCTAAATTTTTACTCCTTCTTTCAAAAATTATTTTAAAAAAAACTACTCTCCATTTCCATATTCTACCACACAAAAATGAAACATCCATTAGAACTCCACTTACTTTCTCAATCCTAACTCCAAAATTCCCTCTTCATAGTTTATTATTACTTCATCGCATAATCGAGCAATTAACATAAATTCATCGGCATTTTCGCCTTCTCCCATCAATCCCCAATATCTGTCTATTGTAAAGTGCATATAAATATACTCCAACATAAAATGGAATTATATTAATCAAATTTTTTCCAATCAGAGAAAATCCTAACATTAAAAATATTCCTAAAATAACTAATCCGTTTATTTTCATATCTAATTTGTATAAAAGTACGATATTTATTAGTGTAATTATTGATGCATTTATCAAAGAGGTGTATGTTCCTGCTATTTTAAAATTATCAGTTAGTAAGACACCATCAGACAATGTAATTATTTTCATACCTGCTAAAAAATCTAAAAATGATATCTTCATCATAGAATAAAATATTAAAAGTAATGGTAAAACTGAAATTAGTGAACTACTCCCACTTTTAGAAGCGGTAGCTTCTTGGGAAGTATTTGCTTTTGTTAGCCAAATATATTTACCAAGCTCTTCGGGTAGTTCCTACCCTGTTTTCTTTTATTTTCTTAATATTCCAACATTGATTTTCCAATGTTTTTTATATTCAATGCCGCATTGTAATCTCTATCAATTTCAATTCCACAGCACTCACATCTATAGCTTCTTTCTGATAATTTTAGTTCCTCTTTAACATTTCCACATTTACTACAAGTTTTCGATGACGGAAACCACTTATCTATCTTCAAAAATTGTTTCCCTAAAAACATCAACTTATACTCAAGCATCCTCAAAAACATTCCCCATCCATTATCTCCTACACTTTTCCCAAAATTTAATGCCTGGCTCATCCCTTTCATATTCAAATCCTCAACAACTACAGCATTATATGCTTCAGACAATTTTTTTGATAATTTATGCAAAAAATCTCTTCGACAATTTTTAATATACTCATGTAATCTTGATATTTTTTCTTTTTGCTTATACCAATTTTTAGAAAATTTTACTTTTCTTGATAATGATTTTTGTAATTTTTTTAATTTTTTCTCCAACATCCTAAAATATCTTGGATAATTAGCTCTTTGGTTTTCAGAACTGATAAATAATTCAGACATTGAAAAATCAAGTCCGATTACTTTGTCATTACTTGGCATTTTTTGAATTTCTTTTTCAAATTCTGTCAAGACAGAAACATAGTAATTTCCATTACTATTTGTCAATGTTACCGACTTTATTCTGTAATCTTTTGGTATTTCTCTATGATATTTTAATTTTATTCTTTTCAATTTTGACAAAACTAGATATTTATTTTCCTCAATTCGTATCGAATTATTCACACAATTTGTCGTGTAACTTTTAACATTATTCTTTTTAGATTTGAACCTTGGAAACTTTGCTCTCTTTTGAAAGAAATTCGTAAACGATCGTTTTACATTCAATTGAGCATTTGAAAGTGCCAAACTGTCTACTTCTTTCAAAAATTGATTTTCACTTTTCAAACTAGCAGGTGTAATTATTTTATTTTTTCCAGTTTCTTCATAGAATTTATTCGCAGTGTACAAAATCGTATTGTAGACAAAACGAACACATCCAAAAGTCTTATTTATCAACAATTCTTGCTCCTTTTTTGGATAAATTTTGTATTTGAATGCTAAATTATATTTCATAAAATTACACCTCCTTTATCATACTTTTCTCCTTTTTTTCTTCGCTAATTTAATATTCTCTATAAATTATACCATATTTATTTTTCCATGACATGATAAAACGAAAATCTCATAAAATTTTATATTTATTTTTATCACTATTTATGTTATCATATACTATATATACTTAAAAAATAGTTGAGGTGCAAAATGGCAAAAAAATTTAATTTAAATTTTATACGAATTATTATTATTCTAGTCTGCCTAGTTATATTGGCGACTTATGGTAAGGATGTGTTTATTCGGCATTTTTTTAATGAAAGGCTCACAGTTATTCCAGATGTTATGAACCTTAATGAAAAAGATGCTGTTAGATACTTGAAAAAAGCAGGACTTCATGTAAAAGTTATCCATTCAAAAACTGAAAAAGTACCACTTAATACCGTTTTTATTCAAGATCCTGCTCCTAAAAAAGAAGTAAAAGTTCATAGAACTGTTAGAATTTGGGTAAATAATGGACAAACTCAGAAAGTACCTAATATTGTTGGGTTGGAACTATTAGAAGCTCGTTCTATGTTGCGTGAAAAAAATATTCAGATTGAAACGATTGATTACTACCCTTCTAATCAAAAGTATAATACGATTTTAGGGGTTTATCCTAAGCCAGGAACTGTTTTAGAAATGAATCAAAAAATTTCAATTTTAGTTTCGTCACAAAAAGTTTTAGATCCATCTGTAGTACCTAATTTAATTGGATTAGACTTGAATGATGCAAGAGTATTATTAAATCAAATTGGATTACAAGTTGGAAATATTTCTAAAACACAAGATACAACATTACCTGTAAATACAATTATTTCTACATCGCCTGAAGCAGGAATTCGTATTCAAAAAGGTCAAAAAATTAATATTGTTATAAATGCTGGCGTACAAAGAAGACGACAAACACCTTCTGTTGAAGACATTGTTAATAAAACTAAAAAACAGGTTAATGAAAAAGAAATTGAAAATGTTATAAACAATACTATTGATCAAATTGATCAAGTTAAGACTAACAAAGATTCAAATAGTAACAATAATGGCAATAACAACAATAATCAATCATCTGATACAAATGATACAAACAAAAAATCAAGAACTGTTCCAGAAATTCATCCATCGAATAAATCAGAAAATACTGGAAACGATGACGATGGAGGAGAATAAAAATTAAATATTGTAGAAAGGAGATGTTATTTAAAATATTTTGATAACATCTCCAAAATATAGAAATATTTTGTATTTTGGAGATTTGAATCATTATTTTAATTAGCAAAATAAAGTTATAAAAGGAAAAGTTATTAGAAAAATTAAAGGATTTTACTATATTTTAGAAGAACATGCAAAACATTTAGAAGAGGAAAATTTATATGAGTGTAAACTTCGTGGCTCATTAAAAGTGAAAAATAATAAATTGAACTGTATTATTGGAGATATCGTAGAATTTGATGAAAACGAAAAAGTAATTACTTCAATTTATGATAGACAAAATTTTTTACATAGACCGTTACTTTCAAATATTGATTATATCGGTATTCTTTTCGCAATAAAATCTCCAAATTTTGATTTTACTAATTTTCAAAAAATGCTTTTGAGAGCAAACGAGCAAGATATTTCCGTAATTTTGATAATTTCTAAAATCGACTTAGTTTCACAAGAAGAATTGTCTAATTTTCTAAAAAATTTAAATAATATTTTCAAAGATAATCATTTTCCAATATTTCCAATTTCAATAAAAGAAAATATTGGATTAAAAGATCTGGAAAATTATATTCATGGAAAATCTATTACAGTTTCTGGGCCTAGTGGTTCTGGAAAATCTTCACTTATTAACAAATTACTTGGAGAAGAAATTTTACAAACGAATGAAGTTAGTAACAAAACTTCTCGTGGACGTCATACAACTACTGAAAGTAGATTTTTCAAAATTGATGAAAGTACATTTATTATTGATACTCCTGGATTTTCGTCAATAGAATTTCCAAAATTAAAAAATAAAAAAGATTTAGAAAAAATATTTCCTGATTTTCTAAAATTCTCGCACGATTGCAAATTCAGAGATTGTATTCACGTAAATGAACCTAATTGTGCAATCAAAGAAAATTTAGAAAATGGAAACATTTCAAAAGTCCGTTATGACTTTTATTTATATTCATTAAATAATATTTTTAACAATTAAAATTTTTCAAGTTATATGTTATAATTTATTATATTCAAATTCAATAAAGAGGTGATTAATATGTCAAAAAAAATAATAGTTGCTCCATCACTACTTGCAGCAGATTTTAGTAAACTTAGAGAAGAAATCCAAGAAGTTGAAAGCTATGGTGCTGAATATTTACATTTAGATGTTATGGATGGAAATTTTGTTCCAAATATTAGCTTTGGAGCTCCTGTCATTTCATCAATAAGAAAACACAGTAATTTAGTGTTTGATGTTCACTTGATGGTTGAAAATCCTGATAGATTTATAAAGGATATTGCTGATGCAGGTGCAGATGTTATAACTGTTCACGCAGAAGCAACAAAACATTTAAACAGAACTATTCAATTAATTAAATCATATGGGAAAAAAGTTGGGGTGGCTCTAAATCCTTCTACACCACTTGATTTTATAAAATATGATTTGAAGGACATCGATATGGTTTTAATAATGACTGTTAATCCTGGATTTGGTGGACAAGCCTTTATTGAAGGAATGTTACAAAAAATAAAAGATTTACGTTCTATCGACCCAAATATCGACATTCAAGTGGATGGTGGAATAAATGATAAAACAAGTAAACTTGTTAAAGAAGCTGGAGCAAATATTTTAGTTGCTGGCTCTTACTTGTTTAAGGGAGATTACAAACAGAAAATTGAATCGTTAAGATAATTAAATAAATAGGGAGATTTTGAAGATGTATGAAAAAATTGAATCGTTATTAGACGATTTTTATAAAACGTATTATAAAATAGAAGAAATTAATTTGAACCAAGTTATAAAATGTCTTACAACTACTGAATTACATGTGATTGAATCCATTGGAGAAGACAGCTTAACTATGAATGAATTATCTGAAAAATTAGGTATTACAATGGGAACTGCATCTGTAGCTGTAAATAAATTAACAGATAAAAATTTCGTAGAAAGAAGACGTTCTGAAGATGATAGAAGAAAAGTTTTTGTTGAACTTTCAAAGAAAGGACTTATGGCTTTTAAGTATCATGGAAATTTTCATTCAACTATTCTTGAAAAAATTACGAGCGAAATTCCTAAAGAAAATTTAGAAATTTTCACAGAAGTGTTTGAAGAAATACTTACTAATTTGAATAAGGTAAAAGCTGATATTCAACCTGAATCTATTTTAAAATTTGAAATTGGAGATACTGTTCAAGTATCATCTATCAAAGGAAGCACTGCCGTTCGTAAATATTTAAACGAAAAAGGTGTTTTGATAAAATCATTAATAAAAATTGTTGATATTAACAAACACATCGCTATTTTATTAGTTGATGGGGATGAAAAAATCTTGAGTGTTGAAGATGCTGTAAATATTATGGTTAGGAAAAACACTATTTAGACTTTATTACTACGAAAATAAATTTCAGAAAATATTTCTCAAATGGATAAATTTCTTTTTTAAGTGATTTATCCATTTTGATTATTATTAATTATTACTAAAAAGAAAGGATCTATAAAATTATGTTATACTTAGATGGAATCGGTCTTTCATTTCTCGTAAAAGAAGTAAAAGACAAAATTCTTAATTATAAACTTACAAAAATTTTCCAATATGATCGTTCTTCACTTTCATTATTTTTTGGAAAAAATAATTTATTATTTCAAGTAAAAGATAATTCAACTATTTTTTATTTGAAGGATGAAAAAGATATGAATACTGATTTTCAGTCAAATTTTTTACTTTCACTAAAAAAATATTTGCAAAATTCGATTTTAACTAATATTCGCCAAGAAGGATTTGACCGTATTATTTATTTTGATTTTGAGAAATTAAATTTATTTGGAGATGTCGAAAAATATACTTTAATTTTTGAGATTATGGGAAGAGCTAGTAATATTTTTCTAACTTCACATGAAAAAATCTTGTCTGCCTTACATTTTTCGACTTTAGATGAAGGAAATCGAATTATAATGACTGGTGCGAAATATACTCTTCCTTTTGAGGATAAAAAAATCTCGCCACTTTATCTTGAGGAAGAAAACTTTCCTTTTGAGCAAACAGATTTCATAAATAAAGTTGAAGGGATTGGAAAGGCTTTCGCAACCGAATGTTCTAACAATTTTAAAAAATTTAAAGAATATTTGTCAAGCTACAAACCGACTCTTTATGAGATTAATCATCGAAACAAAACTGCAAAAGTCATCACATACAACCATTTTTCTGAATTTTCAGAAAAGGAAATTTCTAAAAAGGAATTTAAAACATTAAATGAAGGATTGAATGAATATTTTAAATTAACCATTACATCAAGTTTAATTGATGATAAAAAGAAAAATTTACTAAAATATGTCGATTCTCAAATAAAAAAACATAAGAAAATTTTGAATAATATTTCGACTGACTTGAAAAAAAATCAAAATTTTGAGAAATATAAAAATATTGGAGATATTTTAGCAGCAAATATGCATTTGTTAAAACAAGGAATGGACAAAGTTAACGTTTTTGATTTTTACAATAATCAAGAAATCACAATCCAGCTAGATTCACTACTTTCTCCAAAAGATAACTTAAACAACTATTATAACCGTTATAACAAGGGAAAAAGGACTCTTGTAGCTCTTGAAGCTCGTTATCAGGATATTTTGAATGAGATTCGTTATTTTGAGGAAGTTAAATTGTTTGTGGAAAAAGAAACTGACTTTGTCGGAATTGATGAAGTTGAAAATGAATTGAAAATTTCTAATCCAAGAAAAAATAAGATTAAATTGAATAAAATGAAAAAAAGAGATTTACTTTCTTTTGAACACAATGGTTTTAAAATTTTTGTTGGTCGTAATCATAAAGAAAATGAGGAAATTTCATTTAGTAAAGGACATCCTACTGACATTTGGATGCACGTAAGGGATATTCCAGGAAGCCATGTTTTAATTATCCGCGATAATAATCCTATTGACGAGGACACATTAATGTATGCTGCTAGAATTGCCGGAGAATACTCTAAAGCAAATAAAGGCGATAAAATCACTGTCGATTATTGTGAAAGAAAATTTGTGAAAAAAATTAAAAATGCTAAACCAGGAAATGTGATTTATAATAACTTTAGTACACTTAGTTTTACACTTTAATTTTGTTAACATTTTAAAATAAAAAGCTGAATTTATTAATGATAAACGAAGAATTACTTTCTTTTTTAAAAAATTAAAAAATGATTACTAATATTCATTAAATTCTCAAGAAAAAAATCTATTATTTATTGACAAATACCTAAAACTATTGTAAAATTATTATGGATTAAATATTTTAAGGAGGCTTTATAATGGCAAGTAAAACAGTTACTATGACTAACCCTACAGGATTGCACACTAGACCAGGTGGGATCTTCGTTGCAAAAGCAAAAGAATTTGAAAGTTCAGTAGAAGTAGAAAATGATGGAAAAAAAGTTAATGGAAAATCATTATTAAAATTATTATCAATTGGAATCAAAAATGGTTCTGAAGTTACAATTTATGCTGAAGGTCCAGATGCTGATCAAGCAGTTGAAGTATTGGGTGAATTAATGGCAACTATTAGAGACGAACAATAATTCGCTTCTTAAAAATTAGAGATGAAAAACTTTTCAAAATTTATATTTTTGAAAAGTTTTTTTATTTTACAAAAAAAGAGATACCTAGAAAATATATCATCTATATAAATTCTAAATTATCTCTTTCATAATAAGTTCTATTTTAAAAATTTTAATATTAAAATTAATCTAGTTCTAATGTATATTGATTATTTACCACTTCTTTTTTCAATAACCGCTTTTATCCAACCAGTAAACAACGGATGAGGTCTATTCGGTCTACTCTTAAATTCAGGATGATATTGACACGCAACAAAATAAGGATGGTCTTTAATTTCTATTGTTTCAACATATTTTCCATTTGGAGAAACTCCTACAATATCCATTCCTGCTTTTTCAAATTCTTCTCTGTAACTATTGTTAAATTCATATCTATGTCTATGTCTTTCAGAAATTTCAGTTTGTCCGTAAACTTTAGCCGCAATACTTCCTTCTTTTAAAATACAAGGATAAGAACCTAGTCTCATAGTTCCTCCCATATCCTCGATTCCTTCTTGCTCTTCCATTAAGCTAATAATTGGATATTTAGTATCTTTATCAAATTCTGTTGATGTTGCTTCTGGATAGTCTAACACATTTCTAGCAAATTCCACACAAGCCATTTGCATTCCTAAACATATTCCAAAGAAAGGAATTCTATTTTCTCTAGCATATCTAATCGCTTCTATTTTACCATCAATTCCTCTATCTCCAAAACCTCCTGGAACCAAAATTCCGTCATAATTAGCAAGTTTTTCAACATCAAAATCTCCAGCTTTCAAATAGTCAATTTCCACTTTAGTATCTAAATTAAACCCTGCATGTTCTATTGATTCAGTAATACTAATGTAAGCATCTTTTAACTCAACATATTTTCCTACAACAGCCACTTTCACCAATTTTTTAGGATTTTTAAATTTATCAACCATTTTGCTCCAAGTTGCTAATGATGGTTTTTGATTATCCAATTTAAAATGTTTACAAATAACATCGGCCAATCCTAATCTTTCCATTGTTAACGGTATTTCGTAAAGATTTTCAGCATCTGTTGATTCTATAACAGCTTCTTCATCAATATCACAGAAAATTGAGATCTTTTTCTTAATACTTTGATTCACAGGATGTTCACTTCTAACAACGATAATATCAGGTGAAATTCCTAATCCTTGTAATGTTTTAACACTATGTTGTGTAGGTTTTGTTTTCAATTCTCCTGCCGCTTTCAAGTAAGGTAACAATGTCACGTGAATATACGCTATATTTTCTCTCCCAACTTCTCTTTTCCATTGTCTAATAGCTTCAATAAACGGATCACTTTCTATATCCCCTATTGTTCCACCAATTTCAGTAATTACAAAATCAGCTCCTGCTTTTTCTCCAGCCAATTTAATATTACTTTTTATCTCATCAGTTACATGAGGAACTGTTTGAACTGTACCTCCTAAAAATTCTCCTTTTCTTTCTTTTGCAATAATTCTAGACATTATTTTTCCAGATGTTAAATTACTGTATTGAGTAAGATTTTCATTTATAAATCTCTCATAATGCCCTAAATCCAAATCAGTTTCTGCTCCATCCTCTGTAACAAAAACTTCTCCATGCTGATAAGGACTCATTGTTCCAGGATCTACATTCAAATAAGGATCAAACTTTTGAATTGTCACCTTATATCCCCTCTCTTTTAATAATCTACCCAATGATGACGCAACAATCCCTTTACCTAGAGAAGACACCACTCCTCCCGTAACAAAAATATATTTTGTAGTATCAACTTTACTCATTTTTTCCTCCTAATTATTTACTTTAAACCTTTCTCTTTATATATATTTAATTTTTCACTATTTTTTAACATAATTATAGAATTTTTTTATTATTTTTTATTTTAAAATACATATTTTATCATTAATCATGATTTTTTCCAAAATAAAATAACACTTTTTAATAAAAATATCATTACTGTATCTTTAATATAATAATACAATAAAAAAAGACGAAAAAAAAAATTTTCATCTTATTTTTTACATTTCTTACTGATAATCTAACTAATATAGTTAGATTCATATGTATTTGTACAGATAATTTAATAAAACATTAAATTAATTAAGTTTTTTTATACCTTGAGAAAAGAAATATAAAATATATCTCCTTTCCCAAGATAAATTTAATTATAAAAAGATTTTACTGTAAAGGTACTATCTAGCTTTTCCAGCTTTGTATGCTCCGTTTGAACCGAATACATTTGTGATTTTATCTTTGTAGTAATCTCTAATGTAGTCTTTAGCTGGCCCTAAATATTTTCTTGGGTCAAATTCTGTAGGTTTTTTAGCAAATACTTCTCTAACTCCTGCAGTGAATGCTAATCTTCCATCAGTATCTACGTTAATTTTAGCTACTGCTGATTTAGAAGCTTTTCTTAATTCTTCATCAGGTATACCAATTGCATCAGCTAATTCTCCACCATATTCTTTAATCATTTTTACGAATTGTTGAGGTACTGCTGAAGAACCGTGTAATACGATTGGGAATCCAGGGATTCTTTTTTCGATTTCAGCCAAGATGTCTAATCTTAATTTAGGATCTTCACCTGGTTTAAATTTGTGAGCTCCATGAGAAGTTCCAATTGCGATTGCTAATGAGTCAACACCAGTTTTAGATACGAAATCTTCAACTTCTTCAGGTTGAGTGTAAATATGTTCAGCTGCTTCTACGTCATCTTCGATTCCAGCTAAAACTCCTAATTCAGCTTCAACTGTTACATCATGTTCGTGAGCAAAATCAGCAACTTGTCTAGCTTCTGCAACATTTTGATCATATGGATGGTGAGATCCGTCATACATTACTGAAGAGAATCCATATTCAATACAATCTTTAGCTTCCTCAAAATTTGGACCATGATCCAAGTGTAATGCTACTGGAATATCAGATCCTGATGCTTCTACATAAGCTGTAGCAGCTTTTGCAAGCCAAGGTAACATTTCTTTACCAATATAGCTTCTAGCTCCTGTAGACACTTGTAAAATTACTGGTGAACCAGTTTCAACTGCTGCTTCAATAATTCCTTGTAATTGTTCCAAATTATTAAAGTTAAATGCTGGAACTGCATATCCTTCTTTGTTTGCTTTAGCAAACATTTCTTTAGTGTTTACTAATCCTAACTCTTTGTAATGATATTTCATTATCGTTCCTCCTATAATTATTTTGTTACTCAAAACTCTGTTTAATATATATTAACAAATTTTTTCTTAAAAATCAATAGTTTTTATTTTATTTGACTCTCTTTTATCAATTTTTCTACAGAATCTCCTCTAAGTACATTTTTATCAGTGAATCCTGGTATTCCAAAAATTCTTCCCCTATTGGAAACTTGCCAAATCACCCATCTATCATATTCTTCTAAATTCGGTATAAATTTTATATCTCTAATCCACAACTTATTATTTGGAAATTCTCCTTTTATATATGCTTCATATGTATAATATGTCACATAAAAAATTACTCTCTTTTTATATTGTTTCTCCAATTTATCGGTCATATCCTTTAATTCTTTTAAAACTTGATCTTTTGGATATTTTGTTGGTATTTCTAAATCAATAATTGGAGGTAATGTTCTTTCAGAATAAGGAACTTTACTTATATAAAAATCTGCTTGAGCTTTTCCACTACTAAGCATCGAGAAAAAGTGATATGCTCCTACTGTAAATCCATTTAATCGAGCATTATTCCAATTATACGAAAAATCTGAATCTAAAAAATTTTGTCCTTCTGTCGCTTTCATAATAATGAATTTATATTTATTACTATCAACTTTTGTCCAATTTACTCTTTCTTGATGGTGGGATATATCAAGTCCTTGTATTTTGAATCCAAGCATTTTTGCTAGAATATCATTATGATATACATATCCACTTAGTTCTAAACAAGTAACAATTCCTCCAAAAATTATTGTAAATAACAAAATTTTTAAAAATTTTAATAAAGTTTTTATCATAATTATCTCCTACTTCTAAAAATGCCTCAGGAAACCTTTAAAATCAACTCTTATTTAATTACAGTCATTCCACCCATGTAAGGTACTAGAACTTCAGGAATTACAATACTTCCATCATCTTGTTGGTAATTTTCCATAATTGCCAATAAAGTTCTTCCAACTGCAAGTCCTGAACCATTTAACGTGTGTACAAAGTGACTTTTTTTAGTTTCTTTATCACGATATTTAATCATAGCTCTTCTTGCTTGGAAATCTTCTGTATTTGAGCAAGATGAAATTTCTCTATATTTATTTTGACTAGGCACCCAAACTTCTAAATCATAAGTTTTAGCAGCACTAAATCCTATATCTCCACTACAAAGTGAAATCACTCTATATGGCAAATTCAATTTTTGCAAGATTTTTTCTGCACTATTTACCATTGATTCAAGTTCGTCATAAGAAGTTTCTGGTTTCACAATTTTTACCATTTCAACTTTATTAAATTGATGTTGACGAATAAGCCCTTTTAAATCACGACCACCTGAACCAGCTTCTTTTCTAAAACAAGCTGTATATCCACAGTAATGTTTAGGTAATTCTTCTTCGTCTAAAATTTCTCCATTATGTAAATTTGTAAGTGTTACTTCTGCTGTCGGAATTAAATACATTTCTTCTCCTTCAATTTTGTAAGCATCCTCAGCAAATTTAGGTAATTGTCCTGTTCCAACCATCATTTCTTTTTTTACAAGTTGTGGTGTGAAAATTTCTTCAAAATCTTCTTCTTGAGTGTGAACATCAATCATAAAAGCAATTAACGCTCTTTCTAATCTAGCAGCCGCATTTTTATAAACTGTGAATCTTGAACCACCTAATTTTGAACCTCTTTCAAAGTCTAAAATTCCAAGATTAACTCCTAATTCATCATGAGATTTTGGCTCAAAATCAAATTCTCTTGGAGTTCCCCATTTTCTAATTTCAACATTGTCATCTTCATCTTTCCCAATTGGAGTTGATTCATGTAATTTGTTAGGAATAGTATAAGTTAACACTTTTTGTTTTTCTTCAATTTCAGCTACTTTTTGGTCTAATTCTTTTATTTTTGCACTAACTTCTTGCATTCTATTTAATAATTCTGTTGCATCTTTTCCTTCTTGTTTATATTTTCCAATTAAAGAACTTGATTCATTTCTCTCTTTTTTCAATACTTCTACTTCTTGTAAAATATTTCTTCTTTCTTCATCTAATTTAATTAAAGAATCCAAATCAAAATCACTATTTCTACTTTTCAAGTATTCTCTAACTTTGTCTACATTTTCTCTTATATATCTTAATTCTAACATCTTTTTCCCTTCCTAAATTTATTTTTATTCATTAAAACAATAATTTATTTCTTAATCAATTATACTCTCCATTCAAAGAGTATATCAAAACATCTTTCGTTGCTATTATACCATATGATAATCATTTATTCCAAATTTTTTGCACAATAAAAACTTCTATCCAAATTTTTTTCTAGAATTTTAAATATTTTCAAATAACAATTTTTCTGAAATTGATAAATTTTCTTTCTCTTTATCTAAAATCTCAAACTGAAATTCTTTTTTTGTTTTTATATCATATCTTTCTGAAATTTTATCAAAATATTTATTATAAATTTGTTTATAAAGTGCATTAACATTGTTTTTTTCAAAATATTCTTTCACGTTACTATCATCAAAATTAATAAATTTTGAATCAGATTTTACAAAATAATTTATAACATTTCTCAAGATTTGCTCTACAAATTCATCTTTTTCAGAATATTTTTTATATTTTTTACCAATCTCTTCAAGCATTTTTTCTGCAAAAAAAGTTTTTATTAATTTATTTCCATCTGCTGAAATCAATGAAAAATTATACATTATTTCAAATAGTTTTTCACTATCTTTATAAAATAATTCATTTCCTAATTTTATAGAATGTACAGAATCTTTATTTAAAATCGCTCTAAAAAAACTTTCTGACAATTTATTTTTTTCAATTTTTGACAATCTATTTATTTTTTTATCTTTTGCCTTAAAAACATCCAAAAACTCATCTTTTATAGCTTCTTCGATTTCAGTTTTTTCAATATTTTCATTTTTAAAATATATATAAACTAATTCCAGTATGTACGATGGCTTTTTAAAATTTATTTTAAAATCATCATCAATCGAAAAATATTTTCTCTTCTCAAATTGATTTTTGTATTCAATAATAAATTCTGAAAAACTGTCTATACCTTGAAATATAGAATTTCCCTCTATTTTTTCTTTATTTTTATACAAGTTTTTCCTCCTAACCAGTGCTAAATAATATCAAATTTCATTTTCAAAACTAACAAATTTGGTATTTCTCTATTAACTTTCACAATATCTTTTTCCGTTGTCAACAAATAATCATATTTTTTTGCTTCTTTTGATAAATTCTCAATTTCACTTTCAGTATATGAATGATGATCATCAAAGGTCACTTGTTTTATCAAATCAGGCTGCAATTTTTCTATCGTATTGTAAAAAACCTTCGGATTAGCAATTGATGAAAAAATCAATACTTTTTTATTTTTTATCACATCAAGATTATACTTTTTCTCTAAATTATCATAAAAATAATCTCCTTCAAAAGTTGCAACAAAAATTTTTTTACCATATTTTTTAATTCTTAACTTGATTTTTTCTATATTTTGTGGATTGACATAATTGCTTTTCGTAATAATTATTTCGTCAGCTCTTTTTAGCTCGTTTACTGATTCTCTCAATCTTCCTTTTGGCAAATAATTATCACCACCAAACGGATTTGTCGCATCAATTAACACAATATTTTTATCCTTCAATAATTTTCTATGCTGAAAACCATCATCCATAATCACAACTTCCACACCACATTTTTCCTTCAAATATTTTGCACCTTCATAACGATTACTACAAACAACCACTGGAACTGGCAAACTCAATGAATGTAAAAATGCTTCATCACCTGATTCTAGTGCACTTGCAAGTATTCCACTTTCATCTCTTACTAAAAGCAAATCATTATCTCTTTTACCTTTATATCCCCTGCTCAAAATACCAACTTTCTTGCCTTCTTCCAAATATTTCTTACAAAAATACTGTACCGCAGGCGTTTTTCCTGAGCCACCTACAACGATATTTCCAATACAAATGACTTCCACGCCATCAACTTTTTTTGATTTCAAAATATTCCAATCATAAAGTTTATTTCGCACAAAAACAATAAATCCATATATTAAAGACAATATTTTCATTTAATTTTCACTCTAACTTTCTTCTACTAAACTTTTATAAACTGTTTCTAATCTTCTAAATCTATTTTTTATTCCCGATTTAGAAATTTCCATTAAATCTGCTAATTCTTGCAATGATAAATCTTCGTTTTCCAATCGCAAATATGCAGTTTCTTTCAACACATCTGTCAAATTTTCTAGGCCTAATTTTTCCTCAATAAACTTAATCATTTTTATTTGCTTTTCTGAAGCCGATAATTTTTTCGTTTCATTAGCAATTTCCCAGTTTATATTTCTATTAATTCTATTCCTAATTTCTTTATTCACAACTACTTCTTCAAACTCAAAAAAAGAAGTAACTCCTCCAATTAAAAATATTATATCCAAAATATCTTCAGAATTCCTCAAATAAACCAAACTTTTATTCTTTTTATCCGTCTGAAAAACTCTCTTTTTCATATTTTTAAACAAATAATATAAATATGTAGCCGAATCTTCTGTATCCACAAAAAAATCCAGCGCATACCCTTTTTCAGGCGATTTTACATAACCACAACTTAAAAAGAAACCTCTTATTATACCTGCAAGTTGCTCTTCTGTTTTCTTCTCAAAAAAGTTTTTTAACGATAACATTTTATTCAATAAATAGTTGTATTCTTTCTCGGAATTCTTAGTTACTAAAGCTATTACCTCATAAATCTTATGTGTTCCTAATTTTTTATCAACTTGATATTTTATTTGTATATCCATTTCTGTCACATCTCTCAAATTAGAGTAAACTCTTTTTGCTAACGAAACATTTTCCGTGCTAAAATGAATTCCTTTCTTTTTAAAAGATTTTTTTGCACTAAAAATCCCAAATAACTCTGCATATTTTTCTTCTTTATTGCTAATTTCTTTATTAAAAATTTCTCTTTTGAGAACAGCTGAATAAGACAATGCTGTTTCCCTCCTAACTGTTTTTTCTAATAATTTACAGTTCTCGAAGAACCTGATTTAGTGTAATAAGTCCATGTCCCTGTTCTTTTTCTATTTGTTAAATTTCCAGAAAATCCAAGTGATCCATCAGTGTAATAACCTTTTATAGAACCACTGTTTCCTTGTAAATTTCCTTCATAGAAAATTCTGCCATTTGAGTAATAAACGGCTACTTTCCCATTTACCTCACCATCTACATAATTTATTTCTGATTTTTTATTTCCATTTGAGTACCATTCTGTAACTAGCCCATTTTTCTTACCATCTACATAATTTTCTCTTTTTTCTGTTGAACCATTTTGGAAATAATAAGTCCATGTCCCTGTTGATTTTCCATCTAAATAATCTCCAACAATTTCTTGCATTCCTGTATTTCCATAATATGAAACATATCTTCCATTCAAACTATCATTTTTATATTGATATTTTTTCCAAACTTTTCCATTTTCAAAATAAACAGTCCATTCTCCTTCTTTTTTACCGTTCACATATCTTCCTGTTGTATAAAGATTCCCATTTGCATAATATTCTTCATATGCTCCATCAAGAACTCCTTGATTCAATGTAATATTTAAACGTCTTCCTCCTTGATCCATTATTCTGTAATTTCCACTTCCTGTTATTTGGTAAGTTTGCCCGTCAATTCTCTTAAAATCATTGCTATCACTCACTGTAGCTTGAGTCAAATTTACTTTTCCAAAACTTACTCCATAATTTGCAAATACATCTTTTCCATATGATACTGCTGATATAAAAATCATACTTGATATTAAAAATATTTTTTTTCTTATTTTCATTATTTCTTTCCTTTCAAAATTCATCTTATATTATATTATAGCAAATTTTTACGATTTTTTTAATTATTTTTTTCTTTTTAACAGAGTAAAATACTTTTTTTATCAAAATATTTTAAAAACAAATATTTATGAAATATATACATTCTTATTTTTTTTATATCTTTAAAAAAAACACTTGATTTTTTACATTACTTTGTAGTATAAACTATTTGTGAATAAAAATTTTTTAAATAAAGGAGATAAAATTATGTCATTAGAAACATTAAATCCATTTGAAATCGCTCAGAAACAAATAAAATCTGCTTGCGACAAATTAAACGCAGATCCAGCTGTGTACGAAATTTTGAAAAATCCTATGAGAGTATTGGAAGTATCGTTCCCTGTAAAATTAGACGATGGGACAATTAAAACATTTACAGGATACAGATCTCAGCATAATAATGTGGTAGGTCCATTTAAAGGTGGTTTGAGATTCCATCCAGCAGTTACAAAAGATGAAGTTAAAGCTTTATCAACTTGGATGACTTTCAAATGTTCAGTTGCAGGAATTCCATACGGTGGTGGAAAAGGTGGTATGGCAATTGATCCTAAAAAATATTCAAAAGCTGAATTAGAAAGAATTTCTAGAGGTTTTGCTGAAGCAATCTCACCATTAATTGGAGAAAAAATTGATGTTCCAGCTCCAGATGTTAACACTAACGGACAAATCATGTCTTGGATGGTTGACAGTTATGAAAAAATTGTTGGACATTCAGCAAAAGGAGTATTTACTGGGAAACCTTTAGAATTTGGAGGTTCTTTGGCTAGAACTGAAGCTACTGGATATGGAGTTCATTTAGCCGCTAAAAAAGCATTAGAAAAACTAAATGTTGATGTTAAAGGAGCTACTTATGCAGTTCAAGGATTTGGAAATGTTGGTTATTACACTGCTTATTATGCTTACAAGGACGGTGCAAAAATTGTAGCTTTCTCAAATACAAGTGTTGCAATTTATAATGAAAATGGAATCGATATGGAAGCTGTTATTAAAGATTATGAAGAAAACGGACGTATCGTTGAAAATAAAGGTTATGGAAAAGATATTACAAATAAAGAATTATTGGAACTTGAAGTAGATGTATTAGCACCATGTGCATTGGAAAATCAAATAACTTCAGAAAATGCTGACAGAATCAAAGCAAAAGTTATTACAGAAGGAGCAAATGGTCCAACAACACCTGAAGCTGATGAAATTTTACATAAAAAAGATATTATCGTAATTCCTGATATTTTGGCAAATGCTGGTGGAGTTGTAGTTTCTTACTTTGAATGGGTTCAAAACTTACAAGGTTACTACTGGTCATTTGAAGAAGTTCAAGAAAAAGAAAATACAGTTTTATCAAATGCTTTTGAAGATGTTTGGTCAATTGCTGATGAATTCAAAGTAGATTTAAGAAATGCTGCATATATGTCAAGTATTAGAAGAATCGAAAAAGCTATGAAATTTAGAGGTTGGTATTAATTTTAAAATTAATGTTTCATAAAAATATACTTTAACTACAAGAACTTTCTATATAGTTTTTCTATATATGGAAGTTCTTTTTTATATTATACTCTAACCTATTTAAAATCAAACTGCTAAAATTGTATAAATTTAGATTTTAAGTAAATAGCCATAAATTTCGAGTTTGTTTTCAAAGTAATTTTACTATAAATCTATATTTTCATTTTATAAAATAAAATTCTCATTTTGAAAGGATGATATTTCATGAAAAAAATGTTTGTTGTGATTTCGACTTACTTAAAGTCTTTAGAAGAAATTGATAAAAAAAGAGGTGATCATTTAGCGTTTATTAATAATTATGTTCTAGCTGGTAAATTTATTATGTTAGGACGTAAAAATCCTGTAGATGGAGCAGTTATCATCGCTCATAATGTTACAAGGGAAGAATTAGAAGATATCTTCAAAAACGATCCTTATTTTTTAAATGGTTTAGCTAAATATGACATCACTGAATTTTCACCTGCCTCATATGCAATCGGAATTGAAGAAGCAATCGAAAAATTATAATTTTTATCTTAATAATTTTAACAAAAAATAAACCTTCAATCTTAATTATAAGACTGAAGGTTTATTTATTTATCTAATACTTCTTCTTTCAATTTCCTAAACGCTCTTCCTCTATGGCTAACACTCACTCTTTCATCCATTGTCGCCATCCCAAAAGATTTTCCAAGTTCTGTTGAATAAAATATTGGATTATACCCAAATCCATTATTTCCTTGTCTTTCAAAAAGAATCTCTCCTTCTACTTCTCCTCTAAAAGACTGATATTTCCCATCAGGATACGCAATTGTCACGACCGACACAAAATGAGCTTTTCTATCTTCTTTCTTAACATCTTTCAAATCTTCTAATAATTTATCCATATTACTCTCATCAGTCGCATTTTCTCCCGAATATCTAGCAGAATAAACTCCTGGAGCACCATTCAAATAATCTACACACAATCCTGAATCATCCGAAACTGTTACAATTCCAGTATACTTCGCAATCTCAAGAGCCTTCTTCACGGAATTTTCCTCAAAAGTATCTCCATCTTCCACAACATCAGGTATATCAATATTATCCAAAATTGTCACAACCTGAATATCCATATCTTCTGTCAACTTTTTAAAATCTTTAATTTTTCCCTTATTTTTAGTTGCAAGAAATATTTTCATGATTTTCTCCTTTCATATTTTTTATAATCTCTTATTTTTACAAATTTAATATTATTAATATCTCACTAATTATATATTGTGACAGTAAAAAAGATTTATTGATATTTTTCAAAATTTTCTTTTATTATATTATTCACATAACTATGAATATTCTTCTTCTCTTCCTTCGACAACTCATCCAAATTAATCGGCATATCCACAACCATTTTCACATTCTTATTAGGTGTAACCTTCAAACTAGATTTATTTTGAATATCATACGTTCCAATCAAAGTCACAGGCAATATTCTCGCATTAGAATCCAACGCTAATTTAAAACTTCCCTTTTTAAATTCTCCAACTTTTCCATCTTTGCTTCTTGTCCCTTCAGGAAAAATCACGAATGAATGTCCATTTGCAATTTTCTTCTCCGCCTCTTTCATATCTTTCATCCCTTGACGTGGATTTTTTCTATCCAAAAAGATACAATCCTGACACTTCATCCAATACCCAATTAATGGCCACTTTCTCATTTCTTTTTTTGCGATAAATGAAAAATCAATTGGTAAATATGCAGATAAAACAGGAATGTCCGTGTTACTTTGATGATTTGAAATTAAAACAATAGCTTCTCTCGTATCTCTAATTTTCTCAACTTCCTTTTTTACTGCTTCACTTTTGTAAATCACATTAACTTTACTTGCAGCTCCCCATAAAATATGTCTTCCCCAAATTTTATTAGTTTTTGTTACAAATCTATATCTTTTTTCAGGATCTTTATGAAACCACAAATACGGATATCTGGAAAACAATCCGAAAATAAATGTCCCACAAAGTATAATATGATAAAATATCGTTCTCATCTTCCTACCTTCTTTCTTTATTTATTCTTCAAAACCACTTTTCTTAAATTCCTTCAGTTTTGAAAAAATTTTTTCTATCTCAAATCCTTGTCTTGCAAGACTTTGAATCACTTTTTGTTCCTCTTTTAACCTTTTCATTTTCCCTTCCAAACTTGTATCCTTTTCCTCATCATCAACCAAAAGTTTTTTTCTATGCTTCAATATCGCCTTTTCCAATTTTCTATCTTCAATATTTTTTTCCATTTCCTCTTCGATTATATTATAGGCTTTATTAATCGTTTCCCTATTTATCCCCTTTTGAAACAAATTATATGAAATTCTATTCTTTCCATATTTTCTATTATTAATATAGCTTATGGTATAATCTAAATCGTTAATATATCCAAGTTCTTCCAATTTTTGTACAGCTTTTTGAACCATTTTTGTATTAAAATATTTTTCATTTAATTTTGTCTGAAGCTCTTTTTTTGTCCTATCCTTCAAAGAAATTATGAATATTCCTTTTTCAAGAGAAGCCTCATATGAAATATCGTCATAGAGGCTTTCAATATCATCATTCACTTTCAAATTATATTTCTGCCTTATTAATGGACTTACATCCATTATTTCCTCATTATCCAAATACAATTTATTTCTTTGAATTTTTTTTATTATCTTCATTTACTTCTTCTGATTGTGGTTCTTCTAGTGTTTCTGGTGCTTCTACTTTAACTTCTTCTTCAAGGACATCTGATTTTGGTCTTATTGCTTCAAGAACTTCTTTTTCCAATCTTCCGTACAATTCTTTATTTTCTTGCAACATTTTCTCAACGTTTACTCTACCTTGTCCAAGTCTTTCATCTCCATAACTAAACCAAGCTCCACTTTTAGCCGCAATTCCCAAATCTATTGCCGCATCTAAAACTTCTCCAATACGAGAAATTCCAGTTCCATACATTATATTAAATCTAGCTTCTTTAAATGGTGGTGCAACTTTATTTTTAGTTACTTTAACTAAAACTTCACTTCCAATTACTTCATCAGATTGTTTTACAGAACCTACTCTTTTAACCTCCATTCTCACTGTTGAAAAGAATTTTAACGCTCTACCACCTGATGTTGTAGTTTGAACACCTGGAACAAACGAGAATCCGCCGATTTTTTCTCTAATTTGGTTTATGAAAATCATTACTGTATTTGATTTTGAAATACTTCCAGTCAATTTTCTCAACGCTTTTGACATTAATCTAGCTTGTAATCCCATTTGCTGATCTCCCATTTCTCCTTCAATTTCAGCTTTTGGAACCAACGCTGCTACTGAATCGACAACAATTACATCCATAGCTCCACTTCTAACAAGCATATCTGCAATTTCCAAAGCCTGTTCCCCTGTATCTGGCTGAGAAATTAATAATTCATCAATATTCACTCCCAAAGCCTTCGCATAAACTGGATCCAACGCATGTTCCGCGTCAATAAATCCTACTATTCCACCTTCTTTTTGTGCTTCTGCAATAATATGCAATGCCAAAGTTGTTTTCCCTGATGATTCAGCTCCATAAATCTCAATAATTCTACCTCTCGGAACTCCACCAACTCCCAAAGCTATATCTAAATTCAAACTTCCTGTCGAAATAGCCCTAATATTCATTTTTTGGTTTTCTCCAAGTTTCATTATTGAACCTTCACCATATTCTTTCTGTATCTGTTTCAATGCCAAATCTAAAACTTTAGTTCTATCTGACATATCTTTATCATCTGCTTTTTTTTTAGCCATAACCTCTCTCCTTTTCTAATTTATTTCAATTCTCTTTTTTTACTACAAAATTTTTAAATTTTCAAATTTCTTAAAAACTTCCCCTCAATTTATTCCCTCTTCTCCTTTCATAATTTTTTATATCTGTAAAAATTGAATTTCCCTTTAAAATTTATACTTTTTAGTTACCATAAATCGTAACCTCAAACACAATATCCCTCTAATTATTTCGATAGTAATTCATGCTAAAAAGTATTTTCACTTCTACAAATATTTCAACTATATTATACCAAAAATTCTTAAAAATAAAAAGATATGAATTTATTAATTACCATTTTATATAATAAAATAAATTCACATCTCTATTTATAATATTTAAATATTAGTTTTACTTATAACTATTTCATAGCTTCTACTTGTTTCAATACTTGGTCTGCTCCTTGTACTTTAGCTGCTACTGCTTCTTTTAATAATTTAACTGCTTCAGCTTTTTTACCCATTTGAGCATATAATTGTCCTAACATTGCTTTAGCTTGATTATCTTTATTTTCAGTAATAGCTTTTTGTAAGTATTTTTCAGCTAATTGAGGACTTCCTAATCCTGCATAGAAAATTCCTAATTCTTTATTTACTGTTGTAGGTGCTTTTGCTTTCAATTTATTATAGATTGAAGTAGCATTTGCTGTATCATTTTTTGATTCATAAATTGCTAATAATAAGATATTTGCATCATTGTTTTTAGGATCTACTGCTGCTGCTTTTTTCAAATAGTCTTCAGCTTTTGTTAAGTTATTTGTTTGTAAGTAATGTGAACCTAACATTCCCAAAATTTGTGCATTTTTCCCATTTGTAATTGTATTCATTTCTGTTAAATATTTTTCTGCATCTGCATTATTTTTTTCAGCTAATGCTATTTGTGCAAGAAGATATCCTGCTGGCAATTTTGCTTCTTTTGAAGCACTGCTATATGAATCTTTTAAGTATTTTTTAGCATTTGGAAGATCATTTTTTCCTAAGTAATATTGACCAACATTATAATTTACATATGCTTTGTAATCTACATTTGAAGATGACATTGCTTTACTATATCTTGCTTGACCTTTTGATTGCATTCCATTTTCAAAATAGAAAATAATTAAACTTGAAGCTAAATCTCCATCTGCTCCTTGAGTTTTTTCATCTGCCCAAGAAATATAACTTTCTGCTCCTTTAATATTTTTTTCTTGAAGACTAATTAAGTATAATAATCTTGCAGCTTCTACAGTATCTTCTGTAACAGTTTTTCCATCATTCCAAGCCGATAATAAATATTTCTTAGCTGTTGATATATTATTTTTTCCTAAGTAGTATGCTCCTAATTGGAAATTAGCTTTTGTTACATAAGTTGCATCTCCTGAATTTACTACTTTTTCTAATACTTTTACTGCTTGTTCAACTTTTTTATCTTTTGCTAAATTTTCTGCATTTTGATAATCACTTTTTGCATCTGCAAAAGATAACGCACTTGCTCCTAATAATGCTCCCACTAGTAATAATTTTTTCATTTTTTCCTCCTAAACTAATATTTTCTCATGTTTATAACAAAATATTTTATAATCTTTTTATCTAAATCTAATTTATTTTTTTAATAAATTAGATAAATCATATCAAAAATATTTATATATTATCGAAAATATTTCTCCTCTTATTTTTATTATTTTTTAACTAATTAATTTATTTTACCATACTAACCTTAGAAACAACTTTCTAAAACTGCACTGAACTCTTTGTGAAACTCTTAAAAGCAGTAAAGATCTGCTTTTTAGACTCTCCATTATTTTCTCAATTCTTCAACTAATTCTGTTTTAGAGGCTGTTTTATCATCTACATTTTTAATAATTTTAGCTGGTGTTCCTGCTACAACTACATTTTCTGGTACATTTTCAGTAACAACTGCTCCTGCCGCTACAACTGATCCTTTCCCAACTCTAACTCCTTCTAAAACAACTGCATTTGCTCCAATAACAACGTTATCTTCAACTACTACAGGATCTGCTGAAGGTGGCTCAATAACTCCTGCTAGCACTGCTCCTGCTCCAATATGACAGTTTTTACCGACTTTAGCTCTTCCACCAAGAACAACATTCATATCAATCATTGTCCCTTCACCGATTTCAGCACCAATATTGATAACAGCTCCCATCATAATAACTGCTCTATCTCCAATTGAAACTTTATCTCTGATATAAACTCCTGGCTCAATTCTTGCATTAATATTTTTAATATCAAGCATAGGAACTCCTGAATTTCTTCTATCGTTTTTTAAATAGTAATTTGTCAAGTTATTATCTTTTATAACTTTCTCAACATTTTGCCAATCTCCAAACACTATTTTTAATCCGTCTTTCCCTATAACTTTACAAGAATGTGTTTCTTTTATTTCTTCATCTGTATACAATTCAACTGGCGTAGTTTTTTCTGCATTTGCTATAAATTGTATAATCTCTTTTGATCTTTCTAATTCTGTCATTTTCATCTCCTATTTTTAGTGTTTTCGCTACTCAACAATCTATTTATTTATTCCTAAAACATCTTTCATTTCATAACTTCCAGCTGGTTTACCTTTTAAATAAAGAATAGCTTTTACAGCTCCATCTGAAAACATTTTTCTTGACAAAGCTTCGTGTTTTATTTCTATAATTTCATCATTTTTTGCATAAATTACAGTGTGCTCACCTACAATATTTCCACCTCTTATAGAATGAACTCCAATTTCTTTAGGCTGTCTTTTACTTTCTCCTTCTCTTCCGTAAACGACTCTGTAATCTCCATCTAAATTCTCTTCTACCACTTCTAACAATGTATTTGCTGTCCCACTTGGTGCATCAATTTTTCTATTATGATGCTTTTCCACTATTTCAATATCAAAATCGCTCAATAATTTTGTCGCATAAGCTACTATTTCGTTTAAAACAGTTACTCCTAGTGATGTATTCGTTGCTTTAATCAATGGTATTTTTTTCGATGTTTCTTCTATCTTTTTTAACTGTTCTGGCGTATGTCCTGTTGTTGCTATAATTACAGGTACATTTTTTGAAACTGCTGCTTCTAAAACGTCATCAATTAGTGTAAAATGTGAAAAATCAATAATTGCATCATAATCTACATTTTCTCCACTTAATTTTTTAAAATCTCCATTTCCTAATGGATCAACAAAGCCAACAAACTCATTATTTGAACTTATAATGGAATCTTTCACATATTGTGCCATAACTCCAGCACCATAAACAACTATTTTCATTACTACCTCTCTAAATTTATGTACTAAAACTTTTGCTACATAGTTTTTTAATATTTATCCAAATTTTAATTTCCTATTTTATTTTTCATAAAAATTATTACGAGCTTCTTACACCTGTCATTAATAATCTGTCTGGTTTTGTTCTAACTTTATCAGTTTCTATTTCTAGAATACTTTCTGAAGCTCCTATTTTTCTCAATCTTCTTAATACTTCAATAGTAAACTCTTCATAATCTGATTCTGATAATTTGTTACCAAATTTATCCATTTGTTCAGATAATTCATAGAATTCTCTATTTTCATCACTTAATGTAGGTGTATTTATATATTTAATTATTTGATTTGTATTTTTATCCTCTTTTACTGTTCCCCATAACAAATCAAAGTTATTTGATAATTTATCAGATGGTGCAATTACTTTTTCTGAATGTGCAACTTCTGAGAAATTTCCATAACTATCTTCATACCCAATAAATACTTCATAATCTTTACTTGTATCAACATCACCTATATAGTGCGAACCTATTCTTTCATGTCTTACAATTCTTTTATATTCATGTCCATCTTTAAATAATTTTATAATAATATTATCTACAACATGATTATTTTCTGCCAATCTATTAAATGTTTCTTCTCTTATTTCCCAATATGCGTACAATGTAGTTGGATTTTTAGGCATAAGCACTACTTCATCCACAAAATAAGCACTTGGCAAGAACGCTTTATCGAAATAAATATCTTCTTTATTTGATACCCCAACATGCTCAGATCCTCTTGTAAATTTAGATTTATTTATTTCAGTTTCAACTAATCTTTTCTTAACTTCCTCAGCGTTTATAACTCTATATTTAAAAGTTAAAGCTCTAAATTTTCTTGTTCTTCTATTTAAATTTCTTATTAATTTTTTGTTTGGATAATTTCTATAATAAGAAGCTCTTGGAGATTTTCTTAGTTTAATTTCTTCTACTTTTTCTTCCTCTTTTGCTTTCACTAATACTTCCTCTTTTTTCAAATCTTTTACAAAAACTTTTTTATTTTCTTCAGTACTCACTTTTTTTGTTACATGTTCTCTTTTTTTCTTTGACAATTTTTTTGTTTTATCCATTTAAAAGCCTCCAATTTCAAATTTTTTATATTCAAATAAAAATTCTAATTTTTATTTATCTTTACATACTCTATACTTTAAAGTATAGCATAAATATTTGCAAAGTCAAATTTTTATAAAAAACTTATTTTCTCCATATGAATTTGGTTTATAAAAAATCAAATCTCTACAAATATAACTACAAGAAGAATTATATTTTAAGTTTTTTCTAATTGGAATTTTGTACTAAAGACTGCTCTAATTATTTCCCAAACACTTTTTCAAATATTTATTTAACCTATTAAGTACGGAGCTAAAACAAATAGCCCCATACATTAATAAGTATCCAAATCACATGAATAATATGAATTTTTTATTTTCTCAATAAGTTACTTTGAATTTTTTTCTTAGTTCCTAAAATATCTTGTTCTTCATGTATTTTATTTCGTTTTGAAGCTTCAATTGCAGCTTTTTTAGCCATTCTAATAGCTTCTGCTTTTTCTGCTTCAAGAACTTCTTCACCAAGGACAACTACTTTATCCTGTCTAACTTCTAAAAAACCTCCGTTTAAAAAATACGATGTTTCTTTATTATCTTTTTCACGGACTAACATTTCACCTGAACCAATTGGAGAAATAAAATTAATGTGTTTAGCCAGTATTCCTATATCTCCAGTTTCCGTTCTAATTCTCAAAAACGTTACTGACTTCTCAAAAACTAATCCTTCTGGTGTCACTACTTTTGCAATAAATTCTGTTGCCATAATTATCTCCTTTACTCAGCCATTAACTCTCTTGCTTTTGCAACAGCTTCTTCAATCGTTCCAACGTATAAGAAAGCTTGTTCTGGTAAATCATCATGCAATCCATCAAGAATTTCTTTAAACCCTCTGATTGTATCTCTTAAAGGAACATATTTACCTTTCATACCAGTAAATTGTTCAGCTACAGCGAATGGTTGTGAGAAGAATCTTTGAATTTTTCTTGCTCTGTTAACAACTAATTTATCTTCTTCATCTAATTCATCCATACCTAGAATTGCGATTATATCTTGTAATTCTTTGTATCTTTGTAATACTTTTTGAGTATTTCTTGCAACTTGATAATGTTCATTTCCAACAATTTCAGGTTCCAAGATTCTTGATGTTGAATCAAGTGGATCAACTGCTGGATAAATTCCAAGTGATGCAATTTGTCTTGACAATACTGTTGTTGCATCCAAATGTGCGAATGTTGTTGCTGGTGCAGGGTCAGTCAAATCATCAGCTGGTACATATACTGCTTGAACTGATGTAATTGATCCAGTATTTGTCGATGTAATTCTTTCTTGTAAAGCACCCATTTCTGTTGCCAAATTAGGTTGATATCCAACTGCTGATGGAACCCTTCCTAATAAGGCTGATACTTCCGCTCCAGCTTGTGTAAATCTAAAGATATTATCAATAAATAACAATACATTTTGTCCTTCTTTATCTCTGAAGTACTCTGCCATTGTTAAAGCTGTTAATCCAACTCTAAGTCTTGCACCAGGTGGTTCATTCATTTGTCCATACACTAATGCCGTTTTGTTAATAACTCCACTTTCAGTCATTTCATTGTAAAGATCTCTACCTTCTCTTGTTCTTTCTCCAACTCCCGCAAATACTGAAAGTCCTCCATGACCTTTTGCAATATTATTAATTAATTCTTGGATTAATACGGTTTTACCTACTCCAGCTCCACCAAATAATCCAATTTTTCCACCTTTTAAGTAAGGTGCTAATAAATCTACTACTTTAATTCCTGTTTCCAAGATTTCTGTATCTGTTCCTTGTTCATCGAATGACGGTGCTTCTCTATGAATTGGATTTCTAGTAACATCTGCTCCTAAAGCTTCACCTTCATCAACTGTTTCTCCTAATACGTTAAATATTCTTCCTAATGTCGGTCTTCCTACTGGTACTTGAATTGGTTTCCCAGTATCTACTACATCTAGTCCTCTTTTCAAACCGTCTGTCCCTGACATTGCAACTGCTCTTACAATTCCGTTTCCATTATGAGAATGAACTTCTGCTACTAATTTTGTTCCATCTTCATTAGTTAGCTCTAAGGCATTGTAAATATCAGGTAATTCATTTTCAAATTTTACATCTATAACTGGTCCGATTACTTGAACTAGTTTTCCTATATTAGCCACTATTTAACCTCCTTTACAATTATGTTCTTATTTTAAAGCTTGAGAACCACTTACAATTTCAGTCAATTCTTGCGTAATCATTGTTTGTCTTTCTCTATTATAATCTACTGTTAATCTTTTAACCATATCTGCTGCATTGTCATTTGCTTGTTTCATAGCTGACATTCTTGCCGAATGTTCACTTGCTGAATTTTCCAATAATGATTGATAAAGTTTAATATTTAAAACTTTTGGAATAAAAGCTGTCAAAACTTTATCTTCCGAAGGCTCAAATACATATTCCTTCGTTGGAAGGTTTTCTTTTTTCTCAATTGGAAGCAATTTTTCAATTTGAATATTATATTCTATCGCCGAGACGAATTTAGAATAAATCAAATACACTTCATCATAGAAATCATTTAAGTAAAATTGTGTAATATCTTCACTTATTTTCTTCCCTTTTTCAAACATTGTTTCAGGAATTAATTGAACATACTCACTGTCTACTTGAATTTCTCTATTTTTACAGTAATCTTTTGCTTTTTTACCAATTGTTACTACTGAAACTTCTTTCCCTTCTTTTTTAAATCTCTTTATCATTTCATCTAATTTTCTCAATGTAACAGAGTTAAAACTTCCACAAAGACCTCTGTCAGAAGTCATTACAACTATTCCAACTTTTTTTACTTCTTTTTTCCCATCAAAAATAACAAATCTATTTCCTTTTAAACTTGCTACTAGATTATCAAAAGCTAAGTCTATTGCTTCTGCATACTTTCTTGATTTCAGTGTAAGAACCTGAAATTTTTTAAATTTTGTAGATGACACAATATTCATTGCATTAGTGATTTGACTTGTATTTTTTATACTGTCAATTCTCTCTTTTATTTCCTTCATGTTTGCACCCATTTGCTTCACCTACTAACTAAGAATGTATTCTTTTTTATATTGTTTGATAAACTCATCTATTTCTTGTTTCAAATCATCTGTCAATTGTTTTTTATCTAATATTTTTCCTAAAATATCACTGCTATTTCTCATGCCTTCAATTAACGATTTTTCAAAGTTTCTAACTTTTTCAACTGGAATATCATCAAAGAAACCATTTGTTACGCTATAAAACGAAATAACTTGTTCTTCAACTGCATAAGGTGTATATTGTGCTTGTTTTAGCACTTCCATAATTCTAGCACCTCTATTTAATTGATCTCTAGTTGCTTTATCAAGGTCTGATCCAAATTGTGTAAATGCTAACAATTCATTATATTGAGCTAATTCCAATTTTACTTTTGAAGCAACTTGTTTCATTGCTTTTATTTGAGCATTTCCTCCAACCCTTGATACAGAAACTCCTGCATTAATTGCTGGTCTGAATCCTGAATTAAATAAGTCTGTTTCCAAGAATATTTGTCCATCTGTAATTGAAATTACATTTGTTGGAATGTATGCCGAAATATCCCCAGCTTTTGTTTCAATAATTGGTAAGGCTGTTATTGAACCTCCACCTAATTTATCGCTTAATTTTGCTGCTCTTTCAAGTAATCTTGAATGTAAATAGAATACATCCCCAGGGAATGCTTCCCTTCCAGGTGGTCTTTTCAATAATAGAGACATTTCTCTATAAGCAACGGCATGTTTCGATAAATCATCATAAACTATCAAAACATTTTTCCCTTGATCCATAAAATATTCTCCCATAGCCACTCCTGAATAAGGTGCTAGGTATTGTAATGGAGCTGATTCTGATGCTGTTGCAGCAACTATTATTGTATATTCTAATGCTCCTGTTTCTTCTAATTTTTTGTATATTTGAGCAACTGTTGATCTTTTTTGTCCGATTGCTACATATACACATAATGTTCCTGTTCCTTTTTGATTAATTATAGCATCAATTGCAATTGCTGTTTTACCAGTTTGTCTATCCCCTATAATTAATTCCCTTTGACCTTTACCAATTGGGAACATTCCATCTATTGATTTAATTCCAGTTTGTAATGGTTCACTAACTGGTTTTCTTGCGATAATTCCTGATGCTTGTCTTTCGATAGGCATATATTTATCAGCTGTTATATCACCTTTTCCATCTATAGGAGATCCTAAGGCGTCAACTACTCTTCCTAATAATTCATTTCCAGCTGGGACTTCAGCTACTTTTCCAGTACCTCTAACTGTACTTCCTTCCTTTATCCCTCTGCTTTCACCAAAAATTACTGCTCCTATATTATTTTCCTCTAAATTCAATGCCATTCCTACTACACCATTTTCAAATGTTAATAATTCTCCTGACATCGCATTACTTAATCCGTAAATCCTTGCTATTCCATCTCCAACTTCCAACACCGTTCCAACATTAGAAACATCCAGAGTCGATTTATAGCTTTCAATTTCTTCACGAATAATTTTGCTCACTTCTTCTGGTTTTATTCTCAAGAAAAAGCACCTCCTATTCTAGAATATTCTTTTCATATCTTCAATTTGATGCTTGATAGAACCATTTATTACATCGTTTCCAACTTTTATAATTCCTCCACCAATTATACTTTCATCAATCTCAAGATTAAGAACTATTTTTTTACCATATTTCTTCTCTAATTTTTTTATTAATTTTTCTTTTTGTGCTTCAGATAATTCTTTTGTAAATATAGCTACAACTGGTAATTTGCTTTCTTCTTTATACAAATAGCTGACATAGTTATCTCTTATCAATGAAATATAATTCATTCTATCTTTACTAACTAAATAATTAATTATATTGAATGATTCTGGATTTATAAAACTAAATGCCTTTTTTAAAAATTGTTCTTTTTCTTCAATTGTTACAACTGGATTATTCAAAAAATTTCTAAAATTTTCATCTTCATTATATTTTTCAGTCAATAAATTTAAAACTTCTCTAATTTCATCTTGTCTATTATTTTCTTTTGCAATATCATAAATGGCTGTAGCATATCTTTGAGCTATCATATTATTATCCACACTAATCACCTACTTGCTCAATAAAATTATCTATTATCGTATCCTGTTTATCTTTGACATTTTCTTTAATTATTTTTTCAGCAAGTTCAGCTGCCATGTGACCAACTTCTTTTTGAAGTGCAAATTTAGCATTAAGTCTCATTTTCTCAATATCGGCTTCTGCTTTCATCATCATTCTATCTCTATTTTCCATAGCTGTAGATACAATTTGGTCTTTTCTTTCATCAGCTTGTCTTTCAGCTTTAATAAGAATATCATTTGCTCTTCTTTTTGATTCTTTTTTCAATTTAGTAATCGCTGTTTTTTGTTCTTCTAATTTTGCTTTTTCGTTTTCAACGATTTCCATTTCAGATAATGCCATTTTTTTTCTATCTTCAAGCACTTTCCCAATTTTCTTAGCAAACGCCCTCCAAAAAATATAAACTAATACTAAAAAATTAATAATTTGAATAGCCATCGTAAAATCTATATTTACTAATTTTGCTCCCTCGTTCATTATTTCCACTCCTTGATTTTTTTAGTATTATCCTTTTAAGAAGATTAACAAGAATGCTATTACTAATGCATAAATTGCAGATGATTCTGTAATTGCCAATCCTGTAATCAATGTTTGCATAATATCTTGTTTTGCTTCGGGTTGTCTAGATATAGCTTCTACCGCATATCCTGTTGCAATCCCTTGTCCTAATCCTGCTCCAATTCCTCCTATTGCCGCAATTCCTGCTCCTAATAATGCTGCTGCTTGTACTAAGTTTCCCATTTTTTTCCTCCTAAAATTTCTAATTTTTTTAAATTTTAAACTTTGCTTTTTAAAGAATTTTTTATTCTTCTCCTTCGTTCTCTTCTCCTAATGCTTCACCTATATAAACCGATGACAATATAGTAAATACAAATGCTTGTACTATACCTATAAATCCATCCAAATATAATTGTAATAATATCGGCCAACCAACTGAAAAAGAAAAACTTCCTTGAAGTAAATTTCTAGTCGCTGACTGTATTAAATTACGACCGACTAAACTATATAAAAGTCCACCAATTACAAGTCCAGCCAACATATTTCCAAATAATCTCATTGATGTGTTAAGTACTTTCGATATTATCTCAACTACATTTATTGGAAACATAAACCACATAGGTTCGAATAAACTTTTTAAGTATGCCACAAATCCGCCTCTTTTTATCGACAATCTTAAAAATAAAAAGATTACTACTAATGATAACCCTATAGCTGTATTTGGATCAGCTGTCGGAGTTCTAAAGAAATGACCTACATGATACACTCCATTTTCTTTTGTAACCATTAGTATAAATGGAAATAAAAACAAACTTAAATTTGAAAATAGTATAAAAGCGAACAAAGCCGAGAAAAAAGGTACAAATTTTTTCTTCTTTTCTCCAAATGTTGTCAAAAATGTATTTTCAATAAATTTATAATATTCTTCTAAAATCACTTGTAACTTACTTGGATTTGTTACACTAATTTTTTTAGTTCCAAGCTTCAAAATAATGATTAACAATATCATTATTGCCCAAGTATTTAAAACAGTTTGGCTTAATTGAAAATTGATGTTACCAAAAACAAAATGAAAATAATGTGGCGCTTCAACTACTGCACTTGGCATTACGAATTTTACCGGCAAGAAAGTCGACATCAAAGCCAAGATAATATTAACAACCAGCATCATCGCAAACAAAAATATTATAAACTTAGTCATTTTTTGTTTCATCTTCTATCTCCTTTCTCTCTAATTTAAAAGCAATTGAAAAATTCTTGCGAACTTCTCGTCTCTTATTATACTCCTATTATCATTTTTTTGCAAATGTTAAAATTATTTGATTTACAAATATCGAAAATTTAAAATTTAATGCTCCTAAGCCAGTAAATATAAGGTTTTGAATGAGATAATCAGAAAAATATTTTTTACTCACATATCCAACTAAAAAAAATCCAATCCCTAATATTATTAATCTTTTAAAAAATTCTAAATTCCCTCGCAATTTTGGTCTTGATTTTAAATAAAAAATTTTTTGAACACCGCTTATTAGTAAAAGAATATTTATTGCAGAAATCAATGAACCTACAAAATATGCGAAATATAATTCTACCCGATTTAAAACTATTCCTATTAACAGAATCACTATTGCTAAAATAATTGAAATTTTATATATTTTTTTTATTTCTTTTGGTATATTTTCTAGCATATTCACCTCTTTTTCGTATAATTCTCATTTTCCTATTTAATATTATTAATTTCTTTTATTAACGACCAATAACCCGAAAAAGCTCCTATTATTAAAAATATAATCAAAACTATCGGCTGCTGATGTTTAAACACATATTTTTCTAATAGCAAATATATTCCTAACATCAATAAAATTGGCATTGACAATGTATAAATCATATTTGTCGCAATTGAAAAATATTTCATCAACACGTTATTTCTTTTTCTCTTCAATATTTCGTCTTTGTTATGTCTTCCTAGCTTTTTTTCTATTTCATAAATTTTTTGTTTTCTTTTTTCATCTTCAGTTTCATTTTTTTCCACTTTTTCTTCTGTTTTTTCACTCATTTCTATTCATCCCTCAAATTCATATTCACTAAATTTCTATTTTTTCTTAAATATAAAAAATATCCTACTTTCTCCAAATTCAGGATTACTAGCCGTATCCACTACTTCAAATCCATTTTTTTGTGCAGTTTCAATTATCCAAGCAAAATCATAAATAAATTTATATTGCAAATCATTATATTTTCTAAATAAATTGTCATTTTTTGTTTGTCTTATAAATAAATCTATTTCTACAAGATGTTTTTTCGCACTCAACTGTTCATGACGCCAAATACTTGTATATTCCTCTTCTTCATCTAAAAAAATATCATTTTCAAATATTTCCTCAAATATTTCTTCGCCAACAGCATCAAAAATTAACAATCCATCTTTTTTTAAATTTTTCTCACATTTTTGAATGAACTTTATAAATTCTTTTTCACCTTTTAAATAATTCACAGTATCAAAATTACAAATTATGTAGTCTACCTCATTTTCACTCTCATAATTAATAATATCCTCTTTTATCAATTTATAATTTTGATTTTTTAAATTTTTCTCTTGCAACTTTTTATTAGCAACCTCTAACATTTTTTCTGACAAATCAATTCCAGTTACTGAAAAATCATCCTTCAAAAATCTATAAATGAATTCTCCTGTTCCACAACCTAAATCAATAATTTCTCCTTTTTTTTTCATAAAATTTCTTAAAAATTTATACCATCCATTATAATCAACGTGTTTCATAAAAATGTCATACACTTCAGCAAATTCCTTATGCTCCATATTCTCTACCTTTCTTCTACTTTAAATTTTTACTTTTAGTACATTATATCACAAAATTTTATCAAAAAATATCTCACAAATGATAAATTTATAAAATAAAAAGAACAACCTTTTAGATCGTTCTTTTTAAAAAGTTATCCTAAAACTTCTTCAACTTTTTTAGATAATTCTTCTACATATTTATCAACTGTTTCTTGTTTTTCAGCTTCAACCATTACTCTAATCAATGATTCTGTACCAGAAGCTCTTACTAAAATTCTACCTTTTCCATTAATTTCTTTTTCTTTTTCTCTTACGAAATCCATTAAATCTTTGTTAGTTTCCCAAGTAGCTTTTTTCTCTTTAGAAACCATTATATTTCTAGAATCTTGTGGCCATAATTTAATATCTTTTACTAATTCATTTAAAGTTTTTCCACTTTCTAAAAGTGCCGCAACTAATTGAATCGAAGATAAAACTCCATCTCCAGTTGTGTTATAATCTAACATCAAAATATGCCCAGATTGTTCTCCACCAATATTTAAGCCAAACTCTTTCATTTTTTCAAGAACATATCTATCTCCAACATTAGCTCTTATCAATCCAATTCCTTGTTCATCTAAATATTTTTCAAATCCCATGTTACTTAAAACAGTTGTCACAACTTTATTGTCATTTAACAATCCACGTTTTTTGAAATATCCAGCAATTATAGCGATTACTAAATCTCCATTAATAACATTTCCTTCATGGTCAACAGCAATCAATCTATCAGCATCTCCATCAAATGCCAATCCTAAATCAGCATTGTAAACCTTCACAACTTCTTGCAACAATTCTGGATGTGTCGAACCACAATTTACATTAATATTTTTCCCATTTGGAATATTATTTATAACAATAATATCAGCACCTAATTTTTGATAAATTTTTGAAGCAACTCTGTAAGCCGCACCATTTGCTGCATCAATAACGATTTTTAAACCTTTGAAGTTTGTTTTTACTGTCGAAGCTAAGAAATCTAAATAAATTCTCATATCATCTTCAACATATTTGAATCTACCCAAATTATCTCCACTTACTTGATGTTCCAATAATTTTTCTCTATTTTCCATCAATGATTCTAATTCTTCTTCAACTTTATCTGGTAATTTGTACCCATTTGAGCTAAAAATTTTGATTCCATTATCTTTTACTGGATTGTGAGAAGCTGAAATCATAATTCCTGCATCCGCTTTTAATTTTCTTGTCAAATAGCAAACACCCGGTGTTGGCAATACTCCTACAAAATCAATATGTACTCCCATCGAATTCAATCCTGCAGACAACGCTGATCTTATCATATATCCTGATATTCTAGTATCTGTCCCCAAAATAATTCTTGGTTTCCCTGCTTTTTTTCTATGTTTTTTTAAATAATACCCAAGAGCTAGACCCAAATTTGTAACTAAATCAATAGTTAAATCTTTATTGGCTTCTCCTCTCATTCCGTCTGTTCCGAAATATTTTCTAGCCATTTTTCCTCCTAAAATTTTATAACATTTTTAATAAATATCACAAATATTTATCTTCTAAATTTTTCTATTACTTTTATAAAATGTTGTTTTTGCTGTTTTTGTGTTTTTTCTTCTTTCACTTCTTCCACTTTTTTTCCATCTAAAGGCAATACAATAATAATTTCTGTCCCTTTTCCAACTTTAGATTCTACCTCTATTTTACCATCATGAATTTCAACAATCCGTTTAACAATTGCAAGACCCAATCCAGTTCCACCAGTAGCCTTGGTTCTAGAAAGATCAACCCGATAAAATCTATCAAATACTCTTTTTGCATCTTCTTCAGAAATTCCAACACCTTCATCTCTTACCGAAATTCTTCCAATTCCATCTCTCAATTCAGATTTTATATACACATTAGTACCTTTTTCAGAATATTTCACTGCATTTTCAATCAAGGCCCTTATCGCTTGTTGCAACAATGTTTCATCTCCTTGAATACTAAAATCTTCACCTTTTTCTAAATGAAATTGATGCGTTGTCATAGAAATAACAGTATCCGAATAAATTTGACTAACCATCTCATTTATATCAATTTTAACGAAATTTGTATTAATTTTAGTAATTTCACCTTTCGCCAAAAATAATAATTTTTGAACAAGATTTCTCATATTATCCGTTTCATTTATAATCGAATCAATTGATTCCTCAAAAATTTCTTCATTTGTCAATCGTCGTTTTTTAATTATTTCAGCATAACCTTTTATTATCGCTAATGGCGTTCTCAATTCATGCGACGCATCCGACACAAATTTTGTTTGATTCTCAAATGAAAACTCAAGCCTATCTAACATTTCATTTATAATCCTTGTCAAATTTTGCAACTCATCTTCTCTTTTAGGAACTTCGATTCTCTCTTTCAAATCTTCACTATTAATTTTTTTAGCAATTTTAACAATGTTTTTTATTGGCTTAGTTATTGCTTTACTCAATATTTTTGAAATAATTATTGTTATAAGTACTCCAATCATTGAGAAAATAAGCACTAAATATTCCAATCTTTTATAAATTTTGTCTTCTTGCGTTATATTTTTTAAAGTATACACATTAAATGTAAACCCTCTAATCTGTTTACTTACTTTAAATGTAAAATATTTATTTTTCTTACCAAAATCAAGAACTTTCCCTTTTTCGTTTTCACTTTCAATATTTGCCTTTTGCAAAACTTCCAATATTCTTTCATTTGACAATGTTGCTTCATCGGTATCCGTTGAATTAACAGTATTTATTGGCACTTTATCAGAAACATCATTTGAAATCTCAAAAACATATAGATAATTATCCTCACCTGGATTAAAAGGCTTTGTATGATAAATTTTTTGTCCACCTTCTCCAATTGTCGGATTAAAATCTATTGACAAACTTTTCGTCTGTTTTGCAATTAATTCAACTCTTTCAAAATAACTTTCAATCTCTTCTATTTTCTTTGCGGCTGATTCCTTACGCAACTTTTCACTTTGCACTTTTAGACTATAAACTAATGTCACATTAGAAAGTAAAATCAATATGAAAAATAGAAGAGCGTAATTCATAGAAATACGGTCTTCTAATTTTATTTTTCCCATAGTAAATCTCCTATTTAAAGATAAATCCTATTCCTCTTACTGTTTGAATAAATTTTCTTTGATAAGGTTTATCTACTTTGTCTCTTAAATATTTAATGTATAAGTCTAAAATGTTATCATTTCCGATGTAATCAAATCCCCATACTTCTTCTAATATTTTATCTCTTGATAAAACAATACCTTTATTTAATACTAAGAAATCCAATAATTCAAATTCTCTTTTTGATAATGAGATTAAAGTATCTCCTCTTGTTACTTCATATGTAGAATAGTTGATTCTTAAATCTTCATATTCAAAAATTCCTTTGTGGTCTACTGTTTTCTTAGTTCTTCTCAATAAAGCTTTTATTCTAGCCAATAATTCTTCATTTGAGAATGGTTTAGTCATATAATCGTCTGCTCCATAATCAAATCCTACAATTTTATCACTAATTTCATCTTTTGCTGTTAACATGATAATAGGCACTTGAGAAGTTTCCCTTATTCTTTTACAAACTTCCATTCCACTCATTTTTGGTAACATAACGTCTAATAAAATTAAATCGTATGAACCATATTTTGCCATATTTAATCCTTCTTTTCCGTCATAAGCAAAAAATACATCAAATCCTTCAAATTTTAATTCAATCTCTAATAATCTAGAAATTTTAGGATCATCTTCGATTACTAATATTTTTTCTCTCATTTTTACCACCTTTTCTTTATAATTTTATTAATTTTTCAGTTCCTAAAATATTATTTCTTTAAATAATAAATTAAATTCCAGTATATTATACTCTAAAATTATTAAATTTACAAGCAATTAGTAATATAACACCTGTTATAGAATTTTAATTTAACCTAAATCTGATGTATCCATATCGCTATCAGAAACTCCTAAAGGTAATTTCATTCTTATCAAATCCATTGGTCCCATTTCAACATCAGTTTCAATAATCGCTATTGTATTTGGATTTACTTCATCTTGGAATTCATCATTTTTAGTATTCAAGAAATTCGCTACTTTGAACGGAATTGGATCTCCTTCAGGTCTAATCAATTCAAACGTATCTGTTGCAAACGCTTTATTTCTAATTTGAATTTTATATTTATTTGTATCCACTTTATCCAGCACATTTGCAATCAATCTGTATGTTTGGCTATATGACAATCCTGTTTCATAGTTTTGGTCCTTTTCAGAAGTTGGTCCTAAATAAAATCCATTAGAATATTGTCTATGACTTATTGTTTTCAATTCTTCAAGCCAATTTGGATTGTACTTATAATTTCCTGAATAATATGAGTCTAATGCTCTTTTATATTGTTTCACTACTGTTGAATTATAGTAAATACTCTTCATTCTTCCTTCGATTTTTAGGGAATTTACTCCAGCTTCTATAATTTGATCAATAAATTCTATCGAACATAAGTCTTTTGCGTTGAAAATAAATGTTTCTCCGTGTTCTTCCACTATATCGTGTGCCCCTTTATCTTCATGTCCTTCAGCAATTACTTTATAATTCCATCTACAATCTTGTGCACAAATTCCTCTATTTGAATCACGATTTGTAAAATAGTTACTCAACAAGCATCTTCCTGAATAAGCCATACACATCGCACCATGAATAAATACTTCAATTTCTACATCAGGCACTTTTTCTCTAATTGTTTTTATTTCTTTTAAAGACATTTCTCTAGCTAAAATAACTCTTTTAGCTCCCATATCTTTCCATGTTTTAACACTCATCCAGTTAGTATTATTAGCTTGTGTACTAACGTGAATTGGTAAATTTGGCGCATGTTCTCTTACTAGCTGGAACACTCCTAAATCAGCTACTATCGCTGCATCTGCTCCATATTCAGCTAACATTTTTATAAATCTTGGTAAATAATCAATTTCTGTGTTATGAGCAAAGATATTCAATGTTACATATATTTTTTTCCCTAAACTATGAACATAATCTATCGCTTCTTTTAGTTCTTTATTTTTAAAGTTAGAAGACATTCCTCTTAAATTAAATGAGCTTCCTCCTACGAAACAAGCATCCGCTCCAAAATGGATTGCTGTCTTCAATTTTTCCATATTACCTGCTGGTGCAAGTAATTCTACTCTTTTTTGCATTAATCCTCCTACTTATATATTTTCTTTGCTTCGGTGTAGTCATAATCTATAATCACTACTAGCTTAGTATTATAACAAATTTTTCTACTTTTGTCATTTTTATTATTCTTTGTTTTCCATATTAACAAACTGTTGATACTGTGGTCTAAACCCTAACTTTATTGTTCCGGTTGGACCACTTCTATGTTTTCCTATAATTAATTCTACTACTTCAAAATCATCGCCTTCTTTAGCTTTATTTACAGCAGAAGATACATCAGTTCTATATTCATTTGGAATATCTAAGTCGGTATTACTTTCGTCTTTTTTATAATAATTATCTCTGTACAAAAACATAACCATATCTGCATCTTGCTCAATCGCTCCAGATTCTCTCAAATCCGACAATATTGGACGCTTATCATTTCTTTGCTCAACACTTCTTGATAATTGTGATAACGTAACTACTGGTATATTAAGCTCTTTAGCGATAATCTTTAATGATCTTGAAATTTCAGAAATCTCCTGCTCTCTACTTTTTCTAGAACCTATCATTGGACTTATTAATTGAAGATAGTCAATTAGCATAAAATCTAATCTTCCTTCAGCTTTAAGTCTTCTAGCAGTTGCCTTTATTTCTAAAATATTTACACTTGAAGAATCTGAAATATAAATATTCATTTCATTAAGACGTCCCATACCGTCACCCATTCTTGAATATTCTTCACTTGTCAAATTTCCTTCTTTTATTGCTTTTAACTTTACTTTAGACTCTATTGCAAGTAATCTGTCAAATAATTGCTCATTTCCCATTTCCAAACTGTAAATTAATACATGTTTTTCATTTCTAGCTACATTTAGTGCTAAGTTCAATGCAAAAGCTGTTTTTCCCATTGCTGGTCTTGCAGCTAAAATCAATAAATCCGAACCATGAAATCCACTCGTCAATTCATCATAATGGTTGTATCCTGAAGTCATCCCAATAATTCCATCTTTATTTTTAGATTTCAAATCAAATTCTTTAAATTTTTGAACACCTAATTGTGATAATTTAACAATTTCTTTTTTTTCTTTTTTTTCTGCCACTTCAAAAATCATGCTTTCAGCTTTATCTAGCAAAGCATCAATATCTTCATATCCTTCATAAGCCAATCTCTGAATTTCTTCACTTTTTCTTATCAAACTTCTTTGAACAGATTTTTCTTTTATAGCTTTAGCGTAACTTACCGCATTTGCCGCAGTTGGAACTACTTCTGTTAAATCATAAATAATTTCTTCATTACCAATATCTTCCATCAATTTCTTTTTCTCTAAACTACTTATCAAAAGAAGTGTATCTATAATACCCCCTTTTTCATAGATATTTATCATTTCTTGATAAATCAATCGATAATTAACCTTATAAAAATCTTCTGGACTTATTATTTGAACAACTTCTCCAATTGCATCTGGATTTATTAGTATTGATCCCAGCAACGCTTCCTCAGCTTTTATATTTCTTGGAAATACTTTCCCTAAAGCATCTTCTTCAAACTGATCCCTATTCTTTCCCTTGGAATTTATACTTTCTCTCGGATTACCCAAAACTTGCAGTCCCGTATTTTCTTCCTCTTTTTCCTCAAAACTTGAATCCTCAATTATCTCAGACATTTACTACTCTTTCCCTTCAACTTTAACTTTTAAAATTGCTTTTACTTCAGTATGTAATTTAATTTCAACTTCATGAGTTCCTAATTCTTTAACTTTAGAATCTGTTGACACTTTCTTTTTATCAATTTCAATTCCTAATTGTTCTTTAACTGCTTGTGCTATTTCTTTTCCACCAATTGATCCAAACACTTTATTGTTTGCACCTGCTTTAACTTTTAAAACAATTTCTTTTTTTGCAAGTAATTCTTTCAATTCATTTGCATTTTGTACATCTCTGTCATGATTTTTTTGAGCTTTAGCTTTTTGTGCTTCCAATTTTTTTATATTTTCTGGAGTTGCCAACACTGCTTTATTTTTATTTAATAAAAAATTATTTGCATATCCATCTTTTACTTCTACTATTTCATCTCTTTTCCCTACACCTTTTATAGTTTCTTTTAAAATTACTTTTACTTTCATATTATTTCTCCTCGCTGTTTTTAATTTTTCACTCTTTTTTTACTTTATCTTTCCTCAATAACCTCTCCATCAAAAAATTTTAATACTTTTGAACAAAATTCATCATTCTCATCAAAAAATTCTTCTGTGCTAAATGCTTGTATTTCTACATCTGTTCCACAAACTTCATTTACTACTTCTTCTATTCTTTTCTTGTTTTTAGGTTCCATTATAATTTGTTTCTGAAATTTATTTCTAATTGGAAATTTTATCATTACAACATTTTTTTCCATATGATCAGGAATTGTCCCATTCAATAATGCGTTAAGCATCATATTTTTAGATCCACTTCCCAGTGCTTTCCTTATATCATTCCAACTATTTTTAAATAATGAAATATCATATTTGACAAAATTTTTCTTTTCAGTTTTATCTATATCATTCGTTTTATTTGTTCCATTAATTTCACTATTATTATGACTAGCAAAATTATTAATTTCTTTTCCTGTATCCAACGAATTTTTGGAAATATCTCGCATCACTTTTCGATAAATTTCTTGTTTAATATTTGATAAATCTTCTTTATTTATGCTACTTCTTTTATCTATTTCCAGTTGACTTATCGTTTCTTTTTTATAACTCTCTCTCTTTTTGTACAGTTCATTTATCAGAACATAACCTAATAACCGCTTATCCTCTTCATATTTAAACTCATTCAATGTAAAGAAAATCGCACTAATCACCTCTAAAACAAAATTAACATCGAGATTTGAATCTTTTTTAAATTGTTCCTTCAAATAGTAAGAAAAATCTTTCAAAAAAGTTTCCATTACAATTCCATCTTCCCAAATTCTGTCGATGAAATCTATCAATTTTTCCTTGTTAGCCTTTTGAATCAATTCCAAAAATTCTCTTAAAACAATTTCTGGCACGACTCCCAATGCACTTTGCGTTTTTCCAAGCGTGATTTTTTCACCACTAAAATTAGAAATAACCTGCTCAAAAATCGAAAAACTATCTCTCGCACTTCCTTCTGATTTTTTGTATATTAATTCCAAACTTTCATCTGTTATACTAATATTTTCCTTTTCAGCAACATTTTTTAAAAGTTTTATAATATCGTCTTTATCAATTGGCAAAAAATCATATCTTTGACAACGAGAAACAACTGTATCAGGAATTTTATCAATCTCTGTTGTAGCTAATATAAATATTACATGTGACGGCGGTTCTTCCAAAGTTTTTAAAAGTGCATTGAATGCCTCTTTTGTAAGCATATGAACCTCATCAATTATATATATTTTCTTTCTACCTTTTACAGGCTGATAATTTATTTTTTCTTTCAGCTCCCTTATCTCATCAATACCTCTATTGGAAGCCGCATCAATTTCAATCATGTCCATGGCTATTCCTTGAGATATCTCACGACAGTTTTCACATTCTCCACATGGATTGTCTGTAACTCCATTTTTCAAGCAGTTTACACCTTTAGCTATCAATCTCGCAATCGTCGTTTTTCCAACTCCACGAGGCCCTGTAAATAAATACGCATGTGAAAGTCTATTTTCTCTTAATGAATTTTTTATTGCTCTTGTAACAACTTCTTGCCCTGCAATCTGATCAAAATTTTGAGGCCTATATTTTCTATATAATGTAACATTCAATATTATCACCTTTTTTTTAGGATTAGTTTATTATATCATTTTTAATATAATTTGTGAACAATCTTTTATTAAGCACTAAAATCTTCTCTTCATATAACCGTTTATTTACTAAGTAAAACTAGTAAATAAAAAATATTCCCCTGAATATTTTACTCTATTACAACTATCATAGAGAAAAATACTCAAGGGAAATACAAAAATTTTCAAACATCTGAAAAGATTTATTTGACATAAGCCAAATCTTTTACTTTATCAAATATTTCAATATTTCTTTTTTATATTCAATAAATTCTTCCGACATAGAAATTTCCTCATTATTTTTATCAGTCTTATCCATTTGCACTTTTATTTCTTTTATAATCCTTCCTGGACTTCCTGATAAAATATAAATTCTATTAGAAATCAATATTGCCTCGTCAATATCATGAGTTATAAATAACGTTGACATTTTAATTTCTTTCATAATATTTAAATACCATGTATGCATTTTATGTTTTGTAATAGCATCCAGTGCACTAAAAGGTTCATCTAGCAATGCCACATCGCTTGAAAACATGTAAGTACGAAGCAAGGCTGCTCTTTGTCGCATTCCTCCTGAAAGTTGCGAAGGATACTTATTTTCAGTTCCTTCCAAGCCAAATTGATGAAAATATTTTTTGGTCTCTTCTTTAGCATCTTTCTTTTTGGCTCCTTTTATTATCAATGGCAGTGACACATTGTCAATTATCGTTTTAAAAGGAAGCAACAGATCTTTTTGAAGCATGTAGCTTATTTTTCCAGACTTTCCAGTGATATTTTCCCCATTTAGCTCAACCTCACCTTCATCTGGATTCAGAAGTCCTGCAATCACATTAAAAAGTGTCGTCTTTCCAACTCCGCTTGTCCCTAAAATACAAACTAGTTCATTCTCACAAAGTTTTAAAGATATATCCTCAATTATTTTTTTATTTTCAAATTGAACAGAAACATTTTTTGTTTCCAGTTTTACTTTTTCCATATAATCCCTCTTTAAAAATTTATTTTATATATTCGTTGCTATAACCAAATCCTTTTGGTATTTCCTTTTCTATTAATTTATTTTTATATAGCCAAGAATAATATTTATTAATTCTGTCAATATCAATTTCTCCCCATTGCTTTGCTTCTGCCTTGTATTCAGAAGCTAACCATTTTTGACTTGCAAGTGCTAATTTCATGTCAATTTCAGGATTACGTTTAACCAATATTTTTGCAGCCTGTTCAGGATTCTTTATTGCATACTCGTATCCTCTTCTTATGGCTCTTAACACTTTTTTAGCTTCATCTGGATTTTTTTTCAAATAATCATTATTTGCTATAATTAAAGGGCTCGGATGATCTAAATTTTTATCGTAGTCTGTAAACTTAAAGAAATTTGTCTTAATTCCTTCTGTCTCAAGTTTTATTCCATCCCAAGCATAATATATCCAAACTGTATCTATATTAGTTTTAAGTGCTTTCACTATATCTGGAACTTCTGTTGGAATTAATTTTATTTTGCTATAGTCTCCCCCATCTGATGTCACCACTTTTTTTATTACTGCTTGTTCTACTGGTGATTCCCAAGTTGCATAAGTATGACCTTCCATTTTTTTAGGACGATCAATGCCTTTTTCTTTCAAAGAGATAATTCCAGTAGTATTATGCTGAATTATTGCAGCAACTGCTGTTACAGGAACTTTTGAATCTTTTGTAAATGCTTTAGCCAAAGAATCTGGAAAACTAATTCCAAATTGAGCTCCACCTGCTCCTATCAATCCTGTAGTACTTCCTTCTGGCGGCTGAACAATCTCTACATTATCTAGCCCCTCATCTTTAAAATATCCTAATTCCTGAGCTACATATAGCCCAGTATGGTTTGTATTAGGCGTCCAGTCAAGAACAATACTAATTTTTTTAGATTTTTTATTACCACTTTCATTTTTTTTACTTCCACAAGAAACCATTAAAACAACTACTAAACTTAAAACAAAAATTCTAAACAATCTTTTCATATCTTCCTCCTAAATTTTATTTTTATTATCCCAAGGCATCATTTTTTCTTGTAATTTTTTTACCAGATACATCAACACTAGACTAATAAATGACACAAGAAATATAACAGCAAACATTTTATCGTAAGAAAATGATTTTCTAACACGAGTCATGTAAACTCCCAAACCTTTAAATCCACCTAGCCATTCGGCTACAACTGCTCCAATTATTGAATAGCTTACAGATATTCTTAGCCCTGCAAAAAAATATCCAATTGAGCTTGGCAATTTTACATGAATAAAATTTTGAAATGGTGTAGCTCCCATTGTCTTCATCAGATTCAACGTATCTTTATCAACCGATTTAAATCCGTCAAGAAGTCCAATAGTTATTGGAAAAAAGCTGTAAAGTACAATCAGAACTATCTTCGGGAGCATACCATATCCAAACCATAATACCAATAGCGGTGCAATTGCAACAGTTGGAACAGTTTGAGTTATTACTAGAACAGGATATATCGACTTATATGCAAATTCGTATCTTTCCATAATAATTGCCACAGCAAATCCAATAGCTATACCTAAAGATAATCCTAAAAATGCTTCAACAAGAGTAAATTGCGTATTGCTCAGCAACAGCGGAAAATCATCTGCAAAAGCTTTTAATACTTCAACTGGTGAAGGTAGCATAAACTTAGGTATTATTCCTACTGATGACATTATTTGCCAAAATATTAAAAATCCAGCAATAATTACATATGCTGACACTTTATCCTTTACCATTCCAAACAAAGAAGTTATTCTTTCATGAAATATAGCTGTTTCCATTTTACTAGTGTCTTTTATTTGACGATTATTCAATTCACAACACCTCTCTTTCATTTTATTTTTACCTGTCAGACTAGAAAAATTTTTAATAAAAAAATCTTCCTCTGCTACAAAGGAAGATTTATATATTTTTCTTGAATATTTCGTATTAACTTATATTTTTTAAATTCATTAATAATTTTCCAAGCTCAAATCAAAAAAATAAATTTAAGCATCTAATTTATCAATTCCAATTAAATAAATACTCAACTAAATAATAAAATACTCCCTCCGACGGTATTATCCGTATCAGGTTAAATGGGTTAAGTTCGCAAACTACTCTCAGCCTTTCAGCTCCCCAGTATTCTGAATTATGTTTAAATTTATTATACATTTATTTAAGGATCAAGTCAATCAAAATTTTAATTTATGGAATTTTTATTTCACTGATCCAAATAAATCATTCAAACTCTCACTCATTGTAGGATGAGTAAAAATCATATCTCTAATAATTTGATAAGGTAAATCCCCTTTCATTGCTAAAGCAATGATATTTATCATTTCGTGTGAAGTGTTACATAACAATGTTGCTCCTAAAATTTTGTCAGTTTTAGCATCTACAACTACTTTTAAAAATCCTTCTGATTTCCCTTCAATTTTTCCTTTTGGTATTGCCATTGCTTCAATTTTCCCAACTTTTACATCAAATCCTTTTTCAATTGCTTGTTTCTCACTCAATCCAACTCTTGACAAAGGTGTACTCAAAAAAGTTGTATACGGAACAACATTTCTATCGTTTAAACTTCTATTTCCATTTCCATAAACATTATCTCGAATTATTCTAAAGTCATCTAATGATATATATGTAAATTGTAATCCACCTTTAACATCACCTAATGCCCAAATATTTGGTGCTGTTGTTTCTAATTTTTCATTTACGATGATATTTCCTCTTTCATCCACTTGAACTCCTGCTTTTTCCAGCTCTAATCCTTGCGTATTAGCTTTTCTTCCAATCGCAATCAAAATCTTATCTCCATTAAATTGTATTATTTCTCCATCTCCTTTAGAAAAAGTTATAGATGAACCATTTTCATTATCAGAAATTTCTTTAACTTTTGAATTCAAATAAAATTTAACACCTTTTGCTTCTAATATTTTTTTAACTCTGTCAGCAGCTTCCTTTTCTTCTCTCTTCAAAATATCATCTGACGCATCAATTATCGCTACTTCCGAACCAAACCCAGAATATGTTGAAGCAAATTCTAGTCCAATATATCCAGCTCCAATTATTACAAGTTTTTTAGGCAATTCCTTCAATTCCATCAAAGATTTGCTTGTAAGAATATTTTTACTTTCTTTTAATCCTTTAATATTCGGAATTATTGTTTCTGAACCTGTATTTATGAAGATTTTTTCTCCTTCAATTTGAATATTCTCTCCATTTTTTTCAATATTCACAATTTTATTTGAAACAAAACTTCCTTTTCCATTGTAAATATCAATATTTTCCTTACTTGCAAGCATTTCATAATTTTTTCCTCTTAAAGTTGTTATAAGAGTTTCTTTCTTATCCACACTTTTCTTGTAATAGTCTTTTCTTTCAACAAATGTCGATAAATCCTTATTTTCCAATCTCTCAACACTGTTTACAAGCGATTTACTTGGAATACAACCAACATTAATACAAGTTCCTCCGTACATTTTATCAGATTCTTCAATTAATGCCACATTTTGACCTTTCCCAGCTAAAAATCCAGCTAAAGTCTTTCCTGCCTTTCCAAATCCTATAATAATTGCATCATAATTTTTCATTTTGACCTCCTCATTTGTCACTTTTTAATTTAATAGATTTATTTTCTAATTTATTCTATCATATTTTTAAAGTTTTGTACATACAAATTTTTACAAAAAAAATAATCGCTGTTTTTTTAATAACAACGATTGTTTTCGCTAATAGTTTTCAGGAAATAAAATTCTTTCCACTCCTTCAATTATTATATGTAAAATCATCATGTGAACCTCTTGAATTCTATCCGAAGTTTCTCCAGGAATGATAAATTCATAATCACATTCACCTTTTAATTTCCCACCATCTTTTCCTAACAAAGCCACTGTTTTCAAGCCTTTTTCCTTCGCAACTTTCACTGCTTCAATAATATTTTGCGAATTCCCTGAAGTCGAAATCCCAAAAAAGAAATCTCCTTCTTGTCCGAAAGCTTCAACACCTTTAGAAAATATGAAATTAAATCCATAATCGTTTCCAACACAAGTAATGTGCGAAGAATCGCTGATACTTAATGATGGCAACGCTTTTCTATCTTTTCTAAATCTTCCAGTAAATTCTTCAGCAAAGTGCATCGCATCACAGTTACTTCCACCATTTCCCGCTATTAGTGATTTTTTCCCATTTTTATAAGCCTTTGCTAATTCTTCTGATATTTTAGTTGTTCTTTCGATATTTTCATCATTTTCTACAAAATTTTTCACAGTCTTAAAAGCTGTCAAGTATGAATTTCTAATGTTTTCTTTCAACATTTTTATTCCTCCTTTGTTTCCTTTTTCGGTTTATCAAACAATTCTCTGTTTATCTTGTAATCTTTAACAAATTTTATAAATTTATCAATTCCGTCTTTATCTTCATTTTCTCTAATCAAAACTATTTGGAATCTGTCTTCTGATTTATCAAAGCTGTGAACTAGTTTTAAAGTTCCTTTGGTAATTTCTTCATAAACACTATAATATGGCAAAACAGCAAATCCCAAACCATTTTTTATCAAATTTTTCATTGTTTCAATACTTCCATTTATAGTTATTCTATTATCAAAATTGAATCCAACTTTTTTTTCAAATAAATCTAAATATTTATTCGTCAAAACGGTATCCCTTTTCAATAATTGCATATCTTTCAATTCGTTATAATCATGAATTTCCTTCCCAGCCACAACAACAAAAGGATATTCTTCCGTTTCAATCACTTTAATTTCTTTATCCTCAATGAAATACTCTTCCATCAATGCAATATCAACGGTTCCCTCTTTCAAATGTTTTACAAGCGATTCCCTATTTTTTATATACAAATCAAATTCAATTTCTGGATTATTTCTTTTAAATTCAACCATTATTCGTGGTAAAACAGGCTCTCCAATATTATGAGTCGCTCCAATCGAGATTTTCCCTTTCTTATATTGCAAAATTTTATTCATTTCTTTTTCCATTCTTGAAATCTTTTCAAAAATATCTTTAGACATCTTAAATAATTCTTTACCAGCAAATGTCAACTTAAAATTTTTAGAATTTCTCTCTATTAATTGCAAACCTAAAGTCGATTCCAATTTTTTTATTTGAATAGAAACCGCTGATTGACTTATATATAGCTTTTTGGCAGCTTTTGTAAAACTTTTTTCTTTACACGCTTCAAAAAATATCTTTAAATGATGTATATCCATTTATTTATTCTCCAATCATATATTTTATTAATAGTATTATAAACTATTTTAAAGTATTTGTCTAGTAAAATGGCATTTGGTAATAGATTTTTTTTAGTTTGATGAAAAAAATTTTTTCAAATTTTATAAAATTTATTTATATAATCTCTTTTTGAATTTTTCTTTGGAATATACTAAAAATATAATTTTTTCATGCAGTTAATGTAACTAATATAACAATTATTAATTTTTTATAAATATTCACTATTTTTCAAGATATTCTACCAATTTTTCATATTGTTTTTTTGCTTCTTCGTATCCAATATTATAAACTTCCTGTAATTTATCACGATTTTTCTCAATTCTTCCCAATGTCAATGGAATTGAAGGCTGAATCACAAAAATTTCTCCCTTTTTTTCCAGGTCATAAACATGATCCAAAGTCGCATTATATCTGCTATATCTAGTTTTCATAAGTTCCACAAATTTAGGATATTTTTTATATCTTATCGCAGAAATCGTTCCTAATTTACTCTGTTTCTTACGATAATTTTTATCTCTCGTCAACACCACAATATTTTTCTTATTCCCCTTTTCCATCGAATAATCCAAAGGAATAGGATCAGCAACTCCTCCATCCAAATAATTTTTACCATTCAATTTAACGAATCTTGATAAAAATGGAAGTGAAGCTGACGCTCTCAAAATATCAATTTCTTTTATAGCATCTTTAACTACAGGATATTCAGCTTTCCCAGTTTCACAGTTCGTAATAACCGCCTGAAATTCTGTTTTACTATTTTTAAATGTTTTATTATCAAATGGATTATACTTTTCAGGAATATCATGGTATGCATATTGTTCCTCAAAAAAATCCCCAGTCTTTATCAAATTATAAAAACTTGCATATTCTTTCTTATTTATATGATCGGCAATCGCATTAAATCCTCTTTTATACTGCTTTGAAACATAACTCGCACCCAATGCTGCTCCAGCCGATACTCCAATTAAATTATCCACTTCAATATTTTTTTCCAAAAAGAAGTCCAAAACACCCGCAGTGAAAATTCCTCTCATTCCTCCACCTTCAAGAACCAATGCTATTTTTTCATTTTTTCCCATTTTATTTTCCTCCTTACTCTATTTTTTTAACCTGCTATACTAAACTCCATTTTTCTTATTTGTTTACATTTTTTTCTATTTATCCTTATATCGTTTATTGTTGTAAATCTGTTATTTCATATACTTTTGCTATTCTTAATTATCATAATTATATTCTGTTAACTTAATGGAATTTAATATTATACAATCACTCATCTTATTTTACATTACAAATCTTCTAAAATCAAACATATATTTAATTTTTTATAAAATTTTTTTAACTTTTCCCTGTCAATAAACCCTTATTTTATCGCATCCTTATCACTTTTAATATAATTTTTGAAAAAAAAATAAAATTTTTCAAAAAAAGTGTTGACATTTTTTTTAAAATATGATATAAAGTATTTGTTAGCAACCAAAGAGCTAGAGTGCTAATAAAAAGTAAGATAAATTTAGTAATAAAAAGGTGATATATATGGAACAAAACTTTACGCAAAAAAGTATGAGTGCCATCTCGGAAGCTCATAACTTTGCGATTAGATATAAACATTCCGAGATAAAAACAGAGCATTTACTTCTTGCTTTGATTAATCAAATGGATGGACTTATTCCTAACATTTTACAAAAGATGGGAATTAATCCTGCCGAATTGACTAAAAAGCTTGAAGCGAAATTAAATAGTATGCCAAAAATTGAAGGTGGAGTTGGTGAAGCAAGACCGAACGCTGAAGTTAATCGAATAATTGTCGGTGCTGAAGATTATGCTAAAAAGATGGGTGACAGCTACATTAGTACAGAGCACTTATTTCTTGCGGCATTTGATAACAACTCTTTCTTGAAGGAAAATGGCGTTAATAAAAAACAATTTGAAAATGTTTTAAATGAGGTTAGAGGAGGAAGAAAAATTATGACAGACAACCCTGAAAGTACTTACGAAGCATTAGATAAGTTTGGTAAGGATTTGGTTGAGTTGGCGAGAAAAGGTAAATTGGACCCAATAATTGGTCGTGACCAGGAAATTCGTCGTGCAATCCAAATTTTATCAAGAAGAAATAAAAATAATCCGATTTTAATTGGGGAACCTGGTGTTGGTAAAACTGCTATCGCCGAAGGAATTGCTCAGAGAATCTTGAAAGGAGATGTACCTGAAAACTTGAAGGATAAAACAATCTTTTCATTAGATTTAGGAGCGTTGGTAGCTGGTGCTAAATATCGTGGGGAATTTGAAGAAAGATTAAAAGCGGTTCTTGAAGAAATTGAAAATAGTGAAGGTAGAATAATTTTATTCATTGATGAAGTTCATAACATCGTTGGAGCTGGAAAAACTGAAGGTTCAATGGATGCTGGAAACCTTTTAAAGCCAATGCTTGCTCGTGGTGAAGTAAAAGTAATTGGTGCAACAACAATTGATGAATATAGAAAATATATTGAAAAAGATGCGGCTCTTGAAAGAAGATTCCAACCTGTAATGGTTAATGAGCCAACAATTGAAGATACAATTTCAATTCTTCGTGGATTGAAGGAAAAATTTGAAATCTTCCATGGAATTAGAATAACTGACAATGCGATAGTTACTGCTGCAACAATGAGTGACAGATATATTAATGACAGATTTTTGCCAGATAAAGCGATTGACTTAATTGATGAAGCTGCTGCGAAGGTAAAAACTGAAATTAATTCGATGCCAGTTGAATTGGATGAAATTACGAGAAGATTGATGCAATTGGAAATTGAAAAAGTTGCGTTGAGTAAAGAAACTGACAAGGCTTCTAAAGAAAGATTGACTACTCTTGAAAAGGAAATTGCTGATTTGAAGGATGAAGAAAAAGAATTGAAATCACAATGGGAAAGAGAAAAACAAGAAGCTGGAAAAGTTGCTAAAATTAATGAAGAAATTGAAAAAATTAAATTACAAATTGAAGAAGCTCAAAGAAAAAATGACTATAATAAATTAGCTGAACTTCAATATGGTAAATTGCCAGAATTAGAAAAACAAAAAGAAGCTGAAGAAGAAAAAGCTAAAGATAATTCTTCTGTTGCAAATAAATTATTGAAACAAGAAATTGACAGTGAAGAAATTGCTGAAGTTGTTGGAAAATGGACAGGAATTCCAGTTGCAAAATTGTTGCAAGGGGAAAGAGAAAAAATCTTACACTTGGCTGAACATATGATGAAAAGAGTAATTGGACAAGATGATGCAATTAAAACTATTAGTGATACAATCATTCGTTCTCGTGCTGGATTAAAAGATCCAAACAGACCAATCGGTTCGTTCATATTCTTAGGACCTACTGGTGTTGGTAAAACTTATTTGACTAAGACATTAGCATTTAACTTGTTTGATGATGAAGACAATATTGTAAGAATTGATATGTCGGAATATATGGATAAATTCAGCGTCACTAGATTAATAGGAGCGCCTCCAGGATATGTTGGATACGAAGAAGGTGGACAATTAACAGAAGCTGTTAGAAGAAAACCTTATTCTGTAATCTTATTTGACGAAATTGAAAAAGCACATCCTGATGTATTCAATGTATTGTTACAATTATTAGATGACGGTAGACTTACTGACGGTAAAGGTAAAATCGTTGACTTCAAAAACACAATTGTAATTATGACATCAAATATCGGTAGTGAAATCATCTTGAATGACCCAATGGTAAGCGAACCTACAAAAGAAGCCGTTTTAGATGAAATGAAACATAGATTTAAACCAGAATTCTTAAACAGAATTGACGATATTATCGTGTTTAAAGCATTAGGAAAAGAAAGTGTTAAAAATATTGTTAATCTTATCCTTGAAGGTATTAACGAAAGATTGAAAGAACAATACATCAAAGTTGAATTTACTGACAAAGCGTTGGATTACATCGTAGACGAAGCATACGACCCAGCTTACGGTGCAAGACCATTGAAACGATTTGTACAAAAGGATATTGAAACTAATTTATCTAAAATGATTTTAGGTGGAGAAGTTCCTGAAAATAGTGTTGTTAAAGTTGATAGCGACGGTAAGGATTTGATTTATAAAGTGGAAAAATAAAATAAGAAAATAATTTTAGATTAGTTTTTTGAAATTAATTCTTAAAAATTGGTTTTCTAAAAATAGAAAAGGAAGTATCAGAAATGGTACTTCGAGAGTGTACATAATTTTGTGTAAAGGGTGTGTAAACTTTTTTGTGTAAATAACCTAGAGAATACTTCTCAAAAAAAAGAAACTAGCTTAAAAAACTTATTTTTTAAACTAGTTCCTTTTAATTTTAAACTAAACTTATTTTTTAATATTTAATACAACAGTTTCTCCAGCTACAGCTGTTCCTTCTTCTACTCCATTTAAATCAGAATATTCTTCAAAGTTAGAAATAATTACTGGTGTAATTATTGATTTAGCGTTAGCTTTTAAGAAATCATAATCGTATTTGATTAATGGATCTCCAGCTTTAACTACTGTTCCTTCTTCTGCTAATCTTTCAAATCCTTTTCCTTCTAATTGCACTGTATCCATTCCAAAGTGAACAAAAATTTCAATTCCTTCAGGTGTTACAATACTAAAAGCGTGATTTGTTTCAAAAACTTTTTCCAATCTTCCAGAAGCAGGTGCCAACATTGTTCCTGATGCATTTGGTTCGATAGCAATACCGTCTCCAATCATTTTTTGTGCAAATACATCATCAGGTACTTCAGATAATGGTAATAATTTACCAGAAATTGGTGCTAAAATTTTTCCATTAAATTCTTGAGCTTTTCCATCTGCTTTTTTATTTCCGCCTTTTAAAAAATCAAATAATCCCATTTTACATTCCTCCATTATATTAATCATTGTTTTAGTTTAATGTCTAATAAATATTAACATATATAACATAATTAGTCAATTTTTTATTTGAAATTTTTTTATTTTCTTTAATTTTTTTATTTTAAAGATTTACATTTAATAAATTTTAAATGTTTTTCTATTTTAGTTTATTACCAATACTTTTTCTAATAAATCTCTTTCTCTATTCCTTCATCATCCCAATATTCCTCACTTTCCCAGTATTCTCTTTCTTCCCTATCTTCAAATTCTGACTCATCAGATTCAGTTCTTTCTCGTTCATTTTCTTCTTCATCCAGTTTTTCTAATTCTTTTTTTGACAAAACATTGGGATAATGATTTCCTATAGTATTATTGATAGATTTCTTTTCTGCTATATCTTCCTTATTACGGCGCAAAGGAAGATATTTATTCATTTCCAGCCACCTAGCTTCTTCCTTCATAGCTTCAAACTTTTTATCATCTTGAATACTTCTTGCAGATTCTGGATCTGTATATTTAGTTGTCATACTTTCAACAAGATTTCCATTGTAATCTATCGTACAATAAAGATTTCCGTTCATTATATATGCATCGTAACTTTTATTTATTGTTCGGTGAGTTTTTTTACTTTTTACATCAGCATTTTCAAAGACATAAAATTTTTTCCCGTTAGAAAGAGTGTACTTTTTTATTCTATCTGCTTTTATATAAATAAATTTATCTGAATACATAGCATTTTTTGCAAAGGAATATTTTGAATCTAAAACAAAATACATTTTCGCTCTAATTTCACCAGGATTACCAAAATTGTCAATTTTTTCTGCTATTTTATTAAAACTTTTAAAATATTGTTCAAAAAATAAAAAATCATCTTCAATTTTTCTATTATTTTTTTCGGTTTCTTCTTCTCTTTTCAACTGTTCCTTTTTCATTTCTATTTTTCTCTTTCTAGTTTCTTGAATCAAATAATTTTTTTTATAATTTTTATAAACAAAATTTAAAAAAAATATTAAAATAATGACTCCTATCATCAAAAAAAGAAAAATTATTTTTGATTTAATCTGAAAATTTTCTTTTAAAAATTTTTTCATTTTAGATCATTCCTCACATTATTGTACTATTTAAAAATATTTCTAAATTATTTTTATTAGATAAAATTAATTTCATCCCATAAATTATCTGCTATCTTTTATTTACCACTCTTCAAACTCTCTCTTAACTTCTTCAAATTCTCCTTAGCCAATTCATGTCCTTTCTCCACTGCTTGCAAGTAATATTTCTCTGCTTCTTCCAGTTTTCCATTATTTTGGTACAATAATCCTAAATTATTCATTGCGTCAGTATCGCCTATTTCTGCGGCTTTTAAGAACCATTTTTCAGTTTCGTCCATTTTCCCCTGCTTTGCATAAGTGATAGCAAGTGGCGTCATTAAAGCTGTTTCTCCAGATTCTATTGCTTGAAGAAAATAGTTTTCTGCTTCTTCTAGTTTTCCGATTCTGTCATACAAGAAAGCTAGATTCGATATGGCTTGTGGCTGTTTTTTCTCCATTGCTTGTAAATAGTATTTTTCTGCTTCTTCATTTCGATTTTTATTTTCGCACAAAACTCCTAAATTATTGTAAGCCTCGAAATCTTCATGTTCAACTGCTTTTTTATAATAAATTTCAGCATTTATCGTATCGCCTAAAGTTTGGTACAAAAATCCTAAATTTCTAAATGCCGTTTGATTTCCGTGTTTTATCGCATTCAAATAGCATTTTTCAGCTTCCTTCAATTTCCCGTTGTTTTGATACAAAATTCCTAAATTGTACTCTGCTTCAAGATAATTTTCTGAAATTGCTTTTATTAAATATTTTTCAGCCTTTTGTAATTTCCCAGAATTAGCGTATAAAATTCCTAAATTGTTTGCAGCTTTTGCACTACCATGCTCTACTGCTTGTAAATAGTATTTTTCTGCTTCTTCAAAATTCCCTTTTTTATCGTAATAAATTCCTAAATCATTCATCACATCAGGATTCCCTTTTTCTATTTGTTTTAGCTGTTCAGCTACTAAATCTCTAGTTTTTGATGCCATTTCGCACCTCCTTTTTTATTTTCTATTAATTTCTCTTTTTCCCTTTATAGCGCAAATAATTTTTCAAATGCTTTTTTAGAAACTTCAATAAATTGCAATAACTCATTTTGAGTGAATGTCGCTTCTTCTCCAGTCCCTTGAATTTCCACAAATTCTCCCTTGTCAGTCATAACGATATTCATATCTACATCTGCATGAGAATCTTCTTCATATTCCAAATCCAATAAAACTTCACCTTTCACTTTTCCAACGCTAATCGCCGCAACTTTAGATTTTATCGGTATTTCTTTTAATTTTCCTTCATCAATCAATTTTTCAATTGCAAGTTCTACTGCCAAGTAAGCTCCTGTAATTGAGGCGGTTCTAGTTCCACCATCAGCTTGAATAACATCACAATCTACCATTATCGTTCTTTCGCCTAATTTTTCCAAGTCAATCGCAGCTCTCAAGGCCCTTCCTATCAAACGTTGAATTTCCATTGTTCTTCCTGCTACCTTACCTTTCATTGATTCCCTTTGAACACGCATATTTGTTGCTCTTGGAAGCATACTGTATTCTGCTGCAATCCACCCAGAACCAGTCCCTCTCAACCATCTAGGAATTTTTTCTTCAACTGTAGCATTACAAATCACTTTCGTTTTTCCAAATTCAATTAAAACCGAACCTTCAGGATGAACGATGTAATTTTTGGTAACTTTTACTTCTCGCATTTCATCATTTTTTCTGTTATTACTTCTCACTATCAATCTCCTTTAAATCTTTTACTTATTTCTATAAAGAGGAAATTTTTCAGTTAATTTTAAAACTTCTTCTTTAACTTCAGCAATTACTTCATTATTGTCTATATTTTTTAAAACTTTTAAGATAAATTCTGCTACTTTTTTAGTTTCTTCTTCTTTAAATCCACGAGCTGTAATTGCTGGTGTTCCAAGTCTTACTCCACTTGTAATGAATGGTTTTTCTGGATCATTCGGTATCGCATTTTTATTACAAGTAATTCCTGCTTCTTCTAATTTTTCTTCAGCAACTTTTCCAGTAACCTTCAATGGTCTCAAATCCACTAACATCAAGTGATTATCTGTTCCACCACTTACAATTCTAAGTCCACCTTTTGTAAGTTCTTCGGCTAAAACTTTTGCATTTTTTGCAACTTGCTCTTGATATTCTTTAAATTCTGGCGATAATGCCTCTTTGAAAGCAACTGCTTTTGCTGCAATAATATGAGCTAATGGTCCACCTTGAATACCTGGGAATACTGTTTTATCAACTTTTTTGGCTATTTCTTCATCGTTTGTTAGAATAACTCCTCCACGAGGCCCTCTTAAAGTTTTGTGTGTTGTAGAAGTCACAACATCAGCGTATTCTATAGGATTTGGATGAATTCCTGCCGCAACAAGTCCAGCAATATGAGCCATATCAACCATTAAATATGCTCCAACTTCATCAGCAATTTCTCTAAATCTTTTAAAATCAATAATTCTAGAATATGCACTTGCTCCAGCAACAATCATTTTTGGTTTTTCAGCCAACGCAATTTCACGAACTTTGTCATAATCAATCAATTCTGTTTCTGGATCCAATCCATATTCTAATCCAACATAGTTTTTTCCAGAAAAATTAATTTTATATCCGTGAGTTAAATGTCCACCAGAACTAAGTCCCATTCCTAAAATTTTATCTCCTGCATCTAGCAATCCAACATAAACTCCCATATTCGCTTGTGATCCTGAATGAGGCTGAACATTCGCAAATTTTGCCCCAAAAATCTTTTTCAATCTTTCAATTGCTAAAGTTTCTACAGTATCAACATTCACACAACCTCCGTAATATCTCTTTCCTGGATATCCTTCAGCATATTTATTTGTAAACACTGATCCAGCAGCTTCCATTACTGCCTTTGAAACAAAATTTTCTGAAGCAATTAATTCTATTCCTTCCTCTTGTCTTTTTTCTTCCGCTTTAATAGCGTTATAAACCTCTAAATCGTAATCTTTTATATAGCTCATATTTTCCTCCTGATAACTAACATTTTTATCTAATTATATCACATTATTCTAAAACTTCATACGATATTTTCCATTTATTAGATTTAATTTTCGAACTATAAAATGTTGGTAGATTAATTTCGATTATTTGTTTTCCATTTTCTTTTTTGATAAAAGAATCATACAAACAAATAATTTCTCCATTTTCATTTTCCAAATACCATTTTACCTTTTTAGCTTTTATTCCAATTTCAGTTTTTATAGTACATGAATTTGAATCTATCATTCCAATATGAAAAAATGCTATTTTCTCAATATCTGAAATTTCATAGTCTGGATTAAATTCTTAATTCTATAAAAAATCATATAAAAAGGAGCTATCACTTGGAAAGCCCCTTTCCTTATAATTACAAACTCCACTATTTTGCAACTTGAATCTTTCTAAAATTATAATAAAATGCTTTTACTAAATCATATTCAAATGGCGAATTTAAATCTCCATATTTAAGGCTAATTAACGATCTTGCATTTAATCCTGTCATAACAGGTCTAGTGAATCCGTAGATATTTTCATCGAAAACTCCTTTATCAAAAAATAAAGCATCTTCTGCTGCACCTCTTGCTGCTGATTCCATAGCTGTATCTACTAATGTTCCTACACCATCTCTAACAGTACTAGGACCTAAAAGTGGCAACACAAGGTATGAACCAGTATTTACACCATAATGTCCTAATGTATCTCCCATTGTCTCCCAATCTTTTTGCATTCCCATGTGAGAAGCAACATCCATAACTCCTAACACTCCTACTGTAGAATTAACAGCCAATCTTCCCAACGCATTCATTGCTTTTCCAGGTTTTAGTTGTAACAATGAATTTACAAAAGTTGGAATTTCTTTGAAATTATTGTAGAAATTCGCTATACCTTTTCTCACAGGTTTGGGAACAATTGCTCCGTAAACTCTCGAAACTGGATACGCAATTTTCTGATCAAACTGCGTATTAAACGCATACATTCTTCTATTAAACGGTTCCATTGCATCATTCATCCCCGTCAAATCAAATATTTTACTCGACACAACATAATCTTCATCCAATTCCGTCAAATTATTAGTCAAAACTCCATATGAATCCTCATCAAATGCAACATATCTATTTACATCGCTTTGACCTTTTTTCTTTTTAGATCTAATTACTGAACGAGGAACCTTATCTATACTTTTTCCCGGCTTTTCAACCACAGAACCATCAATAAATTCCACAAAAATATTATCATTCTTCTCATCTTCTATATTTTCCAATTGTGACATATAATTCAAATTATCAATATCTACCAATTTTGATTGTTTTGCTTGAATAACAGTTGTTGCCGCAAACAATGTACAAAAAACCAATAATTTATTATTTTTCTTCATCGTATTAATTTTCCTCCAATTTATCTACCATAAGTTTTGCAACATCTTTATGCCACAAAAGTCCTGTATGACCACCAAAAGGTATCATTACTTTATTTTTAAATGTTTGATTTATATATTCCAAGTCTTTATCTGATAATAAAATATCATTTGTAGATGAAATAAATACTATATTCTTATTATTTCTATCAATAAAGTCTTGACTGCTTCTTAAATCAAAATCTGCTATAAATTGATCCAATGTTAAATCAGGATATTTATTTGCCTTTAAATATGGATACAAAATTTCTTTTGCATATTCATCAAATGAAACTGACATTCCTTCAGTAAATTCTTTTGTAAGAGAATCAAATCTTTTATACGATTTCTTATCTGACAATCTTCCTACTGCTTTTTGTCCACTAAATACTTCCCCTGCAAAAGTCATATTTGCTGAATAAAATCTAAATAACAATCCTGTTAGTACTTCTAAATCTTTATCTCCCAATTTTAATTTATTCAAAGGGCTAGTACTAATATCCATATCAGAAAAATTAAGATCTTTAGATGTTATTGATTCATCATTAATTATATTACTAAAATGTGTATCCAAGAATTTTTCCAATCCTTTTGCATCAAAAATTCCATTTTTTACTAAATATCCATCCAATTTTTTAGTAGCTGTCAAAATACTAATTGGCGTATTCAATAATAACGATTTTTTTATTCCTATTTGATGTTTTTGCTCATCTTCTTTTTGGATTAATAATGATTGGAATCCTCCTAAACTATAGCCTCCAACGTAAATATTTCCATTTATTTTCATTCCATCTTTTTTCTCATCAGCAATCGCTTTTCTAATAATATCGTACATTTGCTCAGATTCAGATTTTATATATCCTGCATAATTATTTTTACTTTGACTTACAATAAATGGCATTGTAGTAACCGAACTAAATGCTATAACGTTGTATCCTCTGTCATAAAATACATTTGCCATATACATAGAAAGTCCACTGTTATACACCGAACCTGTCCCTGAAATTACTATCATCAATGGGGCCTCTTCTTTTTGTTTCCAAACTCCATATTTAAAATCAGACCATTGTCTAAGAATTTCTGGAATTTTTTTCGTTGTCTTTATTGTTCTTACTTTAGGTCCTTTTGCATGACTAAAAGTGTACCACTGATCTTTCGGTGTACCTAAAACCGTAGCTCTTATCGCATTTTCTTTATGCGGGTAATCAACTGCAATCTGCGAAACATCCACTTCATCTGCAAACCCAAGCACAGACATTCCTAAAACTATAACCATTAAAAGAAATTTCTTTATCATAACCTATTCTCCTTTTTTTTAATTTAAAAATCTTTTGTATTTGATTATAACATAATTTTAAGAATTTTTCATTATTTTTTTGACTGAAAAGTCATTTTTATTATAATCTTTAAATATCCACCGAAACTAGCTTAGTTTCTCCAATCTCTTTATTCATAGTCACTCCATAAAGTCTATGAGATCCTTTCATCGTTTCTTTATTGTGTGTAATCAAGATAAATTGCGATTTATCGATAAATTTATGTAGCACTTCAACTATTTTTTGTGTATTTTTTTCATCTAACGCCGCTTCAATTTCATCGAAAAACGTAAATGGACTTGGTTTAAACATAAATATCGCCATTATGAAAGAAACTGCTAACATTGATTTTTCTCCTCCAGAAAGTAACATTAGCGTTTGTTCTGGCTTATTTTTGTATCTTACACTTAATTCCAATCCAGTTTTTAATAAATCTTCAGGATTAGTCAATTTTATGCCACCTTCAGCACCATTTAGAATAGTATCACACATATACTCAAAATTCTCGCTAATTTTTTCATACGCAAAAGAAAATTTATTTACAATTTCAACTTCAATTTCTCCAATTAATTTGAAAAGAGCTTCTCTACTTTCAATTAAATCTTTTTTCTGATTAACAATGCTTGTGTAATGTTCATTTTCTCTCTCAAATTCCTCAATAGAAGCTAAATTCACACTTCCAATTTCTTCTCTACTTTTTTGATTCATTGACAATTTTCGTTTTAAAGCATTCAACTCGTTCTCATTTTTCACTTCAAAATATTCTTCATTTCCTTTGATTTTATCCTTTTCAATAGTTTCAAACTCATCTAACTGAGATTGCAATTCATTTTCATTTTTCAGAATTTTTTCCATCAACTTGTCATGTTCATTTTTTTCACTCAAGATTCTCATTTCAATCCCTTTAACTTCCTGAATCAAATTTCTTTCTTGTTTTTCAATCTCTTTTATATTACTTTCAATTTTTTCAATTTCCTCAAAATTCTTTTGGCTATCCAAAACTTTTTTATCAATTTCCTCTTTTTTAGAATCGATTTTCGTTTCAAACTCCTCTTTCAAAAAATCTCTCTTTTTCTCAAATTCCAATAATTCCTGATATTCACGAACCAATTTATTGTAATCAGCCTCAATTTCTCTATATCTCGTTTTGTTATTTTCTGTTTTTACTTTCAGAATTTCATATTCCGTTACAATCGTATTCAATTCATTAGTATATTCATCCAAATTACTAATTTTATGCAATTCCTTTTCCAAATATTCCAATTTAGAATTATTTTCCACTATATACTTTTCAATTTCCTTAACAATTCTCTCATTTTCCGAGATTTTTCCTTGCTTTTCAATGATAAAATTCTCATTTTCTGTAATTTCATAATTCAAAGTTCTTAAAATTCTCTCTTTTTGACCAAATTTTAAATTAAAATTGTCATACTCTGCATTAAATTCTTCGTAATTCTTTAAAAATACATTAAATTCATTTTGTATTCCTTTTTTCGCAGAATCTAATTTTGCTGCTTTTTCTGTAATTTCCTTTAATTTTTTTTCAAATCCTGTTATCTCGCTAGAAATCGACTGTAAATCCTTTTCTAATAGCTTTAATTCTTTTTTTCGTTCTAATAATTCGTCTTTCCCTTTAAAAGAATACCCTCCAGTCATTCTACCTCGAGCTGTAATTATATCTCCTTCAAGTGTAATAATCCTGTCACTAAAACCATTTTTCGATAATTGAGCTCCTACATCTAAATTTTTTACAACGATCGCATTTCCATACGCAAATTGTACTATTTTTTCAAGACTTTTATCATATTTAACAATATTTCGTGCAAAATCAATCACACCTTCAACTTTTGGCAATTGTGACAACATTTTTCCAGTCTTAATATTCTCAATTGGTAAAAACGATGCTCTTCCAAGTTTTTTATCTTTCAAAATTTGAATACATTTTTTCCCAATATCTGTATTTTTTACGATAATATCTTGAAATAATCCACCTGATAAAGTTTGAATCGCTTCCTCATATCCAACAGGAATATCAATCAAATTAACAAACGCACCAATCACACCATCAATTTTCTCATTAAGAATATATTTTATTCCTCTATTAAACGTCTCATTTTTCTCAATAATATTTATATTTGCTCGTCTTTTTGAATCTAAATTTTCATACTTATATCTCAAATCATTTTTCTGACTATTAATTCTCGAATAATCACTTCTCAACTCATCAATTTCATCATCCAATTGTTTTATTTGAGCTTCTTTTTCTAATTTAAAACCTTCCTTTTCAGCCTTTTTACTCTCAAAACCATCTTTTTCATTTTGAATTTTTTCAATTTCTAATTGAATTTCTTTTTTCTCAACCAAATATTTTTTACCCTCATTTTTCGCAGAAATAACCCTTTTTTCTAAATCTTCATTTTCCCCTCTAAGTTTAATTTTATCTACTTCTAAATCAGAATTTTTCTGAGTTCTCTTTTTAATTTCCTCTTCAATATTATTTTTTTTCTCTCTTAATTCAAGAACCTTTTTTTCAACTTCATCCTTTTGAGCTTTCTTCTCATTCAATTCCTTATTTATTTGATCTAATTCCTCTTTCGATTTTCTAAGAATTTCCTCTTTTTCATTCGTATCAACATTCAAATTTCCCTTTCTTTTCTCTTTTTCATTCGCCTCAATTTCTAAATTAGAATGTTTTTTTACCAATTCAGAATACTCATTTTTCAAATTATCTATCACAAAAGTATTTTCCTTATTCTCTTTCTTTTTGGCCGACAATTTTTCAAAAAGTTCTTCCCTACGATTATTTTCACTCTCCCAAACTGAATTTTTCTTCAAAAATTCTTCTTGAAGATTTTCCAATTTACTTTTCAGTTGCTTATCTTTTGCCACGTAATCAGCCTTTAAAATGTTTTTTTCACTGATTCCATATTCTAAAATCATATATTTTTCAGTATCAATTTTTTGTGTATAACTCTTGAATAATCTAGCTTTTTCACTTTCTTTCTTCAAGTAATTAACTCTTACTTCTAAATCTTTTTCAACATAATCAATTTTCTCAATCTCATTTTTTACTTCTTTTAATTTTTTCTCAGAAATTTCCTTTTCATTTTTAGCTCTTTTTACTCCAGCTGCTTCCTCTATAATTTCCTTCAATTCCATTGGTGAAGAACTAATTATTCTCTCTACTCTTCCTTGACCAATTATCGAATATGCCTGTTTTCCAATTCCTGTATCGATAAACAAATTATTAATATCTTTCAATCGAACCTTCTTATTATTCAACAAATACTCATTTTCTCCAGATTTAAAAATTCTTCTCGTAATCTTTATTTCAGAAAAATCAATATCCAAGTATCTATCCTCATTTTCAATAATCAGACTCACTTCTGCCATCGATTTTGGTTTTCGACTTTTACTGCCAGAAAAAATAATATCCGAACTTTCTTTCGCACGGATATTTTTATAGCTCTGCTCTCCTAAAACCCATAAGATTGCATCCAAAATATTACTTTTTCCACTTCCATTTGGACCAACAATCGATGTTATTCCATTGTCGAATTCCACAACAGTTTTATTTGCAAATGATTTAAAACCATTGATTTCTAGTGCTTTTAAATACATTTTTTATCTCCCTTTTCCAAAAATAACAATATTCACTGTCTTTAACAACACTTTTACATCAAACAAAAGATCGTGATTTTTTATATAGTATAAATCGTATTGTAATTTTCTGTAAGCATCCTCAACACTTGCACCATACGGATACATTACTTGTGCCCAACCAGTAAGTCCAGGTTTTACAGTATGTCGTAAATTATAATACTTTATTTCCTTCTCTAATTGCTGAATGAAAAACTCTCTCTCAGGTCTAGGCCCTACAAAGCTCATTTCTCCCTTTAAAACATTCCACAATTGAGGTAATTCATCAATTCTAGTTGCTCTCATGATTTTCCCCCATTTTGTAACTCTGTTATCATTTTTTACTGCCCATTTTGGACCATCTTTTTCTGCATCAGTCGTCATCGAACGAAACTTTATAATTTTAAACGGTTTATTTCCCTCACCAATTCTTTCTTGTATAAAAAAAACAGGACCTTTTGACTCTAATTTAATTATTATCGCTGCAAAAATCATAATTGGAAAAACACAAATACTGATTATCACTGCAAAAATCAAATCTAATATTCTTTTTGCCTTCAAATTAAAACTATTATGATAAATTTCAAAACCTGTATTTTTCAAAAACCATTCTGGACTTAAATCTGAAATCGGCAACTTTCTCTCATACATTTCATAAAATTCCAAATAATTATAATACTGCATTCCTTCTAGCTTGTACTCTAACAATTTATCCACTAATTTCGCATCAGATAACAAATTTTCAGAAAAATCAACTACAATATCCATTCTTTTTGATTTCCACAAATTTGTAATTGTTTTTTCTATCGTAGAACTTTCCTCATTTTTCAAAAAACCAATTAATTTATACTGTTCGTCAACTTTAATACTTTCTAACAAATCATTCGTATATCCATTTTCCCCAACGAACATAATTCTCTGTCTACCAACTAATCCTGTAATGACAATATATCTAAATGCTATTTGAAACATCGCCATAATCCCAAAAATTATTATTCCCTCATAATAATTAAATATTTTCAAAAATATTGTCGCCAAAGCTGTTATTGCATTTATTCCTGTAACAATTATCATATCACGCAATCGATATTTGCTCGTATAAACATTAAATACATTTGCCACATAGTACAAAATCATCGCACCCACAATTACCAATGCATTTTTAAAACCAAGCTCCCTATTCACAATCAGTAGTCCGATAAAATAAACCATGACTACTAAAATTCCAAATAAATAAGAATAATTTTTTCTTACACTACTTACTGCCATTTTTCCCTTCCTTTTCTAAATAATAATTCTATTTTGTTTTCAATAACGCAATTATCGCATAAATCACAAAATAATAAGCTGACTTCAACACTGACAAACCTTCTTCTTTTCGATAAATATCCCATCGAACCTTTGCAGCTGCAAACTTATTACTCGATCTAGAATTATCCAGCACTCGATAAAATGCAAGATTTTCTTGCAATCCGTAAACTTTTTTTACTTCTTTAATAATTTCTAGCCAAAGCACATAATCTTCATTTTTTTCACGCTCTTTAAAATATCTTTTTCCAACTTTAGAAACATTATACATCACTGTCAAACATCCCATATAGTTATTTTTCAATAAATCTGTATATGTTATTTCACTTTTTACCTTTATTTCATTAATCGGTTGCTCATTTTCAGTAACTCTCGTATAATCTGTACAACTAATTGCAGCATCTTTTTCTTTCATAAACTTAATCTGTTTTTCCAACTTATCCTTATGCCAATAATCATCTGCATCAAGAAAAGCAATAAATTCACCTTCTGCAATATCAATCAGTTTATTTCTACCTTTGACTACACCTACATTTTTACTAGCATTTATAAGTCTTATCCTCGCATCCATTTTTGAGTGCTTTTTAACAACCTCACAACTGTTATCCCTCGACATATCATTCATTATCAGTAATTCCCAATTTTCATAGGTTTGAGCTAATACCGAATCAATCGTCTTTCCAATAAATTTTTCAGCATTATACATCGGTGTTATAATCGAAACTTTATCTTTTATTATTTTCTTTCTCATTTCTTTCTCCAAGTTTTTTCAAAATTAAATCATACACTCTATCACAGTTCGCTTTATCCGAATATTTCAAAAATTTCGGTCGCAATTTTTCAATTTTCTCATACAAATTTTTTTCATATTTAAAATTACTATTTGTTAAATCTATAATTCCTTGAACACATTCATCCACATTATAAACCGCTTTTCCAAATAATTCCTTATCCAAATCAACATACGACCCAACCTTTTTCTGATATTCGTCTTTATCAAACTGAAAAAATAAAATTGGTTTTTTCAAATAAAAGAAATCATATGCAACACTCGAATAGTCCGTAATCAAAACCTTAGATTTTTGCAATTCCTCCGTAATTTCACTTTCTTTTGGCAATAATCGAACATTTTTCCCTAACTTTATTTTGCTAAAACTCTTTAAATAATCTTGCATCAACTGATGAATGTAAATATTAAACTTTATATTATTTTCTTCTAAAAATTTATTCAATTTTTCATTCGTTACAAGCTCCATAATATTTTTAAAATACTCTGTATCCTCAATTTTAGTATCTTCCAACTTAATCCAGTTTCTCCAAGTCGGCATAAAGAAAATTTCTTTTTCATTAACTTCCACTCGATACAACTTGTCATATCTTGGATATCCTGTCACAAAAGCCGTATTTGCAGGAACTTCCCACCAAGTTTCCGTTTTTATTTTTCTCTCAAATTCAGAATCACAAATATTAACATCATAAGATTTTACCAACTCTTCTGCTATCTTTTCTGTTTTAGCATTCATCGCTTTTCTAACTTTAAATCCAACTGTCCCATGATTCAAGAATACTTTCAACGTTTTGTAATGAAATCTATTCACAAATGGTACAACAAACAAATACGGAGCAATATCAGCTGAAATTGAGTGGGAAAATAATACAACTTCTGCATGCATAAAATACAAGTATGCATTAACACTGCCTTTTATCAACTTTCCACCTAAAATTTTCTTCCTAATTTTCGCACCTTCATTCAAAACCCAAAATTCTTCTATCTCAGGTTTTGCACGTAAATACTCATAAATCGCTCTTCCATTATCAACATACAATTCTCCCGCATTTCCACCAACTAACCAAATTTTTCGTCCTTTAAACTTTTTCTTAGTAAAAGGAAACAAGAAATATGCTATTAACATATTGATTAAACATTTAATTTTATCCATCTTTAACCCTTTCTTTATCGCTATTTTCTAACTTGATAATTCTTAAACCCCTGTATTCTTCCTTTCAAAACAACTCTATGATAACTTCTATTTTTTGTAACAATCATTCCTGCAAAACTTCTCAATAATTTTTTCCAATATTCAAAAATGTAGAAATAATTTTTTCTTAATTTCACTTCTTTTTTCACTAACGCTCCATAGCCTAAAGCATATTTATAGGCTCTCTCTAAGTCAGCATAATTTCCTTTTTTTGCTGGATGAAAAATAATATCATTCGCATAATATCTACCTTTATAACCTTTATGCAACAGTGTTAAAACATAATCTGTTTCTTCTCCACTTCCAAAAACCGAACCCACTCCTAAATTTTCATCAAATAAGACAATTTCATCTTGTCTATAATTCACAAAAAAAGTTATTGATTTAACCGTTTTTGAAACATTATTTGGCTTTATATCCATATCAGTAGTTTCCATTATTCCTGTCCCATAATCTTTTCCACGCTCAAGTGTTCGACATGAATAAATTCTATATGCCCTTTTCTTCTCAAAAAACGACACTACTTTCTCAATCGTATCTGGCTGGTATTCACAATCATCATCAGGAAAACCAACAATTTCCCCTTCTCTAGCTATAAGACCTTTATTCCTGTTCAAACTCAATCCTTTTTGAGAACTTCTTATATATTTTATTTCTATCTTATCTTCATATTTCATTACAATATCTAACGCTCGTTTGTCCGGATTTTGATCCACCACTATCAATTCAAAATCCTGATACGTCTGTTGTACTAAACTTTTCAAAAATAAGTCAAGTTCTTTTGTAACATTAATTGTAGGCATAATCAATGAAACTTTCATCAATTTCCCTCCTTTTCTCTATTTTATATCTACAATCGCCATATATGGCAAGTGATCAGATAATTTTGTCCAATCTTGAGAACCATCTTTTATGAAATAACTTTCTTTCACTTTCCATTTTTTCGACTTACTTCCAAAAATATAGTCAATTCTAGGATCTTTTAGTGTTCTAAGATTTTCCTTTTTGTCCTCCATATAAGTATCTCTCCAATTTCTAGTAAGTCCTGTATAATAAGTTGTTGTTGGTAAAATATTCAAATCTCCATTTAAAAATTTAATATCATCTTTATCAAAAAAATTAGTAAACACATCAATTGAATTCATTTCTTCAGATTTTAACTTAGTTTGAAAATCCAAATGTGTATTCATAATCAAAACTTTTTTCCCAAACACTTTTTTATCTAGTTCAGCAATTATCATCTGTCTTCTTTCAATCCCATCAGATGGTAATTCATACGAATAAATTTTTTCTAATGGGTATCTTGAAATAAAGGATATTCCGTATTCTCCACCATCATAATTTCTTGATTTTTGAAAATAATAATATTGGTATCCCAATTCTGCTGCTATATCCATTGTTACATCTCTAAATTTACTTCTTTTAGTGTATTTATCTACTTCTTGAAGCGATACAAAATCTGGCTTATAAGGTTTTATGCTTTCTCCTAACTTTCTTCCATTAGTCAATCTCGCACCATAAATATTATAAGTCATTAATCTTAATTCTTTTGCCCAGCTAACGGTTGCCCCTGCAATCATCAACGACAACAATATTTTTTTAAATTTACTCATTTTTCTAATTTATCTCCTAACCTTTTTTTGTCCCATCATTGTAGATGAACTTTTCATTCAATTATATCACTTTTTTTAATATCTACCAAATTTTTCTTACCTTTTTTCTTTTAAATAATATCTGGCGATTATTCTAGCCTTTTTCACTAATTTTTTTACTCCTGATAAATGTTTTGTTTCCAAAAACAATCTAGCCTTTAAACTGCTCCAACTATCATTCCACCAATGTATTCCATAAGTTTCCGGCTTTATGCAATCATCTGTATATTTTTCATGAAAACCGTAAGGATAAAAATATTTTTTTGGAAAAATCACTATTTCTCCATTTTTCAATAAATTTTCTCGCTTTTCACTCAAATTATATCTTTTCTCAAAAATGTAAGTGAAAATCTTTGGTATCGTCCAAATCGGTTTTTCCCAAATATCTTTTTCATAAAACTCATATATATCTTTCAATACCTCATTGTGTTTCGCTGTTCCAAAAATTCCAACACTTATATGCTTTTCATCTTCGTAGCCTATGAAAAAATTCATTTTTTTTGATTTTTCGTTTTTTTGTTCTTGAAAAAAAGAAATTTTTTCTTCTAAAATCGGTGTTAAATCTTTTATTATTTCCATATCTGTATCAACATAAATTCCTGAATTTTCATACATAAAATGTACTCTCATATAATCTGAAACATATGCCCACAATCGTCTTTCATAACATTCACGAAAAAAACTATTTTTTGCAAGATGTTTTTCCATGTCAAAATTTTTCTCATTAATCTCAATTATCTCAAAATCTGGTAAATTCTTTTTCCATGATTCTAAACATTTGTAGAAAATATCTGGCTTTTTTGCATTTCCTATCCAGACATAATATATTTTCTTTTCTATCATTTTTTTCTCCTATTTTTTAAACCAGAGCTTTCTTGTGCTCAATTCTCCTATACATAAAATCAATGCTGAAAACTACTACATAAACTGCAACTAACATTGCCATATTTTTTATTAATCCTTCTCCAAAAAATGAACCTCTTGGAATATAAAATAAATTTGGAATAAAATAGTAACTTGTTAGCAATAAAAATCTATTTTTTACAACATACTTTTCATATTTAATAATTAAAATCCCCAAAATTATCGAAATCAAAATTATCCAAATATATCCTAAATCATACATTTCGGCTATATAATTTGAACCAATTCCTTCTCCCTTCAAATATGCAATCGGATTTAGCTCATAAGTTAATTTATCCGCAAGTGAATTTGTTTGCAATAATGTTTCAGGCGATTGTGGTTGAAATCCAAATAATCCTTGCAAAATATATGGATATGGACCAATTCCAACTATCTTATCCTTTAAATCAATCGTATATCCTAAAACCAAATAACTTACACCTTGCGAGAATAAAAAATCATACACAGTTTTTATCAAATCAAAACTGAATATTTTTTTACTCCGAATCGAAACCAGGACTTGTGAAAATATCATTGTAAATCCGACTAATTTTACCATTGTTTTAGCTTTTATTTTTATTCCATAAACTTTCGCATAATACCACATTATAAATAGTAATTGTGTCAAAAATATCGCCCTAGCTCCTTTAAATGAATCTAACAATTTTACCATCAAATACAATCCAGAAACTGTTAAAAATTTTTTCTTTGTAGGAATAGAAATTAAAAATATCAAAAATCCTATCGTCATCACTGTTCCAGACCCTTTTGTGAAAACTGGATACTCTACACCCTTCAAAATTCCTGTATAATACGCTTCATATCCAGCTTGTAAAATAACTTTCAATTGTATAAACATTTTGTAAGCTAAAGCTGGTAAAGAAATAATGAATAATGTCAATCCTACATTTGAATATAAATTATTACTCGCTAATGTAATTCCACCTTTTAATTCTATTTCATCTTCATTCAAAATTCCTATAAAAAATCCCAAATGTGTACATAACAAAACAATCAAAAAAACTATTATTATTTCCTGTCTAACTTCATAGAAAAAATAATAATTTGCAAATTTTGTCGCCCAACCAAATTCCTTATAATTTACAACATCTAAAAAAACTCTTGTAAAATTAAATAAAAATGATGTGTACAAAAAAATCATATACGAATTTAACCAATCAAGATAGATTTTCGCTGTAACAAACGTGTAAACATAAACTCCCATCAGCAAATATTCTAAAAATTTCGTTTCTACAATTTCATTTGTATATACTGCACTAGTCTTTAAAAAAAACACAAACGCAATTACAAACAGATGAAAAACTAGAAAAAATATTTTATCTTTTTTTATCATCTTTCCTCCTTTTTTATAATAAAGTTATTTTCTTGTAACCTTTGAAACCATATAAATTCCAATCGGTAATGCTAAAAACAAAAACATTTTTGCTTCATTTTCTTTCCATATTTTACTAAAATTATATCCTGCAACTTTACAAAACTTATAATAAACTGCATTATTCAAAATTTTTTCTTTAAAACTCATTTGATGTCGATTTTTTTCATTATGATATAATGCCTGTCCTCTCGGATTTTTCAACAATAAATCGTTATATTTAGAAGTCAAACCATCATTTTGATATTCTTTTATCTCGATTTTTTCATTCACATAAAACATTTTATATCTCTCAGAAATTCTATTGTAAACAACCGCTTCCGTCGTAAATTTCTCACCTTCAAATACTGGAAACGGATATTTTTTTATAACTTCCGTCTTAAACATCAATCCTTTATCCCCCTTCACACCAAACTTATTATAAACATCAAATTGAGATGCAATCATTTCATTTTCAGGAAATTCCGTTCCAATAACTTTTCCATTAGGGTATATTGATAAATAGCCCATTCCAGCAATTTTCTCAAAGTTTATTTTCTCTGACTTTTTCAACTTTTCCCAATATTCTAAAATCTTTTCAAGTCCATTTTCCACATACTCGTCATCAGAATCCAAGCACACAAACAATTCTCCTTGTGCCTTCTCCACTCCAAAATTGTATGCTCTCTGTTTCCCCCCATTTTCCTTATAAAAATACTTAATATCCAAAATCTTTTCTCGCTGAAACTCTTCCACAATTTTCCCAGTATTGTCTGTCGAACCATCATCGACAATCACCCACTCAAAATCCTTAAAAGTCTGTTTTTTCAACGATTCATACAATTTTTTCAATAAATTTTCACGATTATATGTTGGAGTAAATATTGTAAATTTCATTTTTCTCCCTTCTAATTTTTTCATTATCTTTTTTCAGTATATTATATCATTTTATTGACTTTTTTGTTATCAAAAATTAATTCTTCTATTCCACAATTTTTCGCCTAATCGATTTATCAAAATTCGTTAAAATATCATCTTGAATTGTATTTGCCCATTTTGCCATTTTTAATAATGTTATTTCTTCATCACCCTGAACGCCAATAATTACAGCTTTATCTCCTACAGAAACATCTTCAATATCTGTCACATCAACCAAAATCATATCCATACAAACCTCTCCCAAAATATACGCCTTTTCCCCTTTTATCAAAATATATGAATTACTTGATTCTATTTGTTTTTTCAACCCATGTGCATACCCAATCGGAACAACCGCTACAACCGTATCTCGCTCCAATAATCCATTATTTCCATAAGAAACCTGCTCCCCCTTACGAACCTTACGAAGACTAATTATTTTTGAATGAAGATTTATCACTTGCTCCAATCCAACCCTTTCTGAAAGCGGTTCCATCCCATAAATCGCCATTCCCACTCTTCCAAAATCATAATTATACTTTTTCCCATACTTAAATAACAACGGACTCGCCTGTAAATGAGTATATCTGTAATCAATTCCCAGCTTTTGAAAAATTTTCAAAAATTCCTCATACTTTTTCACTTGTTCCTCTGTTTTCTCAAGATTTTCACTGTCAGAAATATGAGAAAAAATTGATACAATCTCTAACTTACCTATTTTTTCAACAGTTTTAACACCTTCTCCCTTTCTATCATATTCCAAAAATCTCTTATTTTCATTTCTAACTTGAAATCTCTTTAAAATACCACTCAATTCTTCAATTTCATCTCTATCAAATCCCAATCTATTCATTCCAGTATTTAATTTCATATGAATTTTTATATCATTTTTCCCCTCTTCCAAAATTTCACTAAAAATTTTCTCATATTCTCGAAACTGAAAAAGACTGTAAATCGTCAATTCAATCCCATTTTCTACAGCTATTTTAATATCTTCAACTTCCGTATAATTCAGCATCATCACATTTACTTCTTTTGAAAATTTTTTCCTTGAAATTCTTTTTATCTCCAAAGCCTCCTCGATATAAGCAACCGCAAAATAGTTACACCCATTCTCAATCAAAATAGGCAAAATATTTTCAATTCCCAAACCATAAGCATCATCCTTCAAAACATAAATGATATTCTCGTTTATTCCTCTAATTTTCTCAAGATTTTTTTCTATTTTATTTCTACTAATTTCTAAATCAATTAACATTCTATTTTCCTTTTTTATTATTTTACTCAAATTTTTTTATTCCCTAGATTACATAAAAAAATTTGATATTTTTCTATTTAAAACACATAATACATTTTTAATTATACTAAAAAAGACTAGATTTTTCTATAATTTTCTAGTCTTTTCAAAAATAAATATTTTTCTATTATTTCAATTCGTCTAATAATCCCCATTCTCCATTTACTTTTTTAAGAATACCTGACATATTTTTTTCAATCACTATTTCTGATGTTGTATTTTTCAATGCAATCTCTATTTGATTTATAAGTTCATCATAAACAATGTTGATAACTCTAACTTTTTCATTCTCATTACCTGGTTTTTCCATAAAATCCAGTTCATCTTCACTATTATAACCTGCCTTTTTTAGTATTATTGATGCAATATCCTCATCTGAAATTTTATCTAAAGACTCTAGACCTTTATCTAAATCTTTCATTTTCATATCATATACTACATCAGCAGTATTTTCATCAATAAATTTAATTTTCTTTACAGAAAATGAAATAGATACATTTGATATAAAAGCATCAATAAGTTTCTTTTGATATTTTTCCTCTAACTCTTTTTTTCTCGAACTACTTATTTTAATATCCTTATCTAACAAGTTCATATTACCTTTTCCTACTTCTTTACTCATTTCTGCTATTGCGTAGTTAGAAATTATTTTTGAAATAGGTTGTAAATCCCTTTGTAGTGCTTTTTCTATTTTAGAAGATTCACTTTCCATCACTTCTTGCGATATTTGAACACCTTTATTCTTCTGCAAAGTAATCGTCCCTGCAAATCCATTTCCCATAACTGCTAACATCATTACAAACAATAATTTTTTCATAGACTTATATCTCCTTTGTTAATTTTATTTTTTATAAGCATTATAACACAAAATTCTATTTAATTCCACGTTTTTATTTTCTATCATTAGAAAAATATTCTAAAATTTCTTTTACAACCTCATCTGATTTTAAAATGCTTGTATGAGTTTTTCCATCAATCACTTTAAAACGACAATTTTTCAATCGAGCAGTTTCAATTGGAACCATACCGTCATCTTTTCCTTTTATCATAAGCGAATACAAAGGATTATTTGTTTTATTTCCAATAATGACATAACAATCGTAATCTGGTTCGCCTAGCTGATTCACAAAACTATTTTTGTCAACTTTTATTTGTCTCACAGCTTTTCCTAAAATTGGACTCAATGCTTCAGAAAGAACATTATCAGCTATCGAACTCCCATGAGAAGGCGGAGAAATAAATACAACTTTTCCCAATTCATCGATTTTACTCTCTTTCAATTTATGTCGCAAAACAACCGATCCCAGTGAATGAACTACAAAATTCATTTTTAATTTTGATTTTCCTTCATTCAATCTTTTCTCATTCACTTGCTCTAATTTCTTCAATTCTCCATCAATTTCTGGATTAATATATTTTTCTACCATTCCTTGAATATCTTCCTTCGTTGTCGGATATTGAATACTTATTCCTGCATATCCCTTTTCTTCCAGCTTCCCCTTAATGTATGATAAATCATTCAATTTTCCATAAATACCATGAATAAAAACAACAATATCTTTATTAGTCGTATTAATATTTCCAAACTCTTCAACTTTAAATTCATGAGTCAATATCCCCGCTCTAAGTGTAAATCCCACTAACAATGGTAAACCAATTACCGCTAATACATTTTTCATTACTTCTCCATTCATATCCAAACTAATGTAACAATTTAGAAAAAGACTAGTTTCCTAGCCTTCTTCTTCTATATTTTAATCTTTCATCAATTCTGCATTTTCCATTATAAACGGTCTTGCAGTCGGTTGTCCCCATTCAGTATCATATTTATTTGTCAAATATTTTTTAAGTTGAGCTCTATTCTCAAATTTTATAGCTTGATACGGTTCTTGGAATGCCAATTTTTCTAAGAATAATAATTTCCCATCTCTTAATTTCAAAAGAATTCCTGTGTGACCGATGAAAAGTGTATTTTCTTCCTCAGGTGAAATTTGCGAATGAAAAAACATCGAAATCATCGAGATTTTATCATTGTTTGAAAATTTTACTCCTAGTCGATTCCATTCATCTTTTACTTTTTTCAAATGCACATTCACGTCTTTTGTATTTTCCGTAGCTATTGCTGAAAATATCGTTTTAAAAGTCTTCTTCTCTGTGTCATTAAATAACGGAAAAGGCACATTATTCAATGCTTCTTCGTCTAAAAATAAACTTTTCGTTTCATCTTTAAGCGAAAAAGTGCTTGTTTTCAAAAACTGTCTCATAATAGTAAACGATGTTATTCTGCAGTTAAATCCTGGAAATTTAGGATTTTTCTCATCCCACAATTTTTGAAGAATTTCTTCGTTATAATCTGGATTTATATTTTGAGAAATTTTGAATCCTTGTTTGACTAACTCTTGATTTTTTACAGAATCATTAAAAAAATTCACACTTTTTAAAAATAAATCTATGCTTTCTTGATTCACTCCTGCATCCTTTAAAGCCATAGCAGCTTCATTTTGTGTTTCTTTATCAACCAAATTTGAATAAACTAATTCCTTTAATTCCTTATTTTGATTCGATTTATTTTCAGGTTTTTTTACATCTTCCTGTTTTACGCCAGTTTTCCCAGAATTTGAAATATTTTTCTCATCTTTACTAGAATTTGAACAACTCATGGCCGCAACTAAAAGCCCAATAATTAATAATTTCTTCATATTTTTCTCCTTTTATTATTTTTTTTATTTACGAAAGTCTATTTTTAAAATCTTCATATTTGAATGTTCGTATCACTTTCAATCCATCTTTTTCAGTATAAACTGCAATCGAAGGCAAGTTTATTCCATTAAAAGTATTTGTTTTTACCATACTGTAATGTGCCATATCAGTAAAAATCAATTTATCCCCAACTTTTACAGGCTCATCAAATGAATAATCTCCAACAATATCTCCTGCCAAGCATGTAGGCCCACCTAATCTATAAGTGTATTTTTTCTCATTAGGCAATCCTGAACCAAATATAAATGGTCTGTACGGCATTTCAATAACATCTGGCATATGGCACGAAGCCGACGTATCAAGCAACAAAATATCCATCTCATTTTTTGTAATATCTAAAACTTCCGATACTAAAAATCCTGTATTCAATGCCACAGCCTCTCCTGGCTCCAAGTAAACTTGCACATTATAAGTTTCTTTTATATGATTTATACATTTTATAAGTTTTTCCACATCATAATCTTCACGCGTAACATGATGTCCACCACCAAAATTTACCCATTTCATTCCATGTAAATATTTCCCAAATTTTTCCTCAAAAACTTTCAAAACATTTTCCAATGCGTCAGAATTTTGCTCACACAAAGCATGAAAATGCAATCCTTCCAATCCTTCCAACTCATCTTCCTTAAAATTCTCAATCGTTACTCCAAATCTTGAATATCTCCCTGCAGGGTTATAAATTTCTGTCTCAACTTCTGAAAACTCAGGATTTACACGTAATCCACAACTTATATGTTTTCCAGTCGCTTTTATTTTCTCCTGAACTCTCCCCTTAAATTTATTCCATTGTGCAAATGAATTAAACACAATATGATTCGTAATATCTAAAATTTCATCAAATTCATCATCACGATAAGACGGATTAAAAATATGAGTTTCCAATTTTTTCTTAGTAAATTTTCTCTCCATTTCCTCATATCCTAATTTTGCTTCAAAAAGCGAACTCGCCGTAGTTCCATCCAAATAATGTCCAATCAACGGATAAAAATAAAACATCGAAAATCCTTTTTGTGCCAATAAAATTTTACATCCCGTTCTATCCTTAACATCTTTCAAAACCTTCAAATTTCTTTTCAACAATCTCTCATCCACCAAAAACGATGGTGTTGGCAGATTTGTGATATCTATATCAATATATTTATTTTTCACCATAATTATTCCTCCCTTAATTTACTTAGATTTCCTATGAAATAATTTCTCATATTCCTTCTTGAATTTTTCATCTTCCAAAATTTTCTTCTCAAACAAATCTTTTCTATTTTTTATAGTCTTTTCAATTGCCTTTTTATACCTAAACTCATCAATTTTCGCATGATTTCCACTTCTCAAAACTTCTGGAACCTCATATCCATCAATTTCAACAGGTCTTGTATATTGCGGAAATCCCAAAAGACCATTATAAAATGAATCTGTTTCAAACGACTCCTTTTTTATAACACCTTCCTTTATTCTACTAATCGAATCCAATAAAACTAAACTCGGCAAATCACCACTACTCAAAACATAATCTCCAATCGAAATTTCCTCATCAACAAATTTTTCAATCACTCTCTCATCAAGACCTTCATATCTACCAGAAATTATCACTAACTCTTCTTTTTTCGCCAATTCCATAACCTTTTGATGATTTAAAGTCTTTCCTTGAGGAGTTACAAAAATAACATGTGGCTTTCCAAATTTCGCATTTTCAGATTTAATATTTTCTATTTCATTTCCAATTTCATAGCTATTTCCTCTATCTAAATCCTCTTCATTCAAATTTTCTTTTCCATAAAACTCAAAATTCTCTTGAAAATAATTCCAATACGCCTCTGGCTTCAAAACCATTCCAGCCCCTCCACCAAAAGGAATATCATCCATTTGATTGTGCTTATTTCTTGCATAATCTCTAATATTCACAATATCATATTCCATTTTCCCAAGCTCAATAGCCCGTTGCAAAATCGTTTGTGACAAATACATCTCAAAAACTTCTGGAAATAAAGTCAATACACTAATCTTCATCTATTTCCTCTCTCATTCCTTCAATCAATTCTACATCCATTTTATTACTATCAAAATCAATTTTTTTCACAAAAACATCTATTTGCGGAACTAATATTTCTTTATGATTTTTAATATCCTGGATTACCAATATATCATGAGCTGTAGTTTCCATAATATCTATAACTTCTCCAATTTTTTCACCTTTTTCAAAAACTTCTACTCCCAATAAATCCTTTAAATAAAAATCGTCTTCTGTTTTTTCTGGAAGCAAGTCCCGTCTTATCTTTATTTGAAGTCCATTCAACTCTTTTGCCAAATCAATATTATTTATTTCCTCAAAATTTATAATCGCCTTTTTCTCATTAATTCTTTTAACACTTTTCACCAAAAGAACCTTTCTTCGACTATCCTTTTCAAGTAAAACTCTTTCACCAACAATAACATCTATGCCTTCAAACATCGAGTTTATTTTCACGCTTCCCGTTAAATGATGCGTTCCAACAATCGTTCCAATATTAACTAAATTTTCCATCCTTTTCCTTCCTTATTTCGTTAACATACTCTCATTTATCTTTTACACTACTTTTTAGATTTTTTAAAATTTCTACTTTCTTCCGCAATTATCTTCAATTCTTCCAATGAAATATCATCAAAATTTGCTGCAACCGCTGAAATCACACCTTCTACTAACGGTGCATCTGCAATTTGTGCATTTATTTTCCCCTTCAAACTTTCAATTGCTTGATTTGCATTAAAAACAGAACTTCCCATATCGACAAACACAAGAACTCCTTCTCCCTGATCTGCCTCTATAATCGCATCTTTCACATTGTCAATATTTGTTCCGTAAACCTCGTTTTTAACATCTCCCCCATTTTTTATTTCAAAATCTTCCTGTTGCAAAACTTTTGCAAAATTAATAATTTCTTCTGCCAATTTATTACTATGACTTACTACTACAATTCCCACCATTTTAATCGTTCTCCTTTTATTTCTATACTTTTACTAATTTTCTCCCAATAATCTATCCAAAATAATTGATACTGCACTTCTTACACATAAATGATTATATTTTGTTTTACCTCTAATCGGCTCCAAAATTTTGTATGACATATCCATAATTTCGTTTGTCAATCCCCAGCCTGTCCCAAACAATATCAAATACGGTGCTTCATCTTCAACCATTTCTTTTCCTAAATCTTGATACGACGTAGTATTTGGAAAAATTCTTGCTGAAGTTGTTATTATTTTCGGCTCTTTCCCTTCTATTTTTTTTATCGTTTCAATTGCAGTTTCTACAGAATTTTCTAAATCCGTATTTTCAAAAGCCTCTTTTCTATTTTTATTAAATTCTATCCCGTCACCTTCTGTCCAATAATTAATAATTCTATTCGTTAATTCTTGTTGTGCATCAACAGGCGTGATAATAAAATATTTTTTTATATCGTATGTTCTACAAGTTCTCGAAATATCGTGAATGTCAAAATTTGTTACCGACGTTGCCACTATTTCCTCATTTTTATTATACACTGGATAATGAACTAATCCAACATAAATATTATCTCTCATCTTTTTCTTTTCCTTTCTCTTTCTTGTTTTTTCTATGGTTAGAATATATCTTTATCCCGTATTCTTTCATTCTCTTATTATTTTCAGTATAAGACAAAATCATTATAAATAATAGCACTGTCTGTATCCAAAAAATTACAAAATCAGTAGAATTATGAGCAATTACTCCTAAAATTAAAGATATCTTTAATATATTATTCTCATTATTTTTCATTATTTCATAAATGTATCTCAAAAAAACAGCTAACAATGCCAATGTCCCAACAACTCCGTAACTCAAAAGTGATTCGACCAATGCGTTATGAGAGTGTGGATAAATAAAATTTGTAAATTTATAATAATAAAAATTCCCATGTCCATAAAGAATATTTGTCTTTTCAAATATCCCAATTGCTATTTTTATTATATCTACTCTCAACCAAAAATATTCTATAATACTTTTTTCTCGCAAAAACGGAAAAAATCCATAAATTACCCCAACAATATAACTAATCAAAACCACTATCGTTGCAATAAAATATTTTCTTTCAAAAAAATAATAAAATAGCACAAATACTCCAACAGTTATCCCAATTAAAGCCGATCTAGAACCAGATAAAATTAATGTTGCTATATTCAAAAAAAATATCATAAAATTCCATTTTGATTTTTTCTCAAATGCAAAATATAAATTTGCAACTGCAATCATCATCATTACGCTTCCTAGATAATTTGGATTGTGAAAAGCAAAATATCCAGCTCTTTTTCTCGTAATCAAATATTCAATAACCCCTGTCACAAAAGGTAAAACTGAAACTTTACAAAGCAATTCTAAATTATTCTTTTTCGTGCTACTTTCCATAATCAAGGTATAATACCTTCCAACCATTACACATAGCAAAATTGGTATCGCTATCAATCCATACCAGTTATCATATATCATAGCCATCACAATTGAAAATCCTAGAACTATTTCGACTACAATCAGCGATCTGTCTTTCAATATTTTTTTATATTCGCCAGAAAAAAATAAATCTATCAAAATTAAAACTGTAAAAAGTACCACAAACCAATAATGGACAAAAATTGATACTCCCAACAGCGTATACAATATTCGTAAATAATTATCATTCGTCATATTTGCTATTTTCAAATTTATTCCCCTCTCTTTTCAATGAGAGCTAAATTGATATCCTCTCACTCAGTTTTCATTTCAAAATTTTAATAACTATTTATCAAAATTTAAAGCACTCCATTTTCAAACGCATAAGGATTGTACTTACCTTTTCTAGTTTCCAAACTTTCTATTATCTCTCGCACTTCCTCCGGACTCTCAAAAGTAAAATCCAATCTTAATTCATCAAAATTACATTCCAAAATTTCATCCAGCTTAGGAATCAAGTTCATTGGCTTATCCAAATACAACTCAATATTATTCAAATCATTTTTTAAAACTTTATATTTATCATAAAATTCTCCCTCAAGCTCCTTATATTCCTCATCAAATATTTTATGCTCAATATACATTCCTTTCAAATATCCGTAAATTACTAAGCCTTTTTTTACTTTGTCGGATTTTATATTTTTCAATTGTCGGTGATTCAGCTCTGGCGAAATAAAAACAGTTTCTATATTTGGAAATCTTGAAAACATTTCTATCGTATGATTATTAAAAATATTTAAATTCCAATCAAGCGACTGTCCTTTCAAACCATTTTTCTCTCCCATAATCGCCTGATACAAGTTTGAAGCCAAATTCGTATCCACTTTTATCTTTCCTAAATTTTTCTCTTTCGCAACATCATACTGCTTATGATAAATCTTTTCGATTCCAGCCTCACGACAAGCTCTCTCTTGCTCTTCATTAGATACTAATGCCGAAAATATTGGCATTACATTCTCTGATTTATTCTCAAAATGATACTCCCTCTTTTCAGGTGCCTTTCTTCTATACGATTGCAACAATTTTTCCTGCAATTGAGCCACACATTCCCGCTTCAAAGCCTTTAACTCACTAAATGGAATAAATGTTGTTCCATCATAATCAATCGAAATATTTCCCAATTCAAACGACGTATCACCCAATTCTCCTAATTTCTCTGCAATCTGTTCCTTCGTTATCATTTTCTTCGCATCTTGATCCAAAATATTCCCTTTTACAATCGCTACAATCTTCTGTCCCTTTATATTATCAATCTCAAATTTCAATTCCAACTCTTTCCCTTTTTTAGCAACCATTTCTCCATCTATCGTCGAAAATCTCTTTGAAACCTTTATATTATGAATAATTCTATCATTTATCTCTTTAGAATAATTTTTATAAATATATTTTGTCCCTTTCGGCAATTTTCCAATCGAAACCGTATCATTTTTCTGAGCCTTTTGAACTTTTTCTCCATTAAAAATTATTTTGTTTACATATTCTCCCGAAATGGCCTCAAAATTCTCATCTACAAACTGAACTCCATCTCCTAAAATCAAATCGTCATCAATTCTAAAATTATTTGTTTCACCAATTCTCACACCTAAAAAGTACCCAAAATTAGACGAGTACTTAAAGTTCATAAGTTTATTATCCAAATAAAAATATCCTTTTGAATATCCTCGATTAAATAATTTGTAACTTTCTGTAGGTCTTGGTGTCCCCTTCAAAATATTGTCATAATAACTTACTGTTTCAAACACATATTCGCTAGATTTTTTACGCCCTTCTACTTTTATCCCTTCAATGCCAATTTCTTTTAGCATATTAATTTCCTTCGCCTGTAACAACTGGTCATTTGGACTCAAAAAGTATGCTTCTTTTCCTTTTTCATCAGTAAATTTTTTTCTACAAGAATATGCACAAAGTCCTCTATTTCCACTTCTTCCTCCAATAAAACTACTGATATAGCAATTTCCTGAATACGAAATACAAAGTGATCCAGACACAAAAATCTCTAACTCAACATTTGTTTTCTCTCGAATACTTTTTATCTCCTCAAATGACAATTCTCTAGCTAAAACAACACGATCCAACCCTAATTCTTCCAGTTTTTTCGCTTCAACATGATTAGCAACCGTCATTTGTGTACTTCCATGGACTCTCAACCCTGGAAAATTCTCTTTTATAAATTTTATAAATCCTAAATCCTGAACAATCACTGCATCAATTCCATGTTCATAAACTCTTTTTACATTATTGTACATACTGCTTATTTCTGTATCTTTTAATATCGTATTTAATGTCATCGAAGTCATAATCCCTCGTGAGTGAGCATAATCAATCGCATCCAGCACTTCATTTATCGCAAGATTTTGATTATTTCTTCTAGCTCCAAATCCTCTTAATCCAAAAAATACTTCGTTTGCTCCTGCTTTTATTGCTGCCTCTAGTTTTTCATAGTTTCCAGCTGGTGCAACTATATTCATAAATCCTCACTTTCCTATGAGAGCTTGGTCATCACTCTCAAACTCAGCTTTTGCTACAAAATTTTATCAAATTATCTTCTCACTTCTTTATATTATAACAAACATTTTACTTTTTTACCAAACTCTTTTTCATATTTTATTAAAATAAAATTAATAATATTTTCGTTATTGACCATACAACGATTTCACATAATCAGTTTTCTCATTGTTTACATTATAAATATAAATTGCTTCCTCTATTTTAAAGCCTTTCTTTGCATCTTTTACTGCTTCCAATAGACAGATTTTAGCATCATTTCCATATTTTGTGTAACAATTTTTCATTCGTTTTGGTTCTAAATTATATTTTTTTAGAAGTAAAATTACTTCAACTAGCCTATCACTCCGGAATACTAATGAAAAACTTCCCATATTTTTCAATAAATAACTCGTAGCTTCTATAATTTCCTCCAATGTTAAGTCAATATTGTGTCTTGCTCGACTTAATTGGTCTAAATCATTTATCTGGCTCAAATCTCCTGTAAATTCAAAATATGGAGGATTTGTGACAATCGCATCAAATTCATCTCTTTTAAATAATTTTTTGAAATTTTTTATATCATTAGACAATATTTCTACTTGATTTTTTACACCGTTATTCTCAATATTTTTTTTAGCGATTTCTGACATAATTTCTTGTATTTCAATTCCAACTATTTTTGCTTGTGATTTTTTTGCAAGTAATAATGAAATTATTCCACATCCAGTTCCAATATCTAATATTTTTTTCGTTTTTCGATTAATTTTAACAAAATCCGCCAATAAAACTGAATCTAAAGTAAAATTTTGAAAATCATTTCTTTGGATAATTTCCATATCTTTTAACGTTGTTCTAGTTTCTTCTCCTGTTTTCTTCATTTTTCCACCTTTAATTTTTTTGATCGTTTCTTTTTCTCATCACAAAAATTAAAAATCTTTTATTAAAAAATTTATAATGACAAAAAGAAAAAATAAAAAACTACATCTCAAAAAATTCAAATAAATCTATTTTCTCAAGATGTAGTTATTAAAGTACTTTTAATACTTTCAAAGTTTCTATTTTTGCTTATTATTTACCTTGGAAAGGTGAGAATTGGAATTCAATTCTTCTGTTTTCAAATCTTCCTTCATCAGTTTCATTTGTAGCAACTGGTTGTCTTTCTCCCATTGAGTCAACTCCGACAACTCTAGCTGGATCCAATCCAAATTCAACTAATTTATTTCTTACGCTAATTGCCCTTCTCATACCAAGTTTCATATTGTATTCATCAGAACCTTTAGAATCTGTATGCCCAATAATTCTAATTGCATAATTTTTTTGTTCTGCATATGCTTTAACATTTCTTAATAATTCGAAGTATCTTTCTTTTACTATATCTTTATCGAAGTCAAAATTCAATTTACCTGCATCTAATACAACAACTTCTTCTTTAGGTTCAACTTTTACTGCTTCTGCTCCTTCTTCTTCAATTTCCAAAGCATTGATTCTAATTGTATTTTCTCTCATTTGAGTAGTTGTCAATTTTCTAGCCATTACTGGTGCAGAAACTAACAACATTGCTAATAATCCGATTATTGTTGATTTTCTAACCATTGTTCTGCCTCCTTCTCTAATGATTTATATTCTGGAGCATTTCTAGTTGGTTTGTTTTCTTTTAAATACTCTTCAATGTGATCTAATCTTTCAGTGTTATAGTTTACCAATCTTGCATTTGTACAAGATAAAGCTCCTAAACCTAACGCTAATAATGCTAATTTTTTCATTACAGTTCTCCCTTTCTAAAATTATTTTACTATATATTTTTTTAAAAAATTATATACCTAAACTAATTATAACTAATTTTTTTGTTATTGCAAATGTTTATTTCATTTTATCTTGAATTTGATCTAATCTTTGTTCCATTTTTTCCAAAATTTCATTATTTTTGTTAAATGTATCTATGTTATTGTTGATTTGTGTTACTCTCTTTTTAATTCTTTGGATTTCTACATCCATTTTTTCACTTTCAGTCATATTTTTTTCTTTAGCTTTCATTGCTTTTATTTCTGCTTTTTTAGAACTTACTCTTTTTACTCTAGGTGCTGTACCAGTTGTTGTAGTTCCAGTCACTTCTACTGGACTTACTTCTACTGTTCGTTCAGCTTGTCTTTGTTTTGCTACTTTTAGTAATCTTTGTACTGCTGCATCAGTATTTGATTTTCCTGCTGAAAATGATAATTGACTTACTGCTAATACTGATAATGCTACTATTCCAATAATTTTTTTCATATTTTCTTCCTTTCACATTTGACTTCTTATTCTTCAGTATTTTTTATTATTTTTTATTTGATTTTTTTACTACTTTTTTTGGTTTTTGTGAAGATCTTCTTGAGTCAACTTTTTTTGAAGATTGTTTTCCTAAAACATCATTATATCCAACAACTTCCGCTTCTTCTCTCTTAACACTTCTTACTACTCTTTCATAAAAATCAACTTTGTCAGCTGCTTTTTCTGAATTGTATTGTAATCTTTCCATTGGAGTTTTTGGTTTTGGTGCTTCTTCTTTCTGATCTAAGTATTCGTCTACTGTCCCATCTGACATTTCTTTTCTAGCTTCATCCATTGCTTTTTGAGCATCTTTAACTACTTTTTCTCTTTTTACTTTTACTGGTTCAGCTTTTTTATTCAAATTTTTATAATAATCATTTCTAGCTTCTTTTAATAAATCTTGTGCACTCGCTCCAAACATTTGAGCAGATGCTGCTAATACTAATCCGATAAATAAAGTTTTTTTCATATCATCCTATTCCTTTACTATATTTTTATTATTGCATTACTGATAAAAGAGTTTCTAATTCAGCAATTCTAGTTTGTTTTTGTACGATTGTTTTTTCTAAATTTTTGTAATATTCATCATAGTTTTTCAATATTTTTTTGTACTCATCTCTGTGCCATCTAACTTCTGAATCTTTTTTCAATTTTTCTTGTAATTTTTCTTTTCCAATTAATTTGTTTTGTAAATCTTCAACTTCTTTTTCTAGTCTATCTTTCTCATTTTGAAATTCTGCTTTCTTTTGAGCTTCTTTTTGCAATAAATCGTTAAATTTATTTTCAATTGCATTTAAACTTGATTCCAAACTGTTTGTGTTTGGCGCTGAATATCCAATTACTGATACCATAATAACGCCCGCTATTAGCAATGCTTTTCTTTTCATTACTAGACCTCCCATTTTTATAACTGTCTTTTTTTCTCCTTAACTTTTAGTTACATTGTATCAAAAAAAAAATAAAAATACAATTAAAATTTTAATTTTTTAGCATTATTTTTGAATTTTTTTTAAATTTACGAAAATACTGCCTAAAATTTAATAATAAACATTAATAGTATTCTAATTTTTTTAATTTTCGCAATAAAATATTAATTTTAATTATTAAATCTGATCCAATAATTCAAATAATTCATTTACTGATTGAATAGTTTCTATTTTTTCTACTAAATCTTCTTCATACGACAATTTAGAAATTTCTGCTAACAAGTCTAAATGTTCTTTTTTTTCTCCTTTAGGTGCTGCTATCATAAAGATTAGTTTTGATGGTTTTTCGTCCATGCTGTCAAAATCAACTCCATTTTTTGAAATTCCGAATGCTAATGCAATTTTTGAAACACATGGAGATTTTGCGTGTGGTACTGCGATATCGTCTTGCATTCCTGTAGAGCATATTTGTTCTCTTTCTGATAATGCTTCAATAAATTCTTCAGTACTTTCTTCTGGGATAACTCCAGTTTTTACAAATAATTTTGTCATTTCATTAAATATTTCTTTTTTGGTTGTCCCTTGCAAATCTAAATTTACTCTTTCCACTGTTAAATAATCTTGTATTTTCATTTTACTTCCTTTCTTTCTACGAAAAATTGTCATAATTTCTTAAAATATCCTCTATAATTTCTTTTTCTGAAATTTCAGACAAATTATAAATCAAGTAATCTTTTTCCTTTCTAAACCAAGTAATCTGCCTTTTGGCATATCTTCGGCTTTCTCTTTTAATATCTTCTATTGCTTCTTCCAAAGACACTTTTCCATCGAAATAATAAAACAATTCTTTGTAACCTATCGCCGATATTTTATATAAACTATTCCCATAGCTATTATATACTTTTTTTGCCTCTTCGACAAGTCCTTTTTGTATCATTATGTCAACTCTTTTATTTATTCTTTCGTATAATTCTTCTCTATTCCTAGTCAAGAACACCTTCAAAAAGTTATAATTATTTTTTTTGATATTTTTTACTCGCAATTCACTAAATTTTCCACCAGTTATTTTGCAAACTTCTATTGCTCTTACTAATCTCAATTTATTATTCAAATCAATTTCATTGTAAGCCTGTAAATCTAGTTCTTGTAAAATTTCTTGCAATTCTTCTAGCGATTTTTTTTCTAAATCTTTTCTTATCTTCTCATCTTTTGTCGGCAAATCAGAAAATCCATCCGTTATCGCTCTTATATAAAGTCCCGTTCCACCAACTAAAATTACATTTTCAGCATTTTCTTCTTTTTCGTTCAAAATTTCATTCACTTCTACTTCAAAATCTCCAACAGAATAATCTTCATCAGGTTCTACAACGTCAATCATATAATGTTTGATTCCTTGCATTTCATCTTCTGTTACTTTTGCGGTTCCAATGTCTAAAAATTTATAGACTTGCGAGGCATCAGCCGAAATAATATCCGCATTCAGCCTTTTTGCAAGTTTTATTGATAAATCAGTTTTCCCAACGCCTGTAGCTCCACTAATTACTATTCCTTTTAATTTTTTATTCATAATTCTTTCTTTCTATAATACGTATTCAAATTCATATCCAGCAATTACAATAATGTCGCCTTCTTCAACTCCAGCATTTTCAAGCTCTGTTTCCATTCCTAAACTTCTCATTTTTTGTAAGAAATTAATAATTCCTTCTTCACCCATAAATACATATTTTTTAAGTACATCGTCAACAATTCTTCCGTCAACTTCAAAAATATGCTCTTCAAGTTTTCTAATTTCCCAGTCTTCTTTTTTATTAATTTCTCTCAATAATTCATCTACTGAATACTCTTCTTCCAATTCTTCCCTAGGAATTTCTTGAACCATTTCCCAAGCCTTGTTTAATACAGGTTTCAACCCTTCATTTGCAATAACCGAAACTGGATACACATATTCAACTCCATTTTCCTTCACAAATTTTTCAAATTCATCTAATTTTTCTTCTTCATAAAGCATATCAATTTTATTTGCTACAACAATTTGTTGCTTTTTCGATAATTTTTCACTATAATTTTTTAATTCTTGATTTATTTTAACAAAATCTTCCTTTGGATCCCTTCCATCAATTCCTGAAACATCAACAATATGAATTATCAATTTACATCTTTCAATATGTTTCAAAAATCTATCTCCAAGTCCTATTCCTTCGTGTGCTCCCTCTATTAATCCAGGAACATCAGCTATTACAAAACTTTGCTCATCATCTATTCTCACTACACCTAATTTCGGCTTCAATGTCGTAAAATGATAACTTGCAACTTTTGATTTTGCGGCTGAAACTTTATTAATAAAACTTGATTTTCCAACACTCGGATAGCCAACCAATGCAACATCAGCCAATAATTTCAACTCTAATTTTATTTTTAATTCTAATCCTTCTCTTCCACTTTCTGCCAATTTTGGTGCTTTTTTTACTGAAGATTTAAAATGGATATTTCCACGTCCTCCATCTCCACCTTTCAAAAACACAACTTTTTCATTAGGACTACTCAAATCTAGTAGCAATCTATTCGATTCAAAATCTCTAATCATCGTCCCTACAGGAACTTTTATCACTAAATCTTCTCCTGATTTCCCAGTACAACGAGCCGCACTCCCTTTCATACCATCGCCAGCCTTAAATTTCTTGCTACTCTTAAAATCTACTAACGTATTAATATTTGGATCTGCAATGAAAACGATATCTCCACCTTTTCCTCCATCTCCACCATCAGGCCCTCCAAATTGCACGAATTTTTCTCTTCTAAATGTAGCAGCTCCATCTCCACCTTTTCCAGATATCACTGTAATTACACTTTCATCTATAAACATTTATTTATCACCTTTTTCTATTTTATTATACTCCACGAATTATAACATAATTTCTATAATTTTGTAAAATTTATTTTAAAAGGGAGCACAAAACTCCCTTCAGTACACAATATTTTTTTCTGCTAATTTAAAATCAATTTTGATTTTAATATCATGCTCGATTTTTAAACAAATCCAATGCTGAAATCTGTGTTTCAATAAGTTCTTGATATCGGTCCGGACTGAACTGTTCTTTTCTTTTATACAGTATTTTTCCTGTTTTATCTACTCTAGCAGAATAAGATCCCTCCCAATCTTTTTCAAATATTGGAAATAAACTCCAGTTTGTTCTTTTGACAATTCTTTCTCGTTTCATTAACGTTAGCAAATTTGGTTCATTGTTTCTTAAAATTTTTCTGCTTTCAGGTTTTGAAGGTACTATTTCTAAATTTTTGTCGTCAATAGATGTATTATTTTCTGGTTTTTTTGGTTCAGTGACTTCTTTTACAGTAGAATTTGAAAAAATCCGAAAACCTGATAACAAAAATGTGAATAAAACTGTCTCTGAAAATTTAAATTTAAAAAAATTTCTAAAAAACTTTTTAACACTTTCTGTTAACTCTCTTAATTTACTCGTCACATCAGCTCACCTCTTTCATTTTTTATCATTTGATTTTTTTTCTAACTCTTGGTTTAGTTGATGTTTGAACCTTTTTCTCTTTTCTATAAATCCAAGGTTCTACATAGCCTCTTTTTGAAAATAATCCTAGCTTATTTTTCTTCGCATCAGCTTGTAATTGCTCCATCTCATTATCTTTTTTATCATATTCGTAATACCACCATGCATTTCCAGTTCTAACCATCTCTTGATTGACATTTTTCCCATTTACATAAACAACTGCTACTGAACGACCATATCTATCTCGATTTTTCACTTCAATTTCAACCAAATTCTTTCCAATAATTTTTGCTAAAGCTGCCCGGCTTTCTGGACCGTAATCTTGTGTTTTTTCTGGAGCATCAATTCCGTACATTCTTATTTTCACAACCTCATCAACTGGTTTTCCATTCTCAATTTTCTGTACATTCATTGTATCTCCATCACTCACTTTTAAAACTTGATATTTCCCATTTGACGCTATCGAATTATTTTTCCCAATGTTCTTTCCAGCTACTGTCTTTGTTTCAGCATTTGCCTTGTTAGAATTTTTCCCAAAATTCATCATAAATGCCATTAAAATAACAATTAGCACAAATACTGTTCCTAGCATCACCAATTGTTGCTTACCTTCGTCCACTTTCTGTGACACTCTCTCACCCTCTTTTTTTAAATAATTTCCAATTACCCAATGCCTATTTCAAAGCATTATCAAAATCAGCAATTAAATCATCAATATTTTCAAATCCAACTGCAATTCTAATTAATGAATTTGTAAATCCACGTGCTTCCTTTTCTTCTTCAGGCATTTCTGCATGAGTAATTGTGCTTGGGTGAGTTACCAATGTTTCTGCTCCTCCAAGGCTTGCTGCAAAAATTGCTACATTCAAGCTTTCAAAGAATTTTTTTACTTTTGTATCATCTTTTAATTTGAACGAAAATACTGAACCTCCACCACTTGCTTGGCTTTCATGAATTGCTTTTCCTTTATTTGAGTCCAATGTTGGATAATAAACTTTATCAATTGCATCATGATTTTGAAAAAATTCTATCAATTTTTCTGTATTTTTTTGAGCTGCTTCCACTCTTAATTTTAAAGTTTTTAAACTTCTCATTAATAACCAGCTATCAAAAGGCGAAATCAAAGCTCCTGCCGCTACTTGCGAAAATTTAATTTTTTCAGCTATTTCTTCGTTATTTGTAACTGCCACTCCCGCCAATAAATCATGATGTCCAGACAAGAATTTTGTAGCACTATGAATTACAATATCAATTCCCAAATCTAAAGGTCTTTGTAAATATGGTGTCATAAAAGTATTGTCAGCAATTGTAATCAAATTATGTTCTTTCGCTATTTTTACGACTCCTCTGATATCTGTTACATCCAATAACGGATTTGAAGGTGTTTCAATCAAAATTGCTTTTGTATTAGGTTTTATAGCTTTTCTAATATTTTCCAAATCTGTCGTATCTACAAATGTTGATTCCACACCAAATTTTGAATAAACATCGTGTAAAATTCTATAAGTTCCACCGTAAATATCAATTCCTAAAATTATATGATCTCCTGCTTCAAACATTGTAAATACTGATGTTGTAGTCGCCATTCCTGAAGAAAATGCAAAACCGTATTTCCCATTTTCTAAATTCGCTAATAATGCTTCCACATCATTTCTAGTAGGTGCTGACACTCTTGAATATTCAAACTCTTGAGTTACTCCAAATTCTTTAACCGGAAATGTCGAAGCAAAATCTACACTTGTTCCCCACAATCTTTCTTTTTTTCCTTCTTTTATCCCGTGTATTGTTCTTGTCTCAAATTTCATACTAAAATCACTCTCTTCCTGTGTAAAATTTTTTGTAAAATTTTCTATCTAAAATTTCTATTTTTTTACAATTTTATCAAACGCTATTCTTTTCGCCCCTACATCAGGCTCCCTATCCAACGTTACTTCACCGCATATCTCAAACCCTTGTTTTATCAATATTCTTTGCATCGGAATATTTTCCTTATGAGTATCCGCCCTCAGATTTTCAATTCCATTTTCACGACAAAAATCCTCAGAATAACTCAAAATTTTTGTAGCAATTCCTTGATTTTTCACGTTATTATCAACGGCAACCCTGTGAATTGCCACATAAGGTTTTGTTGTCTTCCAACTTCCATCTATATTATCATAAGCCGTATCAGGTTCTGGTGATAAAACAATTGTCGCAACAATTTTTTTATTACTATTTTTATTAAAATCTGTATTTTCAGTTGTTGATTTTTCTATTTCTAAAACATAACTTATCCCTTTATTTACATCATTTTCTATCTTTTCTCTATTTGGATATCCATTTTGCCATTGGTCAATCCCCATCTCTTTTAACGAACTTTTAGCCATTTCTATAAGCTCCAAAATTCTATCAACATCTTCCATTTGAGATTTTCTAAAATTCATAAACCGCCTCCTTTCTTCAAATTTATCTATATTTCCCAGTCAATTTCCTTTTCACCTAATTCTCTTAAAATTTCATTCGCTCTAATAAAATGGTTACATCCAAAAAATCCACGATTTGCAGAAAGCGGACTCGGATGAACCCCTTCCAAAATATAGTGTTTTTGCGTATTAATCAATTTTTTCTTACTCTTCGCATTATTTCCCCATAAAATGAAAATTAGTGGTTCTTCTCTATCATTCAAATATTTTATCACATTATCTGTAAATATTTCCCAACCAATTTTTGAGTGAGAATTAGCATTCCCAGCAACTACAGTTAACGCTGTATTTAAAAGCAATATTCCTTGTCTTGCCCATTTTTCTAAGTATCCACTATTACTCATTTCATAACCATATTCATTGTGAATTTCTTTATAAATATTTTTTAGTGACGGTGGCAACGGTACGCCTTTTTTCACAGAAAAAGCCAATCCATGTGCCTGATTTTCACCATGATAAGGATCTTGTCCAAGCAAAACAATCTTACAATCTTTGTAGCTTGTCAACTTAAAAGCTGTAAAAATCTCATCTGTCTTAGGATAAATAATTTTCGTTTTATACTCTAATATCAAAAATTTTCTCATTTTTTTGTAATAGTCTTTTTGAAATTCCTTATGTTCCTCAAAAATTCCGTCCCAATCATTTCCAATATTTACCATTTCGACCTCTTTTCGTTAATCTTTAAAATTTATCACAATTTTCTCTTTATCCAAATTAATATGTGAAATTTCAATATTTGCATTCTCAAGAATTTTTTTTGAAGCCTTCGTTGTTTCCAAATCTTTGTGCTTATCTGAAAAATAGACAACTTTTTTTATGCCTGACTGAACAATTGCCTTTGCACACTCATTGCACGGAAAATGTGTTACATAAATCGTACTATTTTTTAGTGATTTTATACTATTTAAAATCGCATTCAACTCAGCATGAACAACATACGGATACTTCGTTTCCAAAAAATCTCCTTCTCTTTCCCAAGGCATCATATCATCAGAACTTCCCATTGGAAAACCATTATAACCTATTCCGATTATTTTCTTATCCTCATCAATTATACAAGCTCCCACCTGTGTCGATGGATCCTTACTCCGCATTCCAGACAAAAACGCTATTCCCATAAAATATTCGTCCCACGACAAATAATCTTCTCTTTTCGACATTTTCTATCTCCTTCTAAGCACAACATTTTTTCAATCTGTTACTTCATAACAGCCTTTCTCACGCTATCTGCAAACTGAATTTCCACTTTATCCTCTTGACTAAGCTCAATTCCTCTTTTAACAATCTTTCCATCCTTTCGAGTAATTGTGTATCCTTGTTTCAAAATATCCTCCACCGAAAATCTTGAAAGTTTAGCCTTTTTTAATTTTAAATTCTCTCTCGATTTTTCAATCCTAATTTTTATTTCTTTTGTTAATTTTTGCTCTTTTTCAATCATATCAATTTTTTTATCATTCAAAATATTCAAATAATTTTTGATATAATAATTTTTTTCTCGTTGTTCTAACTCTTTTTTCATTAAAACAATTTTATTTAATAACGATTTTGATAATCTATTTTTTTTCACTATTAAATTTTCTACTAATTTTTCTTTTTCTGGAATTAAAATTTCTGCAGCTTGAGTAGGTGTCGCAGCTCTTCTATCAGCAACCAAATCTGACAACAAATTATCAATTTCATGCCCTACAGCAGAAACAATCGGAATTTTCGACTTATAAATCGCCTCTATTACAGGCTCCTCATTAAACGCCCATAAATCCTCAATACTTCCACCTCCACGCCCTACAATCAACACATCCAAATCCAATTCCCCATTATCACAAATTCTATTAAAAAACTCTATCCCTCTAGAAACCTCTATTGCTGAACCTTCTCCTTGAACTTTCGACGGATAAAGATAAATATTAACATTTGGAAATCTTTTGTGAGTTGTATTTATAATATCACGTATAGCAGCTCCAGTCTCAGCTGTTACAACTCCAATATTCATAGGCATTTGTGGCAATTTCTTTTTATTTGATTCATCAAAATACCCTTTTTCATTGTACTCTCTTTTCAACATTTCCATTTTTTCATACAATGATCCAATCGTATTTGTTTTCTCAAGAAAATCAGCGATAATTTGAAATGAACCATTTGTTTCATAAAGTGATGCATTTCCTCGAATTTTTACTTGATCCCCTTCTTTCAAATCCGTAGGCACTCCACGAAATTTATACTTAAAAATCGCACACTTTACACTCGCCTTAGCATCCTTCAATGTAAAATACAAATGCCCCGACGAATAATAAGTAATGTTAGAAAGTTCACCCTTGATAAACACATTTTTGAAAGTTTGCGTACTTTCCAAATACTGTTTTACTTCCCTATTTAACTCACTTACAGAAAGTATTGTTTGTTCCATTTTACCTCCCTTTCACGATTTTTCTTCAATGATTTTTTCTTAAAGTTTTTCACTCCATTCAGCTTCCTTAAACCCAACTAGCACAAAATCATCTCCAACAACAATCGGTCTTTTTATAAGCATTCCATTCGACGAAAGCAACTTTAATTGCTCTTCTTCTGACATATCCGCCAATTTATCTTTTAACCCCATGCTCTTGTAAACCAATCCACTCGTATTAAAAAATCTTTTCAACGGCAACCCACTCTTTTTATAAATCGCCGTCAATTCTTCCAAAGAAGGAATTTCCTCAACAATATGTTTTTTCTCACATTCCACACCATTGTCATCTAGCCATTTCAAAGCTCTTTTACACGTTGTACATCTTGGATAATAATATACTTTTATCATAATTCTCTACCTCTCATAATTTTTATTATTTACACTTTTTTTCATTTTAAAATTTCAATTTTTTCATAATTTTTACAACCATTTAACAAACTAAATAGCACTAAAAATTTATGAATTTTATTTTTATCGATTTGAATATCAATTATATTTTTATTATACCACATGTAAAAATTTTTTTGAAATAAATATCGTAAAAATTATTTTTTTCTAGAAAATTATTTTTTAAATTGATTTTATATAGTAAAAATGCTTTAAAACCAAACTCAAAAAATATGGCTATTTATTCAACTCCTAAATTTATATAATTTTTAGCAATTTAATTTTAAATTATAAAAAACAGCCTCCAAATGAACCGCATCCCTGTCTTGTCTATCCAAGAGTTTGGCGCAGCTCAATTAGAGACTGTCCTTTTGTTTTATATATTATGACAAATAATTTAAAACCTTATTCATTCTAGAATTAGTAAATCGCTCTAAATCCGATTCCACCTCTGATGTTTTCACCTTTAGTGTCATATCCTGCGTTTACTGTTACTCCAAATCTTGTGTTGTCAAATCCGATATTTAAGTCAAATTTAC